>NZ_RJUA01000024.1 GCF_024343575.1 Lacihabitans sp. LS3-19 | reverse complement strand
TCATTCCTTTTACCAAACAACCCAACACGTCTTTTTCTCGTGCTGTTAGGTCCACAAATGTTGGTTCCTTTTTCACAAATTGGTTCTGAAACATCTGCATCACTTTGGCCGCTATGGCTGGCGACAAATGCGAGCCGCCTCCATTCACTTCCTCTATAGCCTGCACATATTTTTCTGGGTCAGGGTTTTTGATGATATAGCCTGAGGCACCACCACAAATGGCCTGAAATACGCGGTCTTCGTCTTCAAAAACTGTCTGAATAAGGATTTTAGCATCGGGAACGGCCTTTCTGATTTCTATCATTGCGTGTATGCCATTCATATAGGGCATCTCAATGTCCATCAATATCACATCAGGTTTCTGCTTTTTCACAATCGAAACCGCCTCTCTGGCGTCAGGGTATGAGCCAGTCATCCAAATGTTCTCTGAACTAGCCAAATAAAGTGACAAACTTTCTCTAAAGTTCTTGTTGTCTTCAAATAAGGCTACTCTTATCATTTGCTTGGGTTTAGGTTTTAATTGTTGTAAATACGTTGTTGAAAAAGCTACCATTCTGTGTTATTTATTTCTACAAAATTGGCATAGTTTTCAATTCTAAAAAATCCCTAATTCTAGTGAGAAAGACATATAGAAAGTATAGTTCCTTTACCTGCATCACTTTCAATTTTCAATTCAAAATTTGATTCCTCAGCCCTTTCTTTAAAGTTCCTCAGGCCATTTCCTTCTGTTTTTTGATCTATTTCAAAGCCAACACCATTATCTGTTAATGTGAAAATTATCTTTTGATTTTTTTCAGAAACTTCCAACGAGGCTTTGGTGGCTTCGGCGTGTTTGGCTATATTATTTATGCCTTCTTTCAAAATCAAATACAGATTTTTGCGGTCTTCCATATCTAGTTTTACTTTTTCCATAGGTATATCTGTTTGTTGGAAATAACTGATGTTTTTTTCTGAAAGAACTTCACGGGCGTAGGCTTCTATACGCTTAAATAATCGCTCAGGAGAATCGTTGTTGGGGTTTAATGCCCACACGGTATCTTGCATGAGCGTTACCGATTCTTTTGAATTTGCGGTGATTTTATCCAATATTGGCAAAAGGTTTGAATCTTTCAGACCTTTCTTGAGTACTTGGGTATAAATGGCAATACTACTCAAATTGGAGCCCACTTCGTCGTGCAAATCCGAGGAGATTTTGTTGCGAAGTTGTTGCATTTTCATTTTTTGACGGAAATTGTACAAGAAAAAGAAATAGAAACCGATTCCAATTAATAGCAAAATATAAAATGCAATCATTGGGAAAAACCACCATTTTTGCCAAATAGCTTCTTCGATATTTACGGTTATGGTTTTAAAATCTTTTTGACTCGAAAGTCTGTATTTTAAGAGGTATTTTCCGCCACTAAGGTTAGTATATCGGATTTTTGGGAATGCTGAATTCAATAATTGGGAATCGAAACCTTCAAGTTGGTAAAAGATTGAATCGCCAATATTTGGGAATTCTATGTCAATTAAGTTCTCCAAGCCTTTTAGGTATATGGAGTCTTTTTGTGTGTTAATATAACTTTGATTTCCAAGCCCTTTTACAATAATATGTGGTCGCAATTCAGTTGATTGCGAAAAGCTTATTTGGGAGATAAAAAAAAGGAAAATTATAGTTTTATTTCTCAATTTATTTAATGCTAACAGGGTAAGGTTTCACAAATTAAGAAATATATTTTACCGTTAAATAAAAAAACCTAGTTTAATTCTGTCAGGATTTAATTTAAGGATTTGTTTACTAATAACTAAAACTTATCTCTTCTCCAACTTCTCTAACAGAATTTTCGCATCTTTTGAGGAGGCACTGTTGTTTTTTATAAGGTCTTTTAGTTTGTTTTTTGCCATTAGTGAGTCCTGCCGGTTTTTATTATCCAACAGTGTTTTTATTTCAGTAAACTCATCACCCAAAAGTGTTTCTTTATCACGATTCCAAAAAATAAGACCTGCAGTTAGTACCAATAGTGCCGCTATACCTGAAATTACATATTTTTTATAAGAAATCCAGAGATTAGGCTTTGCCAAAAGCTCGTCTGTGGTTTTTTTGTAATTTATATAAAAAGCCAAATCACGAGCAAAAGTCTCATCATTATTCAAAAAGTCTTTTTCGTCCTCATTCAAGTTTCCCGAAAGATAGGCCTGTATTTTTTCTATATCGTATTTTTCCATTTTTTCTCTTTTATATTAGTCGCATACTTCTTCAAAACTTAATCAATGCCTTTGACAATTTCTAATACAGATTTCAAGTTTTTGTTTGAATTTTGAAAGGGTTACCTCTGTTACATTTTTTGAAGAATATCCAAACTTTAGCGTAAGGTCTTCCAATGTGTTTTGTAAAAAAGGAATTTTTTTTAATGTTTCAGTTTTCTCCTTTGATGACTTACTGAATGTTTTTATGATTTTTTCGATCTCCCAATTTTCATAGTCATGCCTGGCCATCATCATTGCAGTGAGCTGTGGGTTTTTATTGGCCATTTCTTTTATGCATTGTTTAAGACAGGATTTTATTTCCTCTGTGTCTTCATCCTCAGCTATTTGTTGCGATTCTATCTCTAGAAGAATATCCTCGTTTATCGTTACGATTCCAGTTCTAATTTCTTTGCGAAGTGCATCTACAAGTGTGTTGCTGAGGATTCTTATGAAAAATGTTTTGATGCTACAATCACCTTTAAAACGCCCATTTTCTATCGCAAGATTAGTTTTTAAACAGGCATCTTGAAAAGCATCCTCTGGAGTTGTCGCCCTCAGCAACAACCTGTATTTGTTGAATAGTTTAAGTATGTATTGATCTTTTAAAAATCCTTTGAAATCAATTTCCATTAATGGTTTTTTTATGGCGAATATCAAAAATATTAATTTTTGAATTAAGTATCACTACCTACCCACGACTATATATCGACAAAGGCGACATTTGGATTATTTTTTTCTTAAACGGTTGGCCTTCTAAGGTGCTATAGACTTTAGTAAAAAAAATAGAAATGGCTCTGTAGCGGCTATTTAACAAAATTAAAAATTATGCAAACTATGCTCAACATTTTACCCAAGAACCACTTGAGATTGCTTTTGATTTTAATAACTCAAGCTATTTCTATTATCGGATTTGCTCAAAATCGAGCAACTAACATTTCCGAAATCCCTCAAGCTATTATACAAGAGGCTTCAGCTAAGTACAATAGCAACTCCGCAACCCAAGCTGAAACGACTTTTGATGCTTATTTAGCTAATTACTATTTCCAAATTATGGAAGAGCAAGATAGAAAGTCTCGGTATGGAGGCGTTAGAACCACCAACAATATGTGTGTTAGTGGAGATTTTGAAACTGGTTCGCTTGATGCTACCGTTTGGGACGCATTTTGGACTGGAGGAAGTGAAGGACTCATATCGGACCCAAATTTGCCCATTGCCACATGGAATTTTGGTGCATTACCTTTAGGCGGTTCTCCTGATCCAGGAATTGGAGTTAATTGTTCATCTCATCCTCTTCAAAGCCATCATGTTGTGGTTGATAAAACAGTAACACCAAATGACCCCATAGTTCCATTTTTGTCTGTTGTACCACCAACTCCTTTGGTAAATAATCATTCTTTAAGAATTGGCAACACCTGCCCTAGCCATGGAGGCGAAAGAGTGGAAAAGAGCTTTGTGGTGGTGCCTGGTCAAACCACCTTGTCTTTTTGGTATCAGGTAGTTATGCAAAATCCCCAAAGTCCATACCATCCCCCTAGTGAACAACCAGGCTTTGGGGCATACCTTTATGATGGGGGAGGTTCAGATATTAGTAGCTTAATATCTCTAGATGCCACAGCACCTTCGTCTAACTTTTTGGTTGCTGACAATACGAACCCTTTTTTCGGTGTCCATGCAGGTGGTTCTATAGTGTATAAAGAATGGACTTGTGTAGAAGTAGATTTGGCGGCTTATGTAAATCAAACAGTTACTCTTGTTTTTGCGGTGAGAGACTGTCTAAAAGGAGGACACTACGGCTATGCCTACATAGATAATCTTTGTCTTTCGTGTAGTGGTAATCCTACGGGCTGGGTAGATTTTGATAAGAGTACCTCCGATTCTTGCGGTACTGGCCAACTTTGTTTCAATTATACTGTGCCTTTTAAAGAGCAAACAACTGGCACGGTGGATTTGAAACTTGAATTGTTCCAAGATGGTCTTCCAGCGGGCGTTACGCTTACGAGTCCATCACTTACCAGCAATGGTACTTACTGTTTTGATTTAGACATGACAGGTTTAAATGTTGCATTGGATGGCTTCGACTGGGTAGCAACAGCTAATTTTACATTTCCTGGTGCTGTTATTGCCCCAGAACTTATTGGTTCACCGCCTTCTGGAGTAGAAATTGGGCTCAATAATGATTATTTGTTTAATTGCTCAGTGCCTGACAGTTCGTGTTGTTGTTGCGACTCTGCTTTTTACCAAACCAGCTTAGATAAGACATGGTTGGTAAGCAATACAATTGGGAACAATTGGAATACCGACCCTGAATATGATACTTCACTTTGGAAAACCCCTTTTGTGGCAACACTGCCAGGTAGTTATCCTGGCTTAAATGGAGGAATACATATTGATGGCATAAATACAGTGAGCGATTGTTATACTGCTGCGGAGTTGGCTGAAATTTGGTCTACTGCACCTACTTTCCCTGTTTGGTATCCCGCTCCTACATCTACCTTGGATTTTTATACCAGAAAAAATATAGAGATTGCAGACGTAGAGAAAGTATTAAGTGCTAAAGTTTTTGTGGCTGTAGATAACGAATATGAGATTTATGTAAACGGAACTTTACTGACACCATTCGGTGCTCCTCCAACATTGGAAATGGTCGAAATTGCAGTGGATAATGCTCTACTTGTAAACGGTGAAAACGTAATCGCAGCTAAATTCACGGATACCAATGGTAAATGTCGTTGGGCTAAATTGAGGTTTGAGATGATGTATCTTGATTGTTTCAAAGGCAATAACTGGAAGGAAAGTACTACGGGTTCGGTAATATTACAAGATGACAGAGACAGTGTGGGTATCGGTACTTCTAAGCCAATCGAAAAGCTGCATGTTGATGGAAATGTTTATGTAACAGGCTCATTGACAGCTTTGAAAGGATATACACCTTCCGATAGTCGTTTTAAAAACAATATTAAGCCGATGAATGATGCTCTGGATTTGATTAAAAAAATGAACCCGATGAGCTATTTCTACAAATCTGAGTTTTTCAATGAAAAAGAAGAAACTTCACAGCCTTCTTATGGTTTTCTTGCCCAAGATATGCTGGAAATCATCCCGAGCTTAGTTGGGAAAGACAAAAATGGGTATTTGAAAATGGATTATGTTTCATTGATACCATTCCTAACCAAGGCGATTCAAGAGCAACAAAAGCGGATTGAGCTTTTGGAGGAATTATTAAAAAATAAGGATAAATAAAAATGGAAAATAGACCTTGCTTTTTACTTTTCTAGGTAGAAAGCAAGGTTTTAAATATAAACTATTATAGCCATGGAAAACAAAGAAATTATTCCGATCAGTGTTCGAAATTTCATCTGTCCTCACGATGTTCTGTTTTTCGAAGCCAACGAAAACTACACAAAAATTCATTATATTGATGGCAGATTGTTTATTATTGCAAAAACCTTGAAAGATATTCAACATAGCGTTAGAAATTTTAATTTCATAAGGCCTAATCGCTCGGTTTTGCTAAATGCTTGTCATGTAAAACAGAACTCCGTCCTTAATGAAACCATAACATTGGTATTGAAAAACAACCTTAGGTTTCAGGTATCAAGACGCAGAAAAGATACCGTTATAAAACATTTTGATTGAAATAAATCTATGAAAAATACACTGCTGTGGATACTTATACTAGTTTGGAATATTAGCTATTCACAAATTATTATTTGTGAAGGAGATACCACTATTCTTACCAATCCTCAGGAAAATTTTACGCAAACAGATGTAAAAGTTACAGGTAAGCATGCCATTCTTTTGAATAACAGTATTACAGGTTCAAGGGTTGAGATGGCAGCCGATTTTTTATTGTTTTCTCCAGGGTTTAGTACTGCGGGGCAAACTGTTTTAGAAACAAATATTTGGAGAGAAAAACACCCTAAAAATAAGATTCTTTCGAGTATTAAAGCTGTAAATGCTTCTCTGGGGCAATTTTATCCAGAGCATTGCATAGATATTAAAGGGGGTGTTTATGTAAAAGACCGTAAACTCATTCATCTAAACGAAAGCATCCTGCCAACCGATATTCCGCAAGAAATGTCTGTTTTTATATCCAATCTGAACACAGAATTGATGCTAAATAACCTTTCGTACGTTCCGCTATGTGTTAATAATGGCTGCAATTCTGAATATTTTTATATTTTAGAAGGAGTAGATTTGAGCTTGTTCTCGGATTCTACGATTATCAACAAAGGCGGGCCAATAGCAGGGAGTGGAAAACCTAGAGTGGATGGATGCGGAAATGACTATTTTAGTGAGACCGATACCGACACCACAAATATCAATCCTTTGGCAAACGGCCCAATTACTGCAGCGATGCTTGCCGGAGTAAACATTGGTCAAATACCTACCACGCAGCAGTCTGTTTTGATTTCTATCCTCGACACTGGCCTTGATTATACCAATATCGATCTCAGATATGATTCGACCAACTTTCAGTATTCACTCAAATATGGCTCAAATAATCCTGAAAATATGCTCGAAGGGTACATAATGGGCTATAATTTTGTAAATAACAACAACAATCCTTTCGACGATCATCCTGGAAAGCATGGTACCGAAGTATTGGGAACAGCTATTAAAGTATTAGTAGATTCTTTATCTACGACCAAAATTGAAGTGATTCCTTACAAAACCCACGACAAATACGGCTTGGGTTTATTATCAAATATTATCTGTGCCCTTATCTCTTCCAAATGTGAAAACGTGGATATTATAAATTGCAGTTTCAGTTACGAAGGCGAAAGCAACATGGTGCTAGAGTATGTGATACAAAAACTTGGTGAAGATAAAATCAGCTTAGTAGCCGCGGCAGGAAACAGCGGTTTGACTTTTGAAGAAAACAATGTTTTTCCGGCAGCTTATTCTAATATTTTAGAGAACGTAATCACTGTTTCTGGTATTTCTAACACTTTGGATGTGTGTACTATCGAGGATATTCCGATTTACAATATTGGCAATTTTGTGACTGACGTAGTCGTGAAAGACGCATGCGAAGTTTCCAGTATATTCGGGAATTACTCAAATATTGGTACTTCTTTTTGCGTTCCAAATGTCACTTCGAAACTAGCAGAATATTATCAATTCCATGCAATAAGTGAGTTGCCACTTCGGGAACAAATATTGGAGGGCTCAGAAAGGTTTAAGAATAATCCAGTTTTGAATTCGAAAGTAAAAAATGGCGTTTTCGTATTTAAATGATTTTTTGTAGCTTGAGAAAATTTTCTCAAGAATGAAAAAAGGATTTTATTTATATTTTTTCTTACAAGTCTCATTCGTTTTTCAAGGTTTTTCTCAAGATACGGAACAAACCGATCCGTATGTTTATTTAGACAATGCCGACTATTATTTTGCAGAAGGCGATTTCGAAAAAGCAAAGGCCAATGCACTGTCGGCATATAAAATTGGCTTAAATCAAAACCGGGCATTTGTAAGAATAATGTCTATTCAGGTTTGGTCTGAAGCTATGCGGGTTACCAATTTGGATGATTTGGATGAGTTGAAGTTTTTGGCTGATTCTTTACAAAAAGAAATACAAAACGGTTTAGAATTATTAAAAACTCCTAAATATAATCAAAGTGTCGGTGCTAGAGAGAGCATCGGAATTTGCTATCTCACACTCGGTAATATTTATCTTAATTGTAGTGTTCTCAGCCAAGATTTTGTTCAGAAGGCGATAGCCGCCTACCAAAACCAGATTGAATTTTCAAACGAAAAAATCAGTAAAGCCAATGGCTATTTTAATATAAGTTATCTCCATATTATTAATAAAAACCCAGCATTAGCTTTAGTTAATTTTCAAAAAGGAGAACAAATAAAACCCAATGATTATCCAATAGGAAATGATCTCCGAAACTATAACAATGTCGGTTTCATGTATGCCCAAAGTGGAGACTTCGAGAAATCACTTAAATATTTCCAGCAAGCTCTAAAAGTAATAGAGAAAAGCATTTTAGGGTACGAAAATCCTAGTTTAGAGAAATTGGAGAATTTTCAAAACAAAGAATACCTTATAACCTTATTGAGAGATAAAGCCGATTTTTTTCTTAAAATGTTTAAAGAAAAAAATGAATCCGGCTTAATAACCCAAGCATTGGCTACCTATAAATTGGCCGACGAATTGATTGATATTATGCGACTTAAGCAAACAAAAGGTACGAAATTGTTTTGGAGAGGCGAGGCCCATGATTTTTACGAGAATGCCATAGAAGCCTGTTTGATTTTGAAAGATAATTCGGCCGCATATCAGTTTATGGAGAAAAGTAAGGCGGTGGTGCTATTTGAAGAGATAAATTCCAAAAATGATGAATTGAGTAAAACAAGTATTTTTGCATTGGCAGACTTAGTTTCAAAACTTGATTCCACGAAGCAGAACTTTGTTAGTTATTTTGTTGGGAAAGAGGCTGTTTATGTTTTTTGTATAAAATCGAATAAGGAAATCAAGTTTGAGAAAGTAGATTTAAAACCTGCAGAATTGGAGCTTTTATTGGAACAATTTTTAGCCTATTCTTCAAAAAAAAGAACTTGGTTGCAAAGCGTTGTGAATTACCTGTTCTTTTGGCAAACACCAGATTATGAGCCTGCTTTTGTGTTGTTTCAAAAATTAGTAGAACCTCTCCAAATTGTTGATCAAAGTGATTTGATAGTAACATTTGATGGCGTTTTTCCAGCTTTCGAAGCATTTTTAACTAAAAACAAAGAAGAAAGAGACGCTTTTTTGATTAACCATTACAATATATTTTATGCTTATTCTGCATCCTTGTTTTTTAAAGAATATCCCAATGAATCTTTTCAAGATTACGAGAATCAATTTTTAAGTGTTTCTCCAGAGGTTTTCAATTACGACACTTTTCTAAAACCCTTAGGTTCTTTTAATGATCAAAAAGAATTTTCCTATTCTGGAATTCACTTAAGGAAAGACAAAGCTGACAGTGCATCAGTTTTTAAAAATCTCAAAACACATCAAATCGCAGTTTTTTTTACACATGGAGGTGTAGCAGATGGTGGTTTTATTGCACTTCATGACAAAAAGGTTTATCTAAATCAAAGTTTCGATACTAAGGCACAGTTGGTGGTTCTAACGGCTTGCCAAACTGCCAGAGGAATGAGAAGAAAAGGAGAAGGGATAATGAGTTTAGCTAGAAGTTTTGCAGTCGAGGGAGTTCCAAGTACTATTGCGTCTTTGTGGGATATACCGTCTACCTCAAGCGAAATCATAGTAAATGATTTTTTAAATAATTTATCAGAAAATAATTCTTGTGGAATTGCCCTCAAAATGGCCAAACTAGATGCATTGGAGAATGATTTATCACCTCATAGTTGGGCTGGTTTGGTGCTTATTGGTAAAAATAATAAAATACCTGTCTTAGAAATAAATAACAATTTACTGCAACAATAATTTTAATTCAAAAGACTACCTAACAAAAAAAAATCTCGAATTTCTCGAGATTTTTCTGTTTATCAAAAAATACTATGCTTGTTTTATATCTTCGCCAAAATCGCATTGAAAGTAGCACTCGGACGCAAAGCAGCCGAAGCTTTCGCGAAATCTGGCTTGAAGTATCCGCCTGTGTCTTGAGGTTTTCCTTGTGAGCCTATCAATTCGGCATCTATTTTTGCTTCGTTAGCCAAAAGCTCGGCAGCGATTGGAGCGAAAGTCGCTTTCAATTCAGCATCCTTGTCTTGTGCGGCTAAAGCCTCAGCCCAATACATGGCCAAGTAGAAATGACTACCACGGTTGTCTATTTGACCTACTTTACGAGCTGGAGATTTGTCGTTGTCAAGGAATTTCCCAGTTGCTTCGTCTAATGTATCTGCCAAAACCTGTGCTTTAGGATTACCAAATGTATTTGACAAATGCTCATAAGAAGGAGCCAATGCCAAAAACTCACCCAAAGAATCCCATCTCAAATATCCTTCTTCCATAAACTGCTGCACGTGCTTCGGTGCTGAACCACCCGCCCCAGTTTCAAACAATCCGCCGCCATTCATTAATGGCACAATAGAAAGCATTTTTGCAGAAGTTCCAACTTCTAAGATTGGGAACAAGTCGGTGTTGTAATCACGCAAAACGTTTCCTGTTACCGATATCGTATCCAAACCTTGCACGATTCTTTCTAACGAAAACTGTGTAGCATCTGTTGGCGACATTATCCTGATATCTAGGCCATTAGTGTCGTGGTCTGGAAGGTATTTGTTTACTTTGGCAATAATTTGAGCATCGTGGGCTCTGTTTTGGTCTAACCAGAAAATCGCAGGAACGCCAGTTGCTCTTGCTCTGTTAACAGCTAATTTTACCCAGTCTTGTATCGGTAAATCTTTTGTTTGACACATCCTGAATACATCACCAGCCTCTACAGCTTGCTCCATAAGAACAGTTCCAGCTTCGTCAGTCACCACAACTTTTCCGTCTGCTGACAATTGGAAAGTTTTATCATGCGAACCGTATTCTTCAGCAGCTTGTGCCATTAAACCTACGTTAGATACGCTTCCCATAGTTACAGGGTCAAGAGCTCCGTTTTTCTTGCAGAATTCTATGACTGTTTGGTATATACCTGAATAACAACGATCAGGAATAACAAATTTGGTGTCTTTGGCTTTACCATCCGGACCCCACATTTTGCCTGATGTACGAATCGCTGCCGGCATAGATGCATCTATGATTACGTCGCTCGGAACATGAAGGTTAGTTATACCTTTGTCTGAATTCACCATGGCCAATTCAGGGTTTTTAGCATATTCCGCCTGAATGTCGGCTTCTATTTCGGCTTGTTTTTCAGCTGGCAAACTTTTGATTTTTACCAATAAATCACCCAAGCCATTGTTTGGGCTGATGTTCAATTCGTCAAAAACTGCTGTATGTTTTTCAAATACCTCTTTGAAATAAACCGATACAGCGGCTCCAAAAAGAATAGGGTCAGAAACCTTCATCATGGTGGCTTTTAAATGTATTGAAAACAATACATCCTCGGCTTTTGCATCTGCTATTTCTTGTGCCAAGAAAGTTTTCAAACTATTCAGATTCATTACTGAAGTATCAATAATCTCACTGTCTTTCAATGGCGTTTTTTCTTTTAATACTTTCTCGTTTCCGGCATTGTCCACAAAAGTTATTTTTACTGTATTGGCTTTTTCTACCACTACTGATTTTTCGCTTCCGTAGAAATCACCCGCAGTCATTGTAGCCACGTGCGACTTAGAGTCTGCCGACCAAGCTCCCATAGAATGCGGATGCTTGCGAGCGTATTCTTTCACTGCTTTTGGTGCTCTTCTGTCAGAATTACCTTCTCTCAAAACAGGGTTTACTGCACTACCTTTGATTTTATCATATTTGGCACGAGCTGCCTTTTGTTCGTCTGTCGTCGGCTCTTCTGGGTAGTCAGGGATTTTATATCCTTTTTCTTGTAATTCTTTAATAGCGGCTACCAACTGAGGAATAGATGCACTGATGTTGGGCAATTTGATGATGTTGGCATCAGGAGCAGTTGCTAATTGACCTAAGTAAGCCAAATCGTCTGTTATTTTTTGGTCATCTGTAAGATATTCCGGAAAAACCGCCAATATTCTACCCGAAAGAGAGATGTCTCTGGTTTCGATAACCACGTTGGCTGGTTTAGAAAATGCTTGTACTATCGGTAAAAATGAATACGTCGCTAAAGCAGGAGCTTCATCTGTGATAGTGTAAATTATTTTTGCTATTTGTGTCATAAGATAAGGAATTATAAGACCCGTTTTTTAAGATTAATAATAAATATAGACCTGAAATGTTTCAGGTTTATATAAAATGAATGAGATTTGCAAAGTTAATAATTCTATTGAAAAATTTGTGATTTTGGTTTGAAATTCATTTATTAATTTTCAAAGAATCTAATTCTTTAAATATTCATTAAAAACCGCCTAAAAAATATACTAAATGAGCAAAAAACTATTGATTTTAGCCCTTTTGATTTTTGTTAAAAATGGATTTTGTCAAGATTATCAAGAAATATTGGCAAAACACAGAGAAAACTATATCAAGGAAACCCATGAGCGATTTCCAGAACAAAAGCAGGATTTTTTTGAGGTAAATACTGATTTTAAATTCGCTGCAAAATACAAACATCCCAAACACCCAGAGACTATTTCGATTCCAACTTCGGGCGTAAAAATTAAAGATTTTACGGAGTTTGCGATAGTTACTTTTAAATATTCTGGAAAAAAATACAAGATTACGACTTACAGGCAATCACCAATTCAGCCGATGTACAAAAACTTGGTATTTGTTCTTTTTAAAGACTTGACTGCCCCAAAAGACACTTATGGTGGTGGAAGATACATGGACATGGACACGGGTGATTTTGTGGATGGAAAGGTGATTTTAGATTTCAACAAAGCTTATAATCCCTACTGTGCGTTTTCCGACGGATGGAACTGCCCGATTCCGCCTCCACAAAACCATTTAAAACTAAGAATAGAAGCAGGGGAGAAAGTGCCTTTGACAGGGCATTGATTTTGTAAATGTGTTAATATGATAATGATTGAATTAGTTAATGGCAGAAAGTCTTAATGATGAGTTTTTTTGTTTAATCGGTAGTTTTTGGATGCCATTTTTTATTATATTCCTCAAAAAAAACGCTATCAAAACCTTTTTAAAAGTCCACCTAGCCTATCATATTTACTACTATCCAAAAATAAACTTTTAAATTGCAGCTTAATTTATTCTGTTTCCTATGCCCGAAATTCAAGAAAACATTTCCTTAAAATCATACAATACCTTTGGGATAGAAGCCAAAGCAAAGTATTTTGTTGTTTTTAAATCTGTAGAAGAGTTAAAAAGGATTTTGCGAAATCCTGAATATCTAAACGAAAAGAGGCTTTTTCTTGGCGGAGGGAGCAATGTTTTGTTGTTGAATGATTTTGAAGGTTTGGTTTTAAAAAACGAAATTAAAGGCATTGAATCGGTTTTCGAAAATGAAGAAAATGCAATTCTAAAAGTGGGTGGAGGTGAAGTATGGCATGAATTTGTTTTGGATACCATCGAAAAGCAATTATCTGGTTTAGAGAATTTATCATTGATTCCTGGTACTGTCGGAGCTGCCCCAATGCAAAATATTGGAGCTTATGGCGTAGAAATAAAAGATGTTTTTGTCTCTTTAGAAGCGTTGAATCTTGAAACTTTAGAAGTTGTTTTTTTTGATAGAGAAAAATGTGCCTTTGGATATCGTGAAAGCTTTTTTAAACATGAAGGAAAAGGCAAATATGTAATATTGAATGTGAATTTTGAACTTTCAAAAAAGCCTGCTTTTAATGTTTCCTATGGTGCAATAAAAGATACGTTAACCGAAATGGGTGTAACAGAATTGAGTTCAAAATCCATATCTGACGCTGTGATTGCCATTAGAAAAAGCAAATTGCCAGATCCTGCTGAGATAGGTAATTCTGGCAGTTTTTTTAAAAATCCAGAGATTAGTAAAACTTTATTTGAAAAAGTAAAAGCTGAATTTCCAAATATTCCGAGTTATCCAATTGACGAAAATACGGTGAAAGTTCCGGCAGGTTGGCTAATAGAACAAGCTGCCTGGAAAGGAAAACGATTTGGAGATATAGGCGTGCACGACAAACAGGCCTTGGTTTTGGTAAATTATGGTGAAGGGAAAGGACAAGAAATTGCTGATTTGGCCAAAGAAATAGCTTTTTCTGTTTTGCAAAAGTTTGGTATCGAAATTAAACCCGAAGTGAATTTTATTTCATAAAAGTATATTTTGAATTCGAAATTATTTATTTTTGAAAAAATAAACCTTATACATCCAATGCAAATTACGCACGTTATTTCTGACTTAATTCTTGCGGCCATCGGTCTTTATGTATTTTTCATGTACTTAAGCAAACTCAACCTTACCAGTACTATACTATGGGAGTCTTTTGTGCTTTCTATAACTGGAGCTGCTATATTTGGAGCTATTAATTTTGCTGGATATTCCGACGCCAACATGATATCTGTGTTTTTTCAAAAACTTGCTACTATCACTGGAGGCGTAGGTTTGGTAGGTGCCACTTTTGCTTTAGTAACAGGAAAAGACCTCTCTAAAATCGCATGTTATACATTTCTCACCTTAGGTTTTTTTCTTTATGCACTTTCTGAAGGTTTCGGAATAAGAGCGATTGGTGTGTGGACACCTATAGTAGCGATGGGATTGGTTTTTGTTTTGGCGATTTTGGGTTTTATAAATGGAAAGGTTAAAATTGGTATTTGGCTTCTGATAGGATTGGCATTTTTTGCCGCTGGGCAATTTCGCTCACAATTGTTTGGAACGGGAGATTTGACGATAGATATATTTCATTATTT
The DNA here is from genome assembly GCF_024343575.1 of Lacihabitans sp. LS3-19. GTDB lineage: Bacteria > Bacteroidota > Bacteroidia > Cytophagales > Spirosomataceae > Leadbetterella. Next base: position 24,417 of record NZ_RJUA01000024.1, on the reverse strand, counting down.
GACGGCTGGCGGTGTTTTAAGCCTTGGTATGGCTAATTCTTCAAAAAACGCTTGATTCTAAAAACTTTTGTTTTACATTTGCACCCGAAATCTCATAAAAGGGGTGCCTGAAAACAGCGGGCTGAGATCATACCCATTGAACCTGATGCGGTTAGTACCGACGAAGGGATTTGAGCTAAATCTTTGTATTTAATACCGGTTAAAAATCAAAGATTCTCAGAAATTTCAATAGTAAAATTAAGTTTAACAAGGTCAATAGACCCGAAGACAGCGTTTTGCTCCTTTATCTGCTTCGTAATAATTTATATAAATTGTTATGAAAAAAGTATCAATTTTCTTCATTTTAGGGCTTTTTGCTCATTTTTCTTTTGCTCAACAAGGGCAAGATTCTACAAATGCCAACAATCTCAACGAAGTTGTAGTAAGTTCTACAAGAGCCAATGAGAAATCAGGTATGGCCTTTAGCAATGTTTCGAAAGCCGAAATTACCAAACAAAATCTAGGTCAAGATCTGCCATTTTTGCTCAATCAAATGCCTTCGGTGGTTGTTAGTTCTGATGCAGGTGCAGGCGTGGGTTACACGGGAATTCGAATAAGAGGAACAGATCCAACAAGAATCAACGTGACTTTAAACGGTATTCCGTACAATGACTCCGAGTCGCAGGGTGTTTATTGGGTTAATATGCCAGACTTTGCCTCTTCCGTACAGAGTATCCAGATACAACGCGGCGTCGGCACATCTACCAACGGTGCAGGTGCTTTTGGTGCGAGTATAAATGTCAATACTTTGCAGCTCAACAGAGATGCTTTTAGTGAAGTTAATACCTCAGCAGGTTCTTTTAATACCTTAAAAACAAATTTTTTAGCATCGACAGGATTGCTGAATGATCGTTTTGTTTTTGATGCCCGACTTTCAAAAATTACTTCTGACGGCTTTGTTGATAGAGCTTCCTCAGATTTGAAATCGTACTTTTTATCGGGTGGATATTATCATAAAAACTCATTTATTAGATTTAATGCTTTTTCAGGGCATGAGAAAACTTACCAGTCTTGGAATGGAATTCCTGATGCATTGGCTAAGAATGATGCTGCCGGTATAGATGCTTTTGTTGAGAGAAATTATTATGACGCGGATTTTAAAAAGCAGATGTTAGCATCAGGTAGAACTTTTAATTTTTATACCTATGAAAATGAAGTTGATGACTATAAACAAGATAATTATCAGTTGATTAGCTCATTTAAGTTGTCAGAAAATTGGCGTTTTAATCCAACTCTTTTTTACACCAAAGGCAAAGGGTTTTATGAACAATATAAATCAGACGCCAGTTTTGCTTCTTATGGTTTAGCCAACATAAAGATTGGAGAAACAGAAATAGAAAGTACCGATTTGATTCGTCAAAAATGGTTAGACAATGATTTTTACGGTGGCGTTTGGTCATTAGATTATGAGGGGGGAGGGAAACTGAAAGGCAATTTGGGTGGTGGAGTAAATAAATATGAAGGAGGGCATTTTGGCGAGATAATTTGGGCAAAATATGCTTCTGAAAGCAATATTCGTTACCGATATTATGATAACAATAGCATAAAAACAGATATGAATTTTTACGGGAAATTATATTATCCCTTAAGTACAAAACTTGATATTTATGGTGATTTGCAATATCGCAGTGTTCATTTCAGCATGAAAGGTACGGCAGATGCACTTCAAAATTTGGATTACCAAAAAAGTTATAGTTTCCTAAATCCAAAAATTGGATTGACCTATCAAGCAAATGCGAATACCTCAGCTTATGTGAGTTATGCAAAAGGAGCAAAAGAACCAAGTCGGCAAGATTTTGTAGACAATGCACCTACACAACCGAATGCCGAGAAATTGAATGATTTTGAAGGTGGAGTAAAACGTAGTTTGGGAAATTGGAAAATGGAAGGCAATGTGTATTATATGTTGTATAAAGACCAGTTGGTATTGACAGGTAAAATCAATAATGTTGGCGATGCCATTCGAACAAATGTTGCAAAAAGTTATAGAGCGGGTATAGAATTACAAGTTTCAGGAAAACTGTCCGAAAAACTATTTTTGGCTGCAAATGCGACATTTAGTCAAAACAAAATTGCGAATTTTGTAGAAACTGTACCTAGTTATGACGAAACACCAAATGAAGTAAATACCTTTAAAAATTCGGATATAGCTTTTTCACCGAATACCATAATGGGCGGAAATCTAACCTATAGACCTTTGCAAAAGCTAGAGTTTAGTCTTTTACCAAAGTATGTTGGGAAACAATATTTAGACAATACTTCAAACGAATCTAGGATTTTGGATGCCTATTTTGTGAGTGACCTACGGACGAGTTATACTTTAAAACCGAAGTTTATGAAAGAACTAAACTTTAGTGTTTTAGTAAATAATATTTTCAATAAAAAGTATCAGTCAAACGGCTATACCTATAGCTACTTGTACGGCGGTAAAATCACTGAAAACTTTGTTTTTCCGCAGGCAGGAACCAATTTTTTAGCGGCAGTTAGGCTGAGGTTTTAAAGATTTTTTATAGCTATGGATAACAAAAACCCTCATTCTGATTTTGTTGGAGTGGGGGTTGTTTTTTTAAATTTAAATAAACTTTAGTGGATAAGACTCCTACTGTCTACTGGTACTTTAATTTTCTTTAAATTAAAAATACAGACTAAAGGCAGATTTTTCTTTTTTTTTCGTCGGGAAATATATGAATTTTATCAAGATAAAGATAATTCAATTATTTATAATGGTAATTTTCAACCTACACCCTCACCACCCCATCATACCCAATCAGGCTGTAGTTTTCAGGCTCTACATTGGTGATTAATGCGTCAATTTTCTCGATTGGGCAAATTTGATAGGCTTCTATTACCCCAATTTTTTCTTCTACTACACAACAGAGTGTTTGTTTGGCTACGGCCATCATTTGTTGTTTTAGTATAGATTCTTCGTAGTTTCTGATGCTGAGGCCCTTGGTTTTGTCTACGCCATTTACTCCCATAAAGTAGATGTCGGCATTGAATCGTTTCAATTGGTTGCTTACTTCGGGTCCCATCGATATCTGGTATCTTTTGTAGTATCTACCGCCCAAAAGTATCACTTCTACGTTTTCGTGGTCGTTGAGGGCCATGGCTAGTGGGGGAGAATTGGTTATTACTGTAAGTGTAAGGTTTTTGGGTATTTGTTCGGCAAGAAAAAAATTAGTTGTACCACCATCTAAAATCAGTATTTGGTTGTTTTTGATAAAAGTGAGGGCTTTTTTTATGACTATTTCCAAGTCACTACCTTTTTTAACACCTGTTCTTTGGCCAGAAAGTATATTTAGATAGCTATTAGACACCACTCCGCCATGGACTTTTTTTAGCAAACCTTTATCTTCAAGTTCGATTACATCTCTCCTGACAGAATCGTAAGAAACTGTAAGCATGGTGCTTAGCTGCCCAAGGTTAATTTTTTTGGCGGTTTTTAAGTGGTCAAGTATCAGTTGTTGCCTTTCTTCTTTTAACATTTTCCTTTCAGTGTCTTTTTGAAATAGTTTACATAAGTAAAGTTATGAATATTTTTGCAATTATTTGCAAAATTTTGCAACATATATTTGCATAGTTCATTTTTTTATGCATATATTTGCATAACATAACTTAAAGAAATTTTATAGAACCTATGATGAATCAAAAACAGCCCCGGCCATGTCGGGGTTTTTTTTATGTCTTTATTGTAGCTTCTTCATCTTTTATCACAAGATTTTCTATATTTTGCGGACTCAATCCTATAATATGAGTCAAAAACCTACAAATCAATTATTAAAACTCCTTGGCGTTGGCTTTGGCATAGCCGTTACTATTGGCGGAACCATAGGAACTGGTATTTTAAGAAAGCCTGGAGCCATAGCTGCACAAATCGGAGATCCGATAATCATTATGGCCTTATGGCTTGGGGTAAGTATCTACGCTTTTTTAGGGGTGCTTTGTGCTATTGAGTTGGGGGTTTCTTTGCCGCAGGCAGGCTCTTGGTATGTTTATGCTAGGCGTGCATTTGGCAATTATTTCGGTTTTCTTACAGGCATCACCAGTTGGTTGGGCACCGTTTCGGCATTAGGTTTTGGAGCCTATACCATGAGCGAATACATTATTTTGCTTTTGCCCAATCTCGAAAATTACATTAGAATAATAGCCATAAGTATTTTGATTGTACTTACGGCATTTCACTTTACAGGCACAAAATCGGGCGGTCGATCTCAGGAAATCCTGTCTTTTTTAAAGGCTCTAGGTTTAATAGTTTTTGTGGTTTTATGTTTTGTGTATGGCAAAGACGTTGATTATACAATGTTGAAAAACACCACTGAAAAAATTGAAAAGCCAGCCTTACTTTTTGGAGTTATTGCAGCTTTGCAGTCTATATTTTATACTTTCGATGGCTGGCATACGGCTTCTTATTTTTCTGAAGAAAATACAGATCCGGCCAAAAGTTTGCCCAAATCTATGATTCTTGGTGTTTTGATGGTAATTATCATTTATTTATTGGTCAACGCCGCCATACTATATGTAATTCCGATGGACTTGCTGGCCAATTCAAAACTCGCCGCAGCAGATGCTGTTTTATTGATTTTTGGTCAAAATTCTGCCAAGATTGTTACCTTTTTCTTGATGCTTTCTATTCTTGGAATGTTAAATGCCCAGACGATGTTTGCTCCAAGAGTGATATTTTCGATGAGTCGAGACGGCTTGTTTGTTAAAGCCGTTCAAAAGGTAAATGCTGCTGGTACACCTTCTGTGGCTATGCCGATTACGACTTTGGGTTCTATTTTGTTGATATTATCAGGAAAAGATATTTGTGCTGTTTTGTCAGATATAGCTACGTTTTTTTTCGTGATGAGTTATGCAGCAGGATTTGCCTCATTGATAAAACTACGAAAAACCGAACCTGATTTGTTGAGGCCTTTTAAAGTGCCTGGATTTCCTTATGTGCCTTATTTTCTTTTGGTTTGTTCTGTTTTGTTTTTGATTGGAGCGGTATTTCAGGATTTTAAAAGCAGTGTGTTTGCTCTAGTATTTTTAGTTTTAAGTTATCCTTTGTACCGATTACAACAGAAACTTTCTAAAATTTAATCTACCTTTCTGCTAAAATAACCGTAAATTTGGCCTTGGATTATTATTTTATTTAAAGATTTTTTATGCCCATTAAATCCTATTTAGAAGCCTTAAACAAAGAGTTTGCGGACTATTCTTATGGCGAACATCCTGTAGAATTGTATGAACCGATAAGTTACATAATGTCTCTTGGAGGCAAAAGATTAAGACCAGTTTTGACATTGATGGCTGCTAATATGTGGTTATACAATTGGCAAAAAGCCTTAAAACCTGCTATGGCGGTTGAGGTTTTTCATAATTTCACACTCATGCACGATGATATTATGGATCAGGCTCCACTCAGGAGAGGAAGCCAAACGGTGCATGAAAAATGGAACACAAACACGGCGATTCTTTCTGGAGATGTAATGTTGGTGGCTGCTTATGAGCTTTTGGTAGATATTGAAGATAGAAACCTAAAGAACGTTTTAAGGAGGTTTAATAAAACCGCAGCCGAAGTATGCGAAGGACAGCAACTCGATATGGTTTTTGCCACTAAAGCTGATGTAAAGAAAGAGGAATACATAGAAATGATTCGTTTGAAAACCTCTGTTTTATTGGGTTTTGCGATGGAATTGGGCGGAATAGTGGCAGATGCTGACGAAGAATCTGTGAAACTTTTGAATGAAATTGGTGTAAATCTAGGTATTGGTTTTCAGTTAAATGACGATATATTGGATGTATATGCTGACCCAGAGAAATTTGGAAAGCAAGTAGGAGGGGACATTATAGAAAATAAGAAAACTTGGTTGCTTTTAGACGCTATTGAGAAAACCAGAGGAACAGCAGAAGGCAAAACCTTAGATGGTTGGTTGAAGAAAAAGAAGTTTGACAGTGAAGAAAAAGTGTCGGCTATCCGAGCAATTTTTGACCAGTATGAAATAAAAGCGGAGGCAGAAGTCCTCGCCAATGGGTATTTTGAAAAAGCCAACAAGGCTTTAGCTAGATTGTCGGTTTCGGATGATAAAAAACAGGTTTTGAAGAAATTTATTGAAGATTTAGAAAAAAGAGAATATTAAAAATATATGAGTTTAAGTGTTTTAATTATCATCCTGACAGTGGCTATCAGTTTAATGGGCTTTAGAGATAGCTCTTTGGTGGGCAAACTTATCCATAATCCTTATTCCGTAGTGCATCGGAAAGAGCATTATCGAATGCTTACTTGCGGATTTGTTCATGCTGATTATATGCATTTGTTGTTAAATATGTACGCTTTATACCTTTTTGGAGGAGCTGTAGAAAGTTATTTCGATTATATGTTTGGAGCAAATGCCCGTTTGTATTTCATGATTTTGTATTTGTTGGGAATAATATTTTCTAACATTCCTGATGTTATCAAATATAGAGATCAATCTTTTTATAATTCTTTGGGAGCGTCTGGTGGAGTGTCGTCTATAGTATTTGCGAGCATTATACTGTCTCCACTTACCAAATTAATAATGTTCCCAATTCCGATACCTATGCCAGCGTATATTTTTGCGATTATTTATGTTGGATATTCAATTTATATGGACAAACGACAAGGTGATAAAATAAACCACATGGCTCACCTTTGGGGAGGTTTATGGGGAGTTGTTTTTATGGTAGCTGTTTATCCGGATGCTTTGAAAGGTTTTTTCAATCAAATATTGGGTAGTTTTTGAAAAATTATTTCAAAATACTATTTCAACCTTATCCTCAGCGTGAACGTACGCTTATAAATTCTCTTTTACATTCTTTGGCAGAAGGATTATTCCTATTTGTCTTTTTCTTGATCTTCGAACCTTTCGGTATATCTGACTGGGTTGACCCAGACAAAACCTTGAAATTAGTGGGTTTTGCTTTGGTGACTTCTGCCAGTACATTTATTCATAGACAGGTTTTTCCTTTTATTTTTCCTAAATTCTACGAGGAGAAAAACTGGTTTGTATGGAAAGAAATCTTGAGCATTTTTGTATTGCTTTTGATGATTGCCATTGGCAATATGATCTATGGCAATTTGTTGCTTTTTTGGAATTTTAGTTTTAGACTTCTTGTGAATTCTTTTCTTTGGGTAGGTCTTATGGCTATTTTTCCAGTCGTTTTTTGGGTTTTGGCAGATTATATTTATCATCTTAAAAAATATAGTAAACCCGTTGAAGTCCACGAATTGAAAGATGAAAAAGAAGATGAAGATTTGAGATTGGTAGCTGAAAACAGAAAGGATTTTTTGGAAATAAAAAACAAGCAATTGCTTTATATTGAATCCTCTGACAATTATTGCACTATCTATTATGTTGAGGAAGAAAAAGTTTGTAAGTTTTTGATAAGGAGTAGTTTAACTAGACTAGAAAGTCAAATTTCTGATGAAAAAATAGCCCGAACGCATCGTTCATATATTGCGAATCTTAAACATGTGGAAAAGGTTTCAGGCAATGCCCAAGGTTATTTCTTGCATTTGAATATTGAAAATATTGGAGTGCCAGTAGCTAGAAAATACGCAAAACTGGTGGAGGTTTTTAAGTGATTTATTTTTCTTCTATTATTATTAAAACAATACTTTCCTGACTTAAAGATTCTCCTTCTAAGCTTTTGCAGTTTTTCATGCTCAATGCATCTCCTTGATTTACTAATCTGTCATTTATTTCGAAAGAACCCCAAACTACGTAGACGAAAAAGTTGAAATTTTCTTTTCTTTCAAAAAGCAAATCTTGGCGATATGTATATTTTCCTAGAAAGATTCCAGCGTTTTGCGTTTCAATAATTGCTGATAATTGATTGTTTAGGACTTCAAAAGCTTTTATATCTGCTTTTAAAACTCCAAAATTGGGATTTATTTTTATTTCAAGAAACTCAGAACAGTTTCCTTCTGCTAGATTTTCAAGAATTATATTATTTTCATTTCCCAACATTTGCACCTCACCTGATACCAAAATTTCTTCCGTAATATTGTTGCCAATGGCTCCACTAAGTGGAATGAGAATGAGTTTTTTTGATTCATTTGAGTAGGTCTGGTAAGTTTTACCTTCATTTATTTTTACCAAAGAAAGGTTCTCTAATGCTTTCAAAAGAAATTCATCCTCTATTTTCTGATGATTTCTCGAGAAAATATAGTTTTTTACAAAACTGTCACTTTCTTCTATTTTGTTTTTTAAAGAAAGAAAAATAGCTCCTTTGTTATTTTCCATATCTATTTGTTATTTTCAAAGGAGCCATTTTTTTATGCACTAACTACTATAGTATGATTTAAAATATATCCATCGGTGTTATTACCAGAAATACTGCAAAGTTCGTTAGCATATCCGTCACTGAAAACATTGTCTTTTTCGTTGGTGGTATTCTGGGTTCCGTGGCTTTTGTAATCAGTTGCGGTTGTATAAACTGTATCGCAAACGGTTTTCGGAAATGCGATTTGGGTAACTAAAAGTGATTTTCCAGCTGCGGTGAAAATATGCACATGAATATGAGGTGCCCTTCCGCTGTACCAACCCGGGAAAATACTCGTAAAATCCGCCAAGCCGTTTGCATCTGTGGTTTGTCTTCCTCTTAGCCAGTGAGCAGCTGTCCAATTTGTAGATTGCATTCCAGTTCCGCCATATTCAGAATATTCACCTTTGGCGTCGCAATGCCAAATATCTACTAATAAATTTTCCACTGCATTGCAGTTTGCATTTTTGTTTTTTATGGTAAGGTTTACTGTCAATTTCACGCCAGACCTGTCTCCAGCTATATCAGCTTTTACCAAGGATGCAGGATCTTTGATAGGGAATGGCCCTTCAGTTTCGGAGTTAGTAACCGAACAATCGCTCGCTGAACTTCCATTTGTTGAACCTGTAACATCGCTTGTAGTTTCAGTAGTATCCGTAGAAATATTTGCTTTTTCGCAAGCACTCATTAAAGGTAAAATAGAAAACATGCCAAGGCCACTTAAACTTTTCTTTAAAAACTCTTCTCTTTTCATCAATCAATTGGTTTAATAATACGCTTTAAGTACAAGACGATTAATTTAGATTTAATGTTGCCCAAACCTTTTATAATTAGGGTATTTTTTAAAAAATACTTTGTCAAACGTCCCAAAAACTTGTATTTTATCCCAGAACTTTGTTGTTTCTCCCAGAATGTTGATGTTTAACCCTTTGATTTTTTAGAGCCATTAGTAGGCTATAGTTTTGGGTAAATAAAAAACAAATCAAATGGAAAATTTACTTTACAAATCAGGAATCGTCTTACATGTTATTGCAGGATTTTTAGCTTTAACCTCTGGCTTAGTAGCAATGAGTTATGGAAAGAAGGGTGGAAAAATCCACAATCTTTCAGGTATTGTATTTTATTGGTCTATGGCTGTTATATTCGTGACCACACTTTTGTTTTTCGTTTTATTTCCAAACAATCTAAAATATCAGTTTTTTCTTACCATAGGTATAGTTAGTTTTTATCCAACGTGGTCGGGTAAACGAATGCTTAAAATGAAAAAAGGACTGAAGCCAACCTGGTACGATATGTCTGCTGCTTTTTTAGTGGGTGTATCTGGTTTGGTAATGTTGGGATATGGATTTCTACTACTTTTCAAATATGAAATATCCTCGCCATTTGTTTATCTTTTTTTTGTTTTCGGGATTGTCAGTCTTTTAAATGCCTATGGAGATCTTAAATATTATCTAAAATTCAAATCAGAAATAAAAATGCATTGGTTTTTTGCTCATGGCGGAAAGATGATTGGTGCATATTCTGCTGCATTAACTGCTTTTTGTGTAAATATTGTTCCAAGGTTTTTGCCGGAGAATTTTCCAAGCTTTGGCCAAATGATATTATGGGTAGGGCCAACAGTAGTTTTTGCTTTTATATCTGCAAAAATATTAAAGAAATACAAAGTAAAAATGGGAGTTGTCTAGACTCCCATTTTTATTAAGAATTCAAAATCATATCTGCTCCTTTCTCGGCAATCATATAAGTAGGGGCATTGGTATTCCCCGAAACGATAGTTGGCATAATAGAGGCATCAATAACTCGTAAACCTTCGATTCCATGTACGCGTAATTTTTCATCAACAACCGCCATTTCATCAGAACCCATCTTACAAGTGCCGACAGGATGATAAACCGTTTCAACTTGTTTTAGAATATGCAACATAATGGCTTCGTCTGAGCTGCGATCTGGTGGCATTACAATTGAATTCATGTGTTTTGAAAATGCCTTTGCTTCCATTACCTCCAAGGCTTTTTTGCCAGCATTTAATAAAACCATTCTATCTTCTTCAGATTCTAAAAAATTAGGTTGAATGATTGGCTGAGCTGCTGGGTTGGTATTTGACAAACCAACATAACCTCTACTTTTTGGCCTTAAAAGTGTTGGTAAAATCGTATAGCCATCTTTGTAAGGAAAAGTATTAATGTCATAGATGTCCACGCTGTAATCATTGCCAACGTTTAAGGATGCAAAATGAAATTCATAATCTACTCTGTCAGGACTTGCAGCTGTACTTCCAAATGCGACAGATTCTAATGGACCAATAGTTAATGCACCGCTTTTCGTAAAAATATATTTCATTAAATCCGCAACCTGGTTCAATGGTTTTAGATGATGGTTTTGACCTTCCTGACTATTCGCTAAGGCACTTACGGCATAAAAAAGGTGGTCTTGGAGGTTTTTTCCTACGCCTTGCAATTCTTTTTTGCATGCTATACCATGGGTTTTTAACTCGTCTTTGGCACCGATTCCCGAAAGCATCAGGAGTTGCGGTGAGGCAAAACTACCAGCAGAAAGAATAACTTCTTTATTGGCAAAAAAATCTTGCGTACCATTTTTGCCATTAGAAACAACAACTCCAACCGCTTTATCATTTTCGATAATGACTTTATTGGTGATTGTTTTTGTCATAACGGTAAGATTTGGCCTTTTCATCGCTGGCTTTAAAAAAGCATCGACCGCACTATGCCTTTTTACATCTTTGATAGTAAACTGAAATGGGCCAACACCTTCTTGATTTTCTCCATTATAATCTAAATTCCTATTAAAACCTTTTTCGACACAGGCTTCTATGAATGCATTAGAATAAGGCGTAGTGAATTTCTTGTTGTAGGTCACATTCAATTCCCCGTCTTTTCCATGATATTCATTCGAAATATCTTCATTGGCTTCGGATTTTTTGAAATACGGCAATACTTCTTTTGCTGACCAGCCTTTGTTGCCCAAAGAAGCCCATTCGTCGTAGTCGGCGTGGTTTCCTCTTACATAAGCCATGGCATTTGTAGAACTGCAACCTCCCAATACTTTGCCTCGGGGTAAATATATTTTTCTATCTAAAATGTGCTTTTGAGGTTCGGTCCAGAATCCATAATCTACCTCACTTCTATGCAGTTTGGCATAGCCAGCAGGAATATGAATCTCCATTTTTTTGTCAGGACCGCCTGCTTCTATCAACAGGACAGAGTTAGCTGGGTCAGCCGAAAGTCTATTGGCCAAAACGCAGCCAGCACTTCCCGCACCGATGATGATGTAATCGTATTTCATTTTATTTAAGGTTTTATGACTTCTAATTATTTAGTATTTTTCAGGACGAATCAGAAAAATTCATTCTTTAGTTTTTCTGTAATTTATCTACCTCACAAACCAATTATTTTCAATTATAAAAAATGCTTTTTGAAAGTAAAGCATTTAAAATTACAAAAAATATAAATCTATTTCGCCTTCCATATTTGATTTCCTGCCACAATCGTCTCCAAAACCTTAATTTTAGATAAATTTTGACTTGGAACCTTCAAAGGATTTTTATCAAGAATTACAAAATCTGCATATTTACCTTTTTCAATACTGCCCAATTTGTCCTCCATGTGCATTTGCCAAGCTGCATCTATCGTCATACTTTTCAGTGCTTGCCAAACAGATACCCTTTCGGCAGGGCCAATCAATGTGCCTGACTCTGTGGTACGATTTACAGAGGTACTTATTAAGCTTAAGGGATTAGGGATAAATTGTGGACTGTCAGCATGAAGTGTATATCTAAGTTTATGATTTACAGCAGATTGTATAGGGAAAATTTGCTCGCTTCTTTCCTCTCCTATAATATCGCTTTTTAGGAAATCGCCATAAAATAATAAATGATTAATATGAAAACTTGGAGAAATATTCATTTTTTTCATGGCCTCAAGTGATGTTTTTGGCAATAACATACAATGTTCTATTCTATGTCGGTATGTATTTATGGGCGATTTTTTATGTACATTTTCATAGGCAGCTATTACTTCTTCCCCCGCAATGTCACCTTGAGAATGAACCGCTATTTGCCAGCCTTTTGATTGGTATTTTTCTATGAGTGTTTCCAGCTCCGACTGCCTCATTAAGCTTTCAGAAGTATGGCCAGGGCCCAAGTGAATATCATTTATAGTAAAATTAGACTGTAAATAAGGTTTTCTTAAAAACATTGAGCCACTGTATGGAGAGCCATCGTACCAAAATTTAAGTCCAAGAATTTTGAAAAAGTCATCACCATTTTCAACATTTTTAGGTAAAAAGCTGTCGTATTCTTTTCTCAAATAAAGAAAAATTCGAGGATTAGGCTGTCTGTTAGGTAACTTTCCAATCAATTGTAAGGCATTGGTTAAGGGTTTTGGCTTTTCTCCAGAAAGGTGACGATATAAGCTTAATATTAGGTCTGATGTATTGGAGAGTCCCATATTTACAACTGAGGTGACACCCATCTGGGCATAATCGTCCAGTACTTTCTGGGTGTTTTTTACAAAGTTTTTCTTAACAATTTCTTGAAGTTTTAAGCGAAGCGGTTCTAAAGCTGCTTGTTCAACTATGCCTCCAGTTAAATTCCCTTTTTCATCTCTTTCATAATAGCTTGCTTTTGAAGGGTCTGGCGTTTTTGATGAAATACCGATTTCTGCAAAAGCTTGAGAATTGACATAAAAAACATGCAATGCTTTAGTAATAATCACAATTGGCTTATCTGGAGCGATAGAATCCAAGTAGGAAATGGTCGGTGATTTAATACCTTTTGTGAGCGGAGGGTCCATGCCGTAAAAGAAAATCCATTCGCCTTTTTGCCCTTTTTTGCAGGCAGCCTCAACTTTATCCCAAACTTCTTTTGGTGTTCGGTGATTTATTCCACTTATATCTACCATATCCGCAAATATTGTGGCAAAATCAAAATGTCCGTGTGGATCAAAAAAACCTGGCATTAGTGTTTTGCCTTTTAAATCATGTAATTCTGTTTTGTTTGAGGTTAATTTTATCAATTCTGACTTATTTCCAGTAGCTATTATTTTTCCGTTTTTCACATATACTGCTTCAGCTAATTCAGTAGAATCCTGCATAGTAATAATCTCTCCTCCAAAATAGAGGGTATCATTGCTATGGTCAAAATCGAAAAAAAAGCAATAATAAATAAGTGATACTATCGCAAGAAGAAATAAGGTCAGGAATATTTTTTTCATTGATTTTTTCAAAAATTAAGAATAAGCTTTTCATTCAAAACCTCTTAGAGGTTTCAACTAACTAAAACAATATTTGCGAACAACGAATTACACCACTTTTAAATCTTTAATAAACCAGTCAAAAAGTGAAGGGGAGATACGTTTCAAAATCATGGCAAATTGCTCCTTCATTCCTCCTATGTATACGTTTTTCTTTTTCGCATGAATAGCTTTCAGAGCTATTTCAGCAAATTCATCTGGTTTCATTCCTGCTGCATTTTGATTGTTTGGATTATAGGTTTTACTAACCGCATTTTTTACAATATTTGTTGCAATAAAACCTGGCATTATATTGCAAACATTTACTTTGTTGCCTAACTCTAATCGCAAGGATTCGAAATAACCGACCGTTCCATGTTTGGCTGCCGCATAAGCAGTTCTATATTTGGTATTAATTTTTCCCATTACAGAGCTTATCACTACAATTTGAGAATTGCCATTTTTTATAAAATGTGGCAATAAAGCTTTAGTTATAGCTATAGTGCCTAACAAATCAATTTCTATAATTTTTAAATCTTCCTCAAAAGGCGTATCAACAGCCAATTCTCGCTGACTTATTCCTGCATTGTTGATCAAAATGTCAATTTTGCCAAATAATGCAATTGCTTTAACAACCTCTTTAGGCAATTCAAGATATTTCTGAATATCTAGTGGAAGAATGGCGGAAGGTATGTGCTGATTTATAAATGATTCTTGGACACGTTTTAGTTCCAAGGTATTTCTAGCAGACAAAATCACTTTTGCACCTTCTTTGTTAAATGCCTTAGCAAGTGCTTCGCCTATGCCTGATGACGCACCCGTTATCCAAACTATTTTATCTTTAAATATCATTTTTGTTTAAAATTTAAGCTTTCAAATGTGAATTATCACAAAATGGGCTTTTTTTACAAAGTTTACAATTACAAAGTTTGTATTCTTTTTCCTTTTTTATCGAAAACTTAGTGGGTTGAAATTTGGTGCCATGATGTGAGCCATCACAAAACGGCTGAGTTTTACTGTAACCGCAATTGCAATAAAGATAATCTCCTTCTTTCAAAACCATCTGTGAAGGTTCCAATTTAGTAGTTTTTTCAAACTTATAGTCTTGGGAAATCTCAGAACCTTGTTTGTCCGACTTGAAAACAGGGTAAAAAACTTGCGAAACCCAAGAGTCTTTTGGATCGTTTGGAAGTCCATAATTGTCTGAATTGGGGAATGCATGGGCAAATTTTGCGGAACCAAACATTTGATCCCAAATAGAAAACATATTTCCAAAGTTTCCATTTGGATGACCTATGTCGTCAATAATGGATTTTGCGTGATGTCCGTGGTGAAAGGCTGGCGTTATAAATATCCTTTCCAGAATTTTTATAATAGGTTTCAAGGATTTTTTTTGGTAAAAAACAGCATCCCATTTGGCATTACTATGCGATGAAATCACGAAGAATTGTTTGATTACTATAGCAGCCGCTACGCCAATTCCCCCACCCAAATAAGTAAAAATGCCAATCCACCAGATATTTGGCATAAATAAGAAAAACCAAACGGCCTCTCTGTAAGAAACCAGAAGCCCCATTTCTTCGGCAGTGTGGTGTGCTCTATGCCATTTCCAAAGCCATTTATACTCATGCGATGAGCGATGATACCAATACTGCGTAAAATCATCGAAAAGAATATAAACCAAACCAGCCAGCCAAATTGGCCATGCTGAGATTGCATTTTCAAGATTTGGAAAAAGAAACTTGCTTAAGCCAAAAGATATAAAAGTAATCAGAGGCTTGGCCACAAACATCAAAAAGCCAAAATTTACAGATTCTACCATTAGGTCATCTTTGGATCTTTTCCAATTGGCATAAAAACCCATTATAGCTTCAAGTGCACTGAAAAATATTAGTATTCCTAATACTAAATAGATTTGATTATCAGCGAGATATCTTAATATATTATCCATTTTTTAAGCTATGTTTTTTTTCGAAATATCATTTGCAATGGCTTTGGCCTCAATTCCGATTTCTCTTAGCATACCAGTTGGCGAAATATAAAAACCACAGAAATACAAACCGTCTTTTCCAAAATTGTTTTGCTTGTTTATTTTAGTATTTAGGTCTGCTATTCTATCGGTATTTTCTGGCAAAAACTTCTCAAGATTGCTTACATAACCGGTTGCGAGTAGGATGGCATCAAAATTTTCGGTTCTATTATCCTCAAAAGTTACCAAGTTTCCTTCTACTTTTTTGATATCACCAAAAGCTTTAATATGCCCTTCACGCATCAATTTTATCGTGCCAATATCTAGCAAAGGAATTCTTTTCTCTTTTTGGATTTGTTCCAATGGGCCATATTTTGATTTCTTCAAGCCAAGTTTGGTGATATCTCCAATTATGAAATTTATCAATGAAGCGTTTAAAGTATCCGCTAACCTTGGTGGAAGTGGAGCTGTTAATAAGCCTAATTGCAGTATTGGAATACCCAATAAATCTCGGGGAAGTACATTTACAGTAGATCTCACGGATAATGATGGAAAAGCTCCATGTTCGTGAAGACAAATGGCTTGTTCGCAGGCTGAATTACCAAATCCTACCACTAAAACTTTTTGACCTTTAAACTCTTCCCCGTTTTTGTATTCAGAGCTATGAATTATTTTTCCGGGGAAAGTTTTCAAGCCATTGAAAGTCGCTTTTTTGGGAGCATTGGTAGAGCCAGTTGCCATTATAACATTTTTTGACTGGTATTTTTCGCCTTTTTTGGTGGTCGTAATCCAATATTCTCCTTCTCTCAATATATCAAAAACTTCTGTCTCGAATACTGGATTTATGTTTTGATTTTTGGCATATTGATCTAAATAATCTACAACTGCATCTCTTGGTGGATAGGTGGGAAGGTTTTTGTCGAACTTTTGAAAAGGAAGGTTTGAAAGCTTTTTGTTGGTATGAAGGTGCAATCTATCGTAATGATTTCTCCATAATTGAGCTACCTGTTTTTGTTTTTCTAAGATGATGTAATCGACGTTTTGTTTTTGAAGGCAAGCGGCAGCGGCAAGTCCAGCTGCACTTGCACCGACTATCACGGTGTTAGTTTTTATCATTTATTATAAGGTTAGGGATACAAATTTAGGAAATTTGCAACATCCTTTGATTTACAAATGATAAGCATTTGGCGTATTTAAAACTTTAGGTCGATTGATTTTGAACAACCGATGCTTCTTAGAATAGCTTTACGGTTTTTTTATAGCAGGTTGGTCTTTAGTTCTCTTGATGATTCTTGACAAAGAAACTGGTGTAATTCCAAGGAAGTTGGCGATATGTTTATTGAACGCCGTTTGGAATAATTTAGGGTTTTTCTTTAAGAGTTCCTCATATCTTTCTTGAGGTTGCTTATCTATCAAGGATTCAATTCTGGAAATCACATTGCTGATTTGGCTTTTGATTTCGTTAATATACATTTTGAAAATTCCAGCATTTTCAAAAGCCAAGTTTTCAAAATTTGATAAATCTAAAAGGAGGATTTTTGCTGGTAAAATGGATTCGATAGTGAACTGCGTAGGTTTATCCGCAAAAAGTGAGTCGTGACAGCCAAAAAAAGTAGGGTTTTGCCTTAGAAAGATATTAATTTCTTCGTTTTCTTTATTAATAAAATACCCTCTAAAGGTGCCATCAAGAATAAACAGCAAGGTTTTGGACGTATCACCACTCTTTATTACAATTTCTTTGTTTTTGATTTCTTTGTAAGTGCAAATACTCAAAAAGATCTCGATTTCTTCTAAACTTAAAAATGGATATTTATCTTTTAGAATTCCAGATATCCAATCTTTTTTTTCTTGGTTGATTTGCATTTTGTTATATTGATGTACTATTTTCTATACAAAGGTTAAGATTTTTTACTTATTTGCGTCAACTTAGAAAAGTAAAACTATTTGTAAAAATATTCCTTTTATTTTTAAGAAAAAATTATTCAAGCTTAATAACCGATGGAAAATATTATAGACTACTTTAAAACTATTCCTACTTTACACCGAACCTTACTTTTGGTTGGTGGAATTGCATTTTTTTGGATTGTAGAATCGGCCATTCCACTTTTTAACTTTAAATATCAGAAAGTTAAACATGCCGGAATAAATATTTTTTTTACAATTACCACCATTGTGGTAAATTTTCCTTTGGCATTTATCCTCGTAAAATCTTCAGATTGGGCCGTTGCCAACGATTTTGGAATAATTAATTGGCTTCCGGATATGCCACTTTGGCTTTATACTATTGTGGGATTAATGGTCTTGGATTTAATTGGTGCGTATTTTATTCATTGGCTTGAGCACAAAGTTAAATGGATGTGGATGTTTCACCTTATACATCATAGCGATCTCAATGTGGATACAACTTCAGCAAACCGCCATCATCCAGGTGAAAGCGTATTTCGATTTGTTTTCACTACAATAGCTGTCATTATAACGGGAGCACCTATGTGGATGGTGTTTATGTATCAGTCGCTTTCGGTGGTTTTGTCACAGTTTAATCACGCCAATATTTCTTTACCAAGGTGGCTTGATAATGCTATAAGTTTTGTAATTGTAAGCCCTGATATGCATCATACGCATCATCATTATACACAACCCTACACGGATAGCAACTACGGAAATATCTTTGCCATCTGGGACAGGATTTTCGGAACTTACAATTTTATCGAAAGGAAAGACTTGGTCTACGGTATTGATACTTACATGGATCCAAAAGAAAACGAGCATATTTCTCCACTTTTGAGAATTCCATTTGAAAGCTATCGACCACCAGTTGGTTCTAAGTTTGATTAATTTTTGTATAGATAATATTGCAAAGACACTTTTTCGAAAAGAAGGAGTGTCTTTTTTTATTTCATTATTTTTTCCAGAATCGAATAGAATTTTACTTTTATGAGGAAATTGTTAATGGGATGTTTGTTGGCCAATTCAAAAACGTCATTAAATAAATTATCGAATTCTTCATTCTGGGGAATTTCTAGTTTTTCAATTTGATTTGTAAAAAACTCATTATTGTTATACTCTGAAATAGATTTATTTTCAAGCCATCTTTCTGAATATGAAAACCATAAGCTTCTAATTTTTTCACTAGAAGGGATGTCTGTTTTTATAGCAATGTTTGCTTCTTGATTAGTTAATGTTATTATGTTTTTTGTACCGTCTTTCCTTTCAATAATATTAGTGAAAAATAGCTTTTTTTTTGCTGCTAATTGGTTTAGCTCTAATTCAGTTTTCAGGTCTAATTCTAAAATACAAATATCGAGACCTAGTTCTAAATTATATCTTCTATAAAAAGATTCTTCTTTTCTAAAATAGGAATATTCTGTTTCAATAAACCCTAGATCATCAACTAAACTCGCCTTCCCAATCTGGAAATCTTCAAGTGAATAATTAATAACTTTCATTTTATAGGGTTTGGTTTATTTTATTATTGTTGTATTTAAACAAAATTAATTACTAACATTTGAAATTTATTATAAAACAATATAAGTGTTTGAAATATGCTAGATTATTTAGAAATAAATTATTAGACGGCAGCAGATGTGGAAAAGTTACATTTTCTTTCATGTTTTTTTGCAGAAAGTTTTAAATACTAAGCATTTAGCTTCTTGTGAGTTTTTTTATGTGTTTGTGAAAGAGTTTTTATTTTAGGTCTTAAGGATAAAAAAAGATTTACAATTTGATTTCAGAATTCTCTCAAAAAAAGTAAAAATCATCAAAGAATATAAATAGAGGTAAAGTAAGGTTTAAGAGCTAAAGTTCTCTATAAAAAAACGCAAATATTGTCATTTTGGAGTGACTAATATTTGCGTTTCTAGGTTTTTTCTTTTGGAAATTATTCTTTTACAAATTTTAAAGTTTTTCTTTTTCCATCAGCCTCAATTATTACCAAATATAATGCGGGAGAATAGTTTGCTACGTCAATGCCGTACCCACTATAGTCATCTTTTAGCAAAGTTTTAAACTTTTCATTTCCTTTTGTATCAGTTATAGTTATAAGAGAATTTTTGCTAGACTGACCCTTAAAATCAATAAACAATTCTGAGCTGGTTGGATTAGGGAAAATGATAGCTTGCAGATTGGTTACATCTACCTCTTTGTCAGTGCTAGTTGAAATTTTTGCTCCAGCTAAATCTTGAATATTTGCTGTAGCTGAAACAATATTTACAGTATAATCTTCTACCTCGCCGTAAGTAAAAGTTTCGCATGAAGTTGGGTAGCTACCGTATTTCATCGAGATTCTTATTCTTGTTTCTCCCAATCGGGCAGTCTGAGGTATTGTGAAAGTTTTATTATAATTTCCAATTCCAGTTGTGGATTGTCCCACTATTTGTTCCCCTGAGTCCAAGAAGTCGCCATCTTGGTTGTAGTCTATCCATGCTCTCCAATATACTCTATATAGAGAACTAGTATACCCAGGAGAAAAAGTCACCGTATTAGAAGTGCCTCTTGTCAGATTAGTCATTGTAGCAGTTCCGTTATAGTATCCGGCATCAGCACCAGATGTTCTTGTGATAGTTCCAAGTTTAAAGTAATCTATCCAAAAGAAGCTTACATTATTTCCTTTGCTTGTACAGTAATTGATGGTTGGTATTGCAGTTGTAAATTGATTGTTGGTGTAAGTTGAGTTTCCAGTAGTACAGTTGGTGCGGACACGTACATCATAAAGACTGTTTGCCGCCAATCCAGCTAACGAATAACTGGTAGAGTTGTTGGTATTCGTGGCTGTGATCCAAGTACTGCTAGTTGCCAATTTATATTGTACCTGGTAGTTCGTTGCACTTACAACTGCCGACCAACTTAACAATCCACTGTTTGATGTAATGTTTCCTATCGCTATAGTTCCAGGGCTATCACAAGGTAAAACCGTCGAAAATGATCCACTACTAAAAGAGTTACAAATATCAGTTCTAACTCTCCAGTCATAAGCAGTTCCCGGTACTAAATTTGAAATATTAAATGTTGTACCTGTAACTGAAATTTCTCCTGACCAAGTACCGCTTGATGCAGCTTTGTGAGATAACAAATAACTTCCTGCTCCTGGCACACTAGACCAACTTGTATTAGCCGAATTGGTCGTTAAAGATGTAGTTTGAAGGTTGCTCGGAGTAGCACAATCATAAATTATAGTAACAGTTTTTGTAACAGGAGAATGTCCATTATCCAAGGTCAATGTAAAATCAATAGATGTGCCAATTGGTGTTGAAGGAGACAAATTAAAAGCCAAAGCTCCAGAAGAATTTTGAAACAAATTCATATTGTTAAACGACTGACTTCCTGAAAGCGGTAGTACATAAGGATTGGTACTACCAATACTAACTGAGTAACTTGGATTTCTCAAACTAGAATTAATTACATTAAAAGGAATAACACCATTAAGTGTTGAAATTGTAGCTGGAGCTGGAGTAGTCAATTCGGCAAATTTCGATGAAAGCTTTAGGATTTTTCTATTCATTTGTAAAGTAGATTCACAGAGCGGTATAATACGACTTTGGGCAGGATAAAAGCCGTCAGTTGAGGCTCCAACCTCAGGCGTAAAAGAATAAATTTTGTTTTTGGTAGTTTGTTCTCCATATTTCCAATCGTCACCACCGCCATTGGAGGTATAGTTTACAGTTTGCTGTGCATTTCCGTGCGTAAACCCATTCTCAGCAGTCAAATACCCACCCATCTGTTGAAAAAGGGGCAACTCAGGATTGCTATTTGTCGCAATATGACTGTAAGGATATATGCAATAATTGCCATAAGAATGGAAATCCATAGATGCAACAAAATCATGTGAATTACAGAAATCTCTTATGGTTTGGGTTTCAGGTTCTGAAAAAGCACTTGTGCCTCGGTAAGTTTGCGAGCTAGTAGTAGGCGAGGAACCGGTATTGTTATACCCCCATAGATATCCATAGTTTCTATTAATATCCACGCCCAAAGTACCATCTCCGTTGTTTCTTCTATTTTTACGCCACATGCCACCTCCGTTGGGATTGGTATTCAAATTTGTTTGATATCCGTCAGGGTTTACCATAGGCACAATATACATTTCAGTGCTGTTTAACATGGTTGTTATGTCTTGGTCAGTGCCGTAGTTTTCTAAAACATGCCACATAAAATAGACCAATTGAGACAAACTCATAGGTTCTCTTGCATGATGCACGGCATTCAAAAATAGTTCTGATTCTGGTTCGTCTATATCTGCATTATCGCTAATCTTTACCATATAAATCGGTCTTCCCTCAATAGTTGTACCGATAGAGGTTTTCGCGGATATTAGGTTTGGGTAAAGTATTCGCATTTGATCTAATATATTGTGGAGTTCAGTCATTGTGTAAAATCCTCCATAAGAACCCAAGTTAAAATTGGAAGGAGTTGCTGCAGTTCTTAGATTCCGACTTGCTTTTTTGTCTATTTCTGCATTTATTTTTGGAATATTTTTCTCTAAATCCTTTATTAAATATTTAAACTTAATACCATTTTTCTTTAATAATGAAATGTCATTATCAGAAAGTTCAGCGGTAAACGCACCATTTTCGAGATGAAAGTGGTCTGCCTCCAGTCCTTTTGAAAATAAATCCTCGATTTGTTTATTAGTAATCTTGGAATTGATACGATGATATTTTTGAGCTTGAGACACTGAAAAAATCATCGAAAAGATTAAGATAAGTAGTAAATTTTTTTTCATAATTGTTTTATTTTTATTCAATTTTCAGAAAAAAAAAATTAACAATTTAACAAAAAATAAAGAAGTTATCCAAGGGCTACATGAATAAAGTTGAAGGAAAAATTTGTAGCTCAATACTCTGTGAGCAATTGTTGCTTTTAATAATTTTATAACAGAAATTATTTTTTTGGCATGAGCTTCCATTAACGTCAAAATTCTCAAATGTTAGAAAATGATGTATCCTTTAAATAAGATTGTTGGTAAATGAAACTAATTTGTATCCGCTTGATAATTAGATTTAAAATTTTGAACTGAGGGGCATATTATTTGGGGCTTTCACTTGAAAAATTAAATCTTTTTCAAGTATGTCAATATTTACCTCTAACAAAAAAAAGAAATTTATACTCCCAAAAATTCTTTTAGGTTTTTTACTTTTTTTTGGATTTAACAATCCTTTGCAAGCTCAAACAGGAACTTTTAGCTGGTGGAATGGCACATCAGGACAAACTTGGGCCTACACTGACGTTTCAAAAACATTTCCAATATCTTGTGGTCCAGGTTGCACAGTGAACGTTACTATGACGATTGTCGACCCAAATAACAGGAATGCAGATAACAATATACTTAATCCTCACCCTTACGGAGATGTTGCCAATTCATGCGGTTGGGGAGCTACTGGGGGTTCTACATTTGATGATCCATGGGATTCATCTTGTGGGGCTGGAAATCCCTTCAGTTCGGGTGGTTTATCAACAGAAACTTCAGGTGCTTATGGTTTAGGTTTTTTGACTTATGCCATAAAAACTTTAAATCATTTAGAAAATGTAACCATTAGATATACTTTTTCTAAACCAGTATTTATGAATAATTTTACTGTTGGTGATATTGATGGTAGAACGTTAACGCAAGATAGGAATGATAATTTATTCGGTATTCCAACTTTAGATGTAAGAGAGTTACCTGGTAATTCCTTTCAAGACGAAATGATTTTTTCTGCGGCTGGCCCTTCAGGAAATGTACCAGTTACATTAACACCTGGAGTAACTCCAAATTTGATGATTATAAGTGGTCAAACTGCAAGGTCTGTCTATAATAATTCAACAATAAACTTAGCACCTACAGATGGAAGAGGAACAATTACAGTTAGTACTTCACAGGCAATAACCTCTTTAGATATCACATATTCTAATGGTGCTGAAGATGCTGCTGAGGAGCAAGCTAATCCAGCTTGGTATTCATGGTGGAGTTCAAC
The DNA here is from genome assembly GCF_024343575.1 of Lacihabitans sp. LS3-19. Taxonomy (GTDB): domain Bacteria; phylum Bacteroidota; class Bacteroidia; order Cytophagales; family Spirosomataceae; genus Leadbetterella. The sequence goes on along the minus strand of NZ_RJUA01000024.1, from coordinate 943 downwards.
CCATGGTGCTACAAATGGGGTTTCAGATGATCAAGCTGTTCGCTTATCTGGTTTTACTTTTACTGCCTGTCCTGATTTTACTTTTACCAAAACTGATGCTACAGTTTGTGAAGGTCAAACAGCCAATATTGGAGTTTCAACCTCAAACGGAACATCTCCTTATTCTTATAGTTGGACAGGACCTAATAGTTTTACAAGTACACTTCAAAACCCAAGCATATCAAATGTGACTTCGGCTGAGGCTGGAGTTTATACAGTTTTAGTAACCGATGCTGCAACATGTTTTTTTACCGCAACAGCCTCGATTACAGTTAATGCATTACCTGTTCCTAATCCTGGAACTAACTCTCCAGTTTGTGTAGGCCAAAATATAAACTTAACTTCTAGTGGAGGTATATCTTACCAATGGACTGGGCCGAATGGTTTTTCTTCCAATTCTCAAAATCCAACGATTAATAATGCAGCCTTAAACCAAAGTGGTAATTATGCGGTTACTGTAACCAATGCTTTAGGATGTACAGCCTCAGCTCAAGTTGCAGTTAGTGTAAATCCATTACCAACACCAGCAGCGGGAAATGATTCACCAGTTTGTGAAGGTGGTACGGTTAATTTAAACGCTTCAGGTGGAACCTCATACAGTTGGTCTGGACCTGACGGATTTAGTTCAAATTCTCAAAACCCGCAAATATCCAATATAGCATTGATAGCTGGAGGTATTTATACTGTTACAGTAACCGATGCCAATGGTTGTACTGCCACTGCTCAAACTACTGTAACTGTAAATCCATTACCAAATCCAATCGCTGGAAATGATTCACCAGTTTGTGAAGGTGGTACGGTTAATTTAAACGCTTCAGGTGGAACCTCATACAGTTGGTCTGGACCTGACGGATTTAGTTCAAATTCTCAAAACCCGCAAATATCCAATATAGCATTGATAGCC
>NZ_RJUA01000023.1 GCF_024343575.1 Lacihabitans sp. LS3-19 | reverse complement strand
CCTGGGGCTGGAGAAGGTCCCAAGGGTTCGGCTGTTCGCCGATTAAAGTGGCACGCGAGCTGGGTTCAGAACGTCGTGAGACAGTTCGGTCCCTATCTGTGGTGGGCGTAGGAAGTTTGAGAGGCTCTGATTTTAGTACGAGAGGACCGAATTGGACTGACCGCTGGTGTATCTGTTGTCTTGCCAAGGGCACGGCAGAGTAGCTAAGTCGGGACGGGATAAACGCTGAAAGCATCTAAGTGTGAAACCCACCTCAAGATGAGACTTCCCTTGAGGAACGTTAGAGATTATGACGTAGATAGGCTACAGGTGGAAGTGCAGTAATGTATGCAGCCGAGTAGTACTAATGAACCGAGAGCTCTTAAATTTTAATTTTCAGTCTTTCTTTATCACAATGTTTTCATTAGGTATTAGGTATCAGGTATTAGGTATTAGGTATTAGTATCGATTCAAAAAACCAAAAGGAAACAATGTCAAAAAATATTTAGTAACCAAAGTGTATAGGTAAATAATAGACTTAGCTAATAGGTTAGTACCACAGGCTAAGACCTAATATCTAAAACCTAAAGCCTTATATTAAGACCTTCATGGTGTCAATAGGGCGGGTGAACACCTCTTCCCATTTCGAACAGAGCAGTTAAGCCCCGCACCGCCGATGGTACTTGGATCAAACCCGGGAGAGTAGGTAGATGCCAGTTATTTATTAGAGCCTCAAAGAGTATTCTTTGGGGCTTTTTTGTTTATATAGCCTCTAAGACCCTATATTTCCCCACTCCACCACCTTGCGATAGCTATCGGAAGTATTTGGATCAATGAGGACGCCCTTTAGTTTTACAACTAAGAGAAATATTGAAGATTACGAGACTTAGGTTAATTTTATCATGGTAAATTTTCCTAAGAGGGAAGCAGGAGAAACCTAAGGGGACGCTAAGAATAAACTTTGACTAGATCCAGGCCCTGCTCCCCTTCTCATTATAGACAATTTAACTATTTAGAAGCAGCATTTGCTGTTAATCTTATAAAGGCTCTTGTCATTTGAGATTTTCTTAGGTCAATTTTTTTTTCTTACATTAAAATTATAAAAAAATGGAAGTTTCTACAAACAATTACTCTTATTTTGTTGGCATTGATATGGCCAAAAAAAAGTTTGATGCCTGTATTATTAATGGTTTAGGCAAGAAAGTTATTCACAAAGTTTTTATTAAATCACCGAATTCCTTTGATGATTTTTTGATTTGGGTCAAGGACCAAACCAATAGTACTAATGTTTTATTCATTATGGAATATACAGGAATTTACTCAAGGCTTTTATGGTTTTATTTACAAGATAATTCTTGTGATTTGGTAATGGAATCAGGATTTAAAGTTAATCGTTCGGCAGGTATAAGGAAAGGGAAAAATGATAAAGTAGATGGTTATTTAATTGCAAATTACGGGTTTGAAAAGCGACATACACTGCAATTAACTGCTAATTATGATGAAGATTTATTCGTATTGCATGATTTATTATCTAACCGTAAAAGGCTAATTGACCAAATAAAAGCCGTTGAAGTTCCTCTAAATGAATTTAAAGAATATGCTACCAAAAAAACAAATGACTTATTACAAGAAATAAATAAAGCGGCAATTGAAGGCTTAAAAAAATCACTAAAAGAAATTGATAAGGCCATAGATACACTAATTCAGGAAAATGACGAATGGGAAGAGAATATCAAATATGGGTCATCTGTAAAAGGTATTAGTAAAATAATGATTTGTTGGATGATTGTTTATACTAGAAATTTTTGTCCAGAATTTAATGCTAGAAAATTTGCGTCATTAGCAGGTATAGCACCTTTTGATTTTACATCAGGTACATCAGTAAACAAAGGAAATCATGTAAGCCATTTTTCTCATAAATTTCTGAAAGGACTTTTACACATGGCAGCTATTACGGCCTTGACACATGACCTTAAAATTAAGACATATTATAAAAAAAAGAAGGAAGCGGAGGGCAAAAAAGGGTTTGTGGCAATTAATAATGTAAAAAATAAGCTCGTTCAACTTGTATTTGCTTTGGTAAGAACAAAATCAATGTATGAATCCGATTTTGTACACAAATTAGCCGCATAATTTCTTGAGAAAAATTAGGAATTAACTTAACTATCTAGTTCCAGGAGAATAGAGGTGCTGTATTTCGATAGATGCCTATATTTATTAGAGTCTCAGTGAGTAATCTTTGGGCTTTTTTTTGTTTTATAGTTTTAGGTACAAATTATTTAACTCAAATGCAGCAAAATAGTGAGGGAATTTAAAAAGATATTTACTTCAAGTTAAAAACAAAGAACTTTAATCAAGGACTACTTCAATTATTATTCCTAAAAGAATAATTTGAATATTATAAAATTTCTAAAGTGGATTTTTTTTATTCACAGACTTACTTAATAGAAAATTATTTTATTAATCTGCAAATCTGCATTGAAATATCTAAAAATACTATTTTTGCTCTAACATTACGCTCAATTAGCATTTGTGCATCAGAGATTTGCTCTGTGATTTGACCAATATTTTCGAATTTAAAGACTTTTGAGAATTTTTGAACAAATTGTAATTCTTCGCCCTCTAATTTAATTAGGTTATCCGCACTGATACATTTTAAATATATCTCTCTTATTATTTTTAATCCATAATCAAGTAGGCTTCTTTGACTTTCCTTTGTAAGTGCATCAAATTCATCTGCTAATGGTATTAATTTACTAAGGTCGAAGGCATAACAATATCTCATCCAGTTGGCAAACCAGTCTTTTTCGTTTTGGTCTTTTTTGTCTAAAATATCAAGTGCTTTATTTATGTTTCCTTCGGATAAATATGCAATTTTTGGTGCTCTTTCTGCAGTCACACCTTTTATATTTATTAAATAAGGGATGAGTTCTTCATCTGATAAATCTCTTATCGCTATTCTTTGTGTTCTGGAAATAATTGTGGTAAGTAATCGATGAATATTGTTGGTGATTAAAATAAATATTGTTTTTTCAGGGGGTTCTTCTAAAATTTTTAAAAGTGCATTTGCAGCTGATTGACCCATTGCCTCTACCATCCAGATTAATACAATTTTATAACCTCCTTCGTAGGATTTTAGGCTCAAATTTTGAACAATTTGTCTTGATTCTTCTACTGGTATGTTTCCTTGCTTGATTTCAATAAATTCTAACCATTCTGATATTCCACCGTAAGGTGTTTGTCTGATAAATTCTCTCCATTCTTTGATGAAGTTTTCTGAAAGGACTTTTTTGCCTCCTGCAGTTGGATATGCGTAAATAAAGTCAGGATGAGCTAGTTTGCTGATTTTTTGACAAGATGGGCATTCTCCACATGCGTCTGTTTCAGAAGGTTTTTGGCAATTGATATATGTGGCAAATGCTAATGCCATTGGTAGAGCAGCACTTCCAGATTTTCCATCAAACAATAATCCATGTGCAACATGATTTGATTTTACTGAGTTTATCAATAATTGCTTGGTTTCCAATAGACCGGGAATTTCTGAAAATAACATTTTATAAATTTTGGTTTTTGGAAATATATTCTAGAATTCTTCTATCCTCTTCGGAGAGAATCAATGCCTTTCGCTCCATTGTTGAATTGATTACTTCAATAGCCTTAGAAAATCGATATTTTTCAATTCCTTCATTTTTGCCACCCCAAGTAAAACTCGGAATGAATTTTTCTTGAAATCCCGATCCAAAAACGTTTGAACTTACACCAACAATTGTTCCAGTATTAAACATTGTGCTTATTCCTGCTTTTGAGTAATCTCCCATAAAAGTCCCGCAGAAAATTTCTTTTGTGTCATATAATTCGTTACTATCGTAATTATGTAGTTTAACGCTTTTATAATCGTTTTTTAGGTTTGAGTTGTTTGTATTTGCACCTAAATTACACCATTTTCCAATATATGAGTTTCCTAAAAAACCATCGTGAGCTTTGTTGCTATAGGATTGAAATATTGTATTACCTACTTCGCCCCCAACTCTAGAAAATGGGCCAATGGTAGTATTTGGTCTTATCTTTGACCCAAAAGCTACCATGGAGTTATTACAAATAGCGACAGGGCCTATAACAATACTGCCCTCTTGTATGACTGAATTTTTACCAATATAGATTGGGCCATTTTCAGCATTTAAAATACATGCCTTTATATTTGCTCCTTCCTCGACAAAAATATTTTCCGGAGAATAAATACTTGAAAATTTATCAATGATTTCAACAGAATTTCTGGATTTAGTTAATAGTTCAAAATCTGATTCAATTTGGTTGCCATTGTTTAAAAATAAATGAGGGAGTTCAGTTATTGAAGTAATATTTGTCCCGATTTGTTTTTGTACAAAGTCGTTTTGTGAAAAATCAAATGCAAGTTTTTTATCACTTTTTATTGCAATTAGATCTCCTTTGAACCACAATGATTCATTTTTTATTAAATCCTTAATTGTATTTGCAAATTCAATATTTGGCAAAAAAGAAGCATTAATATATATGTTTTCTTCTTCGTATTTTGGATAATATTTATGAGCTAAATATTCTTCTGTCAAAAAAGAAGGCTCAGATTTAAAATAAATTTGCCATTTTTCCTCAATAGTAAGTATTCCAATTCGTATTTTACCTATAGGTCTAGTTAAAGTTATAGGCTTCAGTTGATTACGGTACTTTGGAGAATCAAAAAGAATAATGTTCATTCGAAATATATGTTTCGATGGTAAAATTACCTTAAAAAATATTAAATCGTAGAAGATTATTGCTTTTCTACCATTTGAATAGCCATTTTTACTGCATTGTAAGTATTTACGATTCCCGCCGTATTGCACAATTCTGAAAAATCGACTTTTGTTTTTTCTCCAGGTAAGTTTACAGATACACCATTAAGCTTAACCGATGTTTCCAAAATAATATTTTTTATTTGGTTGGCCGTTAATGTTGGGAAATATGATTTTAATAATGCAGCAACTCCAGCTACTGCTGGTGAAGCCATACTTGTTCCTTGTTTCTCTTCATATCTTGAGCCTGGCACAGATGAATAAATTGCTACTCCTGGTGCAAATACATCAACGCCATTTTTTCCATAGTTACTAAAATCAGCAGGGAGTTCTTCTCCTTCAGTAAAACTACTTGCCCCAACTGTAATCCATGAACTAATTGTTTTGCCATTGTTTAGTATTCTAGTAGGATAATGAACATGTTGGTCAATATCTTCACTTTCATTTCCAGCTGCTGAAACTAATAAAACACCTTTTGATTCTGCATATTTTACAGCTTCATCAACCCATTTTTTTTCTGGTGAATATGGTTTTCCGAAACTCATATTTATAACTTCCGCTCCATTATCTACAGCATATTTTATGGCATTTGCAACATCTTTATCTCTTTCATCCCCATTAGGAACACACCTTATGGTCATTATTTGAACATTGTCAGCTACTCCCATTACCCCTAAATTATTATTTCTAGAAGCCCCTATAATACCTGCAACATGAGTTCCATGCATTGCATCAGGACCAGTAACTTCATTGTTTCCATAGCTACCATATCCTAAAGTTTTTAAATCATCTCCAACTATCTTTCTCGGGTCAAATTTTTCATTAAGGTTATATTCTATTTCTTCTTCAAAATGTGTAACTCCTTCTTTAATATCGGTTAGGGTTGCACCCATAGCAATTAGGTTTAGCCAAGCTTGTTTGGCGGCTCTAACTGATCTATCAAAGTTTTCTTCTTTCAATTCTATTACATCCTCTTTGGTGATAGTTTCCTTTCCAATTGTTTTCTTTAGTAAATCTTCGGCTTTAGAGATTCTATCATACATGCCTTTGTACATTGGCAAATATTGAGTTGCTTCTTGTCTTTTTTCGTTTATTTCACTTTTTAAAGTAGACATGAGTGCAAAGTCTACTTTGTTTTTTTTCTTAAGCCTTTTACTAGGGTTTTCTCCAAATTTTTCCTCAAGGCTTTTTAAAATCCTTACAGATTCTAATTGTTCTTGGTTGATGTCTTGACCAGAAGCTCCTCCAATAAAATCCCATCCATCTACGTCATCAATAAAACCATTTTTGTCATCATCGACTCCATTACCAGGAATTTCTTTCGAATTTATCCATATAATGTCTTTTAGGTCTTCATGCTTAATGTCTATTCCTGAGTCAATTACACCCACTATTACCGTCTTGGAAGGTCTGTTTTTAAGTAATTCTTTATAAGCCTTTTCTGTGCTCATTCCTCTTACACCATCGTCCTGTAAGTCAAGGTTGTGCCAATTGAATTTAGTTTTTAGGTCTTGAGCGTTGGCATTTATTATTATAAATAAAAAGAAAACGATTTTTTTCATAAGATTGAAATATAGTTTGCCTTAGAGCAATTTTTTGATTTGATATTTAAATGGTAAAATAACGCTTTTTTCTATAATTTAGCTTAGTGCTTGACTAAAATCTTCTAATAAATCATCTATATCCTCGATTCCGACAGAAACACGAAGGAGATTTACTGGGCTTACAGAATGAATTCCCTCAGCAGTTCGTCTATGGTCAACTAGGCTTTCTACACCACCTAAGCTAGTGGCGTGCTTAAAAACTCTTAGTTTTGAAGCTACCCTAAGGCAATTATCTTCATCACCTTTGATTTCAATTGAGATCATACCACCAAAACCATTTTTCATCTGTTTTTTAGCAATTTCATGGTTTTCATGCTCTTTAAGTCCAGGATAATAGACTTTTTCAATTTTGTCATGATTTTGAAAAAAAAATGCAAGTTTTTTAGCATTTTCAGCATGCCTTTGCATTCTTAAAAAAAAAGTTGAAAGGCTTCTGTTTAGCAACCAGCAATCATTTGGAGAAGGTACTCCACCTCCTATCGATTGATAATCCTTTAAAGCAAGTGTTAAGTTTTCATCAAGGTTTTTTCCAAATATTAATGCCCCACCTAGAATATCTGAATGTCCTCCAAGATATTTGGTGGTTGAGTGCATTACTATGTCAATTCCGAATTCTAGTGGCTGGGTAAAATATGGGGTTGCCCAAGTATTATCACAAGCTGTTAAAATATTTTTAGATTTAGCTAGTATTGAAATTTCTTGTAAATCAGCAATTTTGAGTTTTGGATTTGAAGGAGTTTCTATCCAAATTAATTTTGTATCAAGAGTTATCGCTTCTTCGATATTTCGGAGATTTGACATATCTACAATACTAAATGTTATATTCCAATTGGCATAAAGTTTCTCGATGATTAACCGAGTGCCATAATAAATATCGTCAGGGATGATTATGTGAGAAGAGGATCCTATTGTGTGAAATAGAGCAATAGAAGCTGCTTGGCCAGATGAAAAACACAGGGCTTCTGTTCCATTTTCGAGTATCGCTAATTTTTCCTCTAAGAGCCTTCTGTTTGGGTTCGAAGCTCTAGAATATATGTCTCTTTCTTTTACAAAAGAACCATTTTCGTCTCTTAAGAACGTAGTGCTTTGAATTAGAGGACTTACAACAGCTCCAGAATCTTGATTGCTTATTCCTTTATGAATTATTGTAGTTTCTATACTTTGCATATACATTTTTTAATACACAAAGTTAAGAATATTAGCCGAATTTAATTCTGTATTTTATAAACAATGCCGTTGGCATTTGAGCCTGATAAACTCGATGTTATTTCTATTTGGCTTTCTGGAATTCCTTTTTCTATTAACATTTCACGTAATGCATAAGCTCTATCTTCTGAAAGCCTTCTATTCCCAGTGTTTAAAGGAGAAATATTTATTGTTTTTGATGAGTTTTTTAATTGACTAAAGATAGAGTTTACACCAGATTTGTTGTTGATTTCTGCACTGTTATTTTTGAAAATATTTGAAAAAATAGTATTCCAACCACTTGGTGTAATGTTTTTGATTGCCTTGCTTTCAGTATCAGTTTTTTGCTGAATACTTGTTGTTGTTTTGGGGTTTTCTACTTTTTGGGTGATTTTGTCTGTATCTTTTGAGGTGACAGATTTGGGTTTTTCAGGAAGAACTGACTCAGTCTTTTTTATCTCAGGTTGGTCTTTCGAGTCGGGAACAGTATTGGAAACGCTATTTTTCTCATCTGTTTTAAGATCTGAATTTACTGGAACTGGCACAATATTTATTTTGCTCGTGTCATTTGAACTAGCGTCTGGCATAAAGTCCTCAGGTCGAAGGTCTTCTGCAGTGGAGTCTTTATACATTGGTGTAATAATTCCACCTTTTTTATTGCTTTTGTTTCCGAATTTAGCATAATATAATACTGAAAATCCCGCTATAGCCAAAATAACCCATGGGAGTATTAAGCCCCAGTTTGTTTTTTTTGATGTTCTAGCTTTTTCAACTATAGATTTTTCTAGTACAACTTTTGAGTTCTGTTGTGTACTTATTTTTTTAAATTGGAATATATTGTTGATAGCTGGAGGTAAAACGTTAATTACATTATCATTGATTTCTCTAAAATAATTTCTAAGACCTGATATGTCAAAGTTTTTATCTTTCATTAATTTTCCAATATAACCCAATACAATAGGGGCAGATAAACTAAGTAAAGAATTTGCACTCGTTTTTCGAACTTCAGAAATACCAGCAATCTTTTCTACTAAAAGAGGTACTTTATTTCCTAAAAAGTGACTAGATATATTACTTCCTATTGTAACTAGCAATTGTGTTTTTTCGAAATTACCTGAAAATGCTTCGACATTGTTAAGTATATCCCCTGTATGACCTCCGTCAATAAGGATATTTACGATGTTTTTCAGTTCAACATCAGAATGGGCATATTTTAATAGTCCTGCAACAAAAGAATTGGTACAAAGGCTAAATCCTGATGCTACAGCACTTGTTTCTTCCCCTAAAAAGGTAGCCAAGTTTGAAATAGTTTTGTCAGTTACATTACTTTTTATTTGCGATAAAAAATCCATTCTTTTAGTTTTTTAAGCTTTTTGGATAAAATTACTCCAGTTTCTTTCCTGAAACTTTAGGAGTACGAATTAAAAATACAAAAACCATGCCCATTCAATACGAACAAATTCCAGAAATATTTGAGATTTAATATGCAATTACCGAAAGGTATTAAAAAAAGAAAATCTCCAAATATTGGAGATTTCTTTGTTCACTAGGATTATTAGTTTTATTGCACTTAAGCCAACTCATTTACAGTCGAAACTATAGCTACATACTTCGACACTTGTTTTACCATTTCTCAAGGAAACAGTCTCGGATTGAATTGGTAATCCGCTATTATTATATAAATAATCAATTTGAGTCTCTTGGTCTACTTTTCCTTTATCATTATACACTTTTCCAGAGATCATGTTGTTTTCTCCGAAATACGAAAAGAAATTGTTGGCAATACCTACAAAACCAAGAGCGGCTGTTTTATACACGTCAGGGAAAAACTGTTTTTTATCGTCATATTTTTCACCTACAAATGCTAAAGTTTCTAATTCATCATTTATAGATGAATACACTTTTGCAACGTTATTGTTTGCATATTCTAACCTTGTTTTGCCAGAAACTTTTCTTCCAAACAACTCTACAGTCGTTTTTATACTTGAAAGGTTATTTTTCTCATTATATGAAAATTCGTTGGTCATAAACTGAATTCCATTAATTGACACATTGCTTTTAGTGATAATATTGTTGGTTCCATAATCGAACTTAACAATATATTTTTCTGAAGAGGCCTCCGTGGTAATCTCCATAGATTCCGCCAAGTTTTTGTTGTTGTATCTAAAAATTACAACCGTTGGGATAGAGTCTTTACTGAAAACCCGTATGAGTTTACTACCTACCCACTCGTAGTTTCTTATGTTTCCAGTAGGCCCATCTATCGACAAAAGTGGACATTTGGTGTTCTGGATAGCGGGATTGTTGTTTTTCTTTTTACAAGAAAAAATAATTGTAGAAAGTAACAACAGTCCAAAGAATAGTATAGAATTCTTTTTCACTTTAATAATTTTTATAGATTCACTCAATAGATTGATTAAGTAGTTACAAAAACTATACCGTTTGATAATGTTTTATGAAAAAGAAATTATTTGATGGGATGATATGTAGTGTAAGTGCTTGTTTATTAGGAAAGTAAATGATTTTACTTTTAGTGAAATTTTGAATGTTTTTTGTAATTAGGAAATTCTAAATTGCCACCTTTTAAAAATATTATTGACTTAAAAAATAATCTAAAGGTGTTATTATAGGCTTGTCAAATTCCGTGCCATAATTTCAGAAGTGATTTTAGCGGAAGACAAAGCCAGAGGAATACCTCCTCCTGGATGCACGCTTCCACCTACAAAATATAGATTTGGGATTTTTCTTGAGAAATTTGGATGTCTTAGAAATGCTGAAAATCTGTTATTAGAGCTGTTACCATATAATGCTCCTTGACTACTCGAAGTATTTAATTCTATTTTTATCGGATCCAATATTTTTTCGGTAACTATTAATGCTTCAATGTCAGTTTTCAATACTCTATTTATTTTTTTTATTATAGATTCTCTAGTATTTTTTATTATTTCTTTCCAGTCCTGGCCAATATTCGATGGAGCATTTATAAGAATAAACCAGTTTTCGCAGCCATCTGGAGCGTCTGACGGTATATGTTTGCTTGTAATGTTTATATAGATTGTTGGGTCTTTATAAATATCTTTCTTTTCGAATTGGTGTTTAAATTCTGTTTTATAATCCTCAGAAAATAGTATATTGTGTAAACCTAATTCTTTGAATTCTCTTTTTATACCCCAATAAAATATCAGAGCAGAGCCACTTTTTTCTTGGTTTAAGAGTTTTTTGGGTGGGTTTATATTTGGTAAAAGTTTTAAATAAGTTGGCGTAACGTCCATATTGCTTACAATAGCATCGAAAGGCCCGAAATTTTGTTTTTTTGATTGTAATGATTCTGCTTTTTTGCCATTTAAAATTATTTCTTCGATTTTGGTGTCAAAATGAAAAACTACGCCTAAGTCTAAAGCCAATCGGTAAAGTGATTCTGAAATTTGAAACATTCCTTTTTTTGGAAGGTACGCTCCAATGTTGTATTCTAAATGTGGAATGATGCCCATGGTAGCGGGGGTAAGAAAAGGGCTTGATCCATTGTAAGTTGCGTATCTGTTGAATAATTGGATGGTTTTTGGGTTTTGGAAATAACCAGAGTTTAAATCATTGAAACTGTTAAAAATGCCGAGTCTGAAAACGTTTAAATAGCCTATGATAGCTTTTTTGGAAAGCCAAGTTGATATTTTATGTAAACTTTTAAACATAAAAAGCTCGCTGAGTATTTTATATTTAAAAGCACTTTCGGAAAGGTATTTTGTTATTTTCGAGTACTTTTCACCAAGTATCTCGCTTACATCTTTGTCGAATTTTTCTAAATCACTTGTTACGTTTAACCTTGTCTGGTCTTCCCAAAAATATCTACATACCTCAGAAAGTTTCTCATATTCAAAGAAATCTGCTGGGTTTTTATTTGCTGCAATAAATAATTCATCAACAAGAGTAGGCAGTGTGAAAAGTGATGGGCCGGTGTCGAATCTGTAACCGTTTTCCGTCATTTCTCCGATTTTCCCACCTGGTGTAGAATTTGCCTCAAAAACTTCAACTTTATGGTTTTGAAGAGCAAGCCTTATTGCGACTGCCAAGCCACCTGGACCGCTACCAATTACCCCAATTTTTTTCACAGATTTCACTTATTTTTTTATTTAAAACTAATAGATTTATGGATTGTTTTTGGAAATATAAAATTTCTAGATTTTTATAAATTTACATAAATATTAGAGTTTAAAGCCTGTTTATACAAAGTTTTTGGGTAAATTGCGAAATATTTAGAATAAACCTTAAAAGGAATTTTTTTCGTATCCCATGGCCAAAATATTAGTAATAGATGATGAAAAAACAATTCGAGATGCCTTGAGAGACATTCTCGAATATGAAGGTTATGACGTAGACGAAGCCAAAGATGGACAGGAAGGTCTTGATATGGTTCTTGCTAGCCTTTATGATGTGGCCCTTTGTGATATTAAGATGCCAAAAATGGACGGATTGGACGTTCTGTTGAAAGCCAAAGAAGAAGGTGTAATTACACAATTTGTTATGGTTTCTGCTTTTGGAAATGTCGAAAATGCCGTAGAAGCTACAAAAAGGGGGGCCTTTGATTTTATCACTAAGCCACCAGATTTAAATAGATTGTTGGTAACTGTTAGAAATGCGATTGAAAAAAGTAATGACGTTGAAGTTATCAAAACCCTTAAGAAAAGAGTATATAAACTTAATGAGATAGTAGGGGAGTCGCCTTTGATTCAAAAAGTTAAAGACACAATAGATAGAGTTGCACCAACTGAAGCAAGGATTTTGGTGACTGGACCTAACGGATCGGGTAAAGAGATGGTGGCTAAGCAGATTCACGAAAAAAGCAATCGATTAAAGAAGCCTTTGGTTGAAGTAAACTGTGCTGCTATTCCTTCTGAATTGATTGAAAGTGAGTTGTTTGGGCATGAAAAAGGTGCTTTTACTTCTGCAATTAAGCAGCGTATAGGTAAGTTTGAGCAAGCAGACAATGGAACACTTTTCTTAGACGAAATCGGTGATATGAGCCTTTCGGCACAAGCTAAAGTATTGAGAGCTTTGCAAGAAAACAAAATCACTAGAGTAGGTGGAGAGAAAGAAATAAAAATTAATGTAAGGATAATAGCAGCGACCAATAAAGACCTTAAAAAAGAGATTGCGGAAGGTAACTTCCGTGAAGACCTTTATCATAGGTTGAACGTAATTCCGATTTATGTTCCGCCATTGGCTGAGCGTAGAGAGGACATTCCGTTATTAGCTGAGAAGTTTTTGGGCGATGTTGCTGAAGAATATGGTGATCAGCCGAAGACTTTTTCTTCAGATGCAATGGATTACATGAAAAACTTGCCATGGACTGGTAACGTGCGTGAATTACGCAACGTAGTTGAGCGTTTAGTGATTATGTGTGATGCAACAATTAGTGTGGACGAGGTTAAGTTATACGCTGGTTTAGGATTGTGATAAAAATTAGAATATAAAAAAAAAGAGTCGCTTACGACTCTTTTTTTGTGCTCAATATTTCAAAATTACGGGTCCTAGTAGTCCAGAGTATACTGGTTTCCAATTGGATGCATTAAAAGGTTTGTACTGAATATCTACCATATTGATATCATAGAATTTTTTCCAATTGACTTTTTGTTTATCTAAGTAAATCATTCTATTGGCTGATACATTTCGAACTTCTATTTTTAGCTCATTTTTTTCTTTTAAGATATATTGTGGAATAGATAGTTCAAAAGGTAAAGACCAAGCTATTCCTATTTCAATTCCATTGATGGACACCTTCGCTGATTCTCTCACATCTCCAAGTGATAATAATGCAGGTTTATTTATCGCATCTTTTCCAAGTTCAAAAGTTGTAGTGTATTCTCCGATTCCGCTAAAGTAATGTGCAAGCGTGTCAACTGTTTCAGTCCAAGACTTTAGCTCAGTATAGCTTTGGTTATGAGGCATAAATGGTTCTCCTTCTTTAAAAGTCAAGGTCCAATTTCCACTGATTTGTTTACGGTTTTTAAACTCCATAAAGTCGGTTTTTTCGAGATTCTCAGCTTTGTTTGAGAAAATAAAAAAAGTGCTTTTCCCAGAAGGTAAGTAGATGTTTATCAGCGTTTTGTTGTTTTTTATGACAAAGTCAATTTTGTTTTTTACGCCTGAAATTGCATCAAAAAGATAAACGTTTTTTGCAGTAGTGTTAAATTCAATATTTCCTACATTGAATTTGGTGTTTTGGTTTGCCAGAAAATATATAGTTTCGTCACTTGTTTTCTTTCTCAAAAATTGTAATCCAGTTTGAGAAAGAGATTCTTTTTTGATATTATATTTCTTTAAATTTTCAATAATATTCGTTGAGACGAAAGGTTTTAGATTTTTTATTTTCTGTTCGAATAGTTTTTGATTTTGCTGCCAATCAAGCAATCCCGAGACTTTCTGTGGGGTTTTGTTTAGGATTATTGTTTTCAAACCAATTTTAGATAGGGAAACAATATTATCTAAAGTTCCCATAGGGAAGTATTCAGTTTCTGGAATTACAATCGCTTTGTAGTTAAAATTTCCAATACCGAAACCACCGTTTTCTTTTTTTAGTTCAGCTATTTGTCTGTCAGAAATGAAATCAAACTGATAACCATTTTCATTCAATTGTTTTATGATTTCTCTATATTCAGGTGTGAAAAGCCCATTTTTTTCAATATTATGAACATCTATCAAGTGCAGGTTTTCTTTTGCTTCGTGCCAAAGGTCATGAATGGGCAAATAAAGCAAAACTTGGTTGTCTGGCTGAGAATTTTGTAGAAGTGTTTGGGCGTTTTCTATGTATTTATTTAACAAAGGCAGCTCTTTATAAAAATGGCTATTTTGATTAAAGTTAGTAGAAGCATAAAACAACCAGCCAGGAAATCCCGCTGAATGCGGAGAGTAAGGTATGCCATGATAAAAAACATGGTTTATGCCACCTAAAAAAGATTCATCAATGATAGGTTTAATTTGTGCTAAAGATACCTTGAAATGATTGCCTAGCCAGGTAGCAGTTTCGGAAGATACCAGTTTTTTACCCAATAAATGTGCTGGGGAAGAAGCGAGCTTTAAAACCGAAAGGTTAGGTTTGCCAAACTGTTTCTCAGAATAATCAGGGTCTTGTCTGTAGTTTTTTATATCGTATGGTTTTGAACCAAAAAATTCAGATTCGGGTACGTCTGAAGCTGCATACAAGTCCAATATATTCGCCGGTGAACCGTGAGATTCATTTCTGTTTATTTTATTGAATTTATGGGCAAAATCCGTAAATGAAGTAGTAAATCCATCCAATAGCAAATCTGAAATTGTCTCTTGGTAATCATGCCAAATTTGTTTGTCGACTTCTGTTAAGTTTTCAGTTTTCGTTAATGAACTCAAAAAAGGTTGGAGGTCGTATTTTCGATATGCTTTAAATTTTTCCAAGAAGTTTTCAGTCCAGTTTGCTCCATAAACTTCGTAAGAATCGCTATAGAAAGCTCTCACTCTAATGTTTTCTTTTGAAAAAACTGAGTCGAATACTGCAAAATACTTTTCAGTTGCTTCTTTGCTGAAATGGTCTAAAACAAGCCCTTCGCCACCAGGAGCGGCTCTTTTTACTTTTTGATTGGTGTTTTTGAAACTTGCATTGAAATTCCCCGAACTGTCTTTATCTAAAATTAGCGACTTAGCGGCCATCTCTTTGGTAACGTTTTTTCCTCCAAAAGGCCAGCCAGTTCCAAGCGACATATCTATTCCTAAACCAAGTTCCCTGGCAGTCTCCGTACAAAATTTTAAATGCTCAATATATTTTGGACTTAAATAATACAGGAAATTATCCTCTTCTCCTTTTACGCCATATATCGGGATTATGTGCAATCCTCCAAAACCTGCGTCGGCGTATGATTGCAAATTGGCTTTTAAATCGCTTTTATTTACAGCACTTCCCGGCCACCACCAATAAGCCCATGGTTTAGCAGTGTTTTGAGCAATTGTTTTTAGAGAAAATAATACTAGGATTAAAATTAATTTACAGTCTTTCATCAGGTTAGGTTGATTACAGTCGTAAATATAAAGAATGGATTTTTAATTACTGTTCTTTAGTGTCATGCTGGGTGCTTTTGGTGAATCTATGGGATTGATATTACACACGGATGTTACGGATTTGGCACGGATTTCTATTTATTTTGGCTACTAAATTTCATAAGGGATCAAAATTAGGTAGATTAATAAAGGAAAGAAATTGTGTTAATTCGTGTCCAATCCATCCAATCTGTATTCTAATCAATATATCCCAAATCCAAAAAACTTAATACTCAAACTCCCCAAACTCACTAGAAATTGTCAGTTTCTTAACATCCGAAGCTTCAACTCTCCCTACAATTTGAGCTGGAATACCAAAGCTTTCTGAAATTCTGATTATTTCTTCAGCGTGTTCTGGAGATATGTAAACCTCTAATCTGTGGCCCATATTGAAAACTTTGTACATCTCTGACCATGAAGTACCTGATTGCTCTTGAATAAGTTTGAAAAGCGGTGGTATTGGGAATAAATTGTCTTTTATAATATGGACATTGTCTACAAAATGTAAAACTTTGGTTTGTGCACCTCCGCTACAGTGAACCATTCCATCTATTTTGCCTTTCAGTTTTGCCAATATTTCTTTTACAATAGGTGCATAAGTTCTTGTTGGTGAAAGGATTAGTTTTCCGACATTTGCAACTAGGTTATCTTCTACTTCGATTTTATCTGTTAAAACTTTTGAGCCACTGTAGACAAGTGAACTGTGAATGTCAGCGTCATAGCTTTCTGGATATTTCTCCGCATATTGAAAATCCAGAACATCGTGCCTTGCCGATGTAAGACCATTGCTTCCCATGCCTCCGTTGTATTCGGTTTCATAGTTGGCTTTTCCATAAGATGCCAATCCTACGATTACATTTCCGGGTTTGATATTGTCGTTTGAGATTACATCTGCTACTTTCATTCTGGCTATTACTGTGGTGTTTACAGTGATAGTTCTTACTAAGTCACCAACATCTGCTGTCTCTCCTCCTGTGCTATATATTTCAACGCCATTCTCTCGAAGCATTTCTAATACTTCCTCACTTCCGTTTATTATTTCAGCTATTACTTCACCTGGTATTTTTCCTTTATTTCTGTCTATTGAAGACGACATTAATATTGGTCCAGTAGCTCCCACACAAAGGAGGTCGTCGGTATTCATTATTATAGAATCTTGTGCAATTCCTTTCCATACAGACAAGTCTCCAGTTTCTTTCCAATACAAATAGGCCAATGAGGTTTTTGTGCCAGCACCGTCAGCATGCATTATGTTACAGTAATCTACATCGCCACCTAAAATATCCGGAGAAATTTTGCAAAAAGCCTTAGGAAATAATCCTTTATCCAGTTTTTCGATGGCTTTGTGAACATCTTCTTTTGAGGCGGAAACACCCCTTTGCATATAACGGTCTGACATAGTAATGTATTAAAAGTCGCAATTTACGGATTTTTGGGGAAGAAATTCGGAATTCAGTTTATGAGTTTTTGATAAAAGCTTCCAAAACACTTAAATGGTCTTCGAAAGCCTTACGGCCATCAGCCGTGACGAGGTATAATGTGTTAGGTTTTCTGCCAATAAATTCTTTTTGAACAGATAGATAACCAGCTTCTTCTAAGGCTTTTACATGTGTTGCCAAGTTGCCATCGGTTAGATTCAATAGTTCTTTGAGTGAATTAAAATTCACAGACTCATTGACCATCAAAACCGACATGATGCCCAACCGAGCTTTGCTCTCAAAGGTTTTATTGAATTTTTCTAAAATCATTTATCGTATTTAAAATACATGGAGCTTCCATATAATATATGTAAAACCCCAAATCCTACTACCCAAAACAAAAAAGTATATCCTACAAATATAACACTTAAAAGTCCTAACACTATTTCTAATAAACCTAAGTAAAATACATCTCGGACAGTATAATTAGAAGCGAATATTAGAGCTAATCCATAAAATATTAATGTGGATGAAGCAGCCATCCAAAGCATGTTTTGCTGTACCAATGCCAAAGAAAATAAAGCTCCTGTTACTAGCGGAATACTCAAGTTTAGTAGCAGTTTTTTGGATAGATTATTCCAAATTTTTTCATTTGACTTTTTTGCTTTTCTCACTGTAAAATAAATTCCAGAAATCAAGGCTCCAATTAATGTAAAGCAAGCAACTTGAAATACAAACATTTTGAAGTCTGTTCCTTGCAAAGCTGCATCAAAAATGCCTTTAGGGTTAGAATTGTTGGTAATTTCTACTTTTTTTGCATAAACAAAATAAGCTCCAACTAAGGCAATTATTCCTGCTGAAATACCTGACAAGCCACTAAGTGAAAGGAATTTAGAGGAACGTTCCATTAAAGAACGGATTTCTTTTAGATTTTCTAAATGCTCATTCATATTTTGAACAATTTTGGAATAAAAACTATACCACCGGCCACTGCCGAAGCTATGGCTAAAAATAAAACGCCAGCTGCAGACATATCTTTAATCGTTTTGATAATAGGGTCTTTTTCTGGGCTAATTTTATCGCAAATTTTCTCAATTGCCGAATTAAAAGCTTCCCCTGACCACACCAATGCTATCGAAAAAACAATTATAAGCCACTCATTAATATTTATTTTTAAATAAAAACCAGCGGATATTACCAATACAGTCGCCAAAAAGTGGAACTGAGCATTATTTTCGTTTTTTACTAATGACCAAATACCTGCAAGTGCATATTTGAAGCTTTTTAGCATTTTAATCCAATTCATTTTTTACAGATATTAGATTGTAAAAAGACAAATATACGCCAATTAAAACAATACTGAAAACAGCTGTGGTTTGTATTGCCAAAGGCGTTTGACTGATTTCTATGGACTGTTTTAATAAAGAAAATGGCTTAGAAAAAGCGTCCCAACTATTGAATCTCGCAAATCGACCCAAGTACAAACCGAAACCACTTAAAATCATGCTCAAAACCACGAAAAACCAAGCTTTGAAATTTCCAACTAATTTTTGAAGAAGTGTCTGGAAAATGAAAATTGAGTATAGTCCAACACATAAACCAGTTAGTGCAGTGACGAATATGCCTACAGAGTCAAACCAGAGTAGGTTTTTCGGTAAATGGCCCAAATGCATTAAGTCGGTAATGATATAAGGTGAGTTTGGAAAAAACAAAAGCCATGCTATCATGAATGTATAAATAATTAATCTGGCAATCGGTTTTTTTGAGTCAAACAACTCGAAAGTTTTTTTTGCTAATAAAATGAAAAATAAAGGAGTAATAGCTAAGAATAGATTCCAAACTAAAAATAGCCCAATAAACGATCCTGTTATTTTTACTCTTATCATTAAAAGTATAAAGCACAGAAAACATAGAATCAAGACACTTACAGTAGGTTTGCTTGGACGTAAATTCATTATTATGTAATTAAAAAGTACTTTGTAGTTCAAAGTAAATACTTATTCCTCTAGTTTCAAAATTTTTGACTGAAAGAATTTAGGTAATTATCAGAATTAAGGAAAACTAGAAAACTATCCTTAATTTTGCAAAAAAAAGAATTGAATGCCTAAATCGAAATTTGTAAAAGAATCCTTAACAATAATGACCGAAATGGTTATGCCAAATGATACCAATACTTTGGGTAATTTAATGGGCGGAAACCTGATGCGTATGATGGATGTTGCAGGTGCTATAGCAGCTCAAAAACACTCCAACAGAATCGTTGTAACTGCATCAGTTGATAATGTTTCTTTTGTTAATGCTATACCTTTGGGTAATGTTGTTACACTCGAGGCCAAAGTTACAAGGGCATTTAATACTTCTATTGAGGTAATAGTTAATGTTTTTTCTGAGAATATTCCAGCAGGATTAAAAGACAATACGAACCAGGCATTTTTGACTTTTGTAGCTGTTGACCAAAGCGGGAGACCCATTGAAATTGCGGAAGCCATTCCTGAAACCGATCTAGAACAAGAATTATTTGAGGGAGCACTTCGCAGAAGACAACTAAGATTGGTATTAGCAGGTCGTATGAAACCAAACGAGGCAACAGAATTAAAAGCAATTTTTGATTTATAAATAAAAGTATGGCTCAAAAAGCCTAATTTTGCAAAACTTTTTAAGGCTCCATAGTTTAATGGATAGAACGGGGGTTTCCGGTACCCTTGGTGTGGGTTCGATTCCCTCTGGAGCTACTTTTTTTTGTTTCCGGTACCTAAGGGGTGGCGGTTTGACGCTTCGCTTCGATTCCTTCTGGAGCTACAACTATTTATTCTCAAAACTTTTCTAGAATAATTAGTTTAATGGATAGAACGGGGGTTTCCGGTACCTATGGGGTGGCGGTTCGACGCTTCGATTCGATTCCCTCTGGAGCTACTCTTTTTTGTTTCCGGTACCTATGGGGTGGCGGTTAGACGCTTCGATTCCTTCTGGAGCTACTTTAATTTCGGTACCTTTGCATATGTGATTTTACTCTTCAATTTCTTTTTAATATAATTTGTATCATTATAATACTTTTTTTTCTCAAAAAAATCTCTTTCTCATCTTCGAATTATTTCCTTTTGTCAATATATAATAAATTATTTTAAAAAAATCTGCATTGATTTTTCGTTTAACAAAATAATGGTTCTATTTTTAGGGTAATAAAGATTCAACCCCAAATATATGTTAGACTTTCAGATAAAAGAGCAAGCCAATGTGTTTGATGTAGTGATTGTTGGTTCTGGTGCTGGTGGTGGCATGGCCGCTTACCAACTTACCAAAGCAGGTGCAAAAGTTTGTTTACTCGAAGCCGGTGGATTTTACGATCCAGCCGATCCAAAATATATAACTCAACTCAAAAAACCATGGGAATCCCCTCGCAGAGGTGCAGGCACTACAAGAGCATTTGGCGACTTTGACGCCGCTTGGGGCGGTTGGGAAATAGATGGTGAACCTTATACCCGTAAAAATGGAACTGAGTTTGACTGGTTTCGCTCTAGAATGTTGGGCGGTAGAACCAACCACTGGGGAAGGATTTCTTTACGTTTTGGCCCTAAAGATTTTAAAAGAAAAAGTATAGACGGATTGGGCGATGATTGGCCAATCAGTTATGATGATATCGCTCCATATTACGATGAGGTAGATAAACTTGTAGGTGTATTTGGTACTCGCGAAGGTCTTTCTAATGATCCTGATAGTATATTTTTACCCCCTCCAAAGCCCCGTTTGCATGAATTAATGCTGATGGAGGCCAATAAAAAAACCGGCGTTTTAACTATTCCTTCAAGAATGTCAATGCTTACCAAGCCAATAAATGGCCGCGGAGAATGTTTTTATTGTGGCCAATGTAGCAGAGGCTGTATGGCTTATGCAGACTTTTCTTCATCATCAGTTTTGGTTAAACCAGCAATGAAAACTGGTAACCTAACTTTGATAAACAATGCCATGGCGAGAGAGGTCCTGACAGATGAAAAAGGTTTGGCAACTGGAGTTTCGTATGTAAATAAACATACATTAGAAGAAACAACTGTGCATGGCAAAATTGTAATTTTGGCAGCAAGTGCTTGTGAATCAGCTCGTTTATTATTGAATTCAAAATCTTCAAAACATCCTAATGGTCTTGCTAATTCATCTGGAATCGTTGGCAAATATCTTCATGACAGTACAGGTGCTAGTCGTAGTGCTTTTATTCCACATTTGACAAATAGAACCAGATATAATGAAGACGGCGTTGGCGGTATGCACGTTTATTCGCCTTGGTGGTTGGATAACAGTAAACTAGATTTCCCTAGAGGATACCACATTGAGTATGGTGGTGGACAGAGAATGCCAGGCTACGGTTTTGGATTTGGGATGGAAAATGTAAACGGAAAATATCCAGACAGAAGCGGAAATATGAAAGAAGCTGGAGGATATGGAGCTGCATTGAAAGACGATTATAGATTTTTCTATGGCACTGACATAGGCATGGCAGGTAGGGGAGAAGCAATAGCAAGAGAAGACAATTATTGTGAGATTGACCCCAAAACAGTTGATAAATGGGGTATTCCAGTGCTTAGATTCAATTACAACTGGAGCGATAATGAGATAAAACAAGCCAAGCACATGCAGGACACATTTGAGGAAATAATCCATGCTTTGGGAGGAATTCCGAATGGAACTAAACCTGGTGCTGATAGTAATTACGGTTTGGCTGCTCCGGGTAGAATAATTCACGAAGTTGGTACTGTAAGAATGGGAAATGATCCGAACAAGTCGGCATTGAATAAAAATTGCCAAGCCCATGATGTTAAAAACTTATTTGTGGTAGACGGCGGCCCATTTGTTTCTCAAGCTGACAAAAACCCAACTTGGACTATTTTGGCTTTGTCACTTCGTGCCTCTGAGTTCATCATGAATGGCGTAAAAGCAAAAGATTTTTAATTAATTTTTGAAATTCCTTGAAAACGGATTGAACGTTTTTACCAAAAAAAAAGAAAAATGAAAAGAAGAGATATTCTAAAAAATATTGGTTTAGGCACTGCTGGAGTGATGGTTTCGGGTGAAACTATAGCTCAAACTAAACCAAAAGCAACTCCTTCGAAAGAAATCCCAGAAGCTGAAAATGGCAGATTGAGAGATGAGATAATTCGAGACAATAAATTAAAAGCTGAAAAGTTTTTTACAGCTCATGAATTGGCCACAGTAACTGTTTTGGTTGATATTATAATACCTGCAGATGCCAAATCGGGCAGTGCAAGCCAAGCTGGGGTTCCGGCATTTATAGAATTTATTGCTAAAGATATGCCATATCAACAAACTCCTTTAAGAGGTGGATTGATGTGGCTGGATAATGAATCCAAAAAGCAGTTTTCAAAGAAATTCGTTCAATTGTCTGCGTCAGATAGGCTTAAAATAGTGGATTTGATAGCCTATCCCGCTAAAGCTAAACCTGAACATTCGCAAGGTGTAAGTTTCTTTAATCTAATGAGAAATCTTACGGCAACAGGTTTTTTTAGTTCAGAAATAGGCATTAAAGATTTGGGCTATGCTGGAAATACACCAAACAAATGGGACGGAGTTCCGCAAGAAGTTTTAAATCAATATAACCTTAGCTACACAGAATGGGAAAAGCACTTAGCAAAATAATTCGCTTTTCTTTTTTAGTATTGTTCTTTTTTGATGTTCAGGCTCAAGCTGATTCAACAATTCTATTGGACGAAACTATAGTTAAGGGTTTCGAAACAAATCAAAGTATTCTAAAAACGGGTGCTGCAGTCTCAAAAATAGACCTTAAAACTATAGAGCGTTTCGGGAATACGAATCTTTTGCCGGTTTTTAATTCACAAGCTGGAGTTAGGTTTGAAGAAAGATCACCTGGGAGTTATAGGATTGCTATTAGAGGGAGCTCGCTTAGGTCTCCTTTTGGCGTTAGAAATGTAAAAGTATATTGGAATTCTATACCGATGTCAGATGCAAATGGTCAGAGTTATTTTAACCAATTGGATATGAATAGCATTGGGAATATTGAAATACTGAGAGGTCCTTCAGGGAGTATTTATGGTGCCGGTATAGGTGGAGTCATAAATATGCAAACCAAAACTGCAAATCCTGGAAATACAATATCAACTGGTTTACATTTAGGTTCTTACGGAACAGTTAATAGCTTTGCCGCTCTTCAAAATGGGAATTCAAAAAGTAATACTTTTATTAATTTTTCGCGATTAAAATCTGACGGTTATCGCGAAAATTCTGCTTTAGAAAAGAATACTTTAAATTTAAACCATTCATTATTTTTATCGAATAAGCACACGTTAAATATTCTTGGTTTTTTGTCAGAACTTGAATATCAAACACCAGGAGGTTTAAATTTGGCACAAAAAGACGCCAATCCTCAGGCTTCAAGACCTAAAACACCAGCTACGCCAAGTGCAATAGATCAAAAAGCAGCCATTAGACAAAAAATAGCCTTTATTGGTTTTTCTGATCAAATTGCTTTAAAAAATAGTTTTGATTTAAATTCTTCGATTTTTTACACTACCAATAAATTGGAGAATCCTTTTATTACCAATTTTGAGAAAAGGAATGAATTCTCTTTGGGCTATAGAGTTGTTTTATCCAAAAAAATAGTGGAGTTGCCTTTGAAATTTTGGTTGGGTTCAGAAGGCACAAATACAAATTCGACTTTTGCAGTTTATGACAATAATCTTGGAGTTTCTGGAGCAGGAAGATATTCAGACCAAGTAAAATCGTTTCAAAATTCTATTTTTGGTCAATTCCAATGGGTTTTGCCTCATGATATTTTTCTTACTGCAGGCTTAAGTTATAATTTACAGAGTTATGACTTTGTTCGTACGCCTTTGTCTACCAAAGAAAAGAGTATTATTGTTAATGATAAGCCAGTGGTTCCATTTACACCTAGAATCTCACTTTTGAAATCTTTCAATGATAAAAGTTCTATTTATTTTAATTTGAGCAATGGGTTTTCGGCTCCAACAGCACAAGAGTTTGTTTCAACTATCCAAACATTATCTCAAGTTCAGCTTTTGAAAGCCGAAAAAGGGATCAATAAAGAAATTGGATTTAAGTCCAACGCTCTTCCGTTTTGGAATATAGACTTGGTGCTTTTCCATCAAAATGTTAAAAATGGCCTGATTAGGAATCTGAATGCAAATGGTGATGAATATTTTACTAATTCAGGAGGATTGATTCAAAAAGGTATAGAATTTTCTAATATTTTCAAAATTGTCAAACCAAATAAAAATCAATTTTTCAAAAAGGTGGATATGGTTTTAAATTTCGTAGTTTATGACTTTAAATACCAAACCTATAGCTCAGGGAATAATGATTTTTCTGGCAATTATCTTCCAGGAGTAGCAAAATACAATACTTTTTTTAGATTAGACTTAGAACAAAGGAATGGTTTTTATATGTATTTTGACAATAATTATCTTTCTAAAATACTATTGAACGATGTAAATGATGTTTCAAGCGATAAGGCTTTAGTTTCGATTTTAAGATTGGGTTATTTAAAAGAATGGAGCAAGTCGAAACTGAAAATTTATGGTGGAATTGATAATCTGATGAATGCCAAATATTCTGCTGGATATGATTTTAATGCTTTTGGCAATCGATTCTATAATCCGGCTCCACCAAGAAACTACAACGCAGGAGTACAATTTGAAATAAAAATTAAATAAAATGCTGCGTTTTTTAATTTTAATGATGCTTTTTATGAATCATGAAATCAAACATTTTGAAATACAAGGCCACAGAGGTTGCAGAGGGCTTATGCCTGAAAATACGATCCCTGCTTTCATTAAAGCTATTGATTTAGGCGTGGAAACTTTAGAGATGGATGTGGTGATATCTAAAGATAAAAAAGTGGTGGTTTCTCATGAGCCTCAATTTAATCCAGTTTTTACTACTAAAAAAGACGGAACGCATTACCAGAAATTTGAGGATTCTAATTTGTATCAACTTACTTACAATGAAATAAAAAGCCATGATGTAGGTCTTAGAGGAAATCCGCTTTTTCCCGAACAAGAAAAAATCAATGTCTTTAAACCTTTGCTTTCTGATGTTATAAAAGAAGTAAAGGCACATTTAAAAACTAAAGGAAAATCAAGAATTGCTTATAATATTGAAATAAAAAGTCTGCCCGAAGAGTATAATAAAACTCAACCAGAGGTTAAGGAATTCGTAGATTTGGTATTGAAAGTTATTGGTAAAAACATTTCTCCAGCTGATTTGACTTTGCAAAGTTTTGATTTTAATGTTCTTCAGCATCTTAATTCGCTGAATAAAGAAAAGCATAGATTTAAAATTTCGGCTCTGATAGAACCCGAAGACAATAATGAAATAGACTTCAATATTGAAAAACTCAAATTTAAACCCGATATTTGGAGTCCGTATTTCAAAGTTCTTGATGAGGTTAAAGTGAAATATTTGCACAGCCTTGGTATTCAGGTGATTCCTTGGACAGTAAATTCGGAATCTGAAATGGAGCAAGTTTTTGATTTACAATGTGATGGATTGATTACGGATTATCCAAACAGAGCTGTGAAGTACATTAAAAAATAAATTTTAATTCCCTTGAGCGTAATTACTGAAGTTGTTGGCTTTTTTATAAAAAGGCGAAGGTCTCGGATTGAGCATTTTAAAATGTATCCAATTGAGACCCAAAGCGAAGTTTTTTTTAGCTTAATTGATAGAGCCAAATTTACCATTTTTGGAATAAAATACAGTTTTAGTTCTATAACTTCCATCAAAGATTTTCAGGAACGTGTGCCTGTCGTAAGTTACGAGGAGCATTATCCATGGATTGAAAGGGTGATGAAAGGAGAAAAAAACGTGCTTTGGCCTTCCGAAATCAATTGGTTTTCTAAGTCTTCAGGCACTACAAATGCCCGCAGTAAGTTCATTCCAGTTTCTGAAGAAGCTCTTGAAGAATGCAACTATCGCGGTGGCAAAGACTTACTCACTTTGTATTTTGAAAACAAAATAGATTCCCAGCTTTTTGATGGGAAAAGCATCTCAATTGGAGGTTCATTGAGTCCAAATCCTTTCAATACTCCTGCCATGACGGGTGATATTTCGGCTATAATTACTCGAAATATGCCAAAGTGGGCTGAAATGTTCAGAATTCCGCCTCCAGAAATTGCTTTGTTAGAGAAATGGGAGGATAAAATGAAGCTTATGATTGAGCTTTGTTCTAAAGAAAACGTGACGGGAATTGCCGGCGTACCAACTTGGACTGTAGTACTTATTGAAAGTATAATGGAAAAAATGGGAGCCAAAACGGCTCTGGATATTTGGCCAAATTTCGAAGTGTTTTTTCATGGTGCGGTTTCATTTACCCCTTATCGTAAATTATTTGGGGAAAGGCTTTTTCCAAGTTCAAACGTTAATTATTTCGAGTCATACAACGCTTCAGAAGGCTTTTTTGCTATTCAAGACGATTTTGCTTTGCAAGATCAAATGCTTTTGATGCTAGATTATGGTATATTTTATGAGTTTTTGCCTGTAGAAGAGTGGGAAAAAGAGTTCCCGAAATCATTAACTTTAGACGAAGTAGAGTTAGAGAAAAGTTATGCCATGGTAATCTCTACCAATGGTGGTTTATGGAGATATAAGATAGGAGATACCGTGAAGTTTACCTCCAAGTATCCTTTTCGGATTAAGATTACGGGTAGGACTAAGCATTTTATCAATGCATTTGGTGAGGAATTGATGGTTGAAAATGCCGATACCGCTCTTACATTTGCAGCTCAAGAAGCGAGTGTAGATTTGAAAGATTATACTGCCGGGCCAGTTTATATGGCAGATGATGCCAAAGGAGGACATGAATGGATTGTGGAATGTTCTGCAATTCCTGAAAATACCGAAAAGTTTATTAGTGATTTAGACGCCAAACTAAGAGAAATAAACTCTGATTATGACGCCAAACGTCAAAATGACATTGCATTGTTAATGCCGATTGTTCATTTTGTAGAAACAGGTACTTTTTATAAATGGATGGAAAAAAGAGGTAAATTGGGTGGTCAACACAAAGTGCCGAGATTGAGCAATTCACGCGATTATTTGGAGGAAATTCTTCAAGGATAAACATTATCATAAATGAAAGCTATCATATTGGGTTCTACTGGTCTTATTGGATCTACTTTAATATCGAAACTTGATGCCGATGCAAGTTTTACTGAAGTGATAGCATTGGTAAGAAAAAAAACGGACAAGAATTTCTCAAAAGCAAAAGAAGTAGTTTTTGACTTTGAAAATCCTACCGATTCGGTTTTTGAAGGAATTGATATTATATTTTGTTGTTTAGGAACTACAATTAAAAAAGCTGGAAGCAAAGAAGCTTTTCGAAAAGTAGATTTTGAATATCCATTGGTTACTGCTCAACTGGCTAAAAATAAAGGTGTTGGGAAATATGCCATTGTGACTGCAATGGGTGCAGATAAGTCATCTGCCATTTTTTATAACAAAGTAAAAGGGGAAATTGAGTCAGAATTGGAAAAGTTGAATTTCCCTAGTTTAGGAATATTCAGACCTTCTATGCTTTTAGGAGAAAGAAAAGAGTTCAGATTGGGCGAAAAAATAGGTCAAATGGCAATGAAGGCCTTGGCATTTCTAATTCCGGCAAATTATAAAGCCATCCAAGGCTCCAAAGTTGCCGAAGCTATGGTTAAGTTTTCGAAACAAACCCAAAATTCAGAAAAAGAAATAATATTTTCAGGAGAAATGCTTTAATCCCATTTTAGGTCTGAACCTAAAATTTCAGTATCGTCTTTTTTGTAAAACGATTTTTCATTGAATTCTTCTTCCGTGTTTTTAAATTGAGAAAAATCTACATGAGGCATTAATTCATTTTTTATATGATCTACAGTTTCTTGTAGTGCCTCCACCACTTTGTCAAAGTCTTCTTTATAAATAAATAATTTGCTTTTTTCGTAAACAAAATCCCCGTCTTTTTGAAATCTCCGGCTTTCTGTAACGGTAAGATAATAGTCATTTGAGCGTGTGGCTCTTACATCAAAAAAATAAGTTCTTTTTCCTGCCCTGATTCTTTTAGAAAAAATCTTCTCTTGCTCTTCTCTTTCCACTTTAAGTATTATTTTATGGGTTTTTTCGATTTCCAAAAATAGGTTTTTATTATTTTAAAAAAAAAATTTTCATTAGAAAAAACAGATGGTTTTGAATTAAATTTGGTAGAAAATAAATATTTATTTGTACTTTGTAGGTAAATATCTTCAAAAAGTGCTATCCAAAACAATAAAATTTAAATAAATTGATTCTTTTGCAAATATGGATTTAGTGAAAAAGCGTTTTGAAGGCATGGTTTGGTTAATTACAATATTTTTTATATTTTCCTCAGATTTAGTAGCTCAAGAATCAGAAATAGGTTTAACAATTAAGGGTAAGGCTTCTTATTATCATAAAAAATTTCATGGTCGAAAAACTGCTAGTGGTGAAGTTTTTAGCAATTTGGAATATACATGTGCTCATAGAACTTTACCTTTCGGTACTATGATAGAAGTCGAAAATCCATATAGTCATAAATGGGTAATTGTTAGAGTTAATGATAGAGGGCCATTTACTAAAACTAGGGTTTTAGATTTGTCTTATCAAGCTGCAAAAGAGATTGGAATGATACAAAAAGGCATTATCTTTGTTAATGCCAAAGTAGTAGGTAAGGATGGCGAGGTTATGTTATTCAGAGAAGGGAGTACTGAAGATAATTTCTTCGAAATTTTCCCTTCAGATAGTGTTGACTTTCCCGCCTCACGGATACCTGAAACAGTTTCTTCCAAAAAACAGAAATAATGCAAAAATTAGATTTATCTAAAATAAGAGAATACGGAAACCTCGATTTTTTGTCGAAACAATTGGTAGAAGGGTTTATTACGGGACTTCACAAATCTCCTTTTCATGGTTTTTCAGTAGAGTTTGCAGAGCATAGATTGTACAATTCAGGTGAAAGCACACGCCATATAGATTGGAAAGTTTTTGGTAAAACGGACAAGCTATTTGTGAAACGATATGAAGAAGAAACCAATCTTCGCTGTCATCTACTTTTAGATGTTTCATCTTCGATGTATTATCCTATTAAAACCAACGGTAAGCTGAATTTTGCGACTTTAGCGGCTGGAACTTTAGCCAATATGTTACAAAGACAACGTGATGCGGTTAGTTTGGTTACATTTTCTGACCATATTGAAGCTCAAACAGAGTGCAAGTCTACCACTACGCACATCATGAAAATCTATCATGAGCTTGAGAGAGTGCTGAACAGAAAACAAACACTTCAGAAAACCTCTGTTGTAGAGACTCTTCATGAAATTGCAGATAAGATTCATACCCGCTCATTGGTAGTTATTTTTTCAGATATGTTTGAAAATATGGATGATATGGAGAAAATATTTTCTGCATTACAACATCTGAAACACAATAAACACGAGGTTTTGCTTTTTCATGTCACTGACAAGAAAACTGAAATGGATTTTGAGTTTGATGAGAGACCTTATGAGTTTATTGATTTGGAATCTGGCGAAAAAGTTAAGATTCAACCTTCTCAGGTTAAAGATAAATACGTGGCTGTACTTGAAGACTTTCATCATGAATTAAAAATCAAATGTGGTCAGTATAAAATAGATTATATCGAAGTTGATATAGAGAAAGGATTTGATCAAATTTTGTCATCTTTTCTAGCCAAAAGGGCGAAGATGAGTTAAGTTTATTAAAATAACTTTAAAAAACAACCTTCCATATTTCAAAAAATACCAATCATAAACATTCTATTGATTCGCTACCTTATTAGCATCTATTTTTGAGAAAATAAAACAAAAAATAGACATGTTATTAACTACAACCCCAAGTATAGAAGGCCGTAGTATTGTAGAATATAAAGCAATAGTTACTGGCGAAACCATCATAGGAGCAAATATTTTCAAAGATTTTCTAGCAGGCATAAGGGACGTTATAGGTGGTAGGTCAGGATCTTATGAAAGAGTTCTGCGTGAAGCAAAAGATACCGCTATGTCAGAAATGATAGATAGAGCAAGAAAATACGGTGCAGATGCGATTGTAGGCATTGATCTTGACTACGAAACTGTAGGTAAATCAGGCGGTATGCTAATGGTTTCTGCCTCAGGTACTGCAGTGAAATTAAACTAAAAGATTGGGTTTTGAACCCAATCTTTTTTACTTCTCATTCAAAATCAATGCAGGGAGATTTTTTTGTTTGTAAAGCTCATTGTAGGCTTTTACGTCTTCATTTATGATTTTATCCAAAGTGTTTTTCTGCTTTGTCCATGCATCTATCAACTCTATGTATTTGGCTTTTGAGCCTTCTGTTAGTCTAGGGTCGTGCATGTCGGCTCTTGATTTGAGGTCTAGAAATTCAGCATTTAACTTATTTTGAAAATTAATTACATCTTGGAAAGTCTCTTGTTTCACCGTAATTAGATTTCCTTCCCAATCATTTAGAGATTTTAAAATACTTTTTCCTTTCTCTAAAAGATCTTTTGCTTCATTATTGTTTTTTAGAAGACTATTATAACCATCAATTTGGGTTTTTACTTTTCGCATTTGATTCACTGCCTTATGGATTTCTTCAACGTTTTTATCTATTTTTTGCAAAAACTCGCCTTGCTTATCAAAGTCGGACTGACTAACTTTTAATCTTGGGTCAGGAAGAATAGTTGCTTCTGTTTCTAAAGTATCCTTTGGTGTTATTAATTGCACAAAATACTTGCCGGGAGGAACACTAGAGCCTCTATAATCACCATTTACAAATACTTTATTTACTCCTTGAATACTCTCATTTCTTAAGTCCCATGCCATTCTGTTTATACCTTTTTTGCTAGGAATTGGTTTTTTCTCAGCTGGGCCACCGTCATATTTTACATAAGTCTTGTCTTTTTGATTGCTGTAGCTTCTTATTGTTTTTTTGTTTTTGTCCAAAATATTGACCGAAACTCTAGAACTGTCTAAGTTTTCTTCCAAGAAATAGTCAATAATCAATCCTGTCATAGGATTTTGTCCCATGCCAGGAATAGGCTCAGGAGGAGTTTGTGCATCGATTTTTACAGTACTTTTTGGTTGAAAAAGCATTGTTTTCTCAAGCTTTCGTGATTGTTGAAGAGCTGCCAAATCATCTAATATCCAAAATCCTCTGCCAGCGGTAGCCGCTACAAGGTCATTGTCATGTATCACCAAGTCGTTAATGGGTACAATTGGTAAGTTTAGTTGAAGTTTGTTCCACTGCTCACCTTGGTTATAGGAAATATATAAACCTAATTCAGTACCTGCATAAAGCAAACCTTTATGCTTGGTGTCTTCTCTAACTACCCTCACAAAGTTTTCATTCGGAATGCCACTGATGATTTTTTTCCATGTTTGTCCATAATCTTTTGTGATATATACCATTGGACTAAAGTCATTAAAGCGGTATTTGGTAGCCACAACATAAGCCGTAGCAGGATCATGAGGAGACACCTCGATGCTGTTTATCATGCATTCGTCGAGATCTTTTGGTGTTACATTCTCCCAGTTTTTTCCTTCGTTTTGGGTAAGAAATACCAGACCGCAATCGCTTCCTGTCCATATCACGCCTTCTTTGTGCGGTGAAACAGCGATGTATTGGAGCGTATTATAGACTTCGCCACCTGCACCTTCGTTGGTATAAGGCCCACCGCCTTCTTCTTGTTTGGTTTTTTCATTTCTGGTTAAGTCACCACTTATTTCATTCCAGCTTAAGCCTCCGTCAGTACTTTTTAATACTACATTGCCACCATGGTAAAGTACATTGTTTCTAAACGGAGAATTTACCAGCGGAGAGTTCCAATTGAAACGATACTTTTGGTCTTTGGGTATTTCACCTAAACCAATGTGAGGATAAGCAATAATATCTTTTGTAATACCTGTATTTCGATCTAAAACTTCCAAATTCCCTTGATAACAACCTCCGTAAATAAGTTTAGGTTCGTTGGGATTGTCAAATGCGATAAAAGCAGACTCGCAACCAGGTCCTGTAAACCAGTCTTGCCAGCCTATGCCCGGCCCAGTGGTTCTGGAACTAATGCCCATTGAAGAATTATCTTGCTGACCGCCATAAACATTATAGGGAAACTGATTGTCCGTAATCACTCTATAAAACTGTGCCGTCGGCTGATTCTCTTGTGTACTCCAACTCGCTCCTCCGTTGAAACTGATGTTCGCACCTCCATCGTTTGCATTAATCATTATTTGATTATTTGTTGGGTTTATCCAAACATCGTGATTGTCGCCATGGGGAGTTTTAACTGGGAAGAATGACTTTCCGCCATCAATAGATTTTAGAAACGGGGCGTTCATAATATATACCAAGTCTGCATTGATAGGGTCAGCGAAAATTTCTATATAATACCAAGCTCTCGCAATCGTAACTCTCTGTTTGGAAGTTTGACTCCACGTTTTGCCAGCATCATCACTTCTATAAACCCCTGCTTTATCGCCTTCAGCTTCTATATTTGCATAAACTCTGTTTGAGTTTGCCTTCGAAACCGAAACCGCAGATTTTCCAAAAGCCTTAGGTAAACCTTCACTAAGTTTTTTCCAAGTTTCACCACTATCATCTGATTTGTAAATGGCACAACCAGCACCACCAGAAACTACTTTCCAAGGATAGCGTCTATGTTCCCACATGCTGGCATACAAGATTCTCGGATTGTTCATGTCCATGCTGAGGTCAGCACAGCCAGTGTTTTCGTCTACATAAAAAACTTTTTGCCAAGTTTTACCGCCATCTATAGACTTATAGATTCCTCTATCTTCATTGGCACCATAAGGGGCACCTTGTGCGGCCACATAAACTACATCGGGATTGTTCGGATGAATTCTGATTTCCGCAATTTGTCTGGTTTTTTCTAGACCTATGTGCTTCCAAGTTTTACCAGCATCAGTTGATTTGTATACGCCATCGCCATGGGAAGTCATCACACCTCGCACAGGATGTTCTCCCATTCCTACATATATTACATTTGGGTCTGATTCTGCAACAGAAATGGCTCCAACACTTCCTGTGTTTATTTGTCCATCTGTAATGTTTTTCCATGAAATTCCAGCGTCTTCAGTTTTCCAAACACCACCACCTGTTCCACCAAAATAATAAACCATTGGATTTTGGGTTACTCCTGTAGCAGTTACGCTTCTTCCTCCTCTTGTGGGTCCAATGTTTCGCCATTTAAGGCCTTTGTAAAGTTCGGTATTCAATGTGTCCACGACTGTTTGCGAGGAAATATCAATACTTTTTTTCGATTTTTTTTGGCTAAAAGCTATTGTAGTTGTACAAAAAGTAAGGCAACAGAGTAAGAATGTTTTCATTTTGGTTATTTAGGTTATTGATGAAATAAATATAGGGAGATTATTTTGAAAAATTGTATTTTTTTTGTTTTCAATTTGATGAAGAATGATAGGTCTTTAGATGGCTTAAAGCTAATTAGAGGCAGGTATTTATTATTTTAGATTAAATTAAAATTACAAGAGTTTTAATTAATTATTACTCTAAAAATGTAAATATATTTATTCTATTGAATAATTTTATATTAAATTTTTCAATCTATTGAAGGAATTAATGAAAAATATTTATTTTTGGTAAAAAATATAGATTGTGGATATTAATAGAGTAATAGAGAAAATCCTTGTCGAGAGACTGGTTCCTAATAAAGTTAATCTGATTTTTGGAACAAGACGCGTTGGTAAAACATTTCTTTTAAAAAAAATTATAGCTAATACATCTTTCAGAATATTGATGTTGCAAGGCGAAGATATTGATACGCAACAACTCTTGGTACATAAAAGCATAGCCAATTATGAAAGGATATTGCAAAATATTGATCTTTTGGTTATTGATGAAGCACAAGTAATTCCTGAAATTGGTAAAATATTAAAATTAATTATTGACAATATTAGTGGCATAAGAGTTATTGTCACAGGTTCATCTGCTTTTGATTTGGCTAATGTATCAGGAGAGCCACTTACTGGAAGAGCTTACTTTCATGAGTTATTTCCAATTTCGCAAGGGGAATTAATGGAACAAGAGAATGCCTTGCAAACCCTTCAAAATTTAGAGGAGAGAATGATATATGGGGCTTATCCTGAACTTTGGAATTTGCCATTTTCGGTATCCAAAGCTGAATATTTGAAGGATCTACTGAATACCTATTTGTTAAAAGATATTATTGCCTATGAAGGAATTAAGAATAGTTCAAAAATAAGGGATTTGCTAAGGTTGATTGCTTTTCAAATTGGAAAAGAAGTTTCTTTGGATGAACTGGCTAAACAGCTTCAAATGAGTAGAAATACGGTTGAAAAATATCTTGATTTATGCAGCAAAGTATTTATTTTGAAAAAAATAGAAGCCTTTAGTGGAAACTTGAGGAAAGAAATCAGTAAAAGTTCACGATGGTATTTTTGGGATTTAGGTGTAAGGAATGCCTTAATAAATGATTTTAGACCAATGGCGTTGAGAAATGACAAAGGCGAATTATGGGAAAATTATTTAGTTTCTGAAAGGCTTAAGTTTTTAAAATATAGCAAAAGCTTGACTGAGACTTATTTTTGGCGTACTTATGATCAACAAGAAGTCGACTGGCTCGAACATGAAAATGGGCAGTTGCGAGCATTTGAATTTAAGTTTAAAGACGGAAAGGCAAAGGTTCCTACAGCATTTGCAAAAACTTATGTTGAAGCAACTTTTTCTGTAATAAACCAAGAAAATTATTTGCAATTTATTACTGGGGAAACTTTATAAATATGAATTCTCAGCTATATAAATAATCTATCTTGATTTATAAACTTTGAAAATCCCATACATTCGGGTTTTGTGCGTAATTTTGCAAAAAAAACGCATAGGGATGTTATACCCCAAAAATATAGAGGTAAAATTAGGTTTTGATAAGATAAGAGTGCTTTTGGCTGAAGAATGCGTGAGTTCTTTAGGAAGGTCTTTTGTGGATAAAATTAAGTTTTCGGATAGGTTTGACCAGATTAAAAAGATGGTCGAACAAACTGCTGAGTTTCGTTTGATTTTGCAACTCGAATCCAGTTTTCCTAATCAAAATTACCTTGATGTAATTCCCTATCTAAAACGTGCGGCCATTCCGGGGGCATATCTTGACGAAGAAGAGTTTTTTGATATTAAATTATCATTGACCACCATTCAGCAAATCATTCATTTTTTTAAAAATAAAGAAGATGAAAGATATCCTCAGTTAAAAACCTTGATGCGAAACACACTTCCTGAGAATAAACAAGAGGGCTGGGGTGATTTGATTGCACAGATTAATGGAGTAATAGATGAAAAAGGAAAAGTTAAAGATAATGCCTCGCGTGAGTTATATGACATACGGAGGAAACTGGCCGTTGAGCAATCCAATGTAAAACGAACTTTAGAAAGAATATACAGAACTGCCAAAAACTCTGGTTGGATAGGCGAGGATATGAGCTTGGCTTTTAGAAACAGTCGCTTAGTTTTGCCACTTTTGGCTGAACATAAACGTAAGTTGCAAGGCTTTGTACACGATGAAACTTCCACAGGCCAGATAGCCTTTGTAGAACCGGGCGAGGTTTTAGAAGCCAACAATGAGATTAGAGATTTAGAAATTAAAGAGAGAAGAGAAATAATAAAGATTCTTGAAAATCTTACTTCGGCACTTCGGCCTCATTTGCCAGACTTAGAAAAGTCTTATAACTTTTTAGGTTTGATGGATTTTATTAGAGCAAAGGCACGATTGGCCCATAAAACAGATTGCTCGAATCCTTGGTTGGTAAACGAAACAATAGTTGATTGGACAAAAGCCACACATCCGCTTTTGTATTTGGCTCATAAAAAAATAAATAAGCCGATAATTCCGCTAAAAGTTGGCCTAAATGCTGAAAACAGAATCTTGGTAGTTTCTGGTCCTAATGCAGGAGGTAAATCAGTTATGTTGAAAACCATAGGGCTGCTGCAATATATGGCTCAATGCGGACTGATGGTGCCTGTTTCTCCTGATTCTAAAATCGGAATTTTCAAAAGTATTTTTATAGATATTGGCGACGAACAGAGTATTGAGAATGACCTTTCCACTTACAGTTCGCACCTGACCAATATGCGGGAGTTTCTGGTGCATTCCGACAAAAATACTTTGTTTTTGATAGATGAGTTTGGAACTGGTACAGAGCCATCT
This sequence comes from Lacihabitans sp. LS3-19, assembly GCF_024343575.1. GTDB lineage: Bacteria > Bacteroidota > Bacteroidia > Cytophagales > Spirosomataceae > Leadbetterella. The sequence goes on along the minus strand of NZ_RJUA01000023.1, from coordinate 14,252 downwards.
TTGGGTGGAGCTATCGCGGAATCTATTCTTGAAAATTTACTTAAAAACAATGCTTTTGGTGTTGTAAATACACACTATACCAATCTTAAAATATTTGCAGACAAAAACCCTGGACTGATAAATGGTGCAATGAAGTTTGACGCCGAGCAATTAGATCCTTTGTATGAACTTGAAATAGGAAAGCCTGGAAGTTCTTTTGCCTTGGAAGTAGCCCAAAAAATAGGTTTGCCAAGACATATAGTAGACAATGCCAAAAGGAAATTGGGCAAAAATCAGGTGAATTTTGAAAAGTTGCTGAAAGAGTTAGAAATAGAGAAAAAGGTTTTTGCCGAGCAAAATGCTTTATTGAAAAAAGAAACGACCGAACTTAAGCAAAAAATAGATCAATACAATGCTTTGAAGAATTTCTTGGATACGGACAAAAAACGTATATTGAATGAAGCCAAAGAAAATGCCAAAACTTTGCTCAAAGATGCCAATAAGCAGATAGAGAGCACCATTAAAGAAATAAAAGAAAACAAAGCAGACAAAGAAAAGACCAAAGATGTCAGAAAAGCTTTGGATGATTTCAAAGTAGAAAAACTTAAACCTGAAAAAACGCAAGCTGCTGTTGTTACTAATAAAATAACTTTTGAAAAAGAAGACGGGAAAATAGGAATAGGAGATTTTGTGAAATTAGCTGGCCAAGAAACTTATGGTCAGGTGATAAGCTTAAATGGCAAAGATGCCGAGGTAATGTTAGGCGAATTGAAATCTAATATAAGATTGGGAAGGTTAGAGCGGGTATCTAAAAAAGAATACAAATCTGCCGTAAAAGAAACGCCCAGAGAAAACCTTCGTGGAATCGACATAAATGAAAAGATGACCCAGTTTAGTTTTAATTTGGATATTAGAGGAAAAAGGGGAGAGGAGGCACTTCAAGAAGTGGATGTATTGATGGACGACGCCATATTTTTGGGCTATCCCCAGCTAAGAATTGTGCATGGCAAAGGCGACGGAATTCTGCGTAATTTGATAAGAACGCATCTAAAACAATACAAATCCGTAAAGAAAATGTCTGACGAACATGCAGATAGGGGTGGTCAAGGTGTTACTGTGGTTGATATGAAGTAGACTTTAATTTGTTAGGCTATTTTCGGCGTATTTTATTTTTTGTTGATAAATCCGTGAAAATCTGCGTTACTTGCATCAGCTTTATCCGAGTGCCATAAAATTTGTATCATTTCCGTTTTTCGAAAAAAAAATCATAATCAAAAAAAACTTCTCATCACTATTTCCATCCATTCATGTACTTTGTTATGCACAGTACCTTGCTGTGTGTTAGTTTTGAATCATCAAACAAAGCAAAACAAATTACAAATATGAAAAAGCTATTTAGAATAAAAGGAAACGAAAGTATGTTAGGTGGAGTATTCGCTGGATTGGCAGAATATTTAGAAATAGATGTAACACTTTTAAGAGTATTGGCCGTTGGAGCATTTTTTACTCCGATACCTATCGTGTTTTTATACATCATTATGTGGGCGGTTTTCCCGAAAAAACCACAGACATTTGCCACTTTAGCACAATAAAATCTAGCCCGAGACTATGTTTCGGGCTTTATTTTTTTATTTGAGTCGTTCTGAAATAACTATAAACCACAGATATCAAAATCCAAAGGCCCATTTTGCCAAAGGTCAAAATACTATTAAACCAATCTACCATAAGTTGTCCAGAAAATTCTTTTGTAAGGCGATCTACACCTGTATCAAGTACAAAACTGATCAACATTATCAAGATTACGAAAACTGCAGCTTGGCTTAAAATGGTTTTTATAAGGGATGTATTCATAATATTTTTTTATGCAATTTAGCAACATTCCAATTGCCTTTCCCAAAAAGTACTTGAAGATTTTTCTTTTGTTGATTTTGAATTTCTTCAAAAAATAATTTTTAAATTCTAGAATTTTGAAATCCTTGTTCATTTTGTTGTAACTTCGATTAATATCAAAAAAAAGGGTTTAATTTTTTCAAAATGCTTAAAAGTGCCATCTTCTCCTTTTGTTTTTTTCTGATTTTCTCAAATTCTTTTTCCCAAAACCAAGCTCTTTATTATTTTGACAATGGTTTTGAAGAATTCACGAAGAAATATCCAGCCTTACAAGTAGAAGGGGAGAAAGGAGAGTTTATTGAAGAAGTTGTGGAGAAATTTGGCAAAGAAAAACGCAAAGTTTACAGGATTCCGGAGAGTTCGGGCTTGATGTTTGACAACTCAAAAATCAAAAACTTTATAAGTGGGTCTTACGGTATCGAGATGTATTTCAGATATGACGACGGAAGCATGCTTTTATATGGCCAACTTTTTGGTGACCAACTGGCCTCAAGTCAAGGTAAATATGTGCATTTGGTGACCACGCGAAATGCTAAAACCAAACTAGTGAACGTTTTTGTGAATGGAAAACTTACCATGAATTTTCCAGATGCTGATGATAATATGGACATCGATAATAAATCTCAAGTGAGTTTTTTCAACCAAGAAGGCACTAAGACAACCTCAGGAGCTGTGGCAATGATAAAACTCTACGATTATTTTATTGATGAAAATACAGCGAGTAACTTATTTGATATTTTTCAAAATGATAATATTAGTCCAAATCTCAACCCTGATGGCGTCATAAAAAACTTGTATTTTGTGCAGAGCTTACCCATTTTATTGCCTGAATCTTCCCCTGAACTAGAGAATGTTTTTGCTTTTTTAGAACAAAATCCGAAAGTCGAAATTGAACTTCAAGGCCATACCGACAATCAAGGCGATTATAATTTAAACATGAAACTCTCCAAAGAAAGAGCAGAGGCTGTAAAGGAATATTTGACAAAAAAAGGCATCAAAAGTTCAAGAATTAAAACCAAAGGTTTTGGGAGCCTAAAGCCAATAGCCAGCAACGCTCAAGAAGAAACCAGACAAAAAAACAGAAGAGTAGAATTGCAAATACTCAAAAAGTAATCTTTGACAAATCTACATTTCCGCCGCTGAAAATTATCCCTACTTTTTTGCCATTAAACAAGTCTTTTTGTTTTAAAAGTACAGCAAAAGGCACAGCCGCTGAAGGTTCTATTACGACCTTGAGTCTTTCAAATACCAGTTTCATGGCTGCTAAAATCTCATCATCACTCACGGTGAAAATGTCCGTCACGGTTTCTTTAATAATACTCAGCGTTTTATCTGAAAGTTTAGTAAGTAGCCCGTCCGCGATGGTATTGATAAAAGGAGCATTTTCGATTTTTCCAGACTTAAAAGACAAAATAGCATCCGCTGCACCTTCTGGTTCACATCCATAGACTTTGGCTTTTTTTGAAAAATATTTCGCCGATAGTCCAGTTCCGCTTAAAAGTCCGCCACCACCTACTGGGGCTAATATAACATCTAAGTCGGGATATTCCTCCAAGAGTTCTTTCGCTGCTGTGGCCTGACCAGCTATTACGTCATAATTGTCAAATGGATGAATGAAAAACGCCTGGGTTCTTGCTATGATTTCCTTCACGCCGTTTTCTCTTGCTTCTAGTGTTGGCTCACAAAAAATCAACTCAGCTTCTAATTCTTTTACACCATTCACTTTTGGCAAAGGAGCATTTTCTGGCATCACTATGTAGGCTTTTGTGTTGAGCATTTTGGCAGCAAGTGCCACCGCTTGGGCGTGATTGCCAGACGAATGTGTACAAATTCCGTTTTTTGCCAATTCTTTGTCTAAACTCAATGCCGCGTTTATTCCTCCTCGAGCCTTAAATGCCCCGATTTTTTGAAGATTCTCGCATTTAAAAAATACCTCAGCACCAGTTTTTTCGTTTAAATACTCGGAGCTAAGGACGGGTGTACGGTTTATATAAGGCCTCACTCTTTCGTGGGCGGTCATTATGTCGAGTTTGGAGGGTTTACTTTCAAGCATACAGTGAACTGTTTATACCATTATCAAATTTATATATCGAAAAGCCTTAAAAAAATAGTATTTTTGCGGGCGAATTCTCCAGTTACAAAATTATGCGAATATTAATATTATTTTTCATATCCTTTAGTTTATTTGCTAAGGCACCTCTAAATGTAAACCTTAAAAATCCTCCTCCGAGAATTATCCGCACATGTTGCTCTTTTGGTGTAGACGTAAAAGTGGCAGGTATGCCATTTGTGAAAATAACCGAAGTTACCTCTTTTGAGCAAATGGGGAAACACAAGTTTCTTGGTAGCAAGGAAGAACACAACGGCATAATATACACACAGAATGGCGGTTTTATAGATATGGGACACCTGAGAGATATTGCTGATTTTACAGCCTATTTGTATGTGCTGATTCAAAGCCAACAGAACCAAGGTGAGTTTGTACTAAAGCTTGGAAATGAGGCTGGTATGAAGAATCTAATTCTAAATATACCTGAAAATTTCCCAAATGAAGACGCTGTGCATTTAGCAGGAAAAATAGCCTACGATTTGTCTGTTTGGCACGAAATCTCTACGGCTTATGGGGCGTCTTTTATTCCATTGGTGCCGGAGCGATACTCAAGTTTTTCTATCGAAGACGCATATTCTAACCTTACAGGTGTGATTTTAGGCATGAAAGCACTTTTGAGCGAAAACGCTTATGAAGACGAAATGAGCAAAAATATCACGGAGACTTTAATTAAGCTAGAAGCCGTAAAAGGCGAAGAAGCTACCAAAGACGCCATGAATGCTGTGAAAGACATTTGGTGGTCAGGAAAAGCCAAATTACCAAGTCGAAAGGTATTGATTAAACGCCAGTTTGCGGTTTACGGTTGTGTATATCCCATGTTAATAGATGACAATAAAATCGAAAATAGCGATAATAACAAAGTTTGTGTACCTGAAAACACTTTGGCAAATGAGCCTTTGAACAAATATTATTCTTTGTCCATAAAAGCCAATTTTAAAATTCCCGTTAAGAAGGTTTTTGGTGAAAACGTGAAAGAAAAAAACACCATCACACAATTGGATTTTCCCGCTTTGATAAAATATGCGGAGGAGGAAACTTTCAAGGAGCAGGGGAAGTAAGAAAATCAAAAGATATTTTTAAATATTTGGATAGTTATTTTTAAAAGTGAAACTACACCTATCTCATTTAATTCTCCTAGATTCAATTAATAAAAGTAATACCACCCTTATAAACTCCCACCCAAGCCCTTAACTTTATCTTGTAATAATTCAATAATAATCTTTTGGTGAGAGATAGTTTCTTTTAAATGCCTTATCTCATCTTGAGTTTCTGGATTTTTAGGAGTCATAAGTTTGAGTAATAGTTCTTTTTTGTCCGCTTTGGGCTGGTTGTATCCGCTTTCCCAAAAACCTACAGTTGGCTGTGACACACCTAGTATTATGGCAAGGTCACTTTGGGTTAAGTTCTGTGCTTTTCTGAATTTTAGGATTTGTGTACCGAAGTCTTCTTTAGACATATCTCTTGTGTTTTAAAAGTTTTGAATTGTTTGCGTTTCTTTTTGGGTGATTTTTTAAGAAACCAAATATAGAAAGGAATATTTCAAAAATCAAAACTTATTTTTTTTATAAGTTTTACAGGAGGGGGGTAAGTGTTTGATTATTAGCATATTGTGTAAGTAATAATTTTCTGAAAAATGATTTTAAGGTAAAAAATATAACAAAATTTATTAAAAATATAAGTTTACTTATAATTTTTATAAGTTAGAAATTTAGAAATGGGTTTTAGGTTTTTCACTTTTGATGAAGCAAATAATCTTAAACACCTTGAAAAACAATTTCCTAAGCACTTTCACCAAATTCTTAAAGCAGCTACAAGTATCTGTTACAGAAAGCAGTGCATTGGAGTATTTGGAAACGCACCCTGACGAAGGCTCCATGTTGGCCTATTCTGATGCCCTTAATCATTTTAAGATAGAGAATGCAGTTATAAGAATCAAACAGGATTTAAGTACGATAAAAGCAGTAAACTTGCTCGTAGTTCGAGTTGTTAAAAAAGCAGTCTGTGTTGTTGATAATTTAATTGATAAAACTATTATTCTGTTTTTAAATAAAAAAAAAGAAAATAGGTATAAAGCAATTTTCCTTCTAGAAATTGAAGGAATTCAAAAAAAAATCAAAAACAACAAATTAGTTTTTTTTTTATTTCTGATAATTCTAAACTTATTTAATTCAAAAGATCTAAGTGCCCAAGACTATATAAACAACTATTACCCATATATATATGATGCTGAAATTAATTTTCTAAATAAGAAATACAACGAATCTTTTCTGAACTACTCCAAAGCTTTTTCAAATGAGGAAGGACTTAGACCAAACCTAATGAACGCTGCAGTTGTCGCGATTAAAGTAAAAAATTATGAACAAGCTATAATTTGGTTAAAGAAAGCTGTAGAATATGGAGCTACAATAAAGAGTATAGAAAAGTTGAAAAACATTAGAAACCTTAAAAAATCAAAATTATGGGCCTCATTTGTGCAAGAATATCCTACACTAAGAGATTACCATTTAAAAGGTATCAATAAAATATATCAAGAAGCAATAAATAGAATGAAACATGATGACCAATTGTATAGAACAGGTAAATATAAGAAATTAAGACATCAAGTAGTCAAAAATGATACAATAAAGGGATGGCAAGGCAATCCAGATATCATTAAAAAAATTACTGGTTTTGAAATTCAAAAACAAATAGACAACAAAAACATTCTCGAACTCTTAGAATTAATTGAAAAATATGGATTTCCCAGTGAAAAAACAATTGGCGTTCAAAGCATTAAAAAAGACTATCAAGACCCATGGCTGGGAGCCGGTTTGATTATTATTCATGGGTTTTATATCAAAGACATAAAAGACAAATTGTTCATTACCTTGTTGAATCAAATAAAAATTGGAAATTGTTACCCCCAACTTCTAGGTTATGCCTATGATTATTCAAATTTAACTCAGTTCCAAAAATATGGTACTGGTAATACAATAAAATTTTCTTTTCCACCTTTTCATGTTTTACCATATAGTAATATTATTTCCTTAAATAAAGATAGAGAATCTATTGGAATTGAACCACTTGAGAATTATCAAAGGAAAAACAGGTACCTAATAAATAAAAAATCAATTAAATAAATTTATAACTTAAACAAGTCAACTATGGAACAAATCAATCACGAGTCTTTCAAAAAATTTAGAGGCTCAGAAATTAACTCCCTCGAACAAATTAAAGGGGGATCAGACAGCTATGAGATGGTTGGATGTGGCTCATCTTCCTCAGTGGGTGGTGGGGCATATGAGCGTTCGGACACAAAAATACTTGGTATTACTATATGGGGTCGCTGGAAACCAATGGAGTAAGACATTATTATTACAAGTTGTTATAAGTAAAATCATAAAAACAAACAAAATGGAATCAATTAAATCAAACAATTCTAAGTTTTCTAAATTCGAGACTTCCGAAATTTCTAAATTAGAAACTATTAAAGGAGGGAGTACTAGTTATAATGTGGTTGATCTTTGCGATGGAAGAGAAATGGTCGAGGAGGACCATAGCTTTTTAGGAATTCATTGGACTAAACGTTATATTCAAGAATGTTAACTAAATTACCTGAGTGTAAGCTTTTTGCACTCAGGTTCTTTTACTTATGATATTAATACTTACTGAGCAAAAAGAGGATAGCGTCAATAAAGTAATTGACTGGTTAATTTACTATAATTTCGAGTTTATAAGATTTAATGAATCTGACTTCATTAGTAAATTTGAAATGGAGATTAATTTAAATTCTACCATTAAATTTAATCTGAAGGAACTTAAATTTTCTGAAATTTCATCAGTTTGGTTAAGAAAAGGAGCTTTTAATTACCAAATATCCAATAGTAATGCAAATCAAAGTATAACGAGTTATCTATTCAATGAATGGAATTCTTTTAGTAATTACTTAATGGAAGAATTTAAATTCCATGGTTCTTTAGTCCTTGGTACATCAAATGATTTAAAATATAATAAACTTATAAATTTAAAAGTTGCATTAAATGCCGGTCTTTTGATACCACAAACTTTAATTACTGATTATTTAAACCACGGAACTACAAAATTTTTTAAAGAAAACTCAATTGTTTCAAAGGCAATACAGGATGTATTTACAGGGAAATTGTTCAACAAAAATGTTGGAACTTATGCAGAATCAATTAAAATACCCGATACGAAAACTGGTGACATCTTTTTCCCAACTTGCTTACAAAGTATTATCAGAAAAAAAATGGATGTAAGAGTGTTTTTTCTAAACTTCAGTTTATTCGCTTTTGCAATCTTTTCAAGTTCTGAAAATCTTGACTACCGAAAGGATGATAAAAATAGTCAACGAATAGTTCCTTTTAAACTGCCAAAAAATCTTATAATAAAGATAATTAAATTTATAAGAAATTTAGATTTAAACTGTGGTTCTATTGATTTTATTTACTCTACAGATGGAAAGTTCTTTTTCCTCGAAGTAAATCCTGATGGTCAATTTGGAAGACTGTCATATGAATGTAATTATTATTTAGAAAAAGAAATTGCAGATTACCTATGTTTTCAAAAAAGAAATTAAAATCATTACCAATAAATTTCAGGACTTTAACAACATTTCGGGCTGAAAACTCCACGAAGGTAAGAATTACTACAAACAATGAACTAAATACCAGTTTTTATATAACACAGCCGCCACATAAAAAAATATCTAAAATAATAAGTTGGGATTCCTTTTATGAAAAACAAATATTTTAAACTCTATGCTTGCTGTCTAATTTCCAAAGGGTTTTCAAGATCAATTATAATTGACATCAATAGGAATACTTTTCACATGATTCCAAATTCATTATATGAAATCTTGAATAATCATCAGGGAAAGACTGTTTTTCAAATCAATGATTTCTACAACAACAAATATGAGAATATTATAATTGAGTATTTCGAATTTCTGGAACAAAATGATTATATTTTCTTTTGTTCCAAGAAAGAATTAGAATACTTCCCTAATATAATACTTGACTATCACTACCCAGGTGAGATTTCAAACTCAATTCTAGACCTTTCATCAAATTCTGATTACAACGCTCTTTCAGCAATGATTCAGCTAATAAATTTAGGTTGCAGACATTTTCAAATTCGATTTTTTTGTGACTCTTCATTAGAAAATATAGAAAGCCTTTTAAATCCTCTCGAAGGTGAAAACATTAGCTCCATTGAATTCATACTTAAATTTAATGGCTCAATTCCAATTGAAAGTTATCACAAAATTTTGGCTGAAAGGCCCGTGATACAGAGTATTATTTTATATTCTGCTCCGGAAAATAAGATTTTAGACCTTCATAAATCAAAAATGGGTAATCTAATATTAGTAAAACAAATTCTTAATGATAGTTCTCACTGTGGTGCAATAAGTGAGCATACGTTCGCCAACAATATAAAAACTTTTTCAGAATCCCAAACTAAAAACACCTGTTTGAATAAAAAAGTAGGTATCGATATTAATGGCGAAATTAAGAACTGCCCGTCGATGACAAAAAGCTATGGAAATATAAAAAATATTACGGTAAAAGAAGCAATTGAAAAGAATGATTTTAAAGACGTATGGAATATACATAAAGACCAGATAGAAGTTTGTAAAGATTGTGAATTTAGACATATCTGTACCGATTGTAGAGTGTATATTCAAGACCCAAACAATATTTACTCAAAACCTGCTAAATGTAGTTATAATCCGTACACTGGTACGTGGGGAGATGAAAATCTAACTAATAACCCTCTATATGGGCAATGAGTACTTTTCCTACATATCGCCAATATGACGCCATGGACTGTGGTCCAGCTTGTATTAGAATGGTTGCAAAGTTTTATGGTCGCAATTTATCTGCACAAGAATTACGAGACGCTACGGAGCTGGGCAAAGAAGGTGTAAATCTATTAGGTATTGCTCAGGCATCTGAAAAGGTTGGATTTAGAACCCTTGGTGTTAAAGTTAATCTTCAAAAATTAAAGAAAGATGCACCGCTTCCATCAATAGTCCACTGGAGTCAGAACCACTTCATTGTGGTCTATAAAATTTCAAAAAACCAAGTCTTTGTAGCCGACCCAGCTAAAGGTTTGATAATATATAGTTTTAAAGAATTCGAATCTCAATGGGCAACAACAGTCATAGATGGCGAACGCACTGGCGTGGCTTTGCTCCTAGAGCCTACGGCGGCTTTTTTTGAGAACGATACCTTTGCAGAAAAAAACAAAGAGAAAAGCTTTGGGGCTTTGTTTCAATATTTTTTTAAGTACAAATCCCTTGTTGTTCAGCTGGGTTTGGGGCTTTTGGTAGGTTCCATGATACAACTCATTATGCCTTTTCTTACCCAAAGTGTGGTAGATACGGGCATCCAAACCCGCAATCTTAATTTTATTTATCTGGTACTGGCTGCACAACTCATGCTTTTCATTGGTCGCATGGCGGTAGATTTTCTGCGGTCGTGGATACTGCTACATGTGAGTACCCGTATCAACCTGTCCATTCTTTCAGAGTTTTTGGGCAAACTGCTCAAACTGCCTGTAAGCTATTTTGAGAGCAAACAAACTGGGGATATCCTCCAACGCATAGGAGACCATAGCCGCATAGAGTCATTTCTAACAGGCACCTCGCTCAATGTGCTGTTTTCTATGTTTAATCTGGTCATTTTTTCGTTTGTGTTGGCCTATTATAATCTCAGCATTTTTGGGGTATTTGTGGTGGCTTCGGTGGCTTACAGTGTGTGGGTGGTATTGTTTCTCAAATATCGCCGTGTTTTGGATAACAAACGTTTTGCCCTAAATTCCAAAAACCAAAGCTCATTAATTCAGCTCGTACAATCTGTTCCTGAGCTAAAACTGAACAATGCCACATTAAGAAAACGCTGGGACTGGGAGAATCTACAGGTACAAAGCTTTAAACTGAGTATGCGTGGCTTAGCTCTGCAACAATATCAACAAGTGGGGGCTTTGTTTATCAACGAGGGCAAAAATATTTTTATTACTTTTTTGGCAGCTACGGCGGTGGTCAATGGCCAAATGACCCTAGGAGCCATGATGGCCATGCAATATATCATCGGGCAGCTCAATAGCCCTGTGGAGCAATTGGTGGGTTTTATGCAACACCTCCAAGATGCCAAAATGAGCCTCGAACGCCTCAACGAAGTCCATACCATGGACGAGGAAGAACCCGCAGACCAGCATTTGCTCAAAACCTTGCCACAAGACCACAGTATCAATATTGAAAACCTGAGTTATACTTACCCCGGTGCTGGCAATGAACCAGTTTTGACCGATATCAACATCAAAATACCCGCAGGTAAAACCACCGCCATAGTGGGCAGTAGTGGCAGTGGTAAAACTACTTTATTAAAACTGTTGCTAAAGTTTGTAAATGCCCAAAAAGGCCAAATCAAAATTGGCAATACTCAACTCAAAAACATCAGTCACGACTATTGGCGGAGCCTATGCGGCACTGTAATGCAAGACGGCTATATTTTTTCTGACACCATCGCCAATAACATCAGCATATCAGACGAACGGCCAGATATACACAAACTCATGCATGCTGTAAAAGTGGCCAACATCCAAGATTTTATAGAGGAACTACCCCTAAGCTACAACACCAAAATAGGTGCTGAAGGCAATGGCGTCTCACAAGGCCAAAGACAAAGACTATTGATAGCCAGAGCCGTATATAAAAACCCTGAATATCTATTTTTTGACGAAGCCACCAATGCCCTTGATGCCGAAAACGAAAGGGTAATTATGGATAATCTGGAGGAATTTAACAGAGGCAAAACTGTAGTAGTAGTAGCCCACCGCCTAAGCACCGTAAAAAATGCCGACCAGATTATAGTATTTGAAAAAGGTAAAGTGGTAGAAGTGGGCACACATGCGGAATTGAGTAGGTCAAACGGAAGATATTATGAGTTGGTAAAGAATCAGTTGGAGTTGGGGAGTTGAGTATTTGGAAAGTTGGAAAGTTGGAAAGTTGGAAAGTTGGAAAGTTGGAAAGTTGGAAAGGTGGTAAGTTGGAAAGGTGGTAAGTTGGAAAGGTGGTAAGTTAGGAAGGTGGAAAGTTGGGAAGTTGGGGAGGTGATGCGTGAGGATAAAATTGTGAAAAAAAATATTTACCACATAGTTCACAAAAGGAAATACCACATAGACACAATAGATGAAACTATGTTTCTATTTGAAAAATATGGACAATAGTATGCTATGTGGCCTATGTGGTTAAAAAAGTATTAAAGAAAGGTGAATGGTAAAATATAGTATAAAGATTTTGTGAAAACCTTTGCAATATTCAAACTGATAATATATTGATTTTCAAATCGGTATAGTTTTTTATTTTTTCGAAATCCTTTTTATTGAAGGTATAAAGTTCTTTACAATGTGATTCGGCTATGGCGGTGTGTAGACAGTCGTTGATACTATTGAAACCAACCTTGGAAGCTAGAAATTTGGCTCTTTCAAATTCTTTTTTAGAATAATTAATATTTCCAAATCTTTCGATTTGATTTATTTTCTCAATTATTTCGAAAGAATCGAAATTAAGTCTTGAAAGGACAAAAGAAGTTTCTTGCATGGTTAGCAAAGAAATGAAAACCTTTTCACTCTCCAGCCAAGGTTTTATCTTTTTATTTACTATTCTGTGTATTTCTTTGTCTTGAATAACCAAATAGTGTATCAGAAAATCAGTGTCCAAATAAATCATAGATTTACTTCGTTGGCTAGAGCTGATAGATCTATGTCTTTAGAAATTACTTTTGGCGGATACTTTTTTTGTAAAGCCTCCAATTTTCTAAAAATTTCCATTTGGCTCACTTTTTCGGGAACTTCATCAATTGTAATTCTCATGTCTTTGTCGCCGAATTGCTTTTTTAGTTTTTCAAAAAAGCTAAAATCGATATCGCTTAAATTTATTACTGTTGTCATAATTACTTTGATTTTCATACAAATATAACAAATGAACGAAAAAGAATATATAAATAGTTCGGAAAAGCTCCTCTATACTGACATTAGGATATTGATGGGGGGTAGGGGTGTTTTTAGCACACGGATTTGACACGGACAATTTTAATTTATATTGCTCGAAACTTTGATTTTTTATAAATAAAAATCCGTGTCAAATCCGTGTTTATCTGTGTTCTATTATGCATTAGAAAAATAATATAATGAACGAAAAAGAATATATAAATAGTTCGGAAAAGCTCCTCTATACCGACATCAGGATATTGATGGGGGGTAGGGGTGTTTTTGAGCAAGAGTTGCTTCCAAAAGAAGCTTCTCCGCCACCAATTCCTCCCGAGATAGAATTTGAAGGAGATAATGGTGGAAATAGAAACCGCATGCCTGAATTGGTAAATTCAAATGTAGACGAAGTGCTCAACAAACCGCCCATCTGGCTTATTCGTTGGGGTACTACGGTCTTCTTTTTGGCTTTTGTTATGCTGATAGGCATTACTTGGTTTGTAGAATATCCCGACTTGGTGGGTTCTTCGCTCAAGGTAGTTGCCAATAATCTACCAAAAACTATCCTAAGCAAAACAGATGGTAACCTCACCCGCCTTTTTGCAAAAGAAGGCGAATTGGTGGAAAAAGGCCAGGTATTGGCCTATCTTGAAAGCACAGCAAGCCACGACGAAGTACTGCAACTTGAAGAAACGGTAAATACTTTGGTGAATTTTGCCCAGGAAAATAATATCAATGCAATTCAAAACACAAAGATTCCCCAGTATTTTAGCTTGGGTGAATTGCAAAAGTCATATCAAGCATTTCAACAAGCTTTGATGCAATCCAAAGCTGCTGCTAGCAATGGGGTTTTTGAAAAGAAAAAGGCAACCATTGGCAGTGAAATCGGTTCTTTAAGAAGACTTCAGGACAATACCAAAAGTCAATTGCAATTGCAAGAGCAAGATTTACAAATGGCTTTAGAAGAAGCCCAAAGCCAACAGCGACTTGCAGAAAAAGGCTTTGTGGCACATTTGGAAGCTAAAAATTCAATGAGCAAATATCTAAGCAAAAAACAGGCTTATGAACAAGCCAAAGGCAGTTTAGAAAACAATACCATTAACCAGACGCAAAAGCAGCAGGAAATATTTGAAATAGACAAAAACGTTTTGGATCAAAAAGTGGCGGTTATACAATCAATCAATACGCTCAAAAGCGACATAGAAGCTTGGAAACAAAGGTATATAGCTACGGCGGCTATTTCTGGCAAAGTGAATTTCTTAAGTACTTTACAAGAAAACCAAAT
>NZ_RJUA01000022.1 GCF_024343575.1 Lacihabitans sp. LS3-19 | reverse complement strand
CTGGCACCCAACAATAAGAAAACTGGTGGCAAAATAATATCAAGTAAAGTCCCAAAAGGAAGTAACCGGCTAAAAATAGCCCTAAGAAATGCGGCGAATGCAATTGGGAATTTAAAAGACTCCACTCCATTAAGGGATTTTTTCCAAAGAATCAGTTTTAAAAAAGGGAGGGTGTCAGCTATAAGTGCAACAGCACGAAAATTGGCCGTGATAGTATGGAATATGGTAACAAAAGGCACCAGATACATAAACCCCGAAGGCTATTTGTTTTTAGACCAAAAAAGAAAACTAGGTTTGGTCAAAAGAATTCAAAAACAAATTGATAAATTTGGACTAACTAATGCCGAACTGAACATTACAAGTACTTGATTATCAATACAAAACAAAAACGTTAGTCAGAATCCGACATTTTTGGGTCAAAAAAAGAAAACTTGCTAACGGTAGAAATACCAAAAGCGTAAAAATATTAATCGAATGAAAGCTCGATTTACTAATTGGTGCATGCAGAAATGTTAGCCCGATCAGAATCCTGGAGATGGGAGCATTGTCAAAAGAAAATTGGCGGAGCTTTAAGCTACCCCGTTCACAATATTTATTAATTCCAAAAGCATGCTCCTGATTCGATTATTTTTTAAATTATGTTTTACAAAATAGCTCAATATATTTGGGTAAGGGATTTTTTGTTCATTAACCAAATATTGGCTAAATTCGACGTAAAATCGTTAGTCACAAGCAATAAACGAATTAAGAATATAACCAAATGTACTATTCACCGAATACACTCCTAAAAACTTAAGTTTTCGACTGAATTTGATAATTAACCAAATTACTAATTTAAAAATTCAACCATTTTATGGCAGAGAAGGAAGAGCTTCATGAAAGCAAATATTTAGGCAACAACTCAAAAAGCGAAGAAGGCTTATTTTGGGAAACATTTGGTTATTTCCAGAATTTGAATGATCCTTGGAGCAGATACGATCAAGTAAAACTAAACGATGCTTTGAAAATAATGTCGCAAACCAACATAGAAAATATTCAAGATACTATTGAAAACAAAGGGGAATATTTGCAAGCAATTGACGATATATGTTGGAAAATTTCGGAATCAAAGGTTATCTATAAAGAAAAATTAAAAAATAATGAAGAAATATTTCAAGATATAATTATCGGAGGTATTTTAATATCTCAAAGTTATGGTTCCTCAGTTAGGGCAAATGGTAAATTTAGATACTTTACTCAGGAATTAATGGAAATAAAACCAAACTTTTTTATGACATATTTGTCCACAATACAGCATTTAGAAGATAAAATATGGTTTTTGTTTGATACCTATTTAAAGAATATAAATTTATCTAATTCAGAATGGGAAAGATCGCTACAAGTAATTCTTCCTGAGCTCGAAAAACTAGAAAATACCTATTATCAAAAATATAATATTGATTTAGATTTAGCAGGTCATATTGGAAAAGACTTAGTTAATTTCAAAAGACATAATATCAATAAGTATTCGACTCAATTTGTAATAAGTGAATTTCACAAATACGTAACTCATAAAGTTCAAACTGATTTAAATTATTTTTTCACTGTCCTATTTTTATCTAAATTTTACTTTTATCAAGATTTTAATTTTGATTTTTTAGAAAATATAGCCAATGAAAAACTATGTCTTGAAGAAAAGCAAATTTTCGCAATAATAAATCCATTAAGTGAAGTGTCTTTTAATCAGGACTTTTTTAATTCTCTAATTAACATCTTATCAAATTGGAGTATATCAAACAATTGTAGTTTATACTTGATTAATGAAATTTGCAGCTTAGCATGCATTAACTATCATGGATTTAAGTTGAAAAATCAAGTTTTTAACATTGTTCAAAATTTAAGCAACAAGAATTTATCAATAAATAAAAATGACAAACTTTGGTATGAAGTAATCTGTTCGTCAATCTTAAGATTCGACAACTTACAGCCTAATAATCAGAGAGTTATAGAGAAAATAATAGAAGATATTTCTGGTTCCAAAGTTGAAGGGGTACTCCAAAAAAATATTTATGATGTTAATGGTGATGAGGGTATTGGTATACATCCAGAAAATTTAGAATTATTTAATAGTCATTTAGCAAAAAAAAACATTCCATATCAATTTATTGAGATAAGACATGACTTATTAATCAAAAGCAAGGATATAATTCATTCTCAATTTAAATTTGATGCCATTGTTTTGGTGAATGAATCTATTTATAACCAATTCAGAGAAAGATTTATTGACGACAAATCCTTTGTATTATCAGATAAGAAACAAATTAGTTTTGGTAGGTTTAAGTACATTACTACAAACTCAAAGGCAGTCTTTAATTCAATTGGATACAACAAAGAAATTTTACCTTACTTAACACCTAATATCCTAAAAAGGCCTAAAGAATCTAATAGTAGTGTGCAATATGCTGTTCATAAGATCGGCTTTTTTTACAATGATGATGGCTACTCTGCTGAAATAACTAATGGAACATTAATAAATACTACAAGTAGTTTAAAGGATGCACAAAGTATTAAGTCTAATTCTGATTTAAAGACCTTGAGAAAATTAAAAGGTAGTGCTCTAATTGAGTTTTACATGTACGAGGAAAATGTTAATGAAATTAAATCTGAACTAAGGACTTTTTTCAAAAAGCACTTTAACACTGACGATATTAATTCGTTTCCGGAAATTGATTCTGAAGAAACAGCAAGTGAATTATTAAATATACTAAATTTGAGTTTTCATAATATCATAAAATACGAAAATCAAATCGATTCTTTCGATTTTGAGAATTTGTCAAATGAAAACGAATGTTGGGAACCATAAAATGAACGCATTTAAACACTCAGAACTTTCTGTAAGAAGAAGAGGAGGAACGGTGAATGATTATTTGCCTATTCATTCATTTATTGATTCTACTAAAGAACTATGCAGTGATAATCGACATAGAATTTTACATACTTTGTGGGGAGTTCGTAGAGTAATTATTCCAATTTTTGGTGAAACATTGAAGAACAGCGATGGGAAAATAATTAATGTTAAAGACTTGTGTGAACAAGACCACATTTTGCCAGATTACAGCAACAATTTTATTCCAACTTTGAATGATTTTTCTTTGCAACTATCAGAAAATTTAGATTTTAGTTTGATAGAAGAAATTATCAATTTAGAAGATTATGACCCTGATATGAAGGAGTTATTACTTTCTCCATTAGCTATAACTGGTAGCAAAAAATCATTGTTTTTTACTCACAATTCGTGGTTTATTAATGAAATTCTACCAAAAATATTTAATAGTAAACCTGAAATAAGAGAATTTAAAATTTCTCCTTCTTATTTTTTTGACTCCATGAATTTTTCATTGTGGATGGATAATGGGAATAGTTTTCCAGAAAGTGCAAAAAAAATAAAAAGTATGATTGTGGGTTAAACAGATTTAGTAATGTCTAAAATCTATTGAAATAAAAAGGCCGATTTATAACACAAGGCTTGAAGTAATGCTAAGATATGAGCAATTTCAAAGTATATCGCAATTTGGAAAACTGCCAAATCTTTGATTTGGCACATTTATGGAAGTAATTAAAAGGATCCAAAACAAAGATTTGGCTATAAAGTATGCGAGCGTCTAAGCTTTTAAATCGCACTACTTAAAGCCCAACCGTTACTTAGAAGTTTAGAAGACACCCTAAAATAATTTATAGAATGAAACTGGAAGATGTATTTATTGAAACTGTAAAAATACTTTGTCGTGATGTTCTGAGAATTAATTGTAGGAATTTAAAAATGACCTGATAGTTAACTGTTTTAATATTAGTAAGTACCAAAACCAAACAGAATATGAAATCAATAAATATTTCTATTAGAAAGATAATTATCTTTTGTGTTTTTCTAATCCTTTTAATAGGTATTTATATGATTTGCGGAAAACTAACAAGTCCGTACGGGGTTCAAAAGGTAAGCTTTACTCCATCAAAATCAGAAACATTTACAAAAGGCAATTTGAGTTTTACAATATACAGAGCTAGCACTGGTGTTAATCAGGATATCATTTACCATTTTCATGGAAGAAACTTAGATAATACAATCTGGAATGACGACACATATTTTACATCATTGATTCAGTCATATTGGCAAAAAACAAATAAAAAGCCCCCAACAGTAGTGCTAATTTCTTATGGCCCTGAATGGCTAATAACACCCAAAAACTCATTGATTGAAAGTGGCTTAATGGATGACTTTATATCCAATTTGCAGCTAATTGAATCCAAAATAGCTAAACCAAAAAATAGAATTTTGCTTGGTGAATCCATGGGTGGTTTGAATGTTTTAATCTTAGGACTTAATCATCCTGAATTGTTTTCGAGAGTTGCATCATTGTGTCCTGGTGTATATTTAGATTCTCCGTTTTCAGATTTTAATGAAATAAAAGCTGCAATGAAACGAACTGGGGCAGACCCTAAAATAGCACTCGGCATATATTTAATGGCAAAAAAATACGTCTCAAATGAGGAAGAATGGAAAAAAATTTCTCCAATTGATTTAATAAAAAAAGCCAATATGCACTATCCAGAATTGTATCTATCCTGTGGCTTATATGATAAATATGGCAATTATGAAGGCACAGAAGCCCTTGTTAACATTGCAAGTTCAAAAGGAGTTAAAACGCATTGGCACCCTTTGTATGGTGGTCATTGTGCCATCGACATTTCCTCATTAGCAGATTTTCTTATAATTAACTAATCGCCCTCCCTCATGTTCCAAAAGAAATATTAATGAAGGGGAGATGTGTATTTTCAAATAAAACGTGAAAAATCTGGTCATGTGCCATTTATTCGAAATCCATCATTAATTCAATTTATAGAATAATCAAACAACAATTATTAAATTAATAAAAATGGCAATTTTGGCAGTAGTTTTAGCTATTGGATATTTGGTATTAATCGTTTTAATGTGCAAGCAAGAGAGCCAAAAGCGAAAGATAAATTTCTTTATAGCAATTCCTATTTGTTTGATAATCAGCACTTTTTTCGGATATTTTGTTATTTCTAATTTTGGTTTACGGAATCCCAAAGGCTGCAAATGGTGCAACAATATTTATAATGAAGCCGAATTTTGTGGAGTTTGTAATAAAAATGAAGAGGGCAAAATATTGGAAGCCAAGTATTTGGCTTAAATAAAGGATCTTTCACTGTATTTTATAAAGTAATCTGCTCTTCCCCACGTTCCAAAGAAAATATCAAAACCTACCTCATAAAGAATTAATCACTTTTTTGCCTACCAAATAATATCATAAAAAAAATTGAATTTTAATTGTACCGACCGTTCTGTTTGATTACATTTGTCTTTTCAAATACCAAATTGAGTTAAAGATGAACATTAAACATGACAAAGTAAACGTACTGAAAACCGGAATGGCTTTGTTGTGCAGCAAGGGTTACAGCAATCTTGGCGTGGACGAAATATGCAAGGTTACGGGTATGACGAAAGGTGCTTTTTATAATGCTTTTAAAAGTAAAGAGCAGTTTTTGATAGAGGCGGTGCTGTTGTATGGAGAAAACAATGTGAAGCGGATTAAGTCGGAGCTGGAGCCCAATGGTCAAAATTCGGCTTTTGAAAGATTGCAAATGTTTTATCACAAAATGCTGAAAGCACAACCAAGAAATAATTTCACCGGATGTTTTATCAACAATATAATGTCGGAAATGGGTTTTGTGAGCGAATTGGTCGGAATAGAGAGCAGCAAAGAATTTGTAAAATTTATTGATGCCATAGTGCCGACCGTGATGGAAGCCCAAGAAAACGGAGAAATGAATAGAGAATTGGACGCAAGGCAGATTACAGAATTGCTGCATTCTACATTTTACGGAGTGCTAACCATAGCCAAAAGTTCACAAAATATTGATCAAAGTATTCTAACTATTAATTTATTATTTAACAATTTAAAGCCAAACCAAAATGCCTAAAATTACTACTATCAAAAGAGAGATTGAGATTGACCAAGTCAAAGAAAATGTTTGGAAAGCATTAGCAGATTTTGGAAATATCTGCCATGGTCATCCAGCTGTGAGTAAATCATTCATTACTTCAAGTCAAAAAGAAGGTATCGGAGCTACCAGACATTGCGATTTTACAATGATGGGTGCCAGTGCCGAAGAAAAAGTAACAGAATGGAATGAAGGAAAGAATATAAAAATAGAAGTGGCCGAACTAAAAAAAATGCCAGGAATAGATACCATGGCAATGGACCTTGCTATCAGAAATAGCGGTGACAAAACGATGCTATCTGGCACGATGACTTATACTATGAAAAACGGATTTTTTGATATTATGAATAGCCTGATGATGAAAAATATGAATGCCAAATTGGTAGACGGTATTATGGCTGGTCATAAACTGTACATAGAAACGGGGACTATCGTAAACGAAAAAACAAAGTTGGATTTGACAGCTGTTCAAAAATTAAACTAACTAAAGTTTTGGGGTTAAAAACAGTAATAAATTATTTACTTTGTGTGCCTTGCCAGGCGGGCATTCTTTTTTTTTGAAAAAAAAGAATCAAAAAAAACACTTTTTTTGCAATGATCCTGACTAGCCGTCCGCCTGTAAATTTCGCTAACAACGTTTTGGACTATAAAAAATCCTTTAGAAGCGAAATTTTACAACGGACTGCAAAAAAAATATAAGGACCAATAAGTATTTATTTAGAAATTATCAAAATACTGATATTTAGCATTTTAAAATTTTGACAATATATTAAATAATTGATTTTTAGTACTTTAATATACGCCGAAACTTTAGTTATACTAATAAATTCAAAATGAAAACATTCTTAATAGTTAACGCCATACCTAATACTGAGGATAAAGAAAGTTTTCAATCCTATCTTTCTCAAATCGTTGGGATTTTTGCAAAATTTGGAGGTAGCGGAATGCAAAGATGGAAGACGGTGGACCAGGTAATGGGAAAAGGTGGCATAAAAGCTATAGCTGTTTTTGAATTTCCTTCTGCTCAAAATATTAAAGACATGATAGCAAGTGAAGAATTTAATGCATTGAACGACCTTCGAAAAAAAGCTTACAAACAAGAGGTGGATTTGATGATTTGTGAAGCTTTATAGCATTCAATTTAACACTAAACCTAAGCTCTTCACTATGCCTTTTCAGGATATGTCGGAACAAAACAAAATAGGGTTTTTAATCACTTTTACCCTATTTTTCTAAAGCTTTATTGTACAAGCATAGCATCAATAAATACATACATTTGGTGATAATTTTAGCCTTTAGTCTAGGGAATATAGGATTCGGATTAAATATCCGAATCCTATTTCTTCGACATGTCGTTAAGAACATGTTGAAGAAAGAATTAGTATTTTTATTAAACGCTATAAATTTAGCCCTTTAAAAAAGAAAAGGAAGAATTGTTGTTTTAAATGTTTAATCCTCGCACATCAAACATTTTTGAGTTATTCATTCTAATTGAAAAAGTCCAAATTTTGTTGGTTTCAATCAGAAATTTTCTCGACAAAAAAGCCATACCCATCCGAATCAGTAATATACAAATTATTACATTGCAATTGCGAAGTGTTGAGGGTTTGAATTTCCATTGTAATGCTATCATAAAAACTACCAGTCACTTTTCCTGTATTGGCGTCTAACGAATAGGTTAATATATCAGCTACATAAACGCTATTCCCATTGTTGGTTCCATTTCTTTTTATATTTTTCATAACCTTGTCTTCAAAAGTTACAAATCCAGCTTTCATGGCTTTATCAGCATTAGAGTCTCGTCCAACTTTCTCATAATAAGCATCTTTGCCTTTGATTCGGATTTCGTATGGACCTCTGTCCCCAAATTCGTAGTAATACCAAAGGCCATCAGGTGTACATTCACCAAAATCAGACAATCCGTCAAATAATGAACTGCATGAGTTTGTAATCAAGACAATTAAAAATAAAAGTAAATTTCTCTTTATCATAAAATAAATTTTGTTTTTCATTATTAACCACAAATATATTTTTTGGTTTATGATATCTAAAAAAAATTATTATTTTTTTGAGGCATGAGCTGCTATTATTTTTCTTGTTTTTGGAGCCAGGTTTTTATTTGAGAATTACTCGAACTTATGAAATATAAAATGAATGCTATGAATTTTGCTAAAAGTGTTAGCATCAAATTTCGCAGATATAAATTTACCTTTTTTAGCAGTTTTGAGAATACATGGTAAGGCTATTTCTTCTCAAAATCTTTACAATAATATCACGTTCCTGTCGGGACATTGAGAGCCTAATAAAAAAAGTATTAAATTTTTTAATTTTAACTTGATGGATTCATTTTCCTTAATTGAATATTCAATTTGAGATTTTTTTGATCACTGATAATTTTAATCAAATATTGCTTTAGAAAACAAAACACACTAAACTCTATCAAACATCTGCCCGAAGCAATACCTTTACCAAATAAGGCTCATTTTGCGAATTGTAGGATTACTAATAGTTTTTAAAAACTCATTTTGAATCTTAATTTTGCCAAAATATCTTAAAAAAGCATAATCAACAAACAATAATGACTTTAGAAGAAATAGTGAATTACAGGCGTTCGGTAAGACTTTACAAAGATCAAGCGATAGATGCAGAGATTGTAAAAAATTGCTTAGAACTCGCAACTTTGGCTCCAAATAGCTCCAATATGCAGCTTTGGGAGTTTTACCATGTCACAGATGCTGAAACGCTGAAACAACTTTCGGTGGCATGTTTGAATCAATCTGCTGCAGTATCTGCCCAACAAATGGTGGTTTTTGTGACGAGGCAGGATAAGTATAGCCAAAGAGCTAAACAAATGATGGACTTGGAAACACAAAATGTCCTGAAAAATAGCCCTGAAGCCAAACAAGCCAAAAGAATAAAAACCTGGAACATGTACTATGGAAAAGTGATTCCGTTTTTGTACGCTCGTTTTTTGGGGATTTTGGGGCTTTTCAGAAAAATCATGGTAAACATTGTTGGGCTTTTCAGAGCGATCGTTTATCAAGTGTCTGAAAACGACGTCAGGGTAGTTGTACATAAAACCTGTGCTTTGGCTGCCCAAACGTTTATGTTGGCCATGGCCAATGAGCATTACGACACGTGTCCGATGGAAGGTTTTGATAGTAGAAAAGTAAAAAACATCTTGAATCTACCCTTGGGAGCTGAAATAAACATGGTAGTTTCCTGTGGCATAAGAGCAGAAAATGGCGTTTGGGGCGATAGGATGAGAGTGCCTTTTGAGGAAGTTTATAGTAGGATTTAGAAAAGATAAAGAATTTTCATTTTAGAAGATAATCACTTGTAAATTAGCACAATATCTTTGATTTAAAGTCCAATGAAGACTTTTAATATTGGCTCTCAAACAGCTTTGCTATTTACCATTACAATTGCTGTAGCCAGTCTTTTGGGTATTACCATCACTGGTTTTTATCAGGGTATTATTGTGATATTGATATTGTCGCTGGTTCCAATTTTTTCTAGATTTTTCGCTAAAAAGATAAACAGCAAGTCCGAAGCTTTTCGGAGGAGGTATTTCAAATCATTTACGATTATAAATTTGCTAACAATACTGGTAGTACTTTGGATGACCTTTGACATTCTGGTTGATAGGGTATTTAGTAAGCTAATATGAAATTGTAAATCATTTATACAAAATTTTAAAATTACCCAGCGTTCAAAATCCAACTTTCAGCACTTCATCATATTCCGGAGGACATGTCGAGGATATGTAAAAATAGGATTTTCTATCCTCATTATTTTATTTTTCAAATGATTTGGCTGCTTATGATTCTGTTTGGAAATCTTCACAATCTATCTTCCAAATTTCTTTCAGAATATTTTGAGATGAAAGTCAATTATTGTTGTTTTTGGTATTTGTATGTAGTTGATATTGTGTGATTTAAGTCTATGAAAAAGTGAATTTTTGTTGAATTTTAGGCTTCTGTTCAATAAAAATTGGATTTTTTTTGAGGAAATAATCAGAATAATATATAGGTTTGTGAACACGACAAAACAAAAATAAAATTAACAAATAGACATGAAAATTATAAGAAACTTCACTGGAAGAGCAAGCTTCCCCAATCCTGTTTTTTTTAATTGTTTTTCTTAATCTGAAATTAGACCTTTTATAGGTTTACCTGTGTTGTTTTGATTTCGTTTCGATAAGTCTGATGATTTGTCGAGGCAGATATTTCGAAGGAGTTCCATAAGTATATTATTTTATAATGTACTCATTAACAATTGTGTATGTGTTGTATGAATTATAAACCTAAAAAAAAAAGTAAAATGAAAAAAACAATTTTAACCTTAGTAATGATGGCTTTTTGGTCACTGTCTTTTTCTCAAAGTAAAAAAGGCTTGGCTAGAGTCAACAAGATAGACGGTATAGAGGTCTATTTTATGAACGAACCTTTAAATGATTATGATGTCGTATTCGATGTTGGTACGGGTTTAAAAGCCTCCTCTTTGTTGACGGGTGGCTTGGTAAATGAAGGCGTTAGTGAAAAAGCGGGGCAATTTGTAAGAAAAGCAATCAAAGAAGCCAAAGATGAAAAGTATGAGTTTGATGCGATTATTTATTCTTCAGGCAAAAAAATTGTAGCCGTAAAATTCAAAAAACCAAAAGCTGATTTAAAAATGTTGGCGAGGGTGCAAAAAATTGAGGGTGTTGAAATTTATATTTTAAGTGATCCATTGTTAGATTATGAGGTTTTAAATTCAAAAAAAGGTGGATTTAAGATGAAATCTGCTCTTACAGGTGGTTTAGTTAATAATTCAATCGAAGAAGATGTCTCACAGTTTGTTAAGAAACTTGTGAAAGATGCAGAGAAAGATAAAGAAGAGATTGATGGTATTGTGTATGGAGCGGGTAAAACAGCAGGCGGTATAAAATTCAAAAAATAGGAAGTAAATTAAGGAATTCTATAGGTCGGCATGTTGAATAAGGCGTGCCGACTTTTTTATATGCATTATAAATTCACTAGAGAGGATGGTCCTTTAAAATTGAAACTTTGTTTTTAAAGAATTTTCTAACACAACCCTTTGGTTTTATTTCGATTAAAATGCTGTTCAATTCTAAAATCCTCTTTACAATTAAAAATCCGGCAATTTTTTTTAACTGCTTTTCCAAAAAATCCATCTCCTAGCACATTATTCTTTAAAATATTTCAAGTTTTAAAGATGAACTTTATCTCTTCGAAATTCTGAAGAATAAACCATGTGATTTGATTCTGCTTTTTAAGAGAAGCATTCCCAAACATGCTAAAATGTGGCAATTATGCAAACATTTTCACGAATTGTGTAACACTTATGCGATGGCATTGGGGTAGCTTTACAAAAATGAACAATTCTTCAAGGGAGATTTTCTCGCAAAGCTGTTCAAGAAAGTTTTTTATTGTTCGAAAGTTTGAATAAAATCGAATTGTAAATAAAAACGAGACGGTAAGAAAATGTATCTGAGAAATGTCGAAAGGCGGTTTTTCGATAAGAAGTAAACAAAAAAAGAAATGGAACAAAACCGAGATTGGGACAAAGAGATTATAAACATAACAATGAAGATCCAAAAGGATTTTCCTGAACTTACCAAATTTATTGCTGAAATGCCCGTAAAAACATCAGATGAAAAGGGAATAAATGTTAAGAATCTAGAGGAATATTATAATTCTCTGGTAGACTTGATAGGTGAATATGCCGAAACGCATGTTAGTGCCAATAATCAGGCAAAAGTTGAGAATTTTCCAGGTTATCCGCTTTATCCAGCGTCGGAAGATATTTACCGAAAAGGCAAAAAAGAAATGGATATGAATCCTAGTGATCTATCTAAAAAGAAATCCCCAAATGTTGAAAAAGGCTTAATGAACGAAAAAGGTTTTGAGGATGATATGTCTGGGGATGACTTGGACGTGCCAGGATCGGAACTTGATGACCAACAAGAAAGCGTAGGAAGTGAGGACGAAGAAAATAACTATTACAGCCTGGGTGGCGATGCTCACAGTGATTTAGACGAAGATTAATAAAATTATAAACAATTAGGAAAATGATAATCCAATATAATACCGACAAAACCATCAACGGAGACGAAAGACACGAAGAATATTTTACATCTCTGATTGAAAAAGAATTAAAGAGATTTAGCTCTCAATTATCTAGGATAGAGGCTCATATAGCGGATCAAAATGGCAAAAAAGATGGCCCAAAGGATATACTTTGTACACTTGAGGCTCGCATAGAAGGTAGACAACCCATAGCAGTGTCAGACAAAGGCGATGTGGTAGAAAAAGCCATATCAGGTGCTGTTGAGAAACTAAAAGCCTCTTTAGAAACGATAATTGGGAAAATCCAAAACCATTAAAATTATGATGAATTATCACTTTGGCGGCATGCATCTTATTTGGTGGTTTGTATGGTGTATTTTAATCTTTTGGATTTTTGCAACACCTTATAATATTCCAGGTCAAAGAGCCAAAAAAGACTCGCCATTAGACATATTGAAGAAACGTTTTGCCCAAGGCGAAATAAGTAAAGAAGACTATCTGGAAAAGAAGAAACTTTTGGAAAATTAGAAACTAAATAAACTAAAAAATCATGGAAAATAATAAAAATTTAGGCATTTGGATGGATCATGCTGAAGCTAATTTTATCGATATTGATGCTATAGAAAATAATCATTCTATAGTTTCTAAATTTACATTCGAAACTATGGATGAAGCCATTCGCAAAAATGAAAATTTAATGCACAACAAAAGGCAACAATTGCAAGAGGCTTACTATAATGAGATTGCTGAGGAGATTTTGAAATACGACCAAGTGCTACTTTTTGGGCCTACGAATGCCAAAACAGAACTTTATAACTACTTACAACTAGACTTGCATTATAAAGACATTAAGTTTGACGTAGAACCTGCCGATAAAATGACTGACAATGAGAAAAATGCCTACGTGAAAAAACATTTTGAAATGAATTAGGGAGAGTTTTCGATGAATGCCTATTTTATTTTTTGGCTAAGAAAACTGAGCGATTTATTGTTCAGTTTTTTTTGTCCTAGCTATTTTCTATTTCAAGCATGATTTTTTTATTTAAATCATTCGCAAGAAATAGTAAAAAGATTATAAATAGGCTTTAAAAATTCTTTTTGGTCAGGTCATGGATAAACTTTTGTACCTTTGCCGCTCACCATTACGAAATGGCCAAGCAAAATTTTGGAAATTTACCAGCATTTGATTTTGCAAGTTCAAACATGAATTAAAAACAAACAAGTTTGTATTGATCGAATTCTTTGATTTAGTTTTTTAGCTATTTTAATATAAATATCAAATCGAAATTGTTTTTCTCAGCAGTATTTATTGTTTCGCCAATTCCTAGAAGTTTTGCTGTAGTTCCTGATTTTTTCTAATATAATTTTTAGAAAAAAACTCGTTCTTCCTATCAAATTCAAATTAGCTTGCATTTGGCCTTTGGGCTATTACAATACTTTCAATCAATTACCAATTAGGATATTTATTCCTTGGTTATTAGCTGTTTATTATGTCTCTTTTTCGTTT
The DNA here is from genome assembly GCF_024343575.1 of Lacihabitans sp. LS3-19. Lineage (GTDB taxonomy): Bacteria > Bacteroidota > Bacteroidia > Cytophagales > Spirosomataceae > Leadbetterella. The sequence continues at coordinate 22,453 of NZ_RJUA01000022.1, read as the reverse complement.
GTTTACTTTTTTTTGTGGGTAGACTTTATACCTTTTTGGCTTTTGGATAGCCTTTGAGATTCTGATTGATACACACTTTGATTTTTTACGGATTTTCTAAAATATTAAACAATTAAAAATGAGTGAACCGAAAATAATAAATATAGCGATTGGGTTTGTTACTGGTCGTTTATTATTTCAAAACGTTTTAAAAACCTATATAAACAATTGGGCAGAACATGGCTCTATTAACAACAAAAATGTCAGAATCCACGTGTTAGTTTCTTACGATTTACGATACAAAAATACCAATACCAATGACTATAAAAATGTACCTTTGGCGTTGAAAGATCTGGTAGATTCGATACATTTCTACGGAGTAAATGAAGTAAATGCCGAAATAGAGCATCTAAATCAAAAAAATATCCCAATAAATACAGAAGACTGTAGTTTGTTATTTGGAGAAGGATTTGCCAAAAAGAGAAATATCTTGACCTACTTTGCCATCAAGCTCAAAATGGACAAGTTGCTGTTTATCGACGACGATGAATATCCGTTAGCGACCTACAAAAACTCTGATGACAATCTCCTTTGGATGGGGCAAAAAATATTGGTAACTCACCTGAAGTTTAATAAAGATGCAGATATAACGCATGGCTTGCACTGCGGTTATATTTCGCCTATTCCATATCTTCAGTTTGATGAAAACCTTACAGAAAACGACTTCAAATTATTCATTGATGCCCTTAGCAATGACATCATTTCGTGGGATAAAATGAAGCAAATAATCATAAACCAAAAAGGAGTAACTTATGCAGACGAAAATATACTAAATACCTCACGTTCTTATGAAGTTGAGGAAACAAACGGCATGAAGTTTATTTCTGGAGCCAACCTTTGTTTTAATCTGAAGAACTACAAGAAATTTCCGCCATTTTATAATCCTCCGGGAGCCAGAGGCGAAGATACTTTCATGAGTACAGCTCTTACTGATCTAAAAGTGCTAAAAGTGCCTTGTTATACTTTTCACGACGGCTTCTCGATGTACAATAACCTTCTGAACGGTGTTTTACCTGTACAATTAAAGGCCATTGAAAATACCAGTCCGGAGATATTGAATCGTTTTGTGCAAGCCACCATCGGTTGGGTTAGATATAAGCCTCTTTTGGTTTATGTGACTGAAAATGAGAATTTTGAAGCTACAATGCAGACCATGAAAACGAATCTGAGCTATACTATTCCAAAGCTTTGTTCCTTTTTTAAAACTGATGAATTTAACAAAATACTCGTCGAGTTTGAGAAATATAGAAAAAATGTAAAGAAGCATTTCGACGATTTTGAAAAGACCAAAGCAACCTGGGCTGTTTTATTACAAAATGCAATTTGAGTTTTATGTTGAACAAACCAAATTATAAAAAAGCCTTTGTTCTAAATAAGTAATTGAAAAAACTAGATTTGGTTTTTATTGTTTTTTGGTTTTTTCCTGCTAACAAAAAACAGAGTAAAGCCAGAGGCAATTGTAAACAAACCAAAAATAGAAAAGGCCCGTAGGAGTATGTTAGAAAGGTTGTCCCGACTTTTATAATCCATCGTGTGCAACATCCAAAGGAAATCGAAAACTCGCCATTTGTTATTTCTGAACTTTTGCACAGTTCCCATTTCTGAAGCTACATATACTGTGGTGTGGCTTGGATGTACAAAGGTGACCGCATAAGCTGGCAAAGGCGACTCTCGGTATTCATGATGGCCATTGGTAGTTTCTAAATACTCTACTTTTTCTATTTTTGCATCATTAGAAAATGCCTCCTGTGCCATTTGCGTAGCTTCTTTTTCAGAAAGAGCGGGTCTTAATTCGCCAGTTTCAGCGTTCGCCAGTTGTGTTTTTTTTGCTCTGTCGTGCTGAGCAGAATAGGTGATTTGATAAACGGGTTTATGAAAAACCTGAATGAGTTTAATATCAAAAATGAAGTTTACTGTATCTTTTTCTTTGATTTTCTCTATTATTTCTTGCGGGTTTTGGAGGTGTAGATTGCTTCCCAAGGGATGAATATGTGCTTTTTGATGATCTCCATGGATCTCGTCCATATCAGACCAGCTGAAATACAAACCTCCGACAGTCCAAAACAAAAACTGAACACCCAATATGACCCCCAACCAGCGATGCGATTTTCTTATTTTTCTATGAAATTCCCCTTTTTTCATTTTTAAGAATTGGTCTTTTAAAATTATCTGAAAATAAAAAAAGGATAAAATGTGATTTTACCCTTTAATTGTTATTCGATTCTGATATCAGTGGCTCATTGTAGAGTCCATATGGTCTCCATGCATCTCTTCACCTTTTAGGGTTAAATCCATGTGACAAATCGAACATGTATCACCTTTTATGCCAGTTATTTCTGGGTGCATTGGGCATGCGTACACTTCTGCCAATTGTTCTTCTTTAGCTTCCTCAGTTTTTGATTCTGTTGAACATGATGCCGCCGCAAAGGCAATAAATAATGCTAGAACTGCTATTTTTTTCATATTGATTTTAAGTTTTTTGTGTACAAACATAAGAGATTTTGGCAAATATATTTACCCAAATCAATTTATAAATCTATTCAGATTTTAAAAATTGGATATTTACTTTATTCGAAATGAAGCATTTAACCAATAAGTATCATTGGTTTTATTAATCGAAAAAGTATTGTTGGGGTTTTTATAAGGTTTGGTAAATAAATACACACTCCCAACTCCAACAATTGCCCCAGCGGTTACGTCATAGATGTCGTGTTTTCGGGCTTTTATTCTTGTATATCCCACATAAGAAGCCAATAAGTAGGAGGGAAGGCCGATCTTCCAGCCATAGCGTCTTTGTAAAAATGCCGCACCCGTAAAAGCCGAAGAAGTATGCCCAGAAGGAAAGCTAAATCTCCCGCCATTGGGTCTAGGTTTGTCAATAATTCGCTTCAAACTATGCGTAACCACAAAAGATGTCGCCATAGATTCGGCGAATTGCAAGGTGCCTTTTTGTTGATTTCTGAAAAATAATGTGGTGGCAAATGCTGAAATTGGAAGAGCATTTGATAAAATATCACCTGATATTTCACTGCCAGTCTTTTGTGCAAAACCAAAATTCAGAGAGAAGACCAATAACCACAAATAGGAGTATTTCAAAAGAATATTTTTTGTTTTGATTAACAATATTAGGCGAATTATATTTTAGGTCCTCAGTTTTGTTTGAAAAAATAATTTCGCCAAAACCATTCTTTAAAAACCAAAAGATTAAACTATTTTTGATAACCTTAAATAATATTCTTTTTTTATGAAAAAATCTCTTGGACTTTTCTTCTTTTTAGCTTTTGCAATTCATTTCACCTTTGCTCAAAGTTTCAGAGTAAGTACTAACAAAAGGTACCTTATGAAAGATGGTAAACCTTTTGTTTGGGTGGGCGATACCGCTTGGGAATTGTTCCACAGGCTTGACCGTGAGGAGGCGACTTTTTATCTTGGAAAACGTGCCACGCAGGGATTTACTTTGGTGCAAGCAGTAGCATTGGCCGAAATGGACGGCTTGAACAAACCGAATGCTTACGGAGATAAACCGCTGATAAACAATGACCCGACTCAGCCCAACGAGGCGTATTTTAAACATGTAGATTTTATAATAGAAAAAGCCAATGAACTAGGAATCAACATTGGCCTTTTACCTACTTGGGGCGACAAAATTTTCAAAGATCGTTGGGGTTCTGGCCCCGAAATATTTAATGAAACCAATGCTAAGGTTTATGGACAATGGATAGCCAATCGCTATAAAAACCGCACAAATATTGTATGGATTTTAGGTGGCGACCGCAACCCAAGACCTGGCAGCAATGACGTAGCAATCTGGGAAGCTATGGCCGCAGGCGTAGTGGAAGGATTGGGAGGAAATGATAAAGGAGTGATTAGCTATCATCCGCAGCCAAATGATGCAGGAGCGAGTGAGTGGTTTCATAATTCGCCTTGGTTTGATTTCAATATGTTCCAAACTGGGCACTGCCGTGACATTCCGGTATATGATCGAATCAAAAATTCGTACGATAGATTGCCCACAAAGCCAACCATAGATGGAGAGCCGATATATGAAGACCATCCTGTTTGTTTTAATGCAACCGAAAACGGAACCACAAGTGCCTACGACGTCCGAAAAGCCATTTATTTGGATGTTTTTGCTGGGGCTTTTGGGTTTACTTATGGCTGTCATGATATCTGGCAAATGTATTCTCCCAAAACTGAAGCGGTAAATGGTCCGAAAAATTATTGGCAATTTGCATTGGATTTGCCAGCGGCACAGCAGGTAAAATATCTAAAAAAATTGATAGCATCTCGGCCGATATTGGATAGAATTCCTGATCAAAGTTTGGTTGTAGAAAACGATTTACCAACCCACGAACGTATTCAGGCCACAAAAGGAAATGATTATGCTTATATTTATACAGTTTACGGAAAACCTTTTACACTAAATCTTGGAAAAATATCTGGAAATGAACTCTCCGCATTTTGGTACAATCCTCGTAACGGAAAAGTTACTGATGCAGGCAAATTCGGGAATAAAGGCACCAAACTTTTCACTCCTCCAAGCACGGGTTATGGGCAAGATTGGGTTTTGGTAGTTGACGATGTTGCTAAGAATTATGAGCGATTGTGAGAATATTAGATTTTCTCCAATTCGTTCCTGGTCAGTTCATTACTTTCTGCATCTCCAGTATTTAATGTTGTAGCGGGTTCAAAAAGCATTATACTCACTTCCTCTTTGGCTACAGGTCGGTGTTCTACGCCTTTGGGTACTATTATGAATTCATTTTGGTTTACTGATACAGTTTTGTCTCTAAATTCCATTTCAAGCGTTCCATTTAAAACGTAAAACATCTCGTCTTCATTTTCGTGGCTATGCCAAACAAACTCGCCTTTTAGTTTTACGAGTTTTACATGTTGGCCGTTCAATTCTCCAACGATTTTTGGATTCCAATAATCTGAGAAAAGACTTAGTTTTTCGGTAATATTTACATTTTGCATAATTATATACTTGCTACTGCTCTTACTGGAAATGTGCCCACGCCTTTAAACTTAGGTGGTAGGGCTGTGAATTTAAATGGTCCTTCGGGTATGGCTTCGAGATTGCAGAGGTGTTCTACTATTAATATTTCAGCACCTAGAAGTACAGTGTGAACAGGTCGACTTTTGGTTTGCGTATCATCGATATTATGCGAATCTATGCCGACCAATTTTGCACCTGCATTTTTTAAATATTCCGCCGCATCCTGTGTTAGAAATGGATGATGCTCAAAGTATTGGTCAGTATTCCAATATTCCGACCAGCCCGTGCAGAAAAGCACTGCTTTGTTTTTTACATCAAAACCGACCAAATCTTCTTTGGTGATGTTGAGCTTTTTGCTGTGATGAATTTTGATAAGAACAGCATCCAAATCAATAAGTGCCTCCAAAGCTATTTCTGATAAGTCTTTTCCGTCGGCGTATCGGTGAAACGGGCAGTCTAGATATGTGCCAGTATTGCTCACCATTTCTATTTTTCCTATCTGAAACTCCGCTCCATCGCCATAAATATTTTTGGAATCTTCTCGACTCAGGTAATCACAAATAATGGGTGCTGGAAGTCCTTTGTAGGTAATCAATCCAACTTCGATAGTATGGCTCAGGTCTATGTATTTTTTCAAAATATTATTCGGGTAATGCTATAAATTTTCTAACTTCTCTAACACAGTGACCGCATTTTACCATGGGACAATCTTTCGCTATGGCGGTTGCATCTTCCATATTTTCGGCCCAAATTATGTCAAAACCAGAAATTCCTTCTGAATTTGTTAAAAAATCACCTTCAGTTTTTACACCATTTTGACTCACATAGCTGCCCGAAACTGTCAAAGGAGAGCCAGTTATGTATTTTCCTTTTTCTATTAAATCATTCACCCAAGGCATCATATCAGGGCCAGCCGCAAATCTGTCTTCATCACTTAAAGCCCCAATCTTTGCAAGGTTTTCTCTTACTATTAGGAGATATTTTTCCATGTTTTTTTAATTACTTTTTTACTAAAAAAGGCTTAGCAATATTAAAACATATTTTCTTAATTAAGTAAGGTTAAGATTAAATATAGCTAGTTTTCTAATGATTATTTTGAAAATTTAGTATGTTTAATTTCAAATTTTAAATCCCTCGCATTTAATAAAATATTTTAATAATAAAAGTTTTTATTTTGTATATTGCTTAAAGATTTCATGCCTATTCTCTTCGTAATAAAAACCTTATCCAAAATGAATAAAGTCCTTGTTTTTTTACTCCTGCCCGTATTGGTTTTTGCACAAAAGAAAGCAACGATAAGTGAAGAGTCTCGACCTTTTCTGACTTATCCTTTTTCAGACCCGAACCCCAATCCAATATTGACAGTGAGGACCAATATATATCCTTATCATTCATTTGAGGGCTACAGTTTGAAGGGAGAAATGCAAAAATGGAAAGTTGTAAAACTCGAAAATGACTATATTATCGTATGGGTTTTGCCCGAAGTCGGTGGAAAAGTTTGGGGAGCCATAGAGAAATCTACGGGCAAAGAGTTTATCTACAGGAATGAGGTCATGAAATTTCGCAATATATCCATGCGTGGGCCATGGACATCTGGCGGTATAGAGTTTAATTTTGGTTTTATTGGTCACAATCCATCTACTGCGACACCGGTAGATTATCTAACCAAAGAAAACGCCGACGGAAGCGTATCTTGTTTTGTTGGAAACACTGACCTTACCTCACGCACGCAGTGGCGGGTTGAAATCAGATTGCCTAAAGACAAGGCATATTTCGAAACGAAGGCCCTTTGGAACAACCCGACCCCAGTTCCACAAACCTATTATAACTTTATGACTGGTGCCGCCGCAGTTTCTGAAGATTTAGAGTTTTATTACCCTGGCAATCAGACCCTTGATCATAACGGCGATGTGCATCCTTGGCCAGTTGATGAAGAAGGGCATGATCTCTCTTTGTATAAAAACGATAATTTTGGCTCTGATAAAAGTATCCATACCGTAGGCGAATACAATGATTTTATGGGTGGTTATTTCCATAAATCTAATTTTGGATTTGGGCATTGGGCTTTATATGAAGACATGCCAGGTCGCAAACTTTGGCTCTGGTCTACCGCTCGCGATGGTGGCATTTGGGAGGATTTATTGACTGACACAGATGGACAATACATGGAGTTTCAGGCTGGAAGATCATTTAACCAATATGCACAGTCGGGGTTTAGAAGTCCCATAAAAGAGTTGCCTTTTAACCCGAGTGTAACAGACACTTGGAAAGAAATTTGGTTTCCTGTAAAGGAAATTGGTGGCCTGACCGAAGTATCTCCGCAAGGAGTTTTGAGCATAAAAAATGAAAATGGGAAACTGCAAATCGGGATAAATGCATTGGCGTTTGTACAAAGTAAGATTACGGTGAAATCTAAAGGGAAAATAATCTTCTCCACAGACAAGACCTTCCAGCCGATGGATGTTTTTAAAACTTCTGTGAACATAGAAGATGGTGCAGATTTCGAAGTAGAAGCCACTGGCATGGATTTGAAACATACCTCAAAAATCGAAAATATCCTAAAAAGGCCATTTGCCACGACTATTCCGCTTGACCCCGAAAGTGCAGCTAATTTTTATCAAATTGGGATCGAACAAAAAGAAAATCGGAATTATTCGGCTGCCAAAAAGATCCTGAAAGTTTGCCTTCAAAAAGACGCCATGCACATTGACGCTATGGCTGCTCTTTCCGAATTGTATTATCGAAATAATTTGCCTGATTCGGCACTCATTTATGCCAATATGGCCTTGACTTTAGATACTTATCATCCTGCGGCGAATTATTTTGCAGGAATAAATTACAGCTTAAAAGGTGATTATTTAAATGCCTTGGAGTCTTTTGGCTGGGCGGCGAGAAGTATGGAATATAGGTCGGCTGCAAATGCTGAGATGGCTGCTATAAGATTTTTGCAAAAAGACTATGGCTTAACTGAAAAATACGCTCAATCGGCTTTAGATTATAATAGGTTTAATGTCAATGCTATGAAATTATTGGTGGTATTGTATAGGGAAACCGGCAAAAACATATTGGCTCAACAAACTATTAATCAAATAATAGAGCTAGATCCATTGAATCATTTTGCTTCTTTCGAAAAATATAATTTAGAGAAAAACCAAGCGAATCTTTTGGCTTTTCAAAACAAAATAAAAAATGAATTTCCGTACCAAACCTATCTTGAGTTGTGTTTGGATTACAAGAAATTAGGCTTAGAAAAAGACGCTTTAGAAGTTTTAAATAAGGCACCTAAAAATAGTTTGGTAAGTATTTGGAAAGCCTTTTTACAAAAAAATACTGCTGCTCTAAACACTTGTGCTCAAGAATCTCCAGACTTTGTATTTCCATATCGTACCGAAGATGTGGAGGCACTAACTTGGGCAATTGCAAACCATTCGTCTTGGAAGTTTAAATATTATTTGGCTTTGAATTATTGGGGCATAGACCGAATAGAAGAAGCGAAAGACTTGCTTATAAAATGCGGGAATGAGCCTGATTTCTCACCATTTTATATTTCAAGAGCCTTTTTGATGAAAGGAAAAGATGAAAAACAAGTTTTAGCAGATCTGCAAAAAGCGAAAAATATTAACGCCAAAGAATGGAGAAACTGGAGTAAATTGATTGAATATTATGAAGGGATTTCAGATCACAAAATGGCCTTATCGCTTTCTGAAGAGGCCAGATTGCTCTTTAAAGATAATTTTTATTTGGCCTTGCAAAATGCCAAAACGCTTTTGAACAACAAGAAATACGATGAATGTTTGACTGTTTTATCAAAAATGGTAGCCATACCTTTTGAGCATTCCAGAGAAGGGAAAACAATTTACGAACAAGCCTATTTGTTAAAAACCTTGGAAGGTACTGAGTCGAAAAACTACGATGCGGCTTTACTAAGCCTAGAAAAATCGAAAGAATATCCCGAAAACCTGGGTGTTGGGAAGCCTTATGTATCCGATATTAGAATTCAAGATTATTTACAATCTTTAATTTTGAACAAAACTAACCAAAAAGAAAATGCGAGAAAACTCGAAGGAAATATTGAGAAGTTTTCGGATAAAAGAATAAAAGATGGTGCGATAAGCTTAAATGATATTTTGTATTTCAGCATTTTAGAAAAGAATAATGAGACTTCAAAAATTAAGGATTTGGTGAAAATAATTAATTCGGAAAGTTTGAAAAACAAACCTGCTTCAAGATGGATTTTGGCCAATATAGAAAAAAATAATAAGGCTTTGGAGCAATTAAGAAATGATATGAAATCAAATAAGTATTTTGAAATTATTGAGAAGGCTGTGACTTTAAGTGAATAGTTGTTTAAATACAGATACTTTTTTCGATTAAAACATAAATTGGCTCATTTAGCTTATTGGATTAATTACTTTCTAGGTTTTTGGTTCATTAGGTTGAAGTTTAATAATTTCACCATTATGTGGTTTTGTGATATAAATTTAGTCCATAAAGGAGAAAATCTTTATATAAAACGAATGATATTACACCATTTAAATCCCGCAGGGATGAAATTATTTTAAATAGTGAAAAGACACATTTCGCTATAAATTCCGAAGGGATGAAATTATTCTAAATAAAGAAAAGACTTATTCCGCTATTATTCCCGAAGAGATGAAATTATTTTAAATAAAGAAAAGTCACATAATGCTATAAATCCCGAAGGGATGACATTATTGTAGAAAAAAATATGAATTGAGTGAAATCCCGAAGGGATGATATTATTCTAAAAAAAGAAAAGGTAAATACAGCTTTAAATTCCGAAGGGATGATATTATTTTAAATAAAGAAAAGTCACATTCTACTATAAATCCCGAAGGGATGATATTAATATAAAAAATAAAAAGGTAAAAACTGAGGAAAATCCCGAAGGGATGACATTATTATATATAAAAAAGAAAGGGTAAATACAGCTATAAATCCCGAAGGGATGACATTATTTTATTTATAAATCCTAACAATCAACCCAAAAAACACCTTTCAATTCCTTTTTTAGAAATATGATTTTCCGCCAAATTATATTTACCTAATTTTAAACTATTTACACTTATTTTTGTAAAATTGTAAAGATTTAAAACAAAAAACCTGCTCAAATTTCAAGCATTTATTCAAAAACCTTATGTTTACCTTAAAAGAAGTTGCCAAAACCATTGATCATTCGCTTTTACACCCAACTATGACAGACGCCGAGCTGATTGCAGGCTGTAAATTGGCTATAGAATACGACGTAGCGGCAGTTTGTATCAAGCCTTATTTTGTAAAGCAAACTGCTGAATTACTCAAAGATTCGGATGTGAAAGTTTGCAGTGTAATCGGTTTTCCGCATGGAAACAGCACAATCCAAACCAAAGTGTTTGAAACCCGATTGGCTTGCAAAGACGGTGCTACAGAAATCGACATGGTGGTAAACGTGGGTAAGGTTTTGGGAGAAGATTGGCGTTATGTAAAAAAAGAGATTTTTGCGATAAATAAAGAGTGTGTAAAACATGGAGCCATATTGAAAGTCATTTTCGAAAATGATTTTATACCCAAAGACAAATACAAAATTAAACTCTGCAAAATCTGTAGCACAATTGGAGTGGCTTTTGTAAAAACCTCGACTGGTTACGGCTACGTAAAACTGCCAAGTGGTGACTACAACTACAAAGGAGCCACAGAACATGATCTTCAATTGATGCGAAAATACAGTGCTCCAGAAGTACAAATAAAAGCCGCAGGTGGCGTAAGAACGCTGGACGGCTTACTAAGAATCAGGGAGTTAGGCTGCACAAGAATGGGAGCCACAGCTACAGCGGCTATTTGTGAAGACGCAAAGGAAAGGCTAGGTTTAAAATCCAAAGAAGTTGAAAAAGTTACTTCGGGTTATTGATTTTTAAATAAGCTAAATTTTTAAATTATTAATTGATTTGTAAATTATATCTTTCGAGTTCTTTTCTTTCAATCGTTTATAATATGTAGGAAGTTTTGGAGGAATACTTAAATTATAATTAAATTTGAAAAGCTTTTTTTAGTTTAAAGAATTGAAATCATGGGAATTACTTGATAGCCTTTCTTTTTAGACTTAATAAGTATCCATTTTCTTTTGCCATGAATTACTAAAATGAATAAATTTTTATTTTTCTTTCTTTTTACAAATTTTTTGTGGGCTCAAAGTATTGAAATAACAAAAAATAGCCCGAATTCGTCGAATATTACTAATAAATTTGAAATATACGAGGACCTTTCAAGTTTAAGTCCTAAGCAGGTATTTGGGCAAAAAATATTTAGTCCAATTTTAAAAGACCACATAATTTTTCCTTATTCGAATGCCAATTTTTGGCTTCATTCTAAATTCAAAAATGATACTGATACCACCCAAAATTTATATCTAATTTGGACAAATAGCCTCGTTGATACACTAGAGTTTTACATATCAGAGGAAGGAGACGGTAATTTTAAAAAAACAACCTTTCCTCTTTTTACTTACCAAAAAGAAAAAAAATTATTCGAGAAAGAAGTCGTTTTTAGTTTTAATATTTCAGCCAGCAAGAGTAGAGAGATCTATATTAGACACAAAAGTTTAAGAGGAAATTATAGCAGATTAGAGCTATATAGCGAAAAAGAATATCCTAATTACAAATTGGATTATTATGCCTACCAAGGTACGGTGAATGGCTTTTTGATTTTTCGTTTTATATTGGTTTTTGTAATGGGCTTCATAATCATAAAGGATTTTACATTTACAGTATATTCTGTTCATACTATTTTCAAGACTTTGGGATATTGGGGACTATTGAACATCCCTGGGCCATGGTTTACAGATTCTCCCATTTTAGCGGCAAAAATTGATTTTATTTGTTATACTTCCACACCAATGGCGGCTTCTTTATTTGCTTTGAGTCATCTCCCCATAGCTAAATTAGGTGCTTGGGTTAAACATACACTGATTTTTACCATAATATTTAATATACTTTTAGACATTGTTGTTTTAGTATCTTATCAATGGTATTGGCTAAATACCGGCCCTTGGTTGGTCGTAATTAACAGCCTTTTTATAGTAAGTATCTACATTTTTTGCATCTTTAAAAAACTCAAATTCGATAATTATTATGCTATTCTTTTCCTGATGACCACTATCAGCTATATGTTTATTAACATTAGATTGTTGGGTTATTTAGAATTTAAACCTCTCTTTACTATAGCCACCATATTGTTTATTGGGGAGATATTGTTTTTTGTGTTTTTTTTAGGGAACATTATTAAAAAGATTCAAGTAAAAGCTATAAAAGCAGAGCAAAATGACATTTTCAATAAATTGACTAATGAAAAATTACTCGAATTAGATAATACAAAAACACAATTCTTTACAAATATTACACATGAATTCCGGACACCACTTAGCCTGATTTTGGGGCCAATAGAAACGTTGGTTGAAAAATATCCAAATGAAAATATCTTCGGGATGATTAAAAGAAATGCAGAAAATCTATTAAATCTTATCAATGAACTTTTAGATTTAAGCAAGCTCCAAAGCAATGAATTTCAGTTAAACATCCAGCAAACTGATTTCATAAAAAATGTAAAGCTTATTGCAAGTGCTTATAAATCAATGGCAGAAAGTAAGCATATTGAATTCATGAATGATATTCAACCAAGTGATTTTTATACCAGTTTTGATACAGATAAATTCGAAAAAATTCTAAATAACCTTTTATCTAATGCTTTCAAATTTACGCCTGAATATGGTAAAATCGTTTTAAGTACCTATTTAGAAAATGAAATCTTGAAAATTAAAATAGAGGATTCTGGAATAGGTTTGAAAGAAAGTGATTTGGAGAAAATTTTTGATCGTTTTTATCAGGTACAAGAAAACAATTCTCAGATTTATGGAACAGGAATTGGCCTTGCATTGGTAAAGGAATTTGCAAATTTGATGGACATAAAAATTGAGGTGAAAAGTAGCTTGGGTCATGGAACAAGCTTTTTATTGACTTTGCCATTTAAGCAAATTAATAGATTGGAAGTGATGGAAAGTTCTAATTCAGTTTTAAATATTCTAAATGAGAATAAGGCAAATCCAATAAAAGAAAACAAAAATAAACCGATTTTACTTTTAGTTGAAGATAATAGCGATTTAAGGGAATTTATTCGGTCTATTTTATCCGATGATTTTGAGCTAATCGAAGCCGAGAATGGTCTAATAGGCGAAGAAATTGCTTTGGAAAGTTTGCCAGATATAATAATAAGTGATTACATGATGCCTGAAAAAGATGGCTTGGAACTTTGTAAAAGCTTAAAATCTAACATTAAAACATCTCATATTCCTTTGGTTTTATTGACTGCCAAAGCTGAAGTGGAAAGCCGTATAAAAAGTTTTGAATATGGTGCAGATGAATATCTGACCAAACCATTTAACAAAAAAGAGCTTCAAACAAGGCTTTGGAATCTAATTGAAAAACAACAAAAGCTACAGCGTCTTTTTAGTAAACAAATTGTAGCATTAGAATCTAATAAGACTGTCAAATTAACTGTGGAAAATGAATTCAAACTCAAACTTAAGAAGATTCTTGATGGTAATTTATCAAACAACAAGTTCGGTGTTGAAGATTTTAGCCGTGAGATAGGCATGAGCCAGTCGCAGTTATTGCGGAAAATAAAAGCACTTTCCAATCAAACTATAGTCGAATTTATCAGAGATTATAGGCTACAAAAAGCCCATGATTTATTAAAAGAAAATGCTGGTAGCGTGTCTGAAATTGCCTTTAAAGTGGGTTTTGAAAGTTTGAGTTATTTTAGCAAGACATTTTTTGAAAAATATGGCATTGTGCCCAGTGAAGTGAAATAATCCTAATTATCGATTATTTTTTGATCCTATCGTTTATAGCTTATAAAATCAAAAATCTATATCTCTTCAAAAGTGATTTGACGAAAATGAGCAAATTTTTGACGAAAATGAGGTAGCCATTTATTTCATTTTTTTCAAACTTGCACGCGGTTTTTTGTAAGAGAAAGGTTAAAGAAAAAATTCTTTTTTTTGCAACTTACTTCTTTTATGAAATTCGAAAATTAGTTTTTCGAACAAAACTTTATTGCCATGAAAAATGAAATTACAGTCCATGTAGGGGGGCGAATTTGCCTTTATCCGTCTTCAATTATTTTACTAGAAAGTGATTCTAATTACACCCGGCTTTACCTTAATAACGGTAAAATTCTGATTGTTGCCACAACTTTAGGCAAGATTCAAAATCGACTTTCTAATCAATTTGTAAGGACTCATCGGTCCTTCGTAGTAAATCTTAATTATACAGACATTAGTTTTCTTGAAAACGAACCTTATGTAAAAATGAGCAATAACAAGCGTGTGATGGTATCACGTAGAATGAAACAAAAACTTTTAGAATCTTATCAAAAACTTTTAGCTTAAATCTTATGAAAAAAATTTATTTATTTTTTGTGCTATTGGGAGTTTCGAGTTTATTAAAAGCTCAAACCAAAACATGGGCAGGCACTACTACCGACTGGAATGCGGATGGAAATTGGAGTCCGAGTGGTGTCCCAACAAGTACTGACGACGTAATAATAAATACAAGCACTTTTAATCCAGTTATTAATTCCGGTAGTTTTAGTGTTCGCAGTGTACAATTGACTGTAATTGGCAGTATGCTTACCGTTAATAGTTTAGCTACGCTAAACATTTCAACAGATAATGGCAATGCCATTTATATTTCGAGGGGTACATTCAATAATAATGGAACGCTCATAGCTACAAATACTAATCCAATTAATGCTACGGACAATGATGTAATTAGAATGGTAAACTCCGGAATTTTCAATAATTCTGGAACAGCGACTTTAACAAATGGCGATAATCCAGTAATTAATGTTTTAACTGGGGCTTTTAATAATTTAACAAATGGAGTAGTAAATGCCAGCGGAAGGGATGTAGTTCGTATGGGGAATTCTGGCTCAGGCTTTACAAATAACGCAGGGGCTACTTTTACTGGTACAGGTACAAATATTGGGCTTTTTATGCAGCCCGGAGTTTTTAAAAACTATGGCTACCTAGAACTTGTCGGTCAAGTTGAGATGTACAACGCTACGAGTACTTTTAATAATTATGCTTGTGGCACAATGAAGGTTACAGGTAACTTTTTTAATCAAACTTCAGCCACCTCTACAAATGCAGGTTCGCTGCAAATTTTAGGAAACCTAAATAATAATGGCAGTTTTACAAATAACGGTGTATTAAAAGCTAATGCTTACCCGACCTATACCAACCGTAGGCTTCAAATCAATAACAATGCTGCTAATAATGCACTATTTACAATTTCAACTTTAGCTGGAAGCACAACAATAAACGGTATTTTCTTTGATCAGGCAGCTACTATTTCGGCTGGAACTTATGCCTCTAATACTTTTACGCCTGTAGCCATGCCAGGTGGAGTTTTTACTTTATATGTTAAAGTTACTCAAAGTACTTGTACCTATGTAGTACCGTTTTCATACACTCGCTCTAGGTCCAGATGGTATGTGAAAACAGTAGCATCAGGCTCAGGCGATGGAACATCCTGGGCAGATGCGAGTGGCAATTTGCAGGCTGTAATTAACGGAACGGTACCCTATGATAGCGTATGGGTAGCTTCTGGAGTCTATAAACCCAATGCCGACGCTACAGGCAATACCTCACCAGCCAATGCCCGCCAGAAGGTGTTTTTCATGAAAACGGCTTTGAAACTGTTTGGAGGTTTTGCTGGAACTGAAAGCAGCTTGAACGAAAGGGATTTTAAAACAAACAAAACAATTTTCTCAGGCGATATCGACAATAATGATACAAATACAGATGGGAATAATATTGCAGAAATAAGCACCGATATTCAAGGAAATAATGTCTATCAATTATTAGTCATCGCCAATTGCGATAAAAATACCTTGGTAGATGGCATAACGCTTACTGCTGCCAAGAGTAATACCACTACTTCACCATCTCAAACCATAAATGGAGTAAATGTCACGCCTGATTTAGGCTCGGCTATAAACATTACGGCGTCTTTTCCTACAATACAAAATTGCGTTTTTTCTGGAAATTATGGGGGCTTTTTTGGGAATGTATATCAAAACAATCTATCGACACCTTACATTGATACGGTGAAAGTTCTTTCTTCAATCTTTATTGGAAACTATGCTCAATATGGCGGAGGCATGTTTATTCGAAGAGGCCATCATTATTCAAATAATATAGTGATGAACAACAATACCTCAGAGTATGGTGGTGCTATAATTGTACAAAACAATATGAGTTCAACGGGTACTATAGACTTTGTCAATTCAACTTTTGTAAACAATTATAGTACCTATGGTAAATCATTGAAAATAGATGCTGGTAAGTTCAAAATCGTAAATTCGATTGTGTACAATTCTGTTCCTTATGCGGGAGGGAATTTTACCTCAACGGGAGGTACAATTACGAGCAGTTTTTCAATACTTCAAAACTCGTTGACATCTGCCATTTGGAATAATAATTATGGCACAGATGGAGGAAATAATTTAGATGTTGACCCACTTTTTTTGAACATTACCGATATAGATGGGGCTGATAATAAGTTGTTTACTTCCGATGACGGACTATCACTTACGCTCTGTTTAACACCTTCACCTGGACTGAATGTCGGAACAAATACAGGAATTGCAATGTCAGATATTACCGATTCTCCACGTCTTTTTGGTAACCTTGTAGATGTTGGGGCTTATGAAATGCAGCAAAATGTTGTTGGCACTAATCTAAATCTAACTGCAACTCTTTCAGGAAACGCTATATATGCTTCTTCAAATACAATTGTGGCTACAAATACAATGCAATCAAGTGCCAATATTAAATATTTAGCTAATAATAGCATTTCATTAAATCCGCAAAATGGAAGTGGTTTTACCGTAAATAGTGGGGCTGTTTTTGAAGCCAAAATAACACCTTTAACAGGCTGCAATTAAAAGACCTTTCGTGGTAGAAAGATTGAAATTTGGAGGGAGTTCTCTTCGAGAATTTTCCTCTGCTTTTTTGAAAACTATCACAATATTTTTAAACCTTAATTTTTCTACCATCATGAAAAAAGATGTACTTTTTAAAGCATTAAACAAAGAATTTCGAGCACTATCCATCATGGTTTTTGTTTTTCTGTATTCAAATACTCATGCTCAAACTGTTTTTTGGCAAGATAATTTTGAAAATTCATCAACACCGGATGTTGCAGCTGGAAGTACGCGAACGCCGTCAAATAATGGCGGCTCTGGAGGTCCACCCAATACTTCCTATTTTAAACGTTCAACCAACACCTCTGGAGATATAAGTTTAGTATCTGGTTTTGGAGCAAACTATATCGGGATGAATGGATCTTTCATCTGGGCGGGTGAAGACCACGATACTCCTTTTGGACTAGGAAATGAAACACAAACAATAGAGTGGACAAATATTAATATTTCAGGAAGGACCAATATTAACTTCAAAGGTTTGTTTGGTGCCAATAATACAAATGGGGCATGGGATAATGGTAGTACCACGGGAGGCTCTGACCCGGCAGGTGGTTTTGTAAGCAGTAATGATTTTATTCGTGTTGAATATGCAATTGATGGTGCTTCTTATTCTAATCTTTTGGTTTTCTTTGGAGATGCAACAGTAGGCTCCAAAAAATTAAGAGAAGATACAAATGGTGATGGAATAGGTGATGGCTCTGAGCTGGATATAAACCTTTCTGAATTTGAAAAAATGATTCCAGGTACTGGAACAAGCCTTAAGATCAAAATTTCAGTTAGATCTAATGGTGGTAGTGAAGAATGGGCGATAGATAATTTTAGGCTGGAAAGTGGAGTGGCAGCAGCTCCTGAAATCAACTTAAGAGGACGAAATGTTACAATAAATTCTGGCGATACATCTCCAACTTCAGATGATAATACTTATTTTGGTTATGCCTTTTTATCAGGTGGAACGTTGACTCAAACGTTCAAGATAGAGAATACTGGGACGGGAACTTTAACACTTTCTGGTAATCCCAACATCACAGGTACTAATTCGGGAGATTTCTCGGTTTCTACAAATCCATCTCTCTCCATCCCTGCCGGAGGAAGCACCACTTTTAGCGTAAGATTTGATCCTTCTGCAACAGGGAATCGCTCGGCAACTGTTACCATCAATAATAATGACAGCGATGAAGGAGCCTATACTTTTAGTATTCTTGGAGTTGGACAGAATACCTCACAAGCACGTTGGGTCAATAATCAAGGAGCAACACGTCCTTCAACCGTTACGGTCAATGGAGTTACTTATCCAGTGGAGGCTACCACGTATACTGATATTCAAACTGCCATTACTGCAGCGGCCCTTGATGATATAGTGTATGTAACGAATGGGCTATATAGAAATCCGAATGAAGCAACATCAAACGATTGCGATATAGTAGGTTCGGCACAACAAATGAACCTTTACCTTCAGATTTCAAATAAAAGAATTACGCTAACTTCTGAAACAGGCAATCATTGTAGTTCAGATGCCAGATTGGTTGGTTATGGTATTTATTTGGATAATGCAGATAATTCAATTGTACAAGGCTTACATTTGGATAGTGTAAGGGTAAATGGTTTTTGGGATACCAATAATACATCATTTGATCCATTTCAGGTGTCAATAAGCGTAAAAATCCTCAATAATAAAATTAGCAACACAAGAGGTCACGGAATAAAAACAGATACTGGAGGCCCATCAGGTGTACCAACAAACCGTGGAGCATGGGATATAACAGGTAATTATTTTGAAAATATAGGTTTCTACAATGCAATGGGAGATTGCCCTACTGCTTTGCCAGTAACCGCAATGTGGTTGGGAGAAGCAGGAAACAGCTTTGTAATTTCTGATAATATTATAGATAATACCAAGTGGGCAGGTATTTTAAGTGATGGCTACGGTGGTTATAAATCTATGAGTAGCTCCTTTAATTTGGATGGGGCTGTTACAATTTCTGGCAACAGAATTCATCGTACAGTTGACTCTGGTATTCAGATAGGTTTTTCTTCAGGAACTCCAGGTTTTTATCCTACAAACGCATTTATCACTCAAAACACCATTACAAATGCCAATACTGGTCAAAGTCTTGGAAGTGGTGCTATTACGGTACTTTCGAGTAATGTAAAAGGTAAGAATATCACATACAATGACGTATCGAATTCATATAATGGCTTGGCAATTGATATCGCAGGCTGGGAAAGTGCTTCGGTGGATAATCTTACATTTGTTAATAACAACAATTTTTATAATCTTACGAGTGGAAGTTTTGGAGTAACACACAAGGCTGGGATTGCCCCAAATGGGCCATACGGCACGGCTGATAATTTGGCTTTTTATAATTTTGAGAATAATTATTGGGGAGCTGCCACGGGGCCAACTTATTCAACAAATCCAGCTGGCACTGGGGTTGCTCTAAGAAAAGAAACCGTTGCCATCAGTGGTTTGGTTTATTCTACTGGTGATTTTGATTTTGTTCCTTTTAGTACAACAGCCAATACTGTCACCTCAGCTTCATTAACTTGTTGTCAAGTACCAGCAGCGACCATTTCTTACACAGGTTCACCATTTTTAACAACAGGAGGTACAGTAGCTGTCAATCGCTCGGGTACACCTACGGGTACATTTACATCAAGCCCTGCAGGTTTGAGTCTTAATGGAGATACAGGTTTGATAACTCCAGGATCTAGTACGGCGGGAACTTATACCATAACTTATACCATTGCAGCCTCGGGTAGTTGTGCTGCTGTAACAGCTACGTCTTCGCTAACCATCGTTTCACCTACGCCAGAAATCAACATCAAAGGCAATAGCATAACCATCGATGATGGAGATGCTACTCCAAGTACTAATGACCATACGGATTTTGGTTCACAAAATGTAGCTTCGGGGACTGTAGTAAGGACTTTTACTATTGAAAATACTGGTTCAGGAGCATTGACATTGGGAGGAACACCCAAAGTCGTAATTGGAGGTACACATTCCACAGATTTTACTGTTAATGTTCAACCATCATCGCCGGTGGCGGCTACTAACGGTACAACTACATTTCAGGTTACGTTTGACCCATCGGCAAGTGGAACGCGTACAGCTACAGTTAGTATCGCGAATGACGATGCCAATGAAAATCCTTATAATTTTAGTATTCAAGGAACTGGAATTTCTTCAAATATAATTTATGTTAATAGTGCCAGACCAAATAATTCAGGGGATGGTTATTCTTGGTCTACTGCAAAAAAGGATCTTCAAGATGCTATTAATATATCTGTTAGTGGTAACCAAATTTGGGTAGCACAAGGTACTTACAAGCCTACTACCGAACCAAACGGTTCTACAAGTAATTCTAAGGACTTTACATTCTTGTTAAAGGATGGAGTAGGAATGTATGGTGGTTTCTTGGGTACAGAATCAGTGCTTACTCAGAGGAATTTTGTCGCGAATGTTACTATCCTTAGTGGGGATTTCAATGGAGATGATATAGTAAGCGGAAGTGGAAGTACCTTAACATTTTCAAATAATGCAGAAAATGCCTATCATGTTCTACTATCAATCGGGAATGGTAACGGTTCTGTGTTGGATGGCTTTACGGTAAAAGGAGGTAACGGTAATTTAGCGTCGCAATATATTTATGCTGGTGTATATATCAGTAGAGATTATGGAGCTGGATTTTATAATAAAGGTGCTATTTTAATAGATAATTGTATTTTCAAAGAAAATTTTACCTTGACAACCGGTGGTGGAATGTATAACTATGGTTTTGATAACAATGCTGAAATTCGAAATACCTCATTTTCATCGAACGCCTCGCAATCTAGCGGTGGAGGATTGACCAATCAATCTGGCAATTTGAATATACATAATTGTAGGTTTGTAGGAAATAAAACCGATTTTAGTGGGGGTGGAGTAAAAAATAATTCAACATCAGGTAATATAACAGACTGTTACTTTAGCCTCAATTCTGCCTCCAATGGAGGAGGCCTTTCAATATTGAGTGGTTCTACAAGTTTACTTGGAAATATTTATGTATCAAATATCGCAAATCGCGGTGGTGGTGGATATTTGAGTAATTATTCCGGAACAATTGACAACTCAATTTTTACTAATAATACGGCTCAAGATGGCGGAGGTATATATAATGTAAGCTCCTCCACCGCAACCATTAGAAACAGTATTCTTTTTGGTAATTCCGCATCTACTACTGGTGGTGGTTTCTACAGTTCGAGCAGTACTGCTACTATACAAAATACCATTATATATAACAATTTGGGTGGTGGTACGCAAGGGGTTTATACGACGGGGACTGGTAGTCCTAGCATAACATATTCAACTGTCCAAGGTGGATTTACCGGAGCAGGGAATACGAGTCTTGATCCAATATTTCTAAATAGTTCAGACCCCGATGGTGTTGATAATATTTGGAAGTCCTCTGACGATGGATTACAGTTGACAGATTGTTCTCCTGCTCTTAATACTGGTACAAATATTGGTATTTCAAGTACCGATATTTTGGGAAATTTGAGACCCTTCAATAGCGGTATCACTGATATGGGGCCATATGAGTTTCAAAACGCTGCACAGTGTCCAGAAATTAATTTAAAGGGTAATAATACAAATATTGCCGATGGTGAAACTAGCTATCTCAATAACGACCACCGTGATTTTGGTTCTGCTAATGTAGCATCTGGGACAGTGGTAAGAACATTCACGATTGAAAATACGGGTACAGGAGCATTGACATTGGGAGGAACACCCAAAGTGGTAATTGGAGGTACACATGCTTCAGATTTTTCTGTAAATGTTCAACCAACATCGCCGGTGGCGGCTACTAACGGTACAACTACATTTCAGGTTACGTTTGACCCATCGGCAAGCGGAACAAGTACCGCTACAATCAGTATTGCGAATGACGATGCCGATGAGAATCCGTATAATTTTAGTATTCAGGGGACGGGGTGTGACGTTTCGGCCACTATCAGTTATGCCGGCACACCGTATTGTAGCACAGCCAGTCCAGCAAGTGTAAATATAACAGGCACGACAGGTGGCGGATTTACTTCAGCCCCAGCAGGCTTAACAATCAATGCAACCACAGGCCAGATAACGCCAAGCAGCAGCACAGCAGGTGTTTATACGGTAACCTACACGATAGCAGCAAGTGGCGGCTGTAGTTCAGCAACAGCCACAACGAGTGTAACGATTACAAATAACCCAAGTGCCACTATCAGTTATGCCGGCACACCGTATTGTAGCACAGCCAGTCCAGCAAGTGTAAATATAACAGGCACGACAGGTGGCGGATTTACTTCAGCCCCAGCAGGCTTAACAATCAATGCAACCACAGGCCAGATAAC
>NZ_RJUA01000021.1:35793-36119 GCF_024343575.1 Lacihabitans sp. LS3-19 | reverse complement strand
GGAGAGTCAGTTGCTTAATTCTTTGTTTCTTCTAAAATTTTAGTAATTAAATCTGGATATTTTTTCAAGTTGGAAATGTATTTTGAGCTTTTCATAGATTTGATTTTTCTCTCTAGTCGAATGGCATGGGCATAATTATCAGTTGGGATTTTTAAAAATAAATTCCAATCTTCAGCAGAATTTGAGAAGTGTTGGCCTTGATAAAAATGTGAATTGTGATTCTTAATTCTTATTTCTAAATTAGACTGAGTTGCACCAATATAGAATTTATTGATTTTTTCTGAAAATAAGATGTAACAGCAAATATCATTCATGAAAAATAGCAT
>NZ_RJUA01000021.1:0-35773 GCF_024343575.1 Lacihabitans sp. LS3-19 | reverse complement strand
AGAAAAAAGAATTTCGATTCCCTTAAAAGCAGTGCAAAGGTAAGTTTTTAGATTAAAAAAATCAAAAAATAATTCAAATGATTTTTACTTATTGTGCAAGTGAAAATCTAATTGGCTATTAATTAAATCTTTATAAACTGGTTTTTTTTGGAAAAATATTAATAAATTGTTAATATGTGCCTTTAAAAGGATATTTTGGATAAAAGTCACAGTTTTATTGAAAATTTATGTCTAATTTTGAGAATGATTAAAAGTTTTTTCATACTTATTCTCTCTAGCGTAATCTTTTTAGAGGGTTTACTTCCAAAATCCGTTGGGTTTTCGGAGGCCTATAAGTTTGGGGACTTGTACAGTCATTATCAGCAGCACAAACAAGAAGGTATTAGTTTTGAAGATTTTCTTTGGATGCATTATGCCAAGGAGTCAAAACACAAGTCTAATCAAGAACACAAGAAATTACCTTCTTTCGAATCTCACATTACATTTTTGGTTTTTATTCCTGCAGCAAAAATAATTTCTGAGTTTTCAAAATCAGTTACTTTTTTTGAAGGAAAATCAAGCTCCTCAACTTATCAAAACTTATATAGATTTCAGTATTTGAAATCTCTTCTAAATCCACCCCAGTTAGGCTAAAATTCTTTAAGCTTAATTATTTTCTTTATTTTTTTTAATCATTATTATGTTTGATAAACTCGTCAGATATAGTATTCACCATAAACTTGTGGTGGGTATTGTAGTATCTCTCAGTATGATAGCTGGTTTGTTTTCTTTGAAAAACTTACCTATTGATGCTGTGCCTGATATTACCAACAACCAAGTAGTGGTGCTTACTTTGGCACCAACATTGGCCGCTCAGGAAGTAGAGCAGTATATTACAGCTCCTCTTGAAATTCAATTCGTAAACATTCAAAATCTCGAAGACATCAGGTCGGTGTCTCGACAAGGGTTATCAGTTATTACCCTCGTTTTTTCTGATGATGTAAATATTCATTTGGCTAGACAGCTGACTTCAGACCAAATAAAAATGGCTTCTGAGTCTATTCCAAAGTCTTTCGGGACTCCATTTTTAGCTCCAATTACAACAGGTCTGGGTGAAATCTATCAATATACATTGGAAGTGGCACCTGGTTATGAGAAAAAATATGACCTTACCACCCAAAGAACTATTCAGGATTGGATAGTTAAGAAGCAATTGGCTGGTATAGAAGGAGTTACAGAAATAAGTAGTTTTGGAGGTTTTGTAAAACAATATGAAGTTTCTGTACTTCCAGACAAATTAATGCAAATGGGCGTCAGTATTAAAGAAGTTTATGATGCTGTAAATGCCAACAATTCGAATACAGGCGGTAGTTATATCGAAAAAAACGATCAGACTTATTTTATAAGAGGAGAAGGAACTGCGAATTCCTTAGAGGACCTCGGCAATATAGTTGTGAAAATGGCCAATGGTGTACCAATCTTGGTGAAGCATGTGGCAGACTTGAAATTTGGACATGCAAAACGTTTTGGAGCCATGACTAAAAATGGCCAAGGAGAAGCTGTAGGGGGAATAGTATTGATGCTAAAAGGTGCCGACTCCGAAAAAACCATCAAACAAGTAAAGGAAAGAATTGAAAAAATCAATAAAAATCTGCCTGCAGGACTTACTGCAAAGCCTTTTATAGATAGAACCAAACTTATCGATAAATCTATAAAAACTGTTAGAAATAACCTGATTGAAGGTGGTTTGATTGTTGTTTTTGTTTTGGTGTTGCTAATGGGAAGTGTCAAGGCTGGGTTAATTGTGGCTTCCGTGATTCCAATAACCATGATGATAACATTTGGCTTAATGAATGTCTTTGGTATTTCGGCCAATTTGATGAGTTTAGGAGCAATAGATTTTGGCCTTTTGGTAGACTGCTCAGTTATTGTGGTGGAAAGTGTTTTGTTTAATATTCACTCCAATAAAAAATACCATGTAGACAAAATAGAAGAGGAGGAATTCAATAATTTGGTTTATAGTTCATCAACAAAAGTCTTGTCAGCAGCATTGTTTGGCGGTATTATAATTTTAATAGTTTATCTGCCTATTCTGTCACTTGGAGGTATTGAAGGGAAAATGTTTAACCCAATGGCGATGACTGTTAGTTTAGCTTTGGTTATTGCCATTTTATTATCTCTAACCTATGTGCCTGCAGTGACTTCTCTTTTACTTTCTAAAGAAGGTAAAAAAGAGTTTAAGCTTTCTCAAAAGATTATTGACACCATGTTTAACACTTATTCTCCAGTGTTTCAATATGCTTTAAAACACCATTGGAAGGTATTGACGGGTGCCATTGTTTTGTTTTTGATAAGTTTTGTCTTGTTTTTAAGAATGGGCGGTGAGTTTATTCCTACACTTGACGAGGGCGATTTGGCAGTTGACTTTCAAACGCCACAAGGTTCGTCTTTAAATACTACAATAGAGGCAACCACCAAAGCACAAAAAGCTCTTTTGAAAGAATTTCCTGAAATTCAGCAGATTGTGGGTAGGATAGGAGCATCAGAAGTGCCTACTGACCCCATGCCACCAGAGGCTTCAGATTTAATGATAAATATGAAAGACCGCTCTGAGTGGACCAGTGCCAAGACACCGCAAGAAATGGTAGAGAAAATGTCAAAAGTTATTGAAGAAAATGTACCTGGTAATTCAGCAGAATTTACCCAACCTATAGAAATGCGATTCAATGAGATGATTGCCGGTTCAAAGTCTGAGTTTGCGATAAAGATATTTGGAAATGATCTGGAAATCTTGAATAAAAAAGCCAAGGCTGTTGAGAAAGTTCTTCAAAAAATAGAAGGAACAAGAACAGTCAGAGTGGAAAGGATAAGTGGAAGGCCACAGATAAATGTCAAATATGACAAGAAAAAATTGGCAGAGTTTGGTTTGAATATCGACGATTTGAATTTTATTCTAAAGACTTCATTTGCAGGAGAAGTCGCAGGTGTGTTTTTCGAAAGTGAAAAAAGATTTGATGTAGTTGTTAGGTTTGAAAAACAAGCGGCGGATGATTTGGAGCATATTAGAAATCTCCAAATTAAAACTGGAACAGGCTCATTGATAAAATTTGAAAACGTGGCGACTGTTGAATACAAAAATGCTCCTTCCCAGATCTCACGTGAAAAATCAAATAGACGAATAATAATAGGAGTAGATATAGCAGATAGAGATGTAGAAAGTTATGCCAACGAAGTAGCGACCAAAATTGAAAGTAAAGTAAAATTGCCTTCTGGCTATTATTACGAATACGGCGGTTCTTTCGAAAACTTAAAAAGAGCGAAAGATCGATTGATAATTGCAGTTCCGGCCGCTATGGTGCTGATTTTGTTCCTTTTATATTTTTCCTTAGGTTCATTTTTGCAAGCTGGTTTGGTTTTTAGTGCTATTCCATTTTCGGCAATCGGTGGCGTTTTTGCTTTGTTGATTCGCGGCATGCCGTTTAGTATTTCTGCAGGTGTAGGTTTTATCGCTTTGTTTGGTGTGGCGGTTCTCAATGGCTTGGTATTGATTAGTTATTTTAATCAATCTACTGAAAAAGACCTTATGAAACGGATAATTGAAGGTGTCTCGGTGCGATTCCGGCCGGTTTTGGTAACAGCATTTGTGGCTTCTTTAGGTTTCTTGCCAATGGCTATTTCAACTTCAGCAGGTGCTGAAGTACAAAAACCTTTAGCAACAGTTGTAATAGGAGGATTGATAACTTCTACTTTACTTACCTTGGTGGTTTTGCCGATTATTTATATGATTTTCATGAAAAAATTCGAAAAAAAATGATGAAGAAAATAATAATATTTAGCCTAATCGTCAATTTCGCTTTTGCTCAAAAAGTAAATTTGGAAACTTTGACGCAAAAGGGTTTAGACCAAAACAGAGATTTGGCTTTGGCTTTGAAAAGAGTAGATCTTCAAAAAGCCTTAGTAAATACAGCCTACGAAGTACCTAAGACTAAAATTGATTATTCTTTTGGCAATATTCAAACGCCTAATGTTTGGGATTATTCATTGAGTGCTATTCAAAATGTGGAATTGCCTAAAGTTTTTAAACTTAGAAAAGCCTACAATGAATCTCTGGTAAAAATTGGAGAATCGGAAGTTAGCGTTTTAAGAAATGAATATCGAATGAACGTCTCCACTTTTTACTATGCTTTGTATTCTTTGAACAAATTAAAAACTGTTTTAGAAAAAGAAAATCTGAAATTAAGTGAGATTGAGAAAGTGTATAAAAGGAGATTTGAAGAAGGAGAATCTGATATATTAGAATCAAGTAATGTAAGGTTGCGGATTTTAGAAAATGAAATGAAAATCGCCAAGATTAACCAACAGGAAAATGAGATTTTGGCTCAATTGAAAATTCTCTTAAATATATCGGATATTCCGGAATTAGATTTTCAAAATGCAGCTGCAGTTTTAGTAAAAACCTATGATGGCAATCCAAGACTAGGATGGCAAAAATCTATGATTGAAAGCTCAAAGAGTATGCTAGAAACTGAAAAAAGTAAACTCTTGCCAAGTATAAATCTTGGGGTTTTAAATCAAAGTATGGCTGGTAGTTGGCGACAATTTGTCGGTATGGTAGGCGTGGAAATGCCTATTTTCACAAAAGCACAAAAATCCAGAGTGGAGGCGTCGAAAATCAATGTGCTGATTCAAGAATCAGAATTGGAGAAAATTGTACATCAAATTGACAATGAAGTGATTAGTTTGAGAGGTAGTTTGCTGAATATTGAAAACCAGATAGAAATGTTAAATAAGCAGCTACTTCCTTCATCTGAAAAAGTGATGGAAATTTCTCATAAAAAATACATGGCAGCCCAAATAACCTATTACGATTGGTATTTGGCTTACAACCAAAATTTGACGTATAAATCAGAATTAATAAGTTTAGAAAAAGAAAGAAACGTAAAAATTTCTACCATAAAATATCTTACAGGCAATGAATAAAATATTAATAAGTATACTGTGTGCGGGGGCAATGTTTTCGTGCAGTACAGAAAAGAAAGTTGAAGAAGCACCAGCGGCTCCTGTTGACAACTCGATAGTTTTCACCAAGACGCAATTTAATAACCTGAAACTGGAACTTGGCAACATGGAAGAACAAACCATGGATATCAACATCGATGCTAATGGAGTTGTGGACGTACCACCAGATCAGATGTTCTCGGTAAATTATCAATTGAATGGTGTGATTGCTAGTATCAATCATAATCTTTTGCCAGGGAAATATATCAAAAAAGGTGAGCAATTGGCACAGATTCAAAGCATGGAACTCCTACAAACAGAGGAGGATTATTTGAATGAATCCATTAAAAATGAATTGTATAACCAAGAATACGAACGTCAGAAAGCTTTGTTGGCTGACGATGCTACCGCCAAGCGTAAGTTTCAGGAAATTGAGAATACGATTAAATTGAGCAAAGTGAAAACCAAAAGTTTGAGTGAAAAACTAAAAGTTTTAGGCATAAATCCTGCAACTTTAAATAGCTCAAATATTTCAGCAAGGCATACTTTGGTGGCTAGTCAAAGTGGTTTTGTAAAAGCGGTAAATGTAACCAATGGAAGTAGTTTTAATAAAGACCAGACACTTTTTGAACTTATTAGTACACAGCACATGCATGTGGAGCTTAAAGTTTTTGGGAATGACATGCTATTGGTAAAAGAGGGCCATGATGTGGATTTTAAAACACCTTCTGGCAAAATTGTTGTTGGAAAAGTTTACTTAATAGACAGAACTGTGGATCCTGAGCAAAAATCATTGAATCTGCACGTACATATTACAGATGAGGTTTATGAGCAGTCACTAAGACCGGGTCAGTTTATCTCTGGAAGTATCAATGTTCAAAATTCAAAAGTAATGGCTTTGCCAGAGTCTGCAATTTTGACCAATACAGATGGTAGCTTTATTTTCAGAATGACGGACGGAAAAGACCAAGTGAAATTTGAGAAAATTGAAGTTAAAACTGGTCGAGTTGCCCATGGTTTTGTGGAAATAATAGAGCCTAAAGTCATTGAAGGTAAGATTGTTACGCGTGGCGTAAGTTTTGTGGAAAACGGAGCATCAGAAGAATAAAACGAGTTTAAATTTTCAAAAAGCCTTGATTATACAATCACGGCTTTTTGTTTTTTATACATATTACATTCCTATATTTATCTTAAGTTTATACGGAGTTTTCATAAATTCCCCTTATTTTTACTCAAAATAAAAAACATTTTAAAGAATAATCGAATGGCATTTTCAAAATATCTTAAATCAAATCTAGCAATTTTAACTATTTCAAGTCTAACCTTTTTGGGAACAAGCTCATGTGGCGGTGGCGAAGAATCTAAATATAGCATTAACAGAAAAGAGGAAGCGTCAAAAGAGGATTTTGGCGAAAAAGATGCCTACGCTGGAGATGGTGAAGGTGATGTATTGTCTTATGTTAAAGAAAAGCCTGAGTTTATTGGAGGGAAAATGAAAATGTTTAGTTTTCTGAGAAGCAATCTTGTAATTCCTGATGCAGCTAAAAAAGCAGAGGTATCGGGTATAGTTTATGTAAGATTTATCGTTGAAAAAGACGGCTCTATTTCAGACGCTAAAGTAACCAAAGGCCTTGGCCATGGCTGTGAAGACGCAGCAAAAAAAGTGATTATGAGTATGCCAAACTGGAAACCAGGCATGTTAGACGGAAAGCCTGTTAGAGTTTACCATACTTTGCCTGTAGCATTTGCAAAAGAAGAGAAGTAGTAGTTTTTTTATCAGAAATCAAGAAAGTCATCTTTTACCCATTTGTTTTCAAGACTTACCTTACACCAGCCGTTGGACTCTTCCATTATGAAGACTTCCTCGTTTTTTTGGTAAGAACCCACTTTGGGGAAATTGGTCGAAGGTCCACTTCTGACATTTAAAGTGTTAGCGTTTACAGTTGATCTTCTTACGTCTTGCGTATATCTTGCAGATACCCAATGCTGTTGACTAGAAGAAATCCTATACCAATTGTTTAGTTCTTCATATACTCTTAAAATTGAGCCTAAAGTTGCTGCATCCCTATCGTTGGCTTTTGCAGATCTATAATCTGCTTGGGTTCTTATATTTAAACTGTCGGCTGTTACAACTGCATATTTCAAAACGGCAGGAATAGGGGGTGAAGTAGCACCTAAAAGTGCCTGATAAACCAAAGGTAGAAAGTTGCTCTGGCAATCTCCCACTTTGTTTCCACCAAAAAATGCCGTTCCTGGGCAAGATTTGTTACCTCCAGTTCCATTGTTTCTAGCACCTGTTGACAAGTGAAACCAATGGTGATATACTATTTTGTCGGTATTGATTGGGATACTAAATTTTTTACAAATGGCAGCACTTACTTTCACTATGCTGTCTTTTTGGGCTTGAGTCATTTGGTCCATATTTTGGTCGAAATCACCAACGTTTTCTATGCAAATTGCATTGGAATTGTTACCATAGATGCAGGCAGGGGTATTTTCTAAACTTCTACCAGTTACTATTTCTCCATCTGGAAATATGGAGAAATGCTGCCCAATATCCATCCAACCATTGGTGCCTACATGGTAGTCTTTCATGGCTTTTTGCAATTCAAAATGATTACTTCCAGTGAAATTATGATAGTTTGGGCTAAAAGTGTGATGTTGCTGTAGGTATATAATAGTCCTTGCTACACGTGTATTGTTAATCCAGTTTTCAAACTCTTGGACACTCATTTTTGTAAATCCGTATTTCGTTTCCATGTGCTTTTTTTTACTAAAGCTAGAAAATGAAATCTTTTGGGACAAAAAAAGGAAACCATTTTTATTTTACGGCTATTTTGAATCTACTCAACCTTTTTGGCAGGATTAGATACAGCTAATTTATGCTCAATATTTTTCAAAATCTCCAATTGTTTGGCTTGGCTATCAAACAAAACCTTGATTTGTTCTTCTAAAAGTAAGTCGATTTTTTGATGAAGCGACCTGATTTCTAACTCGGCTTTTAGGTTAACCATGTAATCGTTTTCGCTTCTAAGCCTATCTTTTTCCTCTTGTCTGTTTTGGCTCATCATAATTACTGGAGCTTGGAGAGCCGCTATACATGAAAGAATCAAATTCATCAAAATGAAAGGGTAGGGGTCAAAATTATCACCTTTTGGAGATAGCGTATTGAATAAAATCCAAATCACTAAGACAATAAAAAAGGAAATAATAAAGGCCCAACTGCCACCAAATCTAGCCACTTTGTCAGAGATTTTCTGACCTCTCGTCAAGATTTCTTTTGGCGGATTTAAGAGATTGTTGATGATTAGATTTTCATCTTCAATTGACTTTGAAACGATATAATGAAGTTTAGATAATTGTTCAGACTCGGTATTCAGAAGATTTTTAATGTCTTTGTACATGATAATAGTTTATTTTATTTTTCTAGAAACGTAAAAGTAGGCACTGAATTCTAAGAAATATGAATTAAATTTCAATTAGAATTTTAGTTTACATTGGTAATTTATTCGAAATGAATTACCCAATATTTTCCCACCATTTTTCTAAGTTGTTTTTGGCTGAAAGCTCAACAATTTCTCCAATTTTTGGAGCTATAAAATTAACTTTTTTAGCTATGGAAGCTTCCATAAAACGCTCTATTGGTTCTTTCCAGTGATGTTGAGCAAGCGTAAAACCAGCCCAATGGACAGGCATTATTTTCGTGACTTTAGCATCTATTGCTGCTTGGACACTTTCCTCTGGGTACATGTGTATCGCGTGCCAGTTTTCGTTGTATTGGCCACATTCCATAAACCCGAAATCAAATGGGCCTAGTTTTTTACCTATTTCGGTGAAATGATTACCAAAGCCGCCATCACCACTAAACCATATATTCTCATTTTGGGTCTTGAATGCCCAACCTCCCCAAAGTGACTTTGCTCTGTCTGTAAGTCCTCTGCCAGAGAAATGCCTTGTTGGCGTAAAAGTTATGGTTATGTCATCAAAAGACTGTTTTTTCCACCAATCAAATTCAATTATTTTTTCATTGTCTATTCCCCATTCTGTCAAATGCCTTTTAACTCCCAAAGCCACAAAGTACTGTTTAACTTTTGATTTTAAACGTTTTACGCTTTTTAAATCTATGTGGTCATAATGGTCGTGCGTAAAAAGGACAAGGTCTATTTCTGGTAATTCATCAATAATGTTTAAGGTATTTTCACTGAATCTTTTAACTTTAAAAGGAGCTATTGGAGCGGCATTTGGGCCAAACATTGGGTCGATAAGGAGCGTTTTGCCATTAATTCTCATCAAAACCACGGAATGTCCATACCAAATAAATTTTGCCTTTTCACTGGGTGCTAAGAATGTGTCCTTATTAAATTTTTCAATCGGAATTGGAGTTTTGGGTTCTCTTCCTTCTTTTTCTAAAAATTGCTTTTTAAAAAACTTAGGCATGCCCGAAAGTCTAAAGTCCATCTTTGTTTCTTGCAAGTTTTCAAACTTTTTCCCGTCCCAATGTTTTGATTTGGCTAGTTTTTCTAGTTCTATTTTTGAGGCTTTTCCGCCAAATTGCTTGATCATTTTAAATATTGCTTTTTTTGTAAATAGTGAAAGGCAATTTGAAATTCCGATTCAAATATAATCTTTCATAAAAGACAATAAGCAATTTCAATAAGTTCTAAGAATTTCTGAATATTGATAAACGGCAGAAATAAACTTTCGTCATAAATCCTGATTGAGCAAATTTTCGAAGTTTTTCATTTTTTGTGCCCAGAAGTTTTCATAATGGGCAATCCATTGACTTATTTCTTCAAAACCTTTTGGGCTTAAAGTACAAATTCTTTCCCTGCCATTGTTTACAATTGTCAGAAATCCGAAAGTTTCTAAAATCTTAATATGTTTTGAAATAGCTGGTCTACTAATTTGGAAATTTTCAGAAATATTGGAAATAGTTTTGTTTTCACTTTCTAATAATCTTAAAATTTCTCTCCTACATGGATCCGCAATTACTTGAAAACTATCTATTTGGGGTAAACTCATAATTCTAATTCTTTACCCAATCTCTTCGCAATTTTCTCCCAGCCTTTGTTCATGAAAATATAAGTTAAATAGTTTTTAATTCCTTTAAAGCCAGTATGTTCTAATGTTAAAAGGGTTCCTTGGTCATTTGATTTCAATGTCCAAGTTACTACCGAATCTAAAGTAATTTTTCCAGGTTTTGGGCCACCTTTCCAAGTGTAAGACAGTTTTTTAAACGGTTCCACTTCAAGAACTTCGCAATAGATTCTGCCATCGAAACCCATTTTTATAATTGGTTTGGCATAAAAAGTGAATTTGTGCCCAATTTCGGGTTTGAAGTCATTTATCATCAGCCATTTCGCCAAAAGTTCTGTTTCGGTCAGTAATCTCCAAACTTTTTCAGGGGAATGATTAAAATGCCAGTGATGTATGATGTCTTTTTGCATTGCATTATTTTTTTGTAAAACTAATGAGTAACTTTGAAGTTACATAATTTATTGTAGATTTTTTATCAAAATATTCATTCGAAACAATTTCAGATTAAGCTATTAGCTTGGTTTTTTTATATATTTGTAGCAATGGAAAAATCACTACAAGAAGTTTTTGAATCGGTTGATACCTCAGCTTCTCCAAAAAGCAAATGGAAAACTATTTTTAGTTATCTAGGTCCTGCTTATTTGGTTAGTGTGGGTTATATGGATCCGGGCAATTGGGCAACAGATATAGCAGGTGGTAGTATGTTCAACTACAAACTCATTTGGATTTTGTTGCTGAGCAATATAATGGCCGTTGTTTTACAATCTTTAGCCGCTAGAATGGGTATTGTGACTCGAACAGACCTTGCCCAAGCCAATCGGCTAACCTATCCCAAAAAAGTAAATTATGTTTTGTGGTTTTTGGCAGAGATTGCCATTGCTTCTACTGACTTGGCGGAGGTAATTGGTATGGCCATTGGTCTTAAGCTTTTATTTAATATCCCTTTGATTTATGGGGTGATGATAACAGTGCTTGATACGTTTTTGTTGATGTATTTGCAGAAACTCGGTATGCGAAAAATGGAGGCTTTTATAATTGCTTTGATAAGTATAATCGGTCTTTCATTTTTGCTGCAGATTATCATGGCTCAGCCACCAGTAGGCGAAATAATGCAAGGTTTTATACCAACCACAATGAATACCTCCGCATTGTATATTTCTATAGGAATAATTGGTGCAACGGTTATGCCACATAATCTGTACTTGCATTCGGCAATAATCCAATCCAGAAAAATAAAAAGAGACGACCTTTCGATTAAAAAAGCTCTAAAATACAGCTTTTGGGATTCTTTGATTGCTCTTAATTTGGCTTTTTTTGTAAATGCCGCCATATTAGTTTTGGCAGCTTCCGTTTTTTATAAAAATGGCCAATACGAAATAGCTGGAATAGAACAAGCTCATCAGCTTTTAGCTCCGCTTTTGGGCAATAAACTTGCCCCAATTCTTTTTGCTGTGGCCTTAATAGCGGCTGGACAAAGTTCTACCATTACAGGAACTATATCGGGTCAAATTGTGATGGAAGGATATTTAAATATCCGATTGAATCCTATTTTAAGGAGGTTAATTACTCGTTTGGTTGCCATTGTGCCGGCGGTGGTCGTAATATTAATTGCGGGAGACAATATGGTGGATTTCCTGTTGATTCTAAGTCAGGTGATTTTAAGTTTTCAATTGGCGTTTGCTGTAATACCGATGATATTTTTTGTGAGTGACAAAAAACGCATGGGTAAGTTTGTTATCAATCTTCGCGTTCAGATTTTGGCTTGGTTGATTGCTGCTATCATAACTACCTTAAATGTAAGTTATGTAGCTCAAATGCTTTTTCAAACGGCTTCAGAAACAGAGTATATTTGGGTTAAAATTGGCGTGGCAATATTGTGTATTTTCTTTGTCGCCACATTTGTCGCTATGTTTTATTACCCACTTTCAGGTAAATTTAAAGCTAAAAAATTAAGTTATCATGCTGAAAATAAGCCTGTATTCAATATCGAAGATAAAGTGTTGTTTAACAAAATACTGGTGCCTTTGGATTTTTCGGAGGTAGACGAGAAAGTAATGTCATTTGCTTTGAGTCAATGTAATGAAAATACCAAATTGTATATTTTACACATTGTTGAAAGTCCGGTGGCTGGCTACTTAGGCAAAAATCTCGATGTAGATGAAGTAGAGAAAGACAAAGCACAGTTGGCAGTTTATAAAGCAAATTTGGAAGAACACGGTCTTGAAGTGGAAACAATTTTGGGAATGCGAAATAGGGTAGTGGAGATTGTAGAGCTTATCAAAGAAAACGAGATAGATTTATTGATAATGGGAGCTCACAAACACAAAGCCGTGAAAGATTTTCTATATGGTGAAACAATAAACAAAGTGCGGCATAATATTGAAGTGCCAATTATGATTGTGTAAATCCTTTATTAATAAACTATTTGTTCTTTGCTTTTAGATTATTTTCCAATTTATGATTTTAATGACTTAGCTACATAAAAAAGAAATTCAGTTATAGGAGTTGAAAGGAGACCATATGATATAAAACGATAAAGATATTGTTCTTTATAAGAAAGTAACAGAGGTATTTTCGGCGATTAAAATGTGTAGATATTTCCACATAAAACTGTGGAATTTAATTCCTATATCATAAGTGCATATCTTCTTGTTTATTTTGAAGTTATAATAAGGAAACCAACGTAGATAATTTAAATGGTTTAGCGATGAAACCATCAGCACCATTTGCCATCGCTTGTTCTTTTATCGTTGTAAAAGCCGTAATGAGCAATAGCTTAGTTTTTGGATAGTTTTTCTTTATGTAGGAGATTTTGTTAAGTCCTTGACCGTCAGGTAAGTTGTTGTCGAGAACTAAGATATCTGGTTCAAAGTCTTCCAACTCTATCATTCCGTCTTTTAAGTTATAAGCTTCTCTTATACTATAAGGCTCCTTTCTTAGGAAGTTTGTAATCATACTACAGATATCTTTTTCATCATCAATTATTAAAAGCTTTTTCATTTTTATTTCATCATTGTTCATACAAAAGTAGTTTTGGTTAAGACTGATTATAATTAATAATAAAAAATCGTTCCAAGAACGTAATGTTTTTATTAAAAATAAAGAAAAGTTCAATTAAAAAAAGAGGAGAAAAACATCTCCCCATTTTTTGTTTTCCTATATCCCAGTGTTAACCAATCTATTTTCCTATTAATTTGGTACTTTCATTTTTATGGAAATTCTGTTCAGTTCCTTAAATTTTAGTTTTATTTCCTCGTTTGAAATCTTGTAATTACGTCTATCATTAAACTTTGAAATGTTTAAAATATGATTGACTAAAAGCACAATCGAAATTAAAAAAAACACTACCAAAAGAATCATTACATTTTCCATAATATTTTAGATTTATACTATAAATCTTAAAATCTAGTTCCTCAGTTATTTTAGCGTTTTTTAAGGAAATTTTTCTACACTTTTTCTACAATTTGGGGATAATTGTATCTGTATTTACTTTACTATTAATGTTTTGTCTCTCTTTGGTTCTTTTAAAGACAATTCATTTTTAGTCGATTAATCTGATACATTTATTTTAGTTTGATTTTGTTTTAACTTATAAAAAATGAACCCATATTAAGTTTACACTCAAAACGGGTTCACTTTTAGCAGTGTTAAACGCTTACTTAAAAGGAAAGCTCACACCTACATTAAGTCCATAACTTTGATTGATCATGGTCTTTGTATCTTCGGATTTGAAATTGTCGAAAAATCCTTGAGCAAAATATACTTCCGAATTCAGCCATATCTTTTCGTTAAGTCTATAGTTTAGTCCCATTGCAGCCCTCAGTCCAACGTCTATTTTCTTGAAGTTTACAGGTCTGTAGCTGTAGTTTTCGGTATTGCTGCCATTGGCTCCTATTAAAGCTCCGACATAAGGTCCAGCCATTAATTTTGGTCTTAGTTTATTTCCTTTTTCGTTTAGATACCAAACACCGTAAACAGGCAACTGAATATAGTGTAGATCAAGTGTGCTATTGGTATTTTCGAAACCTGATCCCATCTGCGTGTATAAAAGCTCTACTTTCATACCGGTACGAGAATGATTGGATTGGTTCATGAAAATGCCCAAGTTTCCACCAGGTTTAAAAGTGGTGTTGTCTGATAGCTTTGTTACCATTGATCCATTTACGCCTGCCATTACTCCCCAAGATCTGTCTTGAGCATTTACCTTGGCAGATATGATATAAAGACATGAGAAGGCGATTAAAACTATTTTTTTCATTTTCATTTTATTTTTAGAATATTAGAATTTGTTTTTCTAGATTATTTGGAATATTAATTCGTACTTAATGCAGCTCTGAGACTGTTTGACGGCAATATTAAGAAATCCACTCTTCTGTTTAAATCTCTTGTTTTTGCCAATTTATTACTGAAATCAGGGAATCTTTCGCCAAAGGTGTCTACAAACAACCTTTCTTTTGCAACTCCACAAGTCGATAGATAATTAGCCGCAACAGCTGCTCTTTTGTATGCCAATTGTTTATTGAAATCCGCCGAACCTGTGGCATCTGTCCTACCTACAGCCATTATGTAGGTATCTTGGTTTTGATTTAAGTTAAAAGCCAATTTTCTAAGTATATCTTTGGCATTTTCATTAAGCGTGTAGTCTTCTAATCCAAATACATTTCCTTTGTCAAGCGATACCACCAAAGCATCACCATATTGAACCATTGTCGCTACACCTTTTAGGTTTTCAATCATACCCTTTAAGTTTTCATTCATGGCCTCTTTTAATTCTTTGGCCTCCCATTTAGAAGAACTGTATTTGAAGGCCGTATCTGCAAGAGGATAAGCATAAGGTAATTCTTCTTTGTAGTTTACCAAATCAGTACTTGATGTATTTTTACTAGTGTTTTTCGTTGTTTTGCAAGAAGTTATCATCCCGATAATTAATGCAATTGTTGTAATGCTGAGTATTTTTTTCATTGTTTTATTATTTTAATATTTAGTTAAAAAAATCAAACCATAAGTATTCGATAGTTTTTGTGTGGAATTGTGTAGAATTTAATGCACGAATAGATGAGGGTTGCTCAAAATGTGGGGAAATGGGTAAGATTGTTTTAAAACTTATTAATTTGAAAAAGAAATATATTAATTAAAGAAGTTTTATATTTGTGCAATACCAAAAAAGACTTTAAAGCTAAATTCTAAGCCATGCTCATATATTTAATTGATGATGATCAAGAAGATCAGGAGATTTTTGAGATGGCTCTCTCTGAAACTGGATTAAATGTAAATCTGATGTGTTTTACCAATGGACTAGAAGCAGTGGATGTTTTGAAAAATTCGGGGGAAGTTCCAAGTTTTATTTTTTTAGACTTAAATATGCCAAAACTTAATGGTTTTGAATGTTTACAATTGATGGCTAAAGAAAGCCTTTTTTCAGAAACTAAAAAAATTGTCTATTCAACAAGTTCAAATGAAAAAGATATTTACCAATCTAACGCTTTAGGTGCAGATAAGTATTTGGTTAAACCTGTAAATTTTGACACATTAATAGAATCAATAAAATCGATATTGGCATAATCTAAATTTCCGTGTTTTTGGGCAATGTGAGTATAAACGTGGCACCGTTTCCCAAAGATGAATCAAGCTCGGTTTCTATGCCCTGTGTTTTAAAAATAGACATACTACTGGCTAAACCCAATCCTATTCCGTTTTTCTTTTTTGTAAAATAAGGTTCAAAAATTACCTTTTGGTCCTCTTTTGATATTCCAGGGCCATTATCTATAATTTTCAGTTTGTTTCCTGACAAAATAATTTCAATTTTCCCATTTTGGATATTTTCCAAGGCCTCCAATGCATTCACTAAAATATTGGTTAAGGCCAATGACAATTGCTCTTGATGTAGTAAAAAGCTATAGTTGGTTGGTAATTCTGTTGAAATAGTGATTTCTAATAAATCAGCTTTGTCCCTTATGTTTTCTATGGTCTGAAGCACCACATCAATAAAATTACCCATTGACATGGTTGTGTTTTCAATGTGAGCAAAATTCAGAACTTTTTTTAGGATGTTTTCAATTCTATCCGCATTTCGACTAATTATTGGCAAGTATGGCGATTCAATTTCTTCTGACTCAATACCTTCTAAGGCCAAAGAAATATTGTTTAGCGGATTTCTAACCTCATGTGCAAGTGTACGCATTAGCCTGGCAGTAGATTCGAGTTTTTCGTAAACAAGCCTAATTTGTTGCGAGCGAATCTCCTCAGTTTTGTCAATAATAATTCCATGTAGGAAATCTCCCTGAGTTAGGTCATGCTCGTAATTGCAGCTTAATACGATTGTTTTTTTTTCGCCATTTTTGGCAAATATTTCTGCCATTTTATTGAAAACTCCATTTTTGTTGGCAATTCTTTCTTTTAGGAATTTTATAAAATCATTATCATGAAATATATGTAAAAGCCCCTCTTTACCAAGTTCGGTTGCACTGTATCCAGTTATTTTTTTTATAGAATCACTTATACTGATTATTTTGAAGTTTAAGTCAGTTATGAAAAGTATGTCTTTCGAATGTCTTAGAACTGAGCGATATTTTTTTTCGGAGATTTTTAATGCTAATAGCATGTCGGAGTTTTTGAGAGCATATCTAATGCTTCTTTCAAGTTCAGTGGCTGATATTGTGGACTTTACTAAATAATCGTTTACACCTAATTCTGAAGCTTTTCTGTCTACTTCAGGGTCGCCCTTGCCAGTTAGAAGTATTATTGGGGCTTGGATTTCGGCGTCTCGGATGATTTTGCAAATATCTAAGCCAGAATATGCTCCTAACAAATAATCAATAATATATACATCGAAAGTGTCTGAGGAGATTTTTTCGATAGCTAGTTTATGATTGGATACCCAAGTGATATCAAATTTGTAATTTTTTATCTCGAGAAGAGACTCTTCTAGTAATTCAAAATCCTCGTGGTCGTCGTCTATTATAAGAAGTTTGATCTCTTGCATTGGGTATTTATTTAGGTAAATATATAATAAAAGTTGTTCCTACGCCTTCTTCAGATTCCGCTCTTATGTAACCCTCGTGATTTTCAACTACTTTTTTACAAATCGCCAAGCCAATCCCTGTGCCTGGGTATTCTGACCTTCCGATGAGTCTTTTGAAAGGAGAGAAAATAATATCTCCAAATTGGGGATTAAATCCGATGCCGTTGTCTTTAACTGTTATTTCATAATAAGTTTTTGAAAAATCTAGGCCAAATTGAGCGTAATCAGACTTCTTTAAAAGTTTGTTACTTATTGTGATATTCGGAATTTCATTCAATTTTTTAAATTTTAAACCATTTCCAATTAAGTTTTGGAACAATTGCTGAAACTGGACTCGTACACCATGCAAAACAGGAAGGTCGAAGGTGATTTGTGCCTTTGAGTTGTTTATAGGCTCTTCATAATCATTTAAAATTGGTGGAATAATAGTATTTAGGTCAATCAGTTCATCTAGAGGTGGTTTAGCATTTAATCTTGATAGTTTTAGTATGTCATCAATCAACTCGCTCATACGCACAGAGGCACCTCTTAATCTGCCCAAATATCCTTTGGCTTGTTCTGGTATTTGGTCAGCAAGTGTCCGCTCTAATCTATTGGCATAGGCTTCAATTTTTCGTAGGGGCTCTTGTAGGTCATGCGATGCCGTATACGCAAATTCAGTAAGTGCAGTATTGGATTTATTAAGGTCAGATATACTTTTTAGCTTAAGAACTTCTTCTAGCTTTTCTTTTGAAATGTCCTTAATTACGCCTTGTAAACACAGCAATTTATTTTCATTATTAATGATTTTAAGCGTGCTTACTGAAACGATCTTTCGTTGGTTATCTACTAATATGGTATGTACTAAATCGCTAAAGTTTTGCCCAGTTTTAATTACATTCTCCACAAGTTTTAAGATATCATCTTTTTCTTCTGGTACCACAAAACCCATGTAGTCCTGGAGGTTTTTTGGATAATTTTTTGAATTTTCATTTAAACCTAAAATTCGAGCAAAACCTTCTGAAATACTTAGTTTGTTTTCAAATACCAAATACTGCCAAGTACCCATTTTTAGTTTTTCTTCTGCGTTATTCAATACCTCATAATGACCAGAAAATGGCCTTTTTTGGCTTCGAATAAGTACCACTAATATCAAGTCATCTTGCTCGGGTTTGGATACTTTTTTTAGTTTAATAATAGAAAAGCCAGACTTTTCGAGAAATTCTTTTTCTGAGATCTTTTCTTGTAAAAATCTCTTTAAGGCGTCGTCTGATTTATCTCTTTGTTGAGGGGAATCAAAGTTTTTATAGCTTTCATTGGCATAAATGATTTTTTGATCATTTGGTGAGTATATCACAATCCCATCGCTCATGGCATCGTAAAGATCCGTATCAGCAAATCTTTTTTCGCCCTCAATTTGGATATTTAAGGAAAGTTTGTTCACAGATTGTAATATTTAATTTTGTTGTACAATGTCTTTCTATCAATGTTGAGCACTTTTGCTGCTTTGCTTTTGTTAAAATTTACCTCATGCAATGTTCTTATAATTAGTTCAGCTTCAGCTTCTTTGGCTACTTCCTTTAGGTCTACTGTAGTGTTTCGGCTTGGCACTTGCAACCTAGGAGCCTCTTGCATTATGTCCCTATTATAGTTGGTATTTATGTATTGTATTGAGCCATCCTGAGCTTCGTCAACTGTTTCTGAAAAATTGATGTGGTTATGGTTTACAAGTTCGAAGGGTAGATTGGCTACTTTAATTATATCAAATTGGCATAAAAGTGCAGCTCTTCTGACTACGTTTTTGAGTTCTCTAATATTTCCATGCCATGGGTAGTTTTTAAATACCTCTACTACTTCATCACTAAATCCCGAAATTTCCTTATTCAACTCTTCATTGACCCCATCTAACATATATTCTGCATACATCATGATGTCTTTGTCACGGTGGCGAAGAGCTGGTACGTTTATTTCAAACTCATTGAATCTATAATATAAGTCTTCTCGAAATTTTCCTGTTTTTGATGCATTAAGAAGTCTCTCATTACTTGCGACCAATATTCTTACGTCAACCGTCTTTTCTTTTGCACCACCAATGGGTCTCACTTTTCGTTCTTGGACTACCCTAAGCAATGATACTTGTATATCGTACGGCAAGTTTGCAACTTCATCAAGAAAGATAGTGCCGCCATCGGCGAGTTCAAATAAGCCAGTTTTGTCTGTAAGTGCTCCTGTAAAACTTCCTTTTATATGTCCAAAGAGTTCACTTGCGGCCAATTCTTTGCTTATTGCACCGCAATCCATGGCAACAAAAGGTTTGGCGTTTCGAGGACTTTTATTGTGGATTTCACGAGCAACGGCTTCTTTCCCTGAGCCGCTTTCACCATAAATTATAACACTGAAGTTGGTAGGAGCAACAAGATTTATTTGATTAAGTAGATTTTTACTTGCCTGGCTTGTTCCGAATATGTAGCCTTTACTTTTTTTCGAAGTTTTTGTCTTCTTATCTAAAGTGCTGGTGTTTTGATTTGAAGTGTTTGAATCAGAATCGCTATCGTCTCCAGATGCTAAAGCTTTATTGATAGTGCTAAGAATTTCCTCGGGAAATAAAGGCTTGGTTACATAATCAAATGCACCGTTTTTCATTACTTCTATCGCCACTTTTATATCAGAATAACCCGTAATAATAATTACAGGCAAATCGGGATGCGATTCTTTTACTTTTTGTAAAAGTGTACCGCCATTAATATCTCCAAGTTTGAAGTCTGTAAGAATTAAGTCTGGACCAAAATCTTTCAGTTTTTCAAGACCTTCTTTGCCCGAACTTGCAACAGCTACTTCAAAATCTTGTCTCTGAAGAAATCGATCTAGTAGCAAGCAAACATCTTTATCATCATCTATAACCAGTATTTTTTTCATAATTTTTATTTTCAGATTCAAATTGTTCTTCTGTTTTTTGAAGACTGGATATTTTCCGACATTCTATATTTGGTTATGGTCCTTCGGGTTAAATTTATGCCATTTTTCTGAAGTTCTTTTTGAATATCCATATCGCTGTATGGATTTATTTTGTCTTCGTTTTTTAGAATGTTTATAACCATTTCTTGAATCTCTTTGTTGCTTTTGGTAGTTCCATCGTCCAATAAAATTGCCTCAGAAAACAGACTTTTTAAGTTGATTACGCCAATTGGGGTATATGCAAACTTGTTTGATGTAACTCTACTGACAGTAGAAATGGTTAATCCTGTAATATTAGCGATATCTTTTAATATCATTGGTCTAAGTTTACTGGTTTCTCCACTTATCAAAAATTCCGATTGTAAATAAACTAAAGCCTTTATTACATTTTCCATCGTTTCTTCGCGTTGTTTTAGGGCGTGCATTAGCCATTGAGCTGAGCCTAGTTTGGCGTTTATATACCCTTTTGCACTGTTTCCTGACTCAGCTTTTAATTGATTGGCATACTTAGTATTAACTTTAAATGTGTAATTTTTTTTTGAAATAATATCGCCTTTAAGTTTCCCATTGTCTAAATAAATTTCATAATCAGGCACAATGAACTCGGTTGTTTCTGATTCACCTCTAAAATACCCTTTGGTAGGATAGGGGCTATAGGTCGCCATATGGGCTAAGATTTTCGAAAGATCTTTATTTGAAATATTATCTTCTTTTAAAATTCCTTCAAGGTCATTATTCCCAATTTCTTCAAGATTATTTTCTAGCAATTCAATGGCATTTATTTTTTCTATTTCAGATAAATTTTCGTCAATTGAAATTAAATACTTAAAATAATCTTTTAAATCATAACAAGCAAAGCCTAGTGGCTCACATGAATTAATGACATTTTTCACTTCTTCAACTTCTAATTCGGAAAAGAATTTTCCAGTGGCAAAACCCAACTGGTCGGCTATATCACTTAATGGGCAGTCTAGGAAACCTTTTTCGTTTACTGAGTTTACCAAAAAATAGGCAACTTCGAGTTGCGTAGTGTCCAATGAGCTATATTTTAGTTGATCTAGGATGGCTTCAGTGATGCTTTGGTCAACAGTTTGACTATTCAATTGATAGTCTTGCCATTCTGAATCTCCATTTGAACTTTCTTGATTGTACTTATAGAATGCCTCGTCGTCTTCTAATGTTTCTCTGGTGTATATTTGGTCTAGATTTAGCTCTTCAGAAAAATCTTCGATATTTTCATCTATTTCAGAATCTAATTCATTAGTTTCGGCAT
Organism: Lacihabitans sp. LS3-19; assembly: GCF_024343575.1. Lineage (GTDB taxonomy): Bacteria > Bacteroidota > Bacteroidia > Cytophagales > Spirosomataceae > Leadbetterella. The sequence continues at coordinate 14,531 of NZ_RJUA01000021.1, read as the reverse complement.
TTGTTTCTAAAAAAGGATTTTCCAAGAGTTCTTGCTCAATATGATGTTCTAATTCTTGTTGGTTAAGATACAATAAATTCAAGAATTGAATTTGACTTGTATTTACCTTTTGCGATTGTTTTAAGGTTAGCCTTTGAGCGTTATTAACCATACTTTAAGAAAGATTTATAGTATATGCTTTTCAAATGGCAAGCCAAAAAAAATAATTTTTTTTTAATTAGAAATGGTGTCTTATTAAGTGTCTGATAGTCATATTGTTGTGGTTTTTAAATTATTAAAAACAAAAATTTATATTATTAATTCATAAAAAAGTACTGAGGAAAACTGTAGCGTAAATTCCCCACTTTTCCCCATTTTTTCAAAATTAAATGCGAACTAAAACCTTAGATTATCTTTTCATTTTGGCTTTTCTAATTATAGGTGTTGTGATTTTTATTACTTATGAGGCTTACGACAAACTAGAAAGATTTAACAAACTGGTAGATCATTCTTATGTGGTAAAAAATAAAATTTCAGAGACAGAATCTGAAATCAGAAGTAGTATATTGAATCAAAGGAATTTTTTACTTACGAAAGACTCTATTTATTATGAAAAATATAAGTTGCGAATTGCTAAAACTAGGGTAAACTTTAGTGATTTACATTCTTTGGTTATAGATAATAAGGACCAGATAAATTTGCTTGACTCTTTGATAAAAAAGTATTTTGATAGAGAGAAAAATCTAGAACAAGAGCTTGTAACGTTTAAACATAATCAAAAACTATTGTCAGGTGTTCAGATGGAGCTTTTTAATGAAGGTAACTATAAGTCTTCCGAACTCTTAGCGTATTTTGAAAAAATGAAAGGAGAGGAGGAAAAGCTCATAGTAGAACGAATGTCTAACCAAGTTGATGGACAAAATTTAGCACCTATTACTTTTTCATTTCTGGCACTTTTTGCAATTGGGATTATAGCTTTCGCCTATTTTAGACAGAAGTCTGATTTGGAAGAAAAAGAGATAATTTTACAAAAGAAAAGAATGCTTCTCAAAAGGCTGATGAGTTCACACGAAGAAATAGAACAATATACGCATCTTACCTCCCATCAACTTCAAGAGCCCATAAGAAAAATTAGGATTTATTTGGATCAAGCTCTCAAGGCGAATGAAAACTCTGAAAAAGAGAATGTTGGGCAGTTTTTAGAAAAAATCAAAAAGCTTGCAGGTCAAACTACAGTTATGTTAACTGAACTTAGTAATCTTGCATATTTAAAGCCTGACGAAACAGACATAGGTTTACATAGTTTTGTTGATATTCTGATGCTATGTGTGGCTGAAGCAAACGATAAATCGGGTCTGAAACTAAAGTTGACAATTCATCAACCGGAGCCCCCAAAACTTCTTTTATATCCGCATTTGATCAAAAAATTGATTGAGGAAATCTTAAATCATAGATTGTTGAATGTAGGTGATAATAATGAACTTGTGGCACTTGAGCTCTCTTATGAAAAAGTTCATGTCGAAAATCTTATGTGGCATCAAATTTCACTAAAGTATATAGGAAAGGTGGCCGAAATAGGAGCAATAGATAAAATTTTTGAGTTTTTGCAAAATTTCAAATCGGAGGAAAATGCAGGGAAGGGTTTGGCTGTGTGTAAAAGAATTATGCACAAACATCACGGTTTTATTTCTGCCGAAAATCTAAGTGATATGGATGCTACGGTTTTTAAATTAAGTTTTCCTTTTGAAAACTGAAATTTCAAGAGCTTTAATTTTCAGTATTTAATCTTTATTTTTTTCGGAAATATTCAATAATGGCCTCTCTAAAATAGTTGATAATCCATTTTCAACAGATGATTCTAATTTTGATTTTATCAATATTAATTCTTCTTCTGAGCTGATTTCTGTCTGATTTTTGATCCATTTAAAGGTTTTGTAGAACAAACCCAAAGTCTTTTTTTTCGTGTTTTTGCTTGTTGCGATATTTATAATTCCGGTAGTTGCCACTGGTAGTAAATACTTAATAACTGGATGTGGATATTTGCTAATAAGGTTATTGGAAAGTTGACTTATTAAATATTTAGCTCCAGAAGGTGCTATCAAGTTGGTTTTTTTTCCTACAAAACTTAATACGTTCTTTGGAAGTAAATCCTACAATAACTCCGTTTTAAGATGGCCGATATGGTTCTCAACGTCTATCAGTTTTTCTTCAAGTATCGTTTTGTGCGAATTGTATTCTTCAAAATTCTTAAACTTTCCCATGTCGATATTTTTAATTTATAAATTGTTTTTTAAGAATAATTTCAGGTTTTAATCAAACAAGTTTTTGAAACTTTAAAGGAATTGTAGTCAACTAAAACTATAATAATTCTAGTACTTGGATATCTAAGTGTTTTCGTCGTAAATGATATTAAGAAGAATCCATTCAAAGAAAAAGCGGAAGAGATTTTTTCCTCTATTTAAAAGCAAAACAAAAGAGAAAAGAAATATTATAGAGACTATTAAAAAACCAAGAAAAGAGCTGTTCAGCCAATTATTTAATAGTAGAGCAACACCAAGACTAAGAAAAAATACAAAAAAAATCGCACTAATCAAATATGCTATTCTTACCGCCAAATTGGCCATTATTTTTGAACTTCGATCAGCTAGATTCAATATTAGTTTTTCCTTTTGCAATTCTAAATATTCACCAATATTTTCGCTGAATGTATTGTTTTCTGAACTACTCATTGTTGTATTTTTTGTTAGTATGAAAAAAAAGAAGCTACCTAATTGGCAGCCTCTCATTTCTAAATATTTTAAACAATCCCAATTTTCTTCGCTTCGGCTTGGGTTTTGTCAGCTATTTGGTTTAATCCATTTTTTCCTTTTTCATAAAGATCAATAGATTTGTCGACTACTTGACTTTTCATTTTGTTGGCTGATGATTTTAAAGAACCTGCAGCGTCACCTATCGTACCTTTAATTTTCTTTCTTGTTTCTGAACCCTTCGCTGGGGCATATGCTATTCCTAATGCTGCTCCTACGGCAGCCGCCGCTGCTATTCCCGCAATTGTTTTAACTGAATTTTTCATAATTGTAAATTTTGATATTAATAAACTAATTTCAATTAGGTTGTAAAAAATGTATTCCAACCTTAAATGAAACATTTTTGGGGAAATTTGGGGAATATTATGCCGTTAATGTTTATCAAATACCGCGAGTTTTCACTAATCAATTAATTTCTTCCTGAAGTTTTTCAATTGTTTTCAAAGCACTGTCTGACAATTTATTGATTCCTTTTTTTACTTTTAGTCTATTTACTATTCCTTTATTTGGCGAGAATAATATGCCAGTTACAAATCCGGCAATTCCTGCAAGAATTAAGATCGTTTTTTTATTTTCCATATTGTTATTTTTTATTAGTAGCGTTTAAAATACCGTTCCTTCTTTTTTTAGTTATAAAATTCTTAAAAGTTTAATCTATCTGGCTTTTCAATTTAAATACACTCCACTGTATGGGGAATTTGGGGATTTATTACCTCATGTTGAGTATTCTGTTTTTCGTAATTAGTTTCATTAATGTACTGATAATTAGATTTTTATATATTTTTCTGGGATGTGGAAAGATATTTTAAGTATGCTGTTACATATAAATTTTAATAAAATGAATACTAAAATAATCAAGAAAACAACCATAGGTCTTTTGGCTTTGGTTTTAATTAGTTCAAGTTGTAGTACTTTAAAAAAACTTACAAGAGAGCAGAAAGGTGCAGCGATTGGAATTGGAACTGGTGCGGCAGCTGGTGCGGCTATTGGTTCTAAATCTAAAAATCCTGCGGTATATGCTATAGTTGGTTCTGCTGTGGGTGGCGTTGCAGGTGCTATTATAGGTAAATACATGGATAAGCAGGCAAAAGAATTAGAGGATAAGCTAGGTAACATAGCTGAAGTAGAAAGAATAGAAGAAGGCATTAAAGTCACCATGAAGTCTGGCATTTTGTTCGCTTTTAACTCCTCTGAGCTGTCGTCAGAATCTAAAAAAAGCATTCAAGATCTTGCAAATACTTTAATAGAATATCCCAATACGGACATTTTGGTTGCTGGATACACAGACAACATAGGAACGGAAGCTTATAACTTGAAATTATCAGAAAGAAGAGCCAAGGCAGTTTCAAGTTTATTAAATGCTTACAACGTGAAAAGCAGCAGGTTAGTCGTGAAAGGATATGGAGAAAGTAACCCCGCCTATAGCAATGATAGCGAGGAAGGTCAAGAAAAAAATCGTAGAGTAGAATTGGCAATTGTAGCTGATAATAATCTTAAAAAGTCAGCAAAAAAAGAAACATCGTTAAGCTTAAAATAAATTTTTAAACAAAAAATACATTAAAATGAAAAAGTTAATAACAGTTCTAATGCTTTTAGTTATAGCAACGGGGGTATCTCAGGCACAAAATTTTGAAATAGGTCTAAAGGGTGGACTAAACTTATCCCAAATAAGAGGTGAAGGAGGAGGTAGCGATAAAAGTTTTTGGGATCCAAACGCTTCAAGGGTTACTGGTTTTACGGGAGGTATATTTACCAAGTTTGGTAATAAAATATACTTACAGCCAGAACTAATGGTAAGTACCAAAGGTGGAAAAGCCTATGATGTTTTGGGGATTGAACATAATTTTAAACAAACTTATTTTGATATACCAGTCCTTTTAGGTGTAAAAGTAGGGGATGTGCTAAGAATAAATGCAGGACCCATGGCTACATTTTTAATTAACAAAGACGAAACATTTATGCAACAAATCGGCCTGGCAAGTAACGAAAAATACAGAAATGCGTTTCTCGGATATCAATTTGGTGTAGGTTTTGATATTAGCAAAATCAGATTGGATATGAAATACGAAGGTAATGTAAATGATGTTTTCAATGTAAATTATAAAGATGCTCAGACTAAGAGTCAATTTGCAGGTAAGTCTAATGCATTTATGATTACCGCTGGATTTGCTTTTTAAAATCCATCGATTTTAAGCACATTTTTATATGTGGTTGAATTTAAGGGTTGTATAAATATATTTCTCACTAAATCTTAAATATTATGTTACGTTGGGCACTTTCATTTTTCGTCATAGCCATTATTGCCGGTATCTTTGGATTCGGGGGATTGGCGGCAGGAGCTACTGAAATAGCTAAGATTCTATTTTATTTATTCTTAATATTATTTGTGATTTCATTGATTACAGGTGGTTTTAGAAAAAAGAAACGATTCTTTGATTGATTGAAACGGGCATTTTGCCCGTTTTTTTTTTGAAGTATTGCCAAAAGACACAACTTGGGAAATAAATTCTACATATTCTACACTTATTTTCCAAAAAAACATAAGGAATTAGATTTTTATGCAAATACATGTAAACTAAAAATAATAAAAAAATGAAAAACAAGAATAGCATTATTTTGACAATAGGATTGGGGATTTTTGCAATGGCATGTAACCCGAGCACAGATGGTAAATTAGGAATGTCTGAAGACAGCCTTGCTGTAAAAGATACCGTTTATATCATTCAAAAGGAAACCTATACACAAGTAAATACAGTAACTGACGAAAATGGTAAAACTTATAGTTCATCAGCTCCAACTCAAGGGTATGAGGGAGCATCGAAAAAGAAAATGAATGCTACTACTAAAGGAGCTATAATAGGTGCCGGAACGGGAGCAGTAACTGGAGCCATCGTTGATAAAAAACACAGAGGAAGAGGTGCGGTAGTGGGAGGTTTGTTAGGTGCTGGAGCAGGTGCAGTAACAGGTAGCGTTATTGATAAGAAGAAGGGAAACTAATTATTAAAACTTAAAAAGACAGCAAATATGAAAAAGATAAGAATTGTTTTATTAGCATTTTTGGGTTTCGTTTCGATTACTGCCTGTAGTGAAAAAACACAAGAAAATGCGGAAGATAAAATAGATGAGGCTCAAGATAAAATGGAAGTGGCTGTAGATAAAATGGATGATAAAACGGAAGAACTTAAATCAGAGATTGAAATGGCTATAGATAAACTTCAATACAAGATAGATAAGTTTGATCAAGAAAAAGTAGATCCAACCGCTGAGAAATTGGATAAGTCTATTAAAGAAACAAAAGAAGACTTGGAAAGAGAAAGAGATGATCTTAAAAAAGACCTTGAAGAGTTGAAATCTGATACTAAAAAAGATTGGAAGGAATTTCAAAATAAAGTCCAAAAGAAAATTGAGAGAATTTCTGATGCGATTGAAAATTAAATATTAAAAAGCCTGAATCCCGTTGAAATAAAACAGATTCAGGCTTTTTTTTGATCAAAACGGCACAAAAAGAGCTTTTGAAAAATTTCTCTATAAATTAAAAATCATTTTTAAACTGATATTTCTGCCCATATTAAATACCCCCATTCTGCCTGTTAGTGGATTTTCTGGAGCATATTTTAATCTACTTAAATGGCTTTGATAAGCTACGTCGGTTAGATTATCTGCACTAATAAATATACTCATGAAATCTTTCCTATTAAAGCCTTTCACATCTCCACCCATGCCTAAACCTAATAATGTGTAAGAAGGTGTTGCGGTTTCAGTTTCATAAGCACTGAAAACTTTATTTTGCATAAAATAGTGGTCCAAGCTAAACTTCATATAAGCATTAGATAGTGCTTTTCCAGTTTTTTTGAATTGAGCTTTAAGTTCTCCACGGTATTTTGGGGCAGGAATAAATGGCAAATATTTGGTACTATCTGTTTGATTTGCTTGAGTGGCCTGTACAAAAGAAAACGAATTGCCGATATGTAACCAATCTAATGGGTGCGGGTGAACGTCCAAGTATATTTCTCCGCCTAATAGCCTCGCATTACCTTGAACAAACTTAAAACCAGGAGCAGGATCGCTTGGATCGGGAATTATGTCATTGCCATTTTCATCCTTCATTTTTTCAGAGTAAATATAGTTGGAGATAAAATTGGCGAAAGGTGTAAGCTCAAATGTTAAATGATCGGAATTATAAAAATAAGCGATATCTATCTGCTGACTGATTTCAGATTTCAGATTTTGGTTTCCAATTTCATATCTAAAAGTACCTTCATGCCTTCCATTTGAGGCTAACTCGGCAATAGTTGGAGCTCTGAAACCACGAGAAATATTGAATTTTAAAGTAGAAGTTTTATCAATTAAATAGGCGAGGCCCAAACTTCCAGAAATACCATTGTAGTTTTGTTTAAATGCATTAAATTTTACTTCATTATTTGGGTTTTGGAGGTTTGTAGGTTCCCCATTTTCGTCCAATATTAGCTGTTTGGAGTTCATGGTTCTATTGTCAAAACGTATCCCGCCTGAAAGGGTAAGTTTTTTCTCAAAGGTTTTTTGCGTAAACAAAAAGGCACCGGCATCAAACATTCCATATTCCGGAATTAAAACTTCTAAACCCTTATTTTGATTGGTTTGATACATTCCACCTATTCCAAATGAAGTTTCCCAACCGTTTTTCTCAGAAAAATTGTATCTTAAGTTGTAGTTGAAGGTATTCAAGAAAAAAAACAGTTCAATATCTTTGGGATTTGTGGCCTCTCCAAATTCCTTCCGTTGGTTATTTTGAAAGGCAAAGTCGGCATTTAATGTGCCTTTTTTTAGTATAAAATAGTTGTTTAGAGAAGCTCTCAAATGATTGACTTCTTGATGCGGGAAACCAATTTTATAACCTTTTAAATCATTTTTTGTAGCAACTTGCTCATTTCCATCAGGTGTAATAAACAGAAAGTTGCCATCATCGTCTCTTTCGCCTTCTACAAGATTTAAGGTATTGTTATAAGTACTTAAATTTAGATGAGAATGACCCCAGTTTTTGTTTATGCCTAAAAACAAACTGCCATCATATTCTTTAAAACCTGAGTTATAAACTTTACCATCATACTTGTTTTGGTAGTTTCCAGCATATTTATTGCTAAATCTTCCCATCCATTGGAAGCCTTTTTTATTCCCCGAATTCGAAAATGAATAGCCGATAAGGTTATTATTGGATTGGTAATTGGTCACCAATTGCGATTTTGTTTCGTCTAAATAGGGTGCTTTTGGTGATAGAAAATTTAAAACGCCAGCTATTCCATCTGAGCCATACATTAAACTCCCTGGGCCTTTCACGATTTCTATTCGGTCAATGTCATATTCGTCTATTTCTATGCCGTGTTCATCACCCCATTGTTGTCCTTCCTGGCGTATGCCGTTGTACAACGTTATAACCCTGTTATAGCCTAATCCTCGGATGATGGGTTTTGAAATTGAGGCTCCTGTCGTTATCTGGTTTACACCAGGTACATTTTTTAAGGCATCAATTAGATTAGTAGAACTGTTTTGATTCAAAGCGTTTTTGTCTATTGCTTTGATGATAACAGGACTTCGCTTAAGCTCTGTGCTGCGAGTAACTGCCGTCACAACAACTTCGTTGAGTTCTGATACAGAGGAGTTTAATGAGATATTTAAAATAGTATCTTTTGAAATATATATTTTTTGTACAAAATTATTATAGCCTAAATAACTGATTTCAAAAAGATAACTCCCAGGTTTAATATTTTCGATTTTAAAGAAACCCTCATTATTTGTAGAAACACCTAGTTTTAAGTCTGATATGTAAACATTGGCTCCTGCCAATATTTCGTTAGTTTTAGTGTCTTTAATGCTACCACTAATAGTATTTTGAGCCAAACTATTTAGAGTTATAAGCCCAAAAAAAACGATGGCAATTGTATTTTTTGCTCCCATTTTTTTGATTTTTTAAATTTTAGAAATACCGAATCCTAAGTGGGAAAAAGCCACAAAAGATTAAAATAATTTTATAAAAAAATCAGGCAGTAGGAGGGCCCCTGTTTGAAACTAAAGAGAAGGTCTCAAAACTGTAGTCTTTTGCTAAAGACGAATGTGTATTTTTAAAAGAGTAATTTAGGAATTTATAAAAGCTAAATTCTAAAAAGTGAGGACTGCTAAAGTGATAGTCGCATAATAGGCAACTCTTTTGGCTTTTGTTTAGGTGCGTTTTATGGTCACATTTTTCGTTGGAATAGCTGTAGAAGATTGATTTTTCACATGATGTGGCTTCGTTGTAGCTTACAATTTCCTCATCATGATGGTGCAAAAAGAAAGAAGGCACAAGGTTGGCAAAATATACCACCAACAGAAAAAGTGCCCCGAATTTTACGTTTTTATCTTTTTTCAATTTGCTAAATGAAACAATGTTGCAAATATAGAAAAATATCTGCTTTTTTAATATTTTGAGTGCTTAAATTATAAAAATCATATTTAGGCTTTCAAAAATAACTGCAGATTAATATCAAATATGGGTCTGGGGTATTTGTATAAGAATGGTATAAAATGAAAAGTTTTTTTTCTACATTTTAGATTCAATACTTTTTAATTTCGAAAATTATTATGTTCTATCCCCAAACCCATATTTGATAGCATCTTTAAGTACTTCTATATTAATATCTTTGAGCGTTTTGAACCTTATGCAATATCCACTCACACTCACTTTGCCTAATTTTTCGCCAAAGGTTTGGGCCAAATACGTTTTATCTGAAATACCCATTATATAGACCGAAATACCAGTAGTATTTGCACTCAATCCAATTTGATAAAATTCTTTTGTGCTTCCATTTGCATATTTTATGGTGTATTTTCCAAAGCCAATATTTGGATTAGAAACAATTTTACCTTTTTCGTCTTTTCCATCTAAAAACCAAAGTTTACAGTCTGGCATTATTTGCAGAATGAGGTCATTCAGCTCTTGCATTTCGCTGCGTTTGGGTTCTGTTTGGCTATAAATATAATCTTTGATTTGATCAGAAATGCTCATAGATTTATTTCATTGCGAAGTCTAAAATCACCCTTTTTAATATCATTATACTAATAAATTATGCCCATGTAATGCCTTTTATAGAAGATTTTTACAAAGTTTCTAATAGGTTATCCAAGTTTGTCAAAGACATTGTAAATCCTATTTGGAAGCCTTCAAGTATGCTTTCCATACGTTCAAAAGATTCATTAAATATAGTAATATTCACTTTTGTTATGCCATTTTGTTCACTGAAATTGTAATCCCAATCAGAACCTGGCAATTGAGGGTTTTCGTCTGCATCAGCAAAAGCATTATACATCTTAAAATTGGTCTTTGGCGTGATGGAGGTGTATTCTTGGATTGCCCAACGCTCTATTCCTTCGGGGCTTACCATCACATAAAACCTTTTTCCGCCAACTTCAAAATTCATGTATTTTGTTCTGGAAATAAAAGGTTTTGGGGCTACCCATTGGTCGAGCAATTCGGCTTTTGTAAATGCATCCCATACATTCGAAAGGTCCGCTGCAAATTCTCTCGTTATAAATACCGTTTTGGCTGGTTTGTCCACTATAAAGTCAAAAAGTAAATCGTTTTTCATTTTTTCATTTTTTTAGGTTTGATAATAATTGATCCAATTGATTAAATCTTGTCTCCCAAATATTCCTATATTGAGCCAACCAATCGTCTATTTCTTTCATTTTGTCTATCTCAAGTGAGTAGAAAATTTCTCTTCCTTGTTGCTCTTGTTTTACCAATTGGCACTCTGTCAATATCCGCAAGTGTTTTGAAACCGCCTGTCGTGTCGTCTGGAAATTTTCCGCTATAGCATTAGGTGTCATAGCCTGCAAGGCAATAAGTGCAATAATTGCTCTTCGTGTAGGGTCTGCAATTGCTTGGAAAATATCTCTTCTCATTTTGTCTTTTATTAATTTATGAAACTAATCGGTTGCAAATATATTTAGAAATCTTGGTTTCGCAATTTTTGTCTAATTTAATTTGGGATTTCTTTAAATTGGGTAGGGATTTTATTTGTATGCTTAAGGTGCATTTATGTTCTTTGACCCGAGTTTCGGCTAACTAATTTTATTTTCCTTTTATTTTCTCTTTTTTAGACACTAGATTCATATTGTAGTTGACAATAATTAAGTTTCATTCATTATAGAAGTTGACAGAATACCAAAATATAGTGATTCCTAAAAAAATAATTACCGAAATAGATGGTTATCAATAAAATTGCACCTCTAACGGTAACTGTTGACTTAGTAATGAACAAATGCCAATTATGCTCTCCACCTTGTTTTTATTTATAGATTAAACAGCAAATGGAATTAGCCAAGACAGAAAGCAGGTTGAGTTATTTTGCAAATACTTTTATCAACGCTCATCTAAATCTTTAATAATTGTACTTTCGAAAATTGATTTTTGCAACGATATTTGTCATGGATTGAAGTGATAACTTTCAACTATCAAATGAAACTTAATTGGTTACATTTTTCTGCCTTTATATCTCAATTTATTATCTTTTTTTTCTTTAAATTTTCAAATGCAGATTATTTAGATCAAACCAGTTTTTTCTTTTTTCAACTAGTTTTTTTCAAAGCAATTGTTTTTTAGGAAAGAACTGCCAATCGGTTTTTTCTTTCAATATTTCTTTAATTCATCAGCATAAAGATTAAAATCACGAAATGTGTTGTCCCAATTGCTGATGTTAAATTCATAGTCCCATGGCTCTATGTATCTTGCTTTTATACGTTTAGCTTGCTCAAAAACTTTTGTGTAATCTCCGTTCGGAAAACTCGAAGTATTGTCGGACCTAGCTATAACTTGGCAATAAATGTCGCCAGGGTAATTTTCCAAAACTGTAATTAAGTTTGTCTGATAGGTAGTATTGCCTGATATCCACCACATTGCTGCACCAACCCTATGGTTAAGGCTTTTGTCGTTCCAAAGATCTGTGATGATGGCGGAGGCAGGAATAGAAGAGTAAAACAATTCGTGAACTTCAATTGCCAATGCCTTTTTTGAAAACGCATTTGCAAATTTCTTGGCATTTTTAAGGGATGCGTCAATCCATTTTGTTTCAGTATATCCTGCCGCAGCGAAAGCACTTTGGTTAAATCCATTTAGATGGCCTTCAACTCCATTTGCGGTCATTTGGGGAATGTATACCAATAATAAAGAAGCATCATTATTGTATTTTTCACCCAATTTGTCGGCTAATTTTCCTAAATATTCCTGAACTGAATTGTCCCAAATCAAGGGAAGTTTATAGGGTAAGCCTCTAAAATTATAATCAAAAAAGGGTGCTTTTTTTTGCGAGATTAGCCAATCGGGGCTACCAATTCCCCCAGCAAGTATCGATAATGAATATTTTTTTCCTTTTGCTTTGATTGCATCGATTTGTTTATCAATCGATGAAAAATCGAAACTTCCTTCGCTAGTTTCAATGTCTTTCCAAAACGATCTTATCAATACGCCCCTAACCTCTGGATGACTTAAGACGACGTTGGAGGTACTTCCAGCACTTGAAAATATCCCTTTAGGTTTTTCAATACTTGGCGTTGAAATTTCAGATTCGACCTCCTTCTTTTTACAAGATGTAAACAGGGAAATTGCTAAAAATGTAAATAATAGTTTTTTCAATTATTTGGTATTTGAAAGGTTTTTCAATGGCTTATTCTTATTATGAAACGAAAGAACCGTCCATTTTCAAATATTGAAAATAATTTTGAAACTTAGTCAAGGAGATACTTATATTTTTTAGCCTGAAGAGAAAATAGAAAAACCACCCGAGATATTCAGGTGGTTTAATTAAAAGCTAGTTTAATATTACTTTCCTACTTCACTAGGAGAAGTTTTTACTTTTGATAGACCATCAATGTGGTTCAATCTTGCTAAAATACCGGTGATTTGGTTCTCTATTTTAGAATTATTTGATATTAATTCAGCATTTTCTTTTTTTAGATTTTCTATCATTTCTTGCTGTTCTTGCATAGCTTTAATCATTGGAGCTATTAAGTCATTGTAACGCACGGAATAGAATCCTTTGTCATCTTTTGAGAGAAGACCCAAGTCGGTCTCTGAATAGCCATATTTAGCCAATACTTGTTCCAAATCTTGGGCAATAACACCAAATTCTTGCTCTTTTTTTTCATTGCCTATTCTATGATAAAGCACTGGTGTAACATCTTTGATAAAATCTAGGCCAAGTGGGCTGGTTTGGATGTTTTCTTTCCATCTTTTGTCTGAGGTTATTGTCCATGCAACTTTAACATAAGCATCAGTTATTAGATCATCACCTATTTTTATCTGATTGCTTCCAGTAGCTGACGGAACTTGTGCGTTATTTCCAATTGCTATATTATTTGAACCAGATGTCTGAAAAAAACCAGCACCCGTTCCTAAAAAAGTATTTCTGTCTCCAGCAACTAGGAGATTACCAGCCGTGTGACCAAAGGCAGTATTTGAAGATCCAGTTGAATTCTCAAGACTTCTACGACCAAATGAACTATTTCCTTCTCCTGTGGAATTAGATTTTAGTGCATCTGAGCCAAAAGCGGCATTGTCATTGGTATTAGAAACCGCCAATGCAGACTTACCAAAAGCGGTGTTAAAGCTACCTGTTTGATTTAATTTCAATGAACCAGACCCACCACTTGTATTTTCACCTCCTGTAGAGTTATTCATTCCGGCTTCATGACCAATAGCAGTATTGTTTGTTCCGGTATTGTTACCGTAAACAACACTTCCTCTTAGGGCTTCGTTTCCTACGGCTGTGTTACCAGAGATGGCGGCACTGTTGTTCATCAGTTGCATTGCTAATCGACCCACTGCGGTGCTTCTTTGGCCTCCAACATTTCCACTCAAAGCTTGATAACCCAGGGCAGTATTATCAAAACCTGTCGTATTTAAACCCAATGCATCTTGTCCCATAGCTACATTGTATTGTCCTGAACTGTTTACTTGCAATGCCCTACTACCGACTGCCGAATTTGAGTTTCCTGATGTTATTCCCATTAAGGCTTCGTCTCCTACTGCTGTATTAAAGCGTCCTGTATTGTTTGCAGGCGTAGCACTTCCTTTTAAAGAATTAAAACCAACAGCAGTGTTATATGTCTCTTGGCCTGTAGTTCTATTATCAGCGTTAAACATTGCGTTAGATCCAACAGCTGTTGATCGACTGTTTGCTCTATTTTGGTTTAAGGCATCATGTCCAATTGCAGTATTGTCATTTCCTGTTGTGTTCAATAATAATCCTCCATTTCCAAACCCTGAATTATAACTTCCAGTTGAATTTGATATTAATGTACCTTGTCCAAATGCTGAATTGTAATTACCTGTGGAATTGCTTGAAAGGGCAGCATAACCAGTTGCAACATTTCCGCTTCCACTTGTATTTGCCATCATAGACTCGCTTCCTATCGCAGTATTTCCCGTTCCTATATTATTAGCAGGTGTTGCACTTCCTTTCAAGGCTTCAGATCCTACCGCAGTGTTATTAGTGATTATACCTGTTGTTCTATTGTCTGCATTCAACATTGCATTTGAACCTACAGCAGTTGACCGACTATTAGCTTTATTTTGACTTAATGCATCATGACCAATTGCCGTATTTTCATTTCCTGAAGTGTTCAACAATAGTCCACCATTTCCAAAACCTGCATTATAACTTCCCGTTGAATTTGCTATTAATGTACCTTGTCCAAATGCTGAATTGTAATTACCTGTGGAATTGCTTGATAGGG
>NZ_RJUA01000020.1 GCF_024343575.1 Lacihabitans sp. LS3-19 | reverse complement strand
TATTGGTGGCAGTTACTACCAAATAAGTACCGATTGGCACATTCACTATGCTATCGCCATAAACCGTTCCTGCATTTGAAGTAATTGTTCCAATATCAGCTTTATATGATACACTGTAGGTTGTTCCCTTGCAAATCGGCTGTCCGACGTAAAGATTCGAGAATTCGCAAGAAGAATCACATGGTTCAGGACTAATAACATCCAAAACAGTTTCGCATCCAGTTCCATTACTGGCTTTTACCGAAAGGTTTGTGCCAGTTGGAATGTTAATGATACGATCACCTGAAATAGTACCAGCACTAGGTGAAATGTTAGGAGTACTGCTATAGAAAGCCACACTGTAAGTAGAACCTTCACATTTGATATTTCCAAGTGTCAATGTCGGTTTAGTGCAAATGACCGTAACTTTAGCGGTGTCGGAGCAAGTATTTAAACTATACACAAAATTATATCCTCCAGCATTGTTCAACCCTGAAACAGTTCCGGAATTATTAATTGAGCTGCTAAATATATTTCCAGTTGATACTGCCCACGTACCACCTAATGGATTTGGGGTTAAAACTGTACTTGAAATTGGCAAATATATTACTTTATCTAAACCAGCATCTGGCTTGATTGGTTGAGTATTTATTATTCCAGAAGCACTTTGAGAAATACATCCCAGAGTATTTTTTACCCAAACCGAATAATTTCCAGCAGCCAGATTATTAAATAT
>NZ_RJUA01000019.1 GCF_024343575.1 Lacihabitans sp. LS3-19 | reverse complement strand
GATATAGCTGTCCAGGAAATACAGAGACCTTTACAATCATTGTAAATCCTGTAATCACGATGGATCCAGTAGCAGACCAAGAGGTTTGTGATACGGAAGTTGTTTCAGCAATCAACTTTACAGGAACATTATCAACTGGATATACTTGGACCAACAGCAATACAGCGATTGGTTTGGCAGCAAGTGGAACAGGAAACATTGCAAGCTTTACAGCAACCAATTCTGGAACAATGCCAATAACAGCGACAATAACAGTTACGCCATTAATTAATAGCTGTCCAGGAAATACAGAGACATTTACAATCATTGTAAATCCTGTAATCACGATGGATCCAGTAGAAAGTGATACAGTTTGTAACAATGGAACGATTCCTGATAAAATTTTTACTGGAACACTATCTAGTGGATATACTTGGACTAACTCAAATACTTCAATTGGCTTAGCTGCATCAGGAACTGGAAATATTTCTTCATTTACCGCTATCAACAACGGAATTGCCCCTGTTACTGCAACTATTACTGTAACTCCATTAATAAATAGTTGCCCTGGAAATACAGAGACGTTCACAATTGTTGTTTTGCCAAATTTAGGTGCGGATATTGATTTGGCGGATATCACGATTTGTCAATCAGGATCATTGACATTAAATGCACAAGTAACTAATCAAAATGGATTTGTAAGATATCAATGGCAATCTTCACCAGATGGATTGTCATGGTCGCCAATTTCAGGTGCAACTGGTCAAACTTTGAACGTTAACTCTTCAATAGTAGATACTACTTTTTACAAAGTTAGTGTTCAGGCTGTAGGTATTGGTTGTAATTATAAAGACTCTGATAGTTCGAGAGTTGTAATTTTACCTAATTTAAGTGTAAATGTCAACGTTCCAAGCACCACTGTTTGCGAAGATGCCGAACTAATTTTAAGAGCAAATACTACAAATGGAACTGGCACAATTACTTATCAATGGAGAACTTCTACTGATAATTCTACTTGGACAACTATATCAGGTGCAACAGCTGACACTTTGATAGTTGGAACTTCGAGTACATTTATTGGAACTAATTATTATGAAATTGTAGCAACCGCAAGTGGTATTGGATGTGGAGCATCTAATCCTTCAGTTGCAACTATAACAGTTGTGCCAAATTTAAGCGTATCATTAGATACTTTAAACTTCCAAGTTTGTGAAGGTGGAAATGTAACAATTTCAGCATCAACCAACAATGGAACTGGAAGCATTTCTTACCAATGGCAATCTTCTTCTGATAGTTTAATTTGGAATAACATTTCTGGAGCAAATTCGACTTCTTATTCAGTTTCAACTTCATCTGCAGATACTTCATATTATAGAATAATAGCCTCTGCAAATGGTATCGGTTGTGGAGCGGATACTTCTGCGGTAAGCAAAGTTGTCATTGTTCCAAATTTAACAATAAATGTGAATTTGACAAGTGCTGAAATTTGTGAAGGAACATCAATGGTATTAAATGCTAACCCAAGCAATGGTACAGGAAATATTTCTTTCCAATGGAGAAAATTCAACGGTGCTATTTTTACAAAAATCACTGGAGAAACTGCAGATAGTTTAATTGTACCAACAAATGTGCCTGGCATTAGCATATACCAAGTAGTTGGAGTGGCGAGTGGCAATGGCTGCGGAACAGCAACCTCATCATCTGCTACTATTCAAGTAAATCCAAATCCTGTTATCTCAATAAACGGAGGACAGTTTTGTACCAATACAGATATCTCTCTTATATCAAGTGGCGGTTCGGGTTATGTATGGAATGGTCCAAATGGTTTCACATCAACTGACCAAAATCCAACTATAAATAATGCTGACAGCTTACTACACAATGGAACATATTATTTAGAAGTAACCAATACATATAATTGTACAAATTATGATTCAACCCAAATCAATGTGCTTCCATTGCCAGAGGCACCCACCTTGACTGGAGACAGTAATTGCGGTCCAGCAAGTTTAAATCTAAGCGGATCGAATTGCAACGGAACAATAAACTGGTATGACGAACAATTTTCTGGAAATTTATTATTAAGTGGCACCAATTTTGCTACCAATATATTGAGTGAAAATGCAAATTTCTTCGCTTCGTGCATTTCGATTGATAATTGTACTAGTCCACAAAGATCTGTGGTTTTAGCCAATATTAAATCATTTCCAGAAACGGATGTACTTGCTATAAACCCTACTTGTATAGGAAAAGCTGTACTAAACAACGGAAGTCTAATATTGTCAGGATTTAAAAATGGAGAAACGTATTCATTTAATCCAGGACCAAATTATAACGCTTCGCTAGCTAATTCGCCAGCATTGATTCCTTCAAATGGAAAAATTGCTCAAACATTGGCTGGTCCAGCAAAAGGAAGCCCACAAGAATATACAATTAGGATCATTAGTGCGGAAGGATGTCCTATAGACCAAAATGTTTCGATTGAGAATGTATGTCAAGATTGCGATATTAAAGTTTGTCCTCCCGGAACAGTAGAAAAAACAAAATAGAAACATAAACAATTTAATATTTTTTTAACATGGAAAACAATTATTTAAAAACCAGAGTAGCATCTGTTTTTGAAAGGGATAGGAAGATTTGGATGAAAATCCTTGTCTTAGGATTTCTTATGTTGTTTGCTCATTTGTCAACCTACGCACAAGCATGTAACCCTGCTTTGGCCATGACTATAACGACATTTGATGCAAGTGCAGAAACAGTAAGCGATGCAAAAGTCAGAATATCTGGTATTCAAAACGGCAATTATAAAGTAGGAATTTCTCCAGGAACTTCTTATAGTGGTAGCTTTGCTTCAGCATATCTATTCTCATCTCTTACAAACGGATATATAGATTCCACTTTGACTGCCCCATTGGCGGCACCAGGAGATCAATATACAGTTAGAGTTTATGATGCAACAGGTAGCTGTTACACAGATTCCACATTTTATTTACCTTATGTAAATTATAACTATGCTCCAACTTATGTCGATTTAGAGGCTACTATTACAAGATCACCTGCTGGCGATGTTCCTTTAGGAGCATCTGTAACACTTACTGTTGCAGTTAAAAATGCTGGATCTTTAGATGCAACTGGTGTAGTTTATCAAATAGGAAGTGCTTTAGATTTAACATTAACTGCAGATAATACTGCCGCTGGTACATTTAATAACACAACTGGTGTTTGGACCATAGGAGATATACCTGCTGGAACAACGGTAAGTTTAACATTAACATATACTGTGGATGCAAGAGGAATTAAGGAAATTACAGCTGAAGCGACAGCATTAGATCAAATTGACTTAGACTCAACGCCTGTTCCTAATGCTGAAGTTGAAGATGACGAGGCCCAGATATGTATTACTACGCACAGAGATTATTGTAATGGAGACGAATATACTTTCGCATTAGTTTCAGGTGATTACACAGGTGTAGTATGGCAAAGGAGTACTGATAATGGAGCGAATTGGACTACAATTTCAGGTGCAAATGCTGATTATGAAATTGCAGCTACTGGTGCTTTAATTATTAAAAGTATTGGAGATTATAAATATTATAGAGATTCATCTTCTACATCATGCGGATATGAAGGATGTTGTCCAATAAAAGTTATACCTGGTTTACCTCCGATTTTGACTAAACCTGCTGACGAAGTAATTTGTTTTGGTATGCCTTCACCATTAATTGAGTCAGCAAATACTCAAACAGGGTACACTGCCACAGATCATATTACCTATGATATTTCAACACCAATAACTGGCTTTCTAGCTGACCAAGGTGTTTTCAAGTACCAGTGGTATAACAACAACGGTCCAAGTAACAATGATACTACTCCCTTGGCGACTGACACCACTCTTACTTTGGTTACTTTACCTACTACGGCGGGTATTTATAACTATAGATTGATTTCGGTTCAAGATGGACACGAATCATGTACAGATACAACTGAGGTTCAGTTTATTATTAATGAATTGCCTATTCCAGTTGCTTCTAGCAACTCTCCAATATGTCAAGAAGATACAATAGAACTTGCAGCATATAATGCAGCAGTTAACAATTCAATAAATCCTTTTCCTGCTGCAAGTTGGGAATGGTGGGGACCAAACAGTTGGACAAGTACTGATTCAGTTGATGTGATATTAAATGCTCAAGAGGTTAACGAAGGTGATTATTTTGTAAGAGCTTTTTACACTACAAACGGTTTAGAATGTGCTGATACAGTTTCAATACCTGTTGTAATTAATCCTCTTCCAGCTATTCCAAACGCAATAGATACAACCTATTGTCAAGAAATTGAAGGAAAAAGATTATCTGCTTTATTAATTCCTTCTCTTACTGCACCAGATCACAATGGAGATAGCTTAAGATGGTATGAAGGACCTACACTGTATCAATTTACAGATGAGCCAGATACAACCACTTTGATTGGTTATAACGTTGGACCTTATGCAAATACATCAGTAGCTGCAGGTCAATACACATGGTATGTAACGCAAGTGGATAACAACGGATGTCAATCTCATCCAGATACGCTTATTGTCACTATCGACGCCAAACCTTTACCACCTGTGGTTCAAGACTTAGCTTATTGTGAAAACTATCCGTCGGTTCCTTTAACAGCAACGGCTTCACCTGGAACATATAATTTAATATGGTATGGTTTGGATAAAACAGTAATTCCAGGTGATACAAATGCTACATATACTGCACCGCCAACAGATGTTATTGGAACGTTTAACTATTGGGTTTCGCAATATAACTCAACTTCGGGATGCCAATCTGATACGGCCAATTTCAATGTTTACATAAAAGATACGCCTGACGCACCAGCTGTGGTTGAACCTACATATTGTTTGAACGAACCTTCAGTTGCCCTTATAGCAACTCCAGTTATTACCAACACGGTTTCAAACGCTTTGAATACATTGACATGGTATTGGGATGGAGATACCACAGCTACTGCACCAACACCTCCAACAAATTTTGCTGGTGCTACCTGGGCATATGTTACACAAACTACTTTATATGAGCTAATAGGTGTTGATACCATTTCTTGCGAATCACCACAAGCACCTCTTAAAATCACTGTCAATCCACTTCCAGTGGCTAGTGTAATTCCAGTTAGTGCTTTATGTATAGGTACCATATCTCAAAATGATGGTCAACTTATTTTAACAAGATATCGTGATTCAGATCAAGTTGATTGGAGTACAGGTTCAATATTTTCATCTACAACTCCAGAGAATCCTACACCTGGTTTTGAAAATGTTCCAACCTCAGGAATTATTGCTTCAAACTTACCTAATCCAACAGGAGCCCAACAGGATTATACTGTTAGAATTAAAAACTTCCATCCGGGTGGATTTGAATGTTTCATTGACGTAACAGTTCCATTGGTAGCTAAAGATTGTACTTGTCCAGGTGGATATTGTGAGCCTGCAACGGTTACAAAAACTAAATAAAACTTGAATTGAAATCTCAGTAAAATGAGATTTCAATTTTCTAAGAAAATATCTTACAGTAAATACCTGAAATCAACCTTCGGGTATTTACTTTTTAAAACAAATCCTGATATTTACATAAATTCAATTCCGAAAATGGAAAAATTCTACAAGAATTTCCGTTATCCTTTAAAATTTACATTCCTAATAGTATTTGGAGTTATATCCTTGTTTTGTTTAAAAAGTCAAGCAAAAAACATTGATTCTACAAGTACTACATGTAGGTTTCCAACATATACCACAAGAAATACCGATGTCTCATCACCAACAACCAATGACGGAAGGTTATTAATAACCAATATCAACTACGCCACACATTACGAAATTATAGAAGGGACAAATACACCTTTTGATTTTGCACAATCAATAGCTCTAGCTCCATTTCAAAAAGAAATTGAAATCAAGAATATTTCAAATCCTACAGGTAAAAAAACATACAGAGTAAGATTGTATAATGAAAATGAAGAATGTCATACAGACGCAACCATCATTTTCGAACACATGAATTTCGCCTTAGATAGAGACTATACTACTTTAGAAATGATTCAGGCGGTGGATAATTCAAAACCCCAGCTGGATGAACTTGTAACTTTTACTACTATAATCCAAAATAAAGGCACCAAGACTTCTGAAAGTATTGAGGTTAGATTAATCCAAAGTTTAAATCTAGAAACGGTAAACTTTTATACAGAAAAAGGCCAATATACTTCTGTTGGAAACATTTGGAAAGTCGGGACACTTGAAGGAGGGAAATCAGTAAAATTGGTATTAAGATTAAAAGTAAAATCAACAGGACTAAACTACCTATCTTCTTATATTGCACAAGAAGGTGACAGAATATACGACTATTCTGATGCACAAGCCTCAGGTATAACAGGTGGAAAAAGAAGTGGCACGAGTTGCGTTACAGTACCAATCGCCATAAATTCTTCAGAAGTTTATTCGATTGTATTGAAAGAATATAAAGGGATTAAATGGTATTATAAAGATGCATCAGGTAATTTTTCAGAAATTAATGACCGTACCAACCCTGCTTTGGCTGTCATAAATCCTGATAGCTCGCTTACTGTAAAACAAGGAGGTGAGTTTTCGTTTTCTAAAAAAGTAGGAGATTGTAATATAAGCTCTTGTTGCCCAATAATTGTGGAATCATGCTCTGGGCCTCCAATTGTGGTAGATTCCGTATATTGTAATACAACTGTTGATAGTTATAATATTCTTGTTCATCTCGAAAATGATAAATACAGCCTAATCGAGAAAGTATTTTATGCCATGTCAAATTTGAATTTCCCAGTTTTGACCAATTATTTAAGCAGGATAAACACATTGCCGCTTACTTCTAGTTCTGGATTTGTAACTTCTTTAGGCAATAGTTCTTATAGAATTGAAAATGTCCCTGCATTTATGCCAAATGTTACATTAGTATCGAGTGATTTGACAGGAAAGTGCCGAAACGTTAGAATAGTTAATGCACCAAACTGTACAACAAAACCACTAGGAATGCCCGTTTTAGATCAAACCACTCAATTCGTAAACGAAAACCAATTTCCGCCAGCATTTTTGGTAGTTACAAAAGAGGCTGGAGCAGAAGTAGTTTGGTTTGCTGATGAGCTTGCAACCAAAGAGATACGCACAGGTAAAAAATTCAGGGCCAAAGTGCCTGGGACATATTATGTGGCATTTAGAGATAAAAAAACAAATACAGTTGGACCAACCGTCAAAGCTTATTTAAAAGAATTAGCTGTTGAAAAACCTGGTAAGTTTGCTGGTGAAGATGTATGTGGATGCGATAATCCGTTGATGGTTCCACAAGGAGATTTAGGAGATTTGAGTATAGCTAACGCTTATCCTAATCCCGTAAGTGATCTTCTTACAGTAGAATATAGGGTGCCAAATACTGCTATCAAAGCAGCTTTGAATTTTTCAAATATCAATGGAAAACAAATGAAATATTTAGAATTATCTAAAACTTCTAATTTTGTTAAAATTGAAACAAACAGATGGGTTGACGGCACATATTTCTATAGTTTGATTGTTGATGGAATCAGAACCACTAGTCAAAAAATTGTGGTAAGTCATCAATAAGATCTAAATTATTCCCATAAGAAAAAACTTACTTTACCATTGGATTCAGAGGTTTTTATAAACATATCTCAATATGTAAAGTTTAAAAAGATATTTGCTTCCATTCATTTGAAGTAGATATCTTTTTTTTCTTTATAACCCATAGAAAACCCCGAATATTTGCGTTTTTTTGTATTTAATTAAAATTTTTGAATGAACAGAACCATAGATAATCTTACACCAGGGCAAATAGTAGCGGAACTTGACAAATACATAATAGGCCAAAAAGATGCTAAAAAAAATGTTGCCATAGCTCTTAGAAATAGGTGGAGAAGGATGAACGCCACTCCTGAAATGCAAGATGAGATTATTCCCAACAATATTTTGATGATTGGCTCAACTGGAGTTGGCAAAACTGAAATAGCAAGACGATTGGCCAAAATAGCTGATGCCCCGTTTGTAAAGGTTGAAGCTTCGAAGTTTACGGAAGTCGGTTATGTAGGTCGTGACGTGGAAAGTATGGTGAGGGACTTGGTAGAGCAAAGTATCAATATCGTTAAAACCAATAAAAAAGAAGAAGTCAAAATAAAAGCTGCTGAAGCGGTTGAAGGTAAAATACTGAATATTTTGATTCCTCCCGTAAAGAAAACCAACGCTAAAAAAGAGGAAAATACAGAGGACTCGCAAGAGGATTTTGAGTTGAATCAGGAAACAAGAGAGGCTTTTAGAAACAAATTAAAAAATGGAGATCTTGATAGCAGAAAAATAGAAATCGATGTTGCAGGCTCTAATATGGCACCAATTGGCGTGATGGGTGGTCCTATTGATGATGTTTCGATGATGAATATTCAAGAAATGATTGGTGGATTCATGCCCAAGAGCCAGAAAAAAAGGAAAGTGACAATAGCCGAAGCCAGAAAGATTTTGATGGAAGAAGAATCCGCTAAATTGATAGATATGGACGAAGTGAAAGACGAAGCCATCTGGAAAGCGGAGAACTTAGGGATGATTTTTATTGATGAAATAGACAAAATAGCTTCTTCGGGTGGAAAGTCTGGTCCAGACGTGAGTAGGGAAGGAGTTCAAAGAGATTTGCTTCCAATTGTCGAAGGTTCCACCGTTAATACCAAACATGGGGCAATCAAAACTGACCATATTTTATTTATTGCCGCAGGAGCATTTCATGTATCAAAACCTTCAGATTTAATACCTGAATTACAAGGAAGATTCCCAATCAGAGTTGAGTTGGAAGCATTAACAGAGGATAATTTTTATCATATCCTAAAAACCCCAAAAAATGCACTCACGAAACAATATGAAGCTATGCTGGAATCCGAAGGCGTTCATTTGACTTTCAGTGATGATTCTCTAAGGGAGTTGGCATCTTTAGCGTTTCAAGCAAATTCTGAGGTAGAAAATATAGGTGCAAGAAGATTACAAACTGTAATGTCACACTTGTTGAATGACATTCTTTTTGATGTTCCAGAGAAAATTACGGCAGGAACAAATTTGGAGATTTCGAAAGAAATGGTCTCTGATAAGTTAGCGAGTTTAATCAAAAACAAAGATTTAAGTCAATATATTTTATAAAAAACGCTAAAATATTGAGCATAAAAAAAGGGATTTTAAATCCCTTTTTTTGTAAATAATTTGCCATAGGTACTCTGTTTATACAGGTCAAATTGTTCTTTTTTGTGGTAATTTCCTCCAAAATAAGTGATCAATTCGTGAAATTCTTTAGGTTTCATATAGCCAGGAACAGGTTGTATCATACTAAAAGCCTCATCCAAATATACTATGCTTGGATAACTCATTTTACCTTGTAAAAGTGCTATTGCAGCTTCATTTGCTCTGTTGGCCTCATCAAACTTATAAACTTTACCTCCGATATTAATATCTTTTCTACTTTCTGCATCTAGTTTTACAGCATAATAATTTTGATTTACATAGTTGATGACGTCTTTGTCGGTAAACGTCTCTCTATCCATTACTTTACACCAGCCACACCAGCCAGTGTATACATCAATTAGAACTTTTTTAGGTGTAATTTTCTGTTTTGCATAAGCTTCCTCTATGCTCATCCAATTTATTTTGGTTTGTGCTTGAGCTAAACTGCTGATAAATAGGAGAGCAAAAAATAATATTTTTAACTTCATGAAAATGTTTTTTTTAAGATAAACGCAAAATCTGTTCCAAAAATTTCACAGAAATACTTATTACCAATTGGTATGAAAGAATTTACCTCTTTCAGCATCCGTTCTTTGGTAGGTATGAGCACCGAAAAAGTCTCTTTGGGCCTGAATAATATTGGCCGTTTTTATTTCTCCATTCAATGAATTTACAAAATCATTGGCAGCCAACATAGTTGGTATTGGAAGCTCAGCCATAAGACTACTTACGCAAAAAGTTTTTAAAGCACTTCTGAATTTATTTACATTTTCAAAAATACTTAAATCATCAAAAATATCTGAATTATGCTTAAAAACAGCACTTATTTCTTCCATAAGTGTACTTCTTATTATACATCCATTTGTCCAAATTCTTGATATTTCAGATAAATTAAGATTCCAACGGTATTCTTCCGAAGCTATTTTAATTAAAGTAAATCCTTGTTGATGATTAATTATCCTAGCCAAAGAATAAGCATTTTTTACAGTTTCAATTTCCAGTTTTATGAAACTTTGCTCCGTAATTAGAGATAAGTTTCCGTATTTTTCTCTTACAGATGAAACATATCTTGCAAACAATGCTGAAGTAATCATAGTTGCTGGCATGCCCATTTCGGTAGCAGTTACTGTGGTCCAATTTCCCGTTCCTTTATTGCCAGCTTGATCCAAAATCATGTCTAGTAAGCAATTGTCTCCTTCTTTTTTTGTGAGTATTTCAGAAGATATTTCTAAAAGATAACTTTTAAGTTCGCCTTGATTCCACTCTTTAAAAACTTCTGAGATTTCATCAGGACTCATTTGATTGCTATATCTTAGCAATGCATAAACTTCAGCTATCAATTGCATTTCAGCATATTCTATACCGTTATGGACCATTTTTATGAAATGCCCTGAACCTTCCGGCCCAATATAGGTACAACAATCTAGACCTTTTTTATCCTTAGCGGCTATTTTTTTAAGAAACGGTTCTATTGTTTTATAGGCATCAAAATTACCAGAAGGCATAATGGATGGGCCTTTTAAGGCTCCCTCTTCTCCGCCAGAAACCCCTGTGCCTACAAAATAGATTCCTTCCTTTTCTAAATATTCAATCCTTCTTTTGGTATCTTTAAAATGTGAATTTCCCCCATCTATTAGCACATCTTCGGCATTTAGAAACGGTTTGATTTTTTCAATAAATTCGTCTGTTTCTTTACCCGCTTTTATCATCAAGAAGATTTTTCTTGGTGTTTGCATAGATTCAACAAAGTCTTCCAAATCTTCAAATCCTTGAGCATCAGACAATTCTTCAAAGCTATTGATGAATTTATTGGCTATTCCTTCCTCACTTCCTTTTACATATCTATTAAATAATGAAAGCTTTGTACCATTGTTTGCGAGATTTCGGGCCAAACTTTTGCCCATTACGCCCAATCCAACAAGGCCGAATTCCGAAAGAGCCATTTTCTTTATAGTATCTTCTAACATTTGTTCTGGTGTTTTGGTCAAATCTATTTCTATCGCATTTTTTGGTTCTTCTAAAATCGAAAATTGAGAATCTAGCAAATTGCTTGGCATAAAATGATCCTTTCTGGCATCCATTCTCCTTTGTATCACTTCCTGAGAGCCTTTTGGATAAACAAAAAGAATCTCTTTTTCTAAAGTATTAGAAAGCCTTTTTCTGTAGGATTCTTTTAAAGCGGAGCAGGCAAATACACCAGATTTATTATTTTGAATCAATTCAACCCCTTTTTCATTGATTCTATCAAGCCATCCTATTCTGTCATCGTCAGTTAGTGGTATACCATTTGACATTTTAGCTATATTTTCTTTTGGATGAAAATCATCACCGTCGAAAAAATCGGTATTCAATTTTTCTGCTAGCATCGAGCCTAAAGTAGTTTTTCCACTACCTGAAACTCCCATTACTATTATTATTTTTGATTTCAAAAAACTTTTATTTTTCTCCAAAATTATAGTCTTTTTATTTATTTCTGGCCATTTCAGTACTTAAAGTGACAAAATTCTTGAATTTAATTGAACATAAGTGAAATCTTTGAAGCTATACCTTTAATTTTGATCATAAAACAAGTATTCTATGTCATTAATCGAAAAAATAAAGAATTTATCCAAAGAAAATTTTGAAGAAACCATCAGAATTAGAAGGCATATTCATCAAAATCCTGAGCTTTCTTTTTGTGAGTTTGAAACTGCTAAATTTATTGCGTCTGAATTAAAGGGCATTGGTTTGAATCCCGAAGAAGGAGTAGCAGGTACAGGATTGGTGGCGATAATAGAAGGAAAAAATCCAAACAAAAAAGTGATAGCTTTAAGAGCTGATATAGATGCTTTACCAATTTTAGAAGATAACAATAAAGAATATAAATCTAAAAATGAAGGCGTTATGCATGCTTGTGGGCATGATGTTCACACCTCCTCACTTTTAGGTGCCGCAAGAATATTATTTGCATTGAGAGAAGAATTTGAAGGAAGTATAAAATTAATATTTCAACCTGCAGAAGAAAAGGCTCCTGGTGGGGCATCTTTGATGATTAAAGAAGGCGTATTAGAAAATCCAAAAGTTAATAATATTATAGGACAGCACGTAGCTCCCAATATTCCTGTTGGTAAAATAGGCTTTAGAGAAGGAATGTATATGGCTAGCACAGATGAAATATATATGCGAATAATTGGCAAAGGTGGGCATGGTGCAGCTCCTCACCAAGCTATTGACCCCATTTTGGTTGCCTCTCATATCATTGTAGCATTACAACAAATTATTTCTAGAAATCGTAATCCTTCTTTTCCTTCGGTGTTGACTTTTGGCAAATTTATAGCTGAAGGTGCTACCAATATTATTCCTAATGAAGTTTATATTGAAGGTACTTTTAGATGTATGGACGAAACCTGGAGAGCTGAAGGTAAGGAAAAAATGAAGAAAATGGCTGAGGGTATGGCGGAAGCAATGGGAGCAAAGTGTGAGTTTTGGATAGAGAAAGGCTATCCTTTTCTTCAAAACAACCCTGAATTAACCCAAAGGATGCGTACAGCAACTTCAGAGTATATTGGTCAAGAAAATATTGTTGATCTGGACTTATGGATGGGAGGTGAGGACTTCGCTTTTTATAGCCAGAAAGTAGATGCCTGTTTTTATAGATTAGGAACAAGAAATGAGGATAAAGGAATAATTTCGGGAGTTCACACACCAACATTCGATATTGACGAGGATGCTTTAGCGTTAGGTCCTGGATTGATGGCTTGGCTTGCTATCAAAGAATTAAGTCAAGACTAACCGATTATATAAACTTTTAAGCCAATTATCGATTGTAGCCGTACAGAAAAATTTGTGGCACTATTTTTTCTATATATTGGCAAAAACTTTCTATAATTGGCAACTTTAATTTTAATAACGGTACAGGTTCTTGGGGCAATTTCGCTCTACTATTGGTTTTTTGCCAATAGTCAGTTTTTCTATTTAATAAATAAGCATCGCAAAGCTAACCCTTTTTTGCTTTTTACTTTTCCTTTAGGCTTTATTACTTTTCCTGGTTTATTGGCTTTGTCTTATAAACTAGCTTGGGATTATTTTGATGAAAGTGCATTTTTTGAAGCATTCGGACTTTCAATTTTTCCAGCTATAATCTTCATAATTGGCGTTTATATATTCAAAAAAATACAACTATTAGATTAATTAATAGATGGTAGTTTTCCGTCTACCTTGCTTATTCCTTCTTTTAATATTTTAGGATAAGATTTGCATATTTCAGTTAGTCCACATTCCCCACACTTAGGGCTTCTTGCTAAACAGGTATATCTACCATGTAGTATCAACCAATGATGAGCCCGAGGAATTACTGTTTCATCAAAGTGTTTAACTAATTCTTTTTCCACTAACAATGGTGTTTTGGCCTTTAGTGGAACTAAACCTAAGCGATGTGAAACTCTGAAAACATGTGTATCAACAGCCATAGTTGGTTGATTATGAATGACTGAGGCTATTACATTTGCAGTTTTTCTTCCAACTCCAGGCATTTTGGTTAATTCGTCTATTGTATCGGGAACTTGATTTTCAAATTCTTCAGTCAAGATTTTGGCCATTCCTACCAAGTGTTTGGCTTTATTGTTTGGATAAGAAATGCTTTTGATATAATCGAAAACTTCTTCAGAATCAGAACGAGATAAGCTGGCAGCGTTTGGAAAACGCTTGAAGAGTCCAGGGGTTACTATATTTACGCGTTTATCTGTGCATTGTGCCGAAAGTATGACAGCTACCAAAAGCTCGTATGGATTTTTATATTGAAGCTCAGTCTCAGGGTTGGGCATGTTTTCTTCAAAATATGCGATGAGCTTTTGGTAGCGTTCTTTTTGTATCATTAATTTTTTGAATTTCTTTTTTTGCGATAGTTTTTAATTCCTAAGTACAATATTACTAATATAATGAAAAATGGCCAAAAACTAAATAAGCTATTCAATACATCAATCAGCATTTTCCAGCCTTTTTTTAAAGAATCAAAAAAAGTGATATTAGATAAATTAGATTCCGCGATTTTTTTGTAAAAACTGATTTCTAAAGTACTGTATTTGATTCGATTTTGTAGATAGTTTATATGCCCTTCCGAATTTTCTATTTCAGTCCTTATCTCTCCCAGTTTATCCTCAATCGATAGTATTTCTTCTACTTTATTTGCCCTTTTTAATAATTCTCTATATCTATTTTCAACCTCTTTTTTGTTTTTTGCTCGTAATTCATTGTCTCTGTAATCTTCGGTTACATCTCTGACGGAAATATTCCTTTCATCAATGCTTTTGGCAGTTTCTGAAATCGTATTCATGATATCGTCAAAATGCTCTGCCGGTATTCTTAAACTTATATTTATTTCGTTTCTATCATAAAGTTTATTCTGGCTTTCATTTGCAACATATCCTTTTAAAACTTTTGTTTTTTCAAAAATGTATTTCTTTGTTTCGTTTAGATTATCTGTTTAGAACTTAATATTTCCTTCTTTTATTAGTTTCTGGTTTTTATCAAAAGGCTCACTGGTAGATACTCGCTCTTCATTTTTTAACATAGAAATCTCATTTTCAACAGGAGGTGGCGGAATAAATGCTAGATTGGCTTGCAGTTCAAATTCCTCTTTGTTTTCATGATTTTTTCTTGAATTGCAGGAAATAGACAAAATGATCAATAATAATAACATTAATAGATTTTTCATAATTAGTAATATTTTGATGTTTGTAAAATATATTATTATGAAATTATAACTAAATATTTAGTTATACAAAAATAATTCAAGTAATTTTTTGAATAGGATAGAAAAAATTAAATTATTTGACTTTGCGTCTA
This sequence comes from Lacihabitans sp. LS3-19, assembly GCF_024343575.1. GTDB lineage: Bacteria > Bacteroidota > Bacteroidia > Cytophagales > Spirosomataceae > Leadbetterella. The sequence goes on along the minus strand of NZ_RJUA01000019.1, from coordinate 38,867 downwards.
CGGTTTCTTTCGAAGTCTTCTAATACAAAACCTCCAAGGCCATCTAGGTTGGAATAATAAGCCCTGCCTTTGTTTATTTCTGTAAATTCATGGACAAATTGCTTCAAGTAAGCGTCTTGGGCAATCATAAATGTAGTAATGGGAATATTTAGTCTACGTGCTTGTGCAGCAATATTGAAGGTTTTATTTACAATTTTACGGTCTAAACCAAAGCTATTTTTATAATAACGGATTCCTTCTTTCAAGCAAGTTGGCTTTCCATCAGTTATCATAAAAATTTGTTTGTTTTTGGTTTTTCTTCTTCGAAGCAAGTCCATCGCTAGTTCCAAGCCTGCTACTGTATTGGTATGATAAGGTCCCACTTCCAGATACGGAATGTCTTTAAGGGAAATTTGCCAAGCATCATTTCCAAATACAATAATGTCTAGCGTGTCTTTTGGGTATCGGGTTCTGATGATTTCTGCCATGGCCAATGCCACTTTTTTAGCAGGTGTTATTCTATCTTCTCCATACAGTATCATCGAATGGCTGATGTCAATCATCAAAACGGTAGAAGTTTGAATGTTTGATTCTCTCTCTGTAACTTCTAAATCTTTTTCAAAAATTATCAAATCATCATTCAAGCCGTTGTTTATCTGTGCATTACGAATAGACTCTGTCATGGCTATTTGGTCTAAACCATCGCCAAATTGGTATGATCGGATGTCGCTACTATTTTCGTCTGAACTACCCGTATAAGTAGATTTGTGATTTCCGGTAGACTTAGCTCTTTTTAACTTACCAAATATCTCCTCTAAGCTTCTCTTTCTAATGCTTTGTTCTGCTTTTGGTGTCATTACAATTTCACCATCTGCATTTTCTTCAGACAAATAACCCTTTTTCTTTAAATCGTCTATGAAATCTGCAATACCATATTTATCATCAGTTAGCTTATACTGCCTATCCAAATCGCTCATATATGCCAAGGCTTCGGTTACATTTCCCGAAAAAATCAATAATAGTTGCTGGAAAATATCCAATAATTTATCGAAGCCAGTTTTGTTTTCAACTTCTGGTTTGTACTCTGAAAAATTAAATCCTAGCATTGTTTTTAGTCTTATGTATTAATCAACATTCTTAAAAGTTGTTTTGTTACAAACTAGCTGCATTTTAGAATCTCAGCTTTAAATTTTCTCTTTAAATACTTCATAACCAAAACTCTTCACCAACTCAAAAGTATCATCTTCATGCCAAATTCCCATTGAAGGAAGGCCAACTCCATTGAAAGTGGTAGTTTTTACCATAGTATAGTGTATCATGTCATCAAAAATAAGGGTATCGCCAATATTTAAGGGTTTTTCGAAGGAATAATCCGCCATATAATCACCCGCTAAACAAGTCATACCGCCTAGTCTGTAGGTTGGTTTACCAGGAATTGCATCCGTAGCACCCCAAACTTTTGGTTTGTAGGGCATTTCCAAAGTATCGGGCATGTGAGCTGCGAAAGAGATATCCAAAATGGCCACATCAACACCTTGGGCATCAACAATATCCAATACTTTACTTCTCAAATAACCAGTTTGCCAAGCGATAGCAGAGCCTGGCTCAAGAATTATTTCAATATTATAGGTTGATTTTAAGCGTTTTATGATTGAAACTAAATGAGCATGATCATATCCTTCACGTGTCATTAGATGTCCACCTCCTAGATTTAACCATTTGACTTGGTGCAATAAATCACCGAACTTTTCTTCAATATGCACCAATGTGCGTTCCAAAACGTAAGAGTCGTTTTCACACATGGTATGTGAATGTAAGCCTTCTATTCCTTCTGGTAATTTATCACCAATCAATTCTCTGGTTATGCCTAAGCGTGAGCCAATTACGCAAGGGTTATACATGTCTGTACTAACTTCAGCGTACTGTGGGTTTATTCTTAATCCCATTGAAACTTTCTTTTCTGAAGCTTCAACTTCCTCTTTATATAATTTGTATTGGTTTAATGAATTAAAAGTAATGTGACTGCTATATCCCAAAATCTCTTGAAATTCCTCAGGTTTATACGCAGGACAATAAGTATGTGCTAAGCAACCCATTTCCTCCACTATTAATCTGGCTTCATTTAATGAACTTGCTGTTGCTCCTGAAAGGTACTTTTTTACCATTGGAAACATACGGTACATCGAAAAACCTTTCAATGCCAATATGATTTCGGCACCAGAATCAATCTGGACTTTGTTTAGCAATTCCAAATTTTTTCTTAGTAATTTTTCATCTAAAACGAAGCATGGGGAAGGGATTATTGAAAAGTCTATTGGCATTTCTATCAGTATTTTTATGCGAAATTACTTAAAACTAAGATATACCGCCAAAGAAAATTTTCCTTCGGCGGTATTTTTTAAAAATAGAACAATTATTTTAGAAAATTCAATCCACCTATAAAAGTGAATGGTCTCGAGGAATATCCGTAAACTTCTGTAAATGAAGTATTTGTTAAATTTTGAATTTGTATAAAAGCACCCCATTTATTATTGATTTGATAAGACCAATTGGTATGTATTTGAGCAAAATCATTTAAAATGACAGCAGCATTTGAGAATGTATCGCCGTCATAATACAAATCATTGCGTTTGCTTTGATATTGAAAAGTAGCCGATCCCTTTAGTTTTTTCGAAAAATTATACCCAAGATTTAAATTAAAATTGTGGTTGGGCCTCCTTAAAAATGTATTAATTGATTTTTCGTATAGTATTAAATCATCTGAAATTTTACCTGAAAGAAAGGTATAATTGGCATTTATGCTTAGATTTTTAATGCCATATTTTCCATCAATTTCTATTCCATCATTTTTTTGTGAAGTCAAATTAATGTATTGACCATAAGGAGGTTCATTTAATGAACTGAAGAATATCAGGTCTGAATAAGCTCGGTTGAAATATACGATTCTAAAATTATTGGATGGATTTTCTCCAAAATATTGCCATCCCAAATCCACGGTTTTCGCAAATTCAGGCTGAAGGTCTAGGTTGCCATAAGGTGAATACAATTGGTACAATGCCGGATTTTTAAAACTCGTTGACATAGTCGTAAAAATCTTCAATCTTTCATTGATTACATAAAATGGATTCAAGGAATAAGTTGCATTTCCTCCATAAGTTGAATGATTGTTTAATCTTCCTCCAAGCTCCATTCCCAAGCCATTTTCGAAATTGAAGTTTAGTGAAGTATATACACTTTGATTGTTGATTTTTGCATTCTCGGGCTTGATTGGTGTATCTTCATAAGGCCCAAATGCACTTACTGAGAAATATTCATAGCTCATATTTTGAGCACGATAATCCATCCCTATTAACAATTCAGCGACTTTGCTAAGTCTTAAATTTGCAAACACTTCACCAAAAGATGCTTTTGAAAGATAATCGGTATTTGAAAAACTTGTGAAAGCATTAAATGGCACATTCGTAGAATCATTTTTAAAATTCCTAAAAGTTTGATTGAAAAGATAATTAAAGGTAATTTTTCCAGGTTTAATCTTTAAAGTCAGTCCAAGTCCTGCTTGATTGTTTTTACTCAAATAAGTATAATCTTTATCATCTATAAATGCACCCTCGTCTAAGTCGGTTTTGTAAACATTGTACCTGTAAAAACCTCTTAAGTTGAGGTCTTTACTTATTTCTTGAGAAATATTAAAAGAAGTGTTTGAAGATTTATAACCATCATTTTCAAGGACTTTTGATGCATTTTTGTCAATAGCAGATGAAAAACCATCCGTCGTAATAAGCGTTTGATTTAACGAATAGGATGTTTTATTGAAAGTTCCAGATATACCCACAGTTGCTTGGGCAGTTTTCATATTTCCAGTATAAATATTGGCAGTATAATTAAGTTTTTCCTTACTTTTTTGTTTTGTAATTATATTAATCACACCTCCAATGGCATCAGAGCCATATAAACTTGACTGCCCATTTTTCATTATTTCCACGCGTTCTATTTGCTGAATTGGGATTTGGTTAATATCGAAGCTACTTCCTATTCCAGAAGGCTCATTTACTGGTACACCGTCAATCAATATTAAAGTATGACCAAAATTTGCTCCTCTCAGAGAAACATTCTGAACACTGCCCATCGTTTGTGATTGACCTGTTACCAATACGCCAACTTGCTGACTCAAAATCTGCCCAAGGTTCATTCCGAGGTTAGCTTTTAGTAAAGAATCGCTTAAGACAGAAATTACTTTTCCTGTTTGATTTTGCTTTTGGGGAGACTTATTGGCAGTTACGACCAATTCCTCAAGCGATTTCTCATCTTGGGAATACACAGAAAACGAATGCAGGTAAAAACCTACAAAAAAGATTTTTTTAAATGTTTTGAACATTTTGTTTTTGTAAAGAAAATAAAAAATAGGCGACCGCTCGTTGGTACTCATCCTCCGTGAGTTCTCAAAAAGAATAATTTAAAGGCAGGTCTCCTGGCTTGGTTTTTCATTTTTGCCTTCCCAGTAAACAGCTGTAAACCAGTGGCGTTTAGGGTAAAATGAAACAAATAAACCGCACAGTTGCGGGGACAGCTCACGACTCTAACGTGATTCCCTATTATGTCTTTCGATAAACAATTTTATCGTGGACACCATTAAACTGCTGCAAAGGTAAGTCTGAAATTGGCAAATTGGTTACCAAATTCAGAAAATACGAAAATGAAGTATTGTGATTCGGGTATTGAGCAATTTACAAATGAAAAAAAACTTCATTCAAAAATTAAATTTTGAACGAAGACAATGGAATTATTTATTCAATTTCAATAATATACTTCCATTCAATTTGAAAATTCCTCCTGTTTTTTGATTGTCTATTTCTCTGAAATTAAAAGTATATGAAGGGAATATCTGAAAAATATATCTGTCACGTCTATATTGAAGTCCTGAACCAAAAACCATATTATGAAAATTGCTGTTTTTCATATTGTTAGATATTTTGGAAGTAAATTCCTCTCCAGCTTTATACAATTCAATTTCTAAAGTTTGATAGGTTCGCAAGTCCATATGTGTACCGTAACTAAATTTCAAATCTAAATTCTGATTTAAAGGATAGTAATAGTTTAGATTTATTGGCATTTCGACTATGGAGGTCCTAATTTTTATATCTTCTATGGCTTCATATTCAGGTAGTTGGCTTGCGTATATTGTGTTGAAATCTTTACCTGTTGCGATGTTGAATTCTCTTGTGCTTCCATATTCTTTTTCTGGATAATTTGAAAAACTGGTTCCTAAATCCAAACTTAAAGAACGACCCATAAACCATTCCAGCACAGGTCCAACAGCAAATTGATTTCCAAAGTTATATCCAGTAGTAACTCCAATCCTCGTTTCTGTTTTGGGAATCGTAAACTTCTTTTTCTTTGGTTCAGCCTCAGGTTCTGTTTCTACTTTTCTAGTAGGCATCAGAAGTGAATCTTCCTTTATTGCTTTTTTTTCAGCAATGGCCGGTTGTTCCTCAATCTTTTGAATTATTTTCTGATTGGAAGATTCAACAGCTTCAACAAATCCTTGAATATTTTCTTGGTTATTTTTGTTTATATTTTCAATTTGAGGTTGTAGATATTTTGTTTCAACATTTTTTACATATTGCTCAAAGTCATTTTTTAATGATTCAATATATCGCTCCAAAGCTCTCTCTTTATTTGACTTTTCAGTTGGTGTTGAATAAGTTGAGTTGTCATTTTTAATGTATATCGTTTTTTCAATATATATAGTGTCTTTATGATAAACATTGTTTACCAATTGTGTTTCAGTGATTTGAGTAGTCTTGTTATTTAATTCGTCATTCAAGTTTGATACTTTCTCATTTATTAGTGTATTCTGGTAAAATGTATACCACAATACGCCAGTTGCCATAGTTGCATACAATGGCCATGCATATTTCCTCCAGAAAAGGACCCACCAGGGTTTTTCTGTTTGGCTTTCTATTTTAGACCAAAGGCTTCCAGTTACGGGTTTATCCAATTGTTCTAGTTTCGCCTTGATTTTCTTTTCAAATAAATCTTCTGCCATAGGGTGCTATTTATTAGCTTGATTATTCAAATACTCAGTTATCCATCCTTGTAAACGACTTTTGGCCTTCGAAAGGTTTCCACGAACTGCACTTTCTGTCACTCCAAGTTTTTCTGCTATTTCACTATATTCATATCCATCTATTACTGCCATCGAGAAAACCGTCCTATATACTGGTGAAAGTCTTCTCACAAAATCCAATATTTCGTCTATCGATAATATATCTATAACATGAGGGTCGAAATTTTTGTTTTCTACCATTTCAATATCCGAAAACTCAATCCTAGAATTATTCTTCCTAAAATAATCTATGGCCGAATTTACCATTACTCTGTGAAACCAACCTTTAAACTCATATTTGCTATCATATTTTTTTATGTTCTTGAAAACCTTCAAAAATCCATCCATAATCATTTCTTCTGCTTCTACGTCATTAGATGCATATTTAGAACAAATTCGCATGGCAATTTTCGAAAAATTTTCAAATAATATCTTTTGCGATGAAGGTGAGTCATTTCTACAACCTTCTATTACAGCAGATAGATCAAAAACTTTATTATTCTTTTTAAAAAACACAGATATCTTCAGGGATTAGGAATTAATTGGTCTTTCAGTGTACTCTACGGTAAAAATCGGTATTTGATTCCAATAAAACACTAAAAAAATATTTATTTTTTCAATGGAAACATAAGAAAATCTATTGCGTAGATACAATTGAAATTAAATCAATTTATAAAAAAAATGGAATTAAAAGAAAAAATTAGTCGCAATAATTTTTTGAGACAATTGGGATTTAGTGGTGCTGCTCTTATGGCAGTTTATGGATTGGACAGTTGTTTAAATGAAAGTGCTGTAACGCCTTCGGGTGCTGGTCTTAGCCTAGATCTTGCGAATGCATCTTATGCGAAACTTAAAAATTCAGGCTCTTATGTGGTCGTTAATAAAGTAGTTGTGGCAAACTATAATGGAAATTATATAGCAGCAACATTAAAATGTAGCCATGAAGGCCAAAATCAAATTCAGTTTAACAACAACGAATGGTATTGTACCGCTCATGGTGCTCGTTTTTCAACAACTGGAAAAGGACTTAACTCCAACGGCAGCAGAGGGTTGACAGTTTATACGACTTCTCTTGTAGGAGATATTTTAACTGTAAATGCTTAATATACATAATATGAAAAGAATTTTAGTCCTTGGACTATTATGTGCAAATTTTGCCTATGGTCAGGATCTTTTTGATGAATTAGATAAAAATGTAAAGCCTTCTAAAAGTTATACTTCGGCCACTTTTAAATCTACAAGAATCATAAATGGTCATTCGAATGAAACCATGGCCAAGAATCATTTGGACTTTAGAATAGCCCACAGATTTGGAAAATTGAACGACGGCCCTTATAATTTCTTTGGGCTTGATCAAGCCACTATGCGTTTGGGTCTTGAATATGGAGTTACTGACAGGTTTATGGTTGGTTTGGGACGAAGTACTTCTCAAAAAACTTTTGACTCATTTGCAAAATATAAAATTTTGCGACAGGCAAAAGGACCGATTAGTTCGCCTATAAGTTTAACTGCTTTAGGTGCTTGGGATGCAATTTCCCTTTCAACCAGTCCTCAATTTGTTTTTAACAATAACTTGGAGCGTTGGACTTACACAGGACAATTGTTGATTGCAAGGAAGTTTAATGACAAACTTTCTCTACAACTAAGCCCCTCTTATGTACACAGAAACAAAGTTGAAAATACCACCGATCCCAATGATATATTTTTGATAGGAATAGGAGGGAGGACAAAAATCACCAAGCGAACAACACTGAATGCAGAGTATTTTTATAGACTACCAGTCAGTTTAGAGCCAGGTTTATTGCCGAATACTTCCAATTATAATTCGCTTTCAATAGGGTTTGATATAGAAACTGGCGGCCACGTTTTCCAATTGCACTTTACCAATTCATTGGGTATGGTCGAAAGGCAGTTTCTTACGCAAACAGCTGGAGCCTGGACAAAAGGCGACATTCATTACGGATTTAATATTTCACGAACATTTAGTTTTGATAAAAAATGAAAAAAATAATCATCTTCCTTTTAGGAATTTCTTCAGGGGCATTTAGCCAAAATTATTATGTATGCAAAGCTGGTCAAACAAGTTTTTTCTCAGAAACACCAATGGAGAACATTTCAGCACTGGATAATAAAGTAGCTGCTGTAATAGATACTGATAAAAATGAAATTGCGGTTAAAATTACTATGACAGATTTTAAGTTCAAAAATCACTTGATGGAGGAGCATTTCAACGAAAACTATATGGAATCAGATAAATTTCCTTTGGGAACATTTAAAGGGAAAATTCAAGAGACTGTAGATTATTCAAAAAATGGCTCTTATGATATTACTGCAGTTGGATCTTTAAATATGCACGGAGTAACAAAAGAACGCACATTAAAAGGGAAAATGGAAATTTTGAATGGACAAATAAAATTGAATTGCGATTTCGAAATACCTCTGAAGGACCATAAAATAGATATTCCTACGCTAGTTATTGCCAAAATAGCAGAATCTATAGCAGTGAAAAACACTTTTGTTTTTACTAAAAAATAATTTCCAATTCTTATGAAAAAAATACTTTCATTTATCATCGTAGTGGTTGCTCTTCAAGGCTGCCTTTACGAAAAAAACGGTAGTAGTTTGGTTGATATCAACGGAAACCCAATTGATAATAATAGCAATTCTACCGGAACAGATACCTCAACCGTCAGTTGTGGCACAAATAGTACTCCTTCCTCGGTAGTATGTTTCAATACGCAAATTTTACCTTTTTTTCAGAGTAATTGTAGTCAAAGCGGCTGCCATGATGCTAAAACTCGGGCAGAAGGTTATGATTTAACAACATTGGCAGGCATAAAAAAAGGTATAAATACTTCAAATCCTACAAATAGTAAATTGTACAAAGTTATAGTAGATACTGGAAGAGAGCGGATGCCACCTCCACCAGCAGCTCCGATAAGTCAAGCCAATAAAGATATGCTTTTGAAATGGATAAAAGAAGGAGCAAAAGAAACCAAATGTGATGTGGTTATCAACGCCGAAAATCCAACTTTTGCTGCTGTTATCAAACCAATCATTGATAATTATTGCCTAGGGTGTCATCAATCGGGAAATGCCTCAGGTGGCGTATTGTTGAATTCTTACGCCAACATAAAATTTGTAGCTGATAATGGTGTTTTGCTTGGAAGCGTTAAAAAAATAACTGGATACATAGCTATGCCACCAAGTTCTAAGCTTTCTATTTGTGAGATAACAGCAATAGAAAATTGGGTAAAAGCAGGAGCTTTGAATAATTAAAAATTGGTTTAGGAGTAGTTTTAGAGCCATTTCCGATTGGAGATGGCTCTTTTTATTGTCAAAAAAAGCCCCTCAGTATAAACCAAGGGGCTTCATTATATAATTTATTGAATTCTTATCTACTCATATACATATTCCTTTCAGAATATACTTGTAAGAAGAAATCGTCTTGAAGGTCATCTATGAAATAAATACCTTCGCCTGTTGATTTCATTTCTGGACCAAGTTCTTTGTTTACGTTCGGGAATTTGTTGAAAGAGAAAACTGGGATTTTTATCGCATAGCCTTCTTTTATAGGATTGAAATCGAAGTCTTTCACTTTGGCTCCCAACATTACTTTTGTAGCGTAATTTACATAAGGTTCTTGGTACGCTTTGCAAATAAACGGAACTGTACGAGAAGCTCTTGGATTGGCTTCTATCACGTAAACTTTCTCGTCCTTTATTGCAAACTGTATGTTTATCAAGCCTTTAGTGTCAAGTGCTATCGCAATTCTTTTGGTATATTCTTCTATTTGTTTAAGCACATTTTCGCTCAAATCAAAAGCTGGCAATACGGCATAAGAATCTCCAGAGTGAATTCCTGCAGGCTCAATATGCTCCATTATTCCAATGATATAAGCATCTGTTCCGTCACAAATGGCATCAGCTTCAGCTTCTATAGCATTCTCAAGGAAATGATCTAAAAGGATATTGTTATCAGGAATATCGTTAAGGATTTTTACAACATGTTGCTCCAATTCCGTTTCGTTGATAACAATTTTCATACTTTGACCACCCAATACGTAACTTGGACGAACCAAAAGAGGGAAACCCAATTCCTTTGACACTTCGACTGCTCTGTCGGCAGTTCTTACGGTATCAAATGGAGGATAAGGAATATCTAATTCTTTAAGTTTTTCTGAAAAACGACCTCTGTCTTCTGCTAAATCTAGTGCTTCGTAAGATGTACCAATGATTTTAACACCATATTTGGTAAATTTCTCGGCCATTTTAAGGGCTGTTTGTCCACCTAGTTGCACTATAACACCTTCTGGTTTTTCGTGCTCAATGATGTCAAAGACATTCTCCCAGAAAACTGGCTCAAAGTATAATTTATCTGCAATGTCTGGGTCTGTTGATACTGTTTCAGGATTACAGTTAATCATGATGGTTTCGTAGCCCATTTCTTTGGCTGCCAAAACACCATGAACACAGGAGTAATCAAACTCAATTCCCTGACCAATTCTATTAGGTCCAGAACCTAATACCACGATTTTTTTCTTGTCCGAAACTATTGATTCGTTTTCAGGATGTTCTTCAGAAGCACTGAAAGTAGAGTAGAAGTAAGGCGTTTTTGCCTCAAATTCTGCCGAACATGTATCTACGCATTTGAAAACTCTGTTAATGCCTAAACCTTTACGCTTCGCAGTTACCTCGCTCTCTTTGCATCTTAGCAAATGAGCCAATTGCCTGTCTGCATAACCTTTTTGTTTAGCTTCCACCAATATTTCTTTAGGCAAAGCATCTAATCTGAAAGTTTCAATTTTATGTTCTAATTGAATCATTTCTTCTATTTGATGCAAAAACCACTTGTCTATTTTCGTTAGATTCTGAATGGTTTTAAAAGATAAACCTGCCTTGAAAGCATCATAAACGTGGAAAAGTCTGTCCCAGGAAGGATTTGCTAAGCTATATTTTAGTTTTTCTTGATCTCTTTCTTCTCTTCCATCAGCTCCTAATCCATTTCTTTTGATTTCCAATGACTGACAAGCTTTTTGAAGAGCTTCCTGGAAATTACGCCCTATACCCATGGTTTCACCGACAGATTTCATTTGCAATCCTAATCTACGGTCGCAACCAGGGAATTTGTCAAAATTCCATCTTGGTACTTTTACAATCACATAGTCAATGGCTGGCTCAAAAAATGCTGAGGTAGAACCTGTAATTGGGTTTATCAACTCATCTAAATTGTATCCAATCGCCATTTTAGCGGCAATTTTTGCAATTGGATAACCCGTAGCTTTTGATGCCAAAGCAGATGAGCGACTAACTCTTGGATTAATTTCTATGGCTATTATTTCGTCAGTGTCGGGATTCAATGAAAACTGTACATTACAACCACCTGCAAACTGCCCGATGGCGTTCATCATTTTGATGGCCATGTCACGCATTTTCTGATATACTGTGTCTGGCAATGTCATTGCTGGGGCTACAGTGATGGAGTCACCAGTATGAACACCCATTGGGTCAAAGTTTTCTATCGTACAGATAATCACAATGTTTTGGTTGTGATCACGCAAAAGTTCGAGTTCGTATTCTTTCCAACCCATTATAGATTGTTCTACCAAAACCTCATGTACTGGTGAAGCATGCAAACCGTGGTTTAGAGCTTCGTCAAATTCTTCAGGCGAGTTTACAAATCCGCCTCCAGTGCCGCCTAAGGTATAAGAAGGTCTGATTACAAGCGGAAATCCAATCTCTTGTGCAATTTCTTTTCCTTCTAAAAACGATTTGGCGGTACGTCCTTTACAAACGCCCACACCAATTTCTATCATCTTATTACGGAAAAGCTCGCGGTCTTCAGTGGTCTCGATGGCCTTGATGTCAACACCAATTATTTCAACACCGTATTTTTTCCAAATCCCTGCATTCTCGCAATCAATTGCAAGATTTAAGGCAGTTTGGCCACCCATTGTAGGCAAAACATGTGTAATTGGCCTGCCCATTTCTTGGTGTTTGAGCAAGATTTCTTTGATAGATTTCTTTTCGAGAGGCTTAAGATATACAAAATCAGCATTCATGGGATCGGTCATGATAGTAGCTGGATTTGAATTTATCAAAGCAACTTCTATTCCCTCTTGTCTGATTGATCTTGCGGCTTGCGATCCTGAATAGTCAAATTCACATGCTTGGCCTATAACAATTGGTCCTGAACCGATGATTAGGACTGATTTAATGCTAGAATTTTTTGGCATTTTTTTTTGGAGAGTTTCGATTCGATTATCGAAAAACAAAGTTAATACACAAAGGTGGGATTGGCATAAAATATTTTAGATAAATCAGAATGTTTTTTTACTAATTGAAGAATTCTGATATTTATTTTGAATATTTTTAGAAAAAAAAGAAGGGAATATTTTTAAAGATTTACATAAAAGCTAATTTCGGAAATCATAAAAAAGTACAGAAATTTATTTTTCAGGATCAAAAGGCTCTATCATAATTGTAGATTCTTTGTCAACTATTACTTTGCCATCAGCCAATCCTTTGGTTTTTCTAACAAATTTCTTTTGGGTAAAAATCACAGGCACCACAGATTCATTTTTTCTTTTAGAATAAAAAGCTGCCAAACTTGCTGCATATTCTATTATATGATTGGGAAGATTCTCTTTGTTTTTTCTTTTTATGACCACATGTGATCCTGAACAATCTCTGGCATGCAGCCAATAATCTTCTTTTTGAGCATGTTTTAATGTTAGAATATCATTGTTTTTGGCATTTTTCCCTACCAAAATCAAATGGCCTTCAATATTAAATTCTTTAAAAAGGCTCTTTGGACTTTCTTTTTCCGCTTCGGTTTTCTTTTGAGATTTTAGGGTATTTTTTAAATCTTTAAAATGTTCAGTAGATTCTATATCAGCTATTTGTCCTTCTATTTCGATTATTTTATTAAAAGCTGTTTCAATATTTTTTTCAATGATTTCAACCTCAATTTTCTCATTTTTACTTTTTCTGTAATAATTCTCCGCGTTTTTTTGAGGAGAAAGTTCCTTTTTTAATTTAATAACAATCGGCTGATCGTTATAAAAATTAAAAAGCTCTACTTCCGTAAGGTCATCTTTAATATTATGGAGATTTGCCATCAAAATATTGGCAATTATTTCTTTAGATTGTCCTGATTTTAAAGCTTTTAATTTAGCATCTGTGTTTTTAAGGTAGCTTTCAGTTTTTAGTTTCTCTTTTATTAAAGTATTAAGAAAAGTATTCTTTTGATTTGAAAAAGTATATTCTTTCTGATAAAAAAGGTAAAAAGCATTGATGGCTTCTATTGCATTTGTAAATATGTATTTTGGTTCTTCAATTGGGAAAAGACACAATGCAGGCAGCTCATTGAATATTCCAATATGATAGGTAGGACTTTCCAAATCTTTTAAAAAAACCTGAATAGACTTCCATTTTTCTTCAATTTCTAAGTTTTCTAATTTAGGATTTATATAGGAGAATACATTCTTGCCAAAAGTAAAAAACACCTTTTTGTAATCCCCATTTAAACTTATAAAATGCTCGAAACTAAAATCCGCTTTCTTTTGAAAATCCGAAATCTTTAGGTTTTTATCGGATATTAATGAATTATTAAAAATAGCCATTTGCTCTTCATTTTTATAAACCAAGAGATTTGGTCTATTTCCGAAAAGCTTGATTATCAATAGGTAATGATTTTGCAGTTCGATTTTTAAAGCTCTTTCGTTTTCGAAAACTGTGCTATCCAAAACCTCCAAACCATACAATTCTTCCCAAAGATTTACCGTGTTTTTTCGAGCTCTGGCAAATTCATTTTGAACGGTAATACAAGAAAATTCAGGTTTCAAAGTGCATTTCAAAAAGACTTCAGTCTCATTTTTTGCAAAACCAAGCATCAACTCATCCTTCTCTTGACTAAAACAAACAAGCAAATCCATTCCCGAAAGTTTTGTTTTCAGTTCAGCAGCTAGATGTTTTAAGAAATGATAATTGTTATGCATAATTTCAGTTTGTTATTGGTTAATTTGTGAATTAGTTGTTTGTTTATTAGATAATTAGTTATTTGTAAATTAGTTTAAATTCTTTTTAAATTAAATTGAACAGACTTTTTTCTAATAATAAGCTAAATATTTGAACTTGAAATTCTCAAATCGAATTCAACCAATATACCAATATACCAATATACCAATATACCAATATACCAATATACCAATATACCAATATACCAATATGCCAATATACCAATTATACCATCAACATGGCTCCTTCTTTCAGTGCATAGTTTGAGATTTTCATTTGTTTGATATTGTGCGTTATCAAGAGGTATTTTATTAAGCAAACAGCTACAACAATCATATCCACTCTTAAAGGTATCATACCTCCAATTGCCATTCTTTCTTCGTGATTGGCAAATACCAATGTTTCATAGGCTTTCCAGAATTCTTGAATAGGATATTCAAAACCAGCGATATCAGTAGGAGCAAAGGCACCTGTGTTTTTCCAAAATAGCATATCATTTAACGTATCAAAAGATCCTGATGAACCTATAAGGACTTCGGGTTGATATTGATGAATGGCATTGGTAAGTGGCAAAAGCTCCATTCTTAGGTATTCATCTAATCTATTTATTTCTGATGGAGAAATTGGGTCTTTCTTCATGAATTTTTCCATGAGTCTTTGTCCTCCTATTTCAAAACTACGTTTCCAAAGTATTTTTTCAGGATTACAAAGTATAAACTCAACACTTCCTCCACCAATATCAACTATCAAGGAAGTGTTTTTTATTTGTACAGCCTGACTTACACCTTTGTAAATCAACTCTGCTTCTTTGTCGCCATCAATTACCGTAATATCGATACCAGTTTCTTCTTTGACTTTTTCAAGAAATTCAGTTTGATTGGAGGCATTTCTTATAGCACTTGTTCCAAAAGCAAATGTATTTGCAGCACTTACCTGGTATTCATCTAATTTTTCTCTGAAAGTTTTCAAAACTTCGATTCCTCTGCTTATTCCTTCATCTGTAATATAACCTTTGTTAATACCTCCCATTCCTATTTTTGCGGCAATTGAAGTCTTGAAAAGTGTTTCTTTTCCTTCAAATATCATCAAGTGAAAAGTATTGGTGCCGAGGTCTATTATTGCTTTTTTCAATTTTTATAAAGAAAAGATTCGAAGTTTTAAATTTGAATGAAAACAAAAAAAGCCCAAACAAAAAGTTTGAGCTTTAATGTGATCCCAGCAGGATTCGAACCTGCGACCCACAGATTAGAAATCTGTTGCTCTATCCAGCTGAGCTATGGAACCATCAAGGGGATTTTTGTATAAAACAAAAACAGAACCTTTTTAATTTAAAAAAGCAGCTTTAGCTGCTTTTTTGTCGGGGTGGCAAGATTCGAACTTGCGACCTTCTGCTCCCAAAGCAGACGCGATGACCGGGCTACGCTACACCCCGAGGTGTCTTTTAAGTATCAGCGGAGAGAGCGGGATTCGAACCCGCGGTACCGTTACCAGTACGTCAGTTTAGCAAACTGGTGGTTTCAGCCACTCACCCATCTCTCCGTCTCTCCGAAAAGGTTTGCAAATATAGCTCATTTGTTTTTCATAGCAAACTTTTGCCTGAAAATATTCTATGTTTTTTTCCACAATAAAGAACTTTTATGTCTAAATTATTGAAAGCGAATGTTTTAAAAAATGAAGTTTTTTTGTCTTTTTTTTTAGTTTTTCAATAAAACTGAGAGAACTGGTTTTTTTAGTCAATCGCATCAACTTCAAACATTCCCTCTTTTTTGGTTTTACCGAAAGATTTCGGATTTAAATACTTCCCTTTATTTTTAGAAGTTTTTTCTTCTTCCACTATAATTGGATTTTGTTTGGCGAAAGTATCTTTTCTAGTGCCTGTAACCATCCAACTTATTTCTACATTAGGTTTATCTGTTTTTATTTTAAAAATATTCCCTTTGATTTTTTCGGAAACTATAGCTTGAGCAAATTGGCCAATTGCTGTCAGTTGATACCTGAAGTTTTCGTTGAGTGCCTCGAAATAGGAGGGAAGTTGAATTGTCGCATTTCCGTTTTGGTCTGTTACTATGTTTCCATTGTAGATGTTCATCATTTCAGGGCTTTCTACAAAACTATGACTCAAGGTTTTGTTTTCAGGATCTAAAGGGTGATCTATTTTGAATGTGCCGCTACTTTTAGACAAAACGCCAGCCACATGTACATTTCCAGCAAAATAACCCGCAAAATCACTTGAACCAGCTGCCTCGCCCAAAGATCCATAAACAGCATAATTTATTGAGCCACCGTCAGCAAATCCATAGAGTCCATAGTTTTCTCCACTTCCAATAGCATTTGCAAATGTTCCAAAACTAGAATTACCTGCCGAACTAACCCTTTGGTATGAGCCTATTGCATTTACGCCTGAGCTTCCGTTAATTTTCAAATAGGAACCATACGCAGTAGAATTGCCGCTTGTTTTGGAGACATCAGCATAATACGCATAGATGGCATTGTTGTTTGCAGCATTTAGGATATTGGCATAATATCCATAAGAAGGCGATGGTGAGCCAGATGTTGGAATAACATTAGAATAGACGCCATAATTTAAAAAAGCCCCGTTTGCAGTGGAATTAAGTCCTTTTGTAGTTCCATTGCCCGAGTAGGCTTCTACATTTAATCCGAAAGAGGAACCAGTTCCTAAATTTTTGCTTTTTGCAAAAACACCTATCGAATAACCCTCCGTTTTTGTGAAACTTTGGCTATGAAGGCCGATGCCATTTGCATTGCTCGTATCTACTTTAGATGCCTCGGAGAATATTCCAATATTGGTTACATTGTCTGCGGCATTGCCAGTCCCGTCAGTTTGGGAGCCTATCCCTATTCTTAATGTATTACTGTTGGTCGAACCCTCAAGATTTGAAAACATGCCAACATGTCCTGGCATTTGATCTAAAAATGAGTACAAACTGTCGCCAATACCATTTACAAAAAATTTACCGTATAGCTTTTGTGAATTATCGATACCATATTTATCTATTCCAATTCCGATTTTGCCTGAAGGCGTTATTATCAAATTATTTATTTCATCATTGTTGAAAAATACCAATGGCGAATTGGAGTAGTTTCCAAAAAACAAACCTTGAAAGGGTGCTCCTCCAGCTTTTGAAAATATTTGGGAAATATTAGTTGTACCATCTGCAGCTGAATCCACCATGGTCAACCCAGAATTTCCACTTTCTCTACTATAAATCAAAAGTTTATTTTCAGGAGAAATAGGAGATAATGGAGAATAATAATTTCCGATTTTGAGATTTACAGGACCTGAAGGACTGAATTCTATACTTTGGGCTTTGGCTATATTTATAAATAAAAACGCCAAAAAAAAGAGGAATAAACTTTTCATGCTAAAATGGTTTTAAAAGGAATCACGATTTAAAACTATTTTATTTCAATAAATGAACCTAAAACCTAAACGATGAGAAGCAATCGATAAGTGGAAGCTTATTCGGGATAAATGGTAGAGATTATTTTACTTTTTTAACCTTTCGGGGTTTTCTGACAAAAAAGCATTCCAACCTGTTTTCTTAGAGTTGTTGCCTGTGAGTGCTTTGGTTTTGGCATGCATAAAATGACAGACTGCAACGGCCAAGGCATCGGTGGCATCTAAAGTTTTCTTTTCTAGGGTTTGATTAAATAGTTTTTCGAGCATATAGGCAACTTGCTCTTTTGATGCATTTCCATTGCCTGTTACACTTTGTTTTACTTTTTTTGGCAGATACTCTACGATATTTAAATCTCTAGCTAAAGCTGCAGCCATTGCCACACCTTGGGCACGACCTAATTTGAGCATGGATTGAACATTTTCGCCATAAAATGGAGCTTCTATGGCCATTTCGTCAGGAAGATACTCAGTAATCAATTGCGTAATTCTCTCAAATATCCTTTTCAATTTTAGTTCATGTGAGGGTAGTTTCTCCAACCTAAGCACACCGTATTGGATGATTTTAAGTTGTGAACCTTTTACAGAAATAATCCCGTAACCCATGATTCTTGTTCCGGGGTCAACACCAAGTATTATTTTTTCAGTTAAATTTGCTTCCAAATGGGTAAAATATTGAATCTTAAGGAGCAAAATTATAAAATACCAACCAATAAGCTTTTGAAATGGCTAAAACTTGCGTTTTTGATTGGTATTTTCTATTTATTAGCTCGCCAGATTTCTGGATTAAAAATAGATCAAGCGTTGTTTAAAGAAATTTTAAAAACTCTGAGTCGCAATATAGGCTATTTTTTGGGAGCAATATTTCTACTTTTTCCTAATTATTTCTTGGAGTTGTGGAAATGGCAGATTTTGACCACCCATGTTGAAACAAGAAATAAAAAAGAATCCTTAAGGGATATTCTAAAAGGATTGGCGGTAGGTTTATTCACACCATATATGTTGGGTGACTTTTTTGGACGAACCGCCAGTTTTCAAAGGAAAAATAGAACCTATGTGGCTGCATTGAATCTTTTTAATAGCGTTTGTCAAACCTATTCTTCTATATTTTTTGGTTCAAGTGCCATATTTTTATGGTATTTAGTTTCAGAAAATGGTTTAAAAAAAATCCTCCTGTTTCCTTCAATTTTAATGCTTTCTGTTTCCATTTTAGGTTTGCTTTTTGTCTTTAAGTTTAGTTTTTCTTGGGAAAAGCTTCGGAAGATAAAAGTTTTGAGGCCATATTTGAAAAAAGAACTCACAGAGTTAGATTTAAGTAATATGCTAAGATTTAAGATTTTAAGTCTTTCTATTAGCAGAACAATAATCTTCAATCTCCAATTTGTGCTTTTTTATTATTCGTTTGGATTGGTTCTTAAACCAGCTTTGTATTTTATTGGTATCAATCTTATTCTTTTGGTAAAAACGGTCGGGGGTGGGTTAAATATTTTTGGAGATTTGACTCTGAGAGAGTTTGTAAGTGTCAATTTTTTTGGACTTTATAAAGTAGATGAAAGCCTTGTACTTGTGGCAACGTTTACTGTTTGGTTTATTAATATTTTTATTCCTGTGTTGGGGAGTTTATTTTTTCAACCAAAATCATGATAACAATCGCTGGTGTTTTCATACTTATTTATTCCTTTGGATTATTTTATTTTTTAATTCAATGGGAAAGAAAGGAGTCTGAAATTTCCGATGTCATTACAATAAAACAATGGGCATTTTCGGTAATAATCTGTGTTAGAAACGAAGAAAAAAATATAGCTGACTTATTGGAAAGTCTTGCAAATCAATATTTTGAAAATTTCGAGGTTATATTGATAGATGATGCCTCAGAAGACAAGACGGTGGAAATAGCTAAACAATTTGTAAATAAATTGGATTTGCAAATAATAAAGCTTGAACCTGAAGAAAGAGGAAATGCTCCAAAGAAAAATGGAATTGCAAAAGCTATAGGTATAGCTAAATATGATTTGATTTTTTGTACTGATGGAGATTGTATTTTGCCTAGTCATATTTTAAATAAATACGCCAACTTGTTTGATCATCAGGAGATAATGTTTATTTCTGGCCCAGTTAGTTTCAAAGAAAATGCAAAAACTGTTTTGAGCCAGCTTTGGGAAAATATTCAAATCGTAGAATTTGCTTCCTTGGTGGGAAGTGCCGCAGTATCTATTTTTACTGGAAAGCCAAATATGTGTAGTGGTGCCAATATAGCTTACAGAAAATCAGTGTTTTATGAAGTTGGTGGCTATCAAAGTAACGAACATCTGGCTTCAGGCGACGATGAGTTTTTAATGCATAAAATATCAGAAAAATATCCAAAAGGAATTGAATTTGCCAAATCGGAAGATTGTATTGTCGAAACCAATGCAAGTGAAAATATTGCTGCTTTTTATAATCAAAGAAAACGCTGGGCAAGCAAATGGACGCATTATAAGTCTATAATTCCTAAACTACTAGCTGCTTTTATATTTTTTGTAAATCTCAGTACCATATATTTGGCAGTTCAATTTTCATTCAAAATATTGTTGATACGTTTTGTTTTAGAATTCACTTTTTTAGGGGCTGTTTTACTGTTTATGAAAAAGAAAAAAGCAATTTTCTATATCCCCTTGGTTCAAATACTTTATCCTTTTTATGTGGTATTTTTCGGTGTGATATCGATATTTATGAGTAAAACCTATAAATGGAAATCAAGAGAATTAAGATGACGAAACTATTCGAAATATTATTTCCTAAGTATATCTGGAGAATAAAGACCTCAGAAAAGAAAATTTATTTGACTTTTGACGATGGACCAATCCCTGAGGTTACAGAATGGGTTTTAGCTGAATTGAAAAAATTTGGAGCTAAGGCGACGTTTTTTTGTGTTGGTGAAAATATAGAAAATAATCCGGCTGTGTTCGAAAAAATAATAAAAAGCGGTCACGCTATAGGAAACCATACTTACAATCATTTAAAAGGCTGGGAGACAGATGACGAAAGTTATTTAAATAATTTTTCTTTTTGCCAATATGCAATTGAAAAAAACAATTTATCTCATTCTTTGCTTTTCAGACCTCCTTATGGGAGAATTAAGAAATCACAGGCCAAAGAGATTTTGAAAAGCCATAAAATAGTTATGTGGAGTGTGCTTACCAAAGATTATGATGTAAAATTTAGTCCTGAGGAATGTTTGAAAAGAACAATAAATAAAACAAAACCAGGCTCTATAGTTTTATTTCATGATAGTTTGAAAGCGGAAAAAAACATGAAGTATGTTTTGCCAAATTTTTTGAAACATTTCTATGATTTAGGATATGAATTTGAAGTAATAAATTGAAATATATATAAACTTATGTTCCTAATAGACGCCCATTTAGATATATCCACCAATGCCATTGAGTGGAACCGAGATTATAGAATGTCTGTCGAAGCTATTCGAAAATCAGAGGAAGGAATGACCGATAAAATTGATAGAGGTAAGGGAACGGTTTCTTTACCTGAACTTCGGAAAGCTAATATTGGTTTAGTAGTGGCTACACAGCTGGCCAGATTCAATCAAAACAATGGAAATTTGCCTGGAGCTGGTTGGAATTCTCCTCACCAGGCTTGGGCGATGTCTCAGGCACAATTGGCGTGGTATCAAGCTATGGAAGCTGAAAATGAAATGGTGCAAATAAACGATTTGAAAAGTTTAGAAGCTCACTTAGCACTATGGATGGATGAAAGTAAACCGCGTGAAGATAAGCCCATTGGCTATATTTTGAGCTTAGAAGGTGCAGACTCTTTGATTAACCTTTCTTATTTAGAAAAAGCCTATAAATATGGCCTAAGAGCCATAGGTCCAGCACATTATAGTACTGGAAGATATGCCTATGGGACTGGCACCACCGAAGGTTTTACATCAATCGGTAAAGACCTACTCAAAGAAATGTCAAAGCTCAATGTGATTTTAGATGCCACGCATTTGACTGATAAGGGTTTTTTAGAAGCAATGGATTTGTTTGATGGCCATGTGTGGGCGAGTCATCATAATTGTAGGGCTTTAGCACCAAATCAGCGTCAGTTGAGCGATGAACAAATCAAAATATTAATTCAAAAAAATGCCGTAATCGGAGGATGTTTTGATGCTTGGATGATGAAGCCCGATTTTATTCAAAGGAAAAGCAATCCTGCTGAGTTTGGGATAAAAATCGAAACGATTATTGACCATTATGACCACATTTGCCAAATTGCAGGAAACTCTCTCCATTGTGCTATTGGAAGTGATTTGGACGGCACTTACGGCACTGAGCAGTCTCCTATGGATTTGAATACGATAGCTGATTTGCAAAGCTTAGAAGGCCTTTTGGCTAAAAGAGGCTATGCTAAAGAAGATATCGAAAATATATTCCACAAGAATTGGTTACGGTTTCTAAGAAAAGCTTGGGCTAGAGGGGGCGGGTAAGCGACCGAGTTCTAGCTAAAAGAAGTTTTAAAAAATGAATTTTAATTTGCTTAGCATCTTTTTTTTTTTCATTTGTTAAAGAAAATAATTATTCACAAAAAAATCAAAAAAAATGAAAAATCAAGCAACAAAAACAACCTCAGTTATCTCTTCTCTCCTAATCATACTTTTCTTTCTAATTTCTTCTTGTGAAAATAATAAAATAGAAAGCCCAAACAATTTGTCTCAGACATCTTTATCTGAAAGCTATTTTGAAGACTTAAAAAAAGAAGATTTTAAACAAGTCCAATATAAGGGTTTAACAGGATTGATTCCAAGAGAATATCCGCTAGAATTATTTTCTTTTGATTCCAAATCTATTCAGAAAATAGTTGAGAATAGGGATTATAAAAGTATTCCTAAAATTAAAGGTATTAAAGGTCAGAATCTTTATGAAATAACTGAATTTGTTAAATCAAGATACCCTAGTTTTGACAATTTTGATGCAGAAATTTATAATGAAATATTTCCTACTTTAACAATTGAAGAAATAAAAAGTAATTCTGAATTAATACTTGAATTTACAGAAAAATTAATAGCTTTTGAAACTATATCAGCATTTAGTCAATTACCAAACGGAAAATTTAATTTTAATGATCATCCCAAAAGTAAATCTTCTAAAAATGGGAGGATTAATTCAGATTTACAAGACATATTTCAATCTGCTTGTGGTGTGGCTGTTTTAGTAATGCATCCACGCATTGATGTAGGTGGAGGCTTTTCTGCAGTTGATGTAGCAAATGAAAAATGTACAAGAGCTTGTTCTACGTGTTCAGGATCTGATGATAAAGTTGATGCTTTAAGGCATGGAATTTGGGGGATTTATTTAGGCAAATATGCCACATATAGATATGGAGATAAATCAAAAGCTTTGGGGATTATTTTGCAGCTTTTGGAATCTCACGAATGTGGTTCATCAGGCTCAGCCCAACAAATGGACTACAAAAACAATTATGTTGCATTACAATTTTATTCTGATGTTGTTGAAATAACGGGGCCTTGGTGGAACAGAAATACTACGATTTATGCTTCAGATGAATTTATAGCAGACCATATAAATAGTCTAGATTATTTTTTGGTTACCCCAAGTCAGATTTGGGATTATAGCTCTTATGAACTAGTTCACTTAATTTAATATGATTATGATAAAGTATAAAGTCCATTTATTCGCATTTATATTAATTTTGCTAAGTAGTTGTAAAGATATTTTTCCAAATAAAAATATAGCAAGTTTTAAAGTGGAAAATGAAAGCGAAAGTGAAATAGAATGGGTAAAAATATATTTACAAGATACTGAAGACAATTCGTTTAAAATTTTAAAAAAGCTAAATGATGTGCTATCAATAAGTAATATTAGTTCTAATTCTAAAACTGAATATGCAAGAATAAATTTAAAAGACTTTTCGGAAACAGGTAAAGGGTTCTATGTGATAAAATATAAATTAGTAAATAGCTCTGATACACTTAATGCAAATGGTGGAATTCGTTATTTAGAATATAAGTGTGTTAATGACATAAGTTTCGCAGGAAAATATTATTCAAATTGTATTATAAAAATTGAGGAAAGCAATAATAAAATTCCGATGGTTTCATATTACCTTTCTTTTAACTAAATAATCAATAAAGACAGGCAAAAATATATTAATGTTTGTCTTTATTCTATTTTTAAATAAAATATTGAATCTTTATTGTTTTTTTTTATACTAACCTATTTATCTAAAACTCAGAGGTACTTCGAATGATTTTTAATGATTTAGTAATGAATAAGTTTAATATAAATTTATTTTTTTTCTGCTAATCGCAAAAACAGCGACCCCAATAGATAAAATTTGCATAGTTGCAAAGAAATATTGTTGCTTAGTATAGGTAAAATAGGCCATCATCAGGTGTCCAATTAACATAATAATCCAGCCTGTAGTTTTGTTTTTTTTAGCTAAAAAATAAATGGCTAGAATAAAATCTACTGAGATTAAAAATTCTAAAAATGTGCTGTTTTTCAGTACGAAATAGAGAAATACTAAAAGCACAAACATTACGGAATACAAGGCTTTTTCGTATTTTAACTCTTGCTCATGATTGATTAGACCGAAAACCAAAATGGCAAAGAAACCAAGTTCGAGGCCAACTAATAAGTAAAGTTTGATTGAAACAAAGTAGGCTATGGCAAAAACGGAAGCTAATAAACCAATTTGCCAACCGGCTTTTTTGTTTAAACTTAGCAAAACTTTGTTGGCGAAATACAAAATAGCGACGATGGCTTGGAGCATT
Organism: Lacihabitans sp. LS3-19; assembly: GCF_024343575.1. Taxonomy (GTDB): domain Bacteria; phylum Bacteroidota; class Bacteroidia; order Cytophagales; family Spirosomataceae; genus Leadbetterella. The sequence goes on along the minus strand of NZ_RJUA01000019.1, from coordinate 14,568 downwards.
TTTAGAGATTAATTCTCAAATATCGCTTCTTTTTTTATTTCTTTTAAAGCCTCTTCGATTTTTATTTGCCAAGCTATTTGTTTGTCTTTAATGATGCTATGATTGGTTTCAGAGTCATATTGCTCCTGCATGTTATGCGTAGCTCTATAAAATTCCAAATACTCATATTTTATACGGCTAATTAAATCATCTTGCGTAGGTTCTTTGTCAAAAGTCTTTATCTTTTTTAAAAATCGAAGCGAGTTCAAGAAACAAATATCAAAGTGTAGCTGCTCATGGTTAAGCGAGTAGGAGTTTTTGACTTCAGGTTTAGCCCAAGACATATTTTTGTCTGTAAAAACCTTGGGGGTTATTTCGGTATAAATAGTGTAATTTTCCACATAAATCTTACTATCATAACCAAAACTCGAAAATATCGCAGCCCCATATTTCTCACTTGCTCTAAATGGGCCTTGAAAATCATTCCAATTTACTTTACGTTGTTGATAATACACCGTATCAACGGAAGGTTTTGAATACAAAGGTTTTATTATAACTTTCGAATGTGTTGCAAATGCCTCCATTTTGGATTTTGAGTTGGAAACATACTTAATGATAAAGTTCAATCCTCCGTCCAAAACACTAATAAATTGTTTTTCAACATTGGGCAACATGCTCGTTTGACTTGTCCTCGTATATTTGGCAGAATTTCTCGAATTACAGAATTTTGAACTGTCTTTTTCATTTACAAAATAAGCTTCAAAATCATAGGAGATTTTACCATCTATATTTTTTGAAGCGTTGGAATTTTCAACTAGCATCAAGTTTTTGACCAAAATCATTACTTTGACTTTTGCATTCTTATTGCTATTGTATTTTTTGTAGTATTGAAAAATACTCTTTTCTATATTTTCTTTCAGTCCAATTTTTTCTTTTTTGAGATTCGCAACAAAAACATCTCCAAAATAATTGTTTTTTGTTTCAAACTTTACATCAACTATTTCAAAATCAAGGATTTTGATTCCCGAATTATATTTTTCTAAGGAAAAAGTATATTGCCCAAAACACAAATTTTGGAGAAGCATTATGAAAATTAAACAGGCTATTTTTCTCAAAATCAATTATCAGATTCTTTTCTAACATCTAACAAACGTTGTAACCACGATTTCATTACGTCTTGTTCCTCTTTTGGGTCAATTTCTAATTTTGGAATCGCTTTCAAATCAGGCTGCCCAGCGTCAACCCATGCTGTAAACCAAATATCTGATATCATTTTTATGGAAGCCTTCATTTGTCTTTCTACTTGATTATCAAGCATTTTGTGATATTCTGAAGAGAAGTTTCTAGAATATGCTCTTACAGTTATTCCATTTCTTTCTTCTATTGTAAATTTCTTTTCTTCATCCATTTTTTCTGTCAAAAATCTTTCAAATTTCAATACAGAATCCAATGCAGCATTGGCATTCAATACGGATTTCCAAGATCTTTTTTGAATATTGTTTTCATATTCAGCCTTGCCAATAAATAAGTCGTAATCTTTGCTATAAAGTTCCGGCAATCGCGATTCCCAAAATCCATGAATCCCTACTTGGTTGGTTTTCTGGCCGTTATAGTTGCTCGTGGTGTGCAATGGTACATTGGAGTCTGCAATATAATGGCCTAAATCTGTAGCTATTCGCAAAATATCTCGATTGCTTTTTTTGACAAAAGCCTGCGTAAGTTGATAAGTCATTTTTTGGATTTGCCAAGGTACAATGCCATGTGCCATAAGTGAATCTTCTGTGAATTTTTCCACCGCCTGATTCCAATTCAATTTCGGTAAAATCACTTGAACAGAATCAGAATAATCGTCGAGATCTATAAAATGACGAGGAGCTTCACCTACTACGGCATAACGTCTCTGGTCAGGATTTACGGCGTTATCTGTTACATAATCTATATTTTCCTTAAAAAAACCTAACATTTCGGGTGGTAAACTGTAAACTGCCATCCGATTTATTAAACTGTGAGAATAAAATCCCCAAGTAATATTTTCAGAAATAATGTTGGGGAAAAGTAAAGTAAATGCAAAAAATAGGGGTTTAAAATACATATATTGAATGAATTATTTTCAAACCTAAGATTTTATTGGAACATTTTAAAGTGAATGCTATTAAATTAATAAATTTGCATATAAACGTACATCAACAAATGAAAGAAGTATTAGAAAGATTAGGAATAAAAGATAGTAATGCGGGTGTCTCAACAGGCCTTGAGTTTTGGGAAGGAAATGGTGATGAAATAGACTCAGTTTCCCCAACGAATGATACTTTGATAGCCAAAACGCATTTAGGTTCGGCAGAAGATTTTGAAAATGTGCTCTTAAAAGCGACAGAGGCTTTCGCAACATGGAAGACTATTCCAGCACCAAAAAGAGGCGAAATAGTAAGGCAAATGGGTGATGCTTTTCGTAAGAATAAAGACGATTTGGGCCATTTGGTGAGTTACGAAATGGGCAAAAGTCTACAAGAAGGGTTAGGAGAGGTGCAAGAGATTATTGATATATGTGATTTCGCAGTGGGATTGTCTCGTCAATTGTATGGCCTAACCATGCACTCAGAAAGACCCCAGCATCGTATGTACGAACAGTGGCATCCTTTGGGTGTGGTAGGCATTATTTCAGCTTTTAATTTCCCTGTAGCTGTTTGGTCTTGGAACGCCATGTTAGCTTGGGTTTGTGGCGATGTTTGTATTTGGAAACCTTCCGAAAAAACACCTTTGACGGGAATAGCTTGTCAAAATATTATAACAGAGGTTTTAAAAGAAAACAATGTCCCTGAAGGTGTTTCATGTTTAATAATAGGGGATAGGCTTATTGGCGAATTGATGTCAAAAGACCCAAGAATGGCTTTGATATCGGCAACTGGTAGCACAAGGATGGGCAAAGCTGTTGCTCAAAATGTTGCGGCCAGATTGGGTAAAAGTTTGTTAGAATTGGGTGGAAACAATGCGATTATAGTTTCGGAAAATGCAGATTTGAAATTGGCAGTGCCAGCGATAGTTTTTGGAGCTGTGGGAACAGCTGGACAAAGATGTACTTCAACCAGAAGATTGATTGTTCATAATTCACTGAAAGATAGGTTGGTAGAAAGTTTAGTTTCTGCTTATGCTCAAATGAAAATTGGAGATCCATTAGACAAAGCAAATCACATTGGACCATTGATAGATGAGGCAGCCGTCGAGATGTATTTAATTGCCATAACAAGTGCCATGAATGAAGGTGGAATACTGAAATATGGTGGAAATTTACTACCAAATCTTGGTAAATGTTATGTGGAGCCAACAATTATTGAAGTAGATAAACAGATAGAAATAGTTTGTAATGAGACATTTGCACCTATTTTGTATGTTATAGGTTTTGAAACCCTAGATGAAGCTATCAGCTTACAAAACGCTGTACCACAAGGATTGTCTTCGGCTATTTTTACAAACAATATGCAGGAATCTGAATGGTTTTTATCTAACCAAGGTTCTGACTGCGGCATTGCAAATGTTAATATCGGAACTTCTGGAGCCGAAATTGGCGGTGCTTTTGGAGGTGAAAAAGAAACTGGCGGTGGCAGAGAAAGTGGCTCAGATGCCTGGAAAGCCTATATGCGTAGACAAACCAATACCATAAATTACGGTAAAACATTGCCTTTGGCTCAGGGGATTAAGTTTGATTTTTGAGTTTTTTGTGGTGGATGGCACGCTGATGACGCCGATTCTTCGAAACGCAGATTTGCACGGATTTTTTTATTGTTTGTTATTGAAAAACGGATGTTTGACAGCACGGATTAATACAGATTTTTTTCTTAAAGCAGAGTCTTTGTTAGGGACTCTGCAATTTTTAGTTTAGGACTAAGGTGTTTTTACTTTTAATTATTTGATTATAAGCCCCGTCCCAAAGTTCGATTCTTTTTTGTAATGACTCAATTGTTTCTTTTTCAGCTTCATCCCAAAACGCTTGGTTGTAGCCGCAAAAATTAGATGTCATCTGTAAAGCCAAGTGGCTATGATGGTCACTATCAACTTCGATATGTCTTTCGAGGTAATACTTAAAGATTGAGATACTATCGGGAAATCTTTTATGAATGTCATTTACGATAGAAACAAACATTTCAGGTATTAAATCTTCTCGTCCAAATGTAAATATGGCAGATTGCAAATAGTCTTTATTGCTTTCTATGAAATTAAAAGTGAAATCTACGAATTCTTTTGCTTCTATTGGTGTATTTGCATTTTCGTAAGCAGTGTTAAAATCATTCGAATTAAGTCTGGGCTACTATCTCAAACAATTATGAACCTTTCAGAGGTCTGAACGAAAAGGTTAATAGAAAACCTTAAGTGTTTGAAGTTCTTTTTTCTTCTGCTATGATAGTGTCGATGAAATCATTTACATAAAGCTCTTTCAGATCGGCATATATTTTTCTATCCTGTTTGGCTTTTTCTGCCAATTCATATTTCATTTCCTGATATTTTAGTCTTGCCCATTCATTTTTTCTTAAAAAATTACGAGATAAAATGTGCCTTTCTAATGGTTTACTATTTATAGGACATATATAAAGATGATGCTTTACATTGTCTAATATTTCATTAGTAGAGCTACTATTCCTTTTAAACACTTCTCGGTCCACAATTCCCTGATTACCATTATGATAATATCCAGCTTTTTCAAGAGCTAATTTTATTTGTTCGAACTCTAAGGATCTTGAATAGATAATGTCAATATCGATAATTGGTTTTGAGTCCAAATTTGGTACAGAAGTACTTCCAACATGTTCGATACTAAATTCTAGGTCTTGGAGCCAAATGGAGATTTCATTTTTAAGGTTTTCAAAGTCTTTAATCCATTTGGATGTGTATTTTTCTATTAGCATTCTGTTTTTTAGAATTTGTATAAATCTTTTATCGATATACTTATAGACGAGATTAAACCATTGTTTTATTATAAAGACTAAACATATATTTCCCCTAAAGGATGTTAGAACCAAATTAGAGAAGAAGTACTATTAATCATGAGGATTGTTTTATGAATTTATAAAGTCCAGATAACACAAGAATACAAACAACGACCATTGCAATAGCGAGCGTAATAAGTAAAAAAGATATTAATCCTTCAACTGGAAAGTTACCTTCTTTTCCACCTGCAATTGGCATCATTTTTCCAGCTCCCGTTATAGCACCCAGTGTTACTGCTAAAAAATTTGCAAACGAACTGTAAATAGACAACCAAAACGTAATTTTTAACCACTTACCTTGTAATGAAATTTTGCTCCATATAAGTCCCAAAATAACCAAAAACATTCCATTCATTGTCCCTTCTAGATGGGCAGAAAGTCCCATTCTTTGATTTACCATTATAGGAATACAGAAGGCAATGAGTAGTCCAAATAAAAACAAAAGTATTCCAAAAAATATGAGCCAGTTAGCGTACTGCAAGGTCTTAGTGTTGTTTTCCATGGTTGTTTATTTTTAAATGCTTAATTTTTTCTTTTGGAGCATATTACGTTTCAAGCTTTTAGATAAATGTTTTAAACTAAAAATTTTGGCGATTTCAAAGTACCAAAATGTCGAGCCATAGTGAAATTGATACGAAACTTTATCCCAATTATATCGGAATCATTTAACCATTGTTCCACCACTTTTAATAAAGTATTAAGCAAACCCAAACACTCCTTAACTCAAAAATACAAATAAACTCCAAATGTGCAAAACAGTGCATTTTAAAATATTTAGTAATAAAAAGATTAGCTTTATTAGCAAGGTGATTTTTTTAAAGATAGTAAGTCTAGTAAAAGATGGAGTAATAATATTGCTGAGAAACAATAAGTTAGCAATTAAAACTTGAATACTGGCAGAAACTTATGTATTTAGATAGAAGCAGTCTCTTTAATAGTATAATGCCCTGATTTGCTAAGTCGGGCTTGTAATTCACTTACGTCAATCAATTTGCTCATGGTAATAATTGCAGATTGTGGATGCAGATACACTTCTGCTTCTTCAACATTTGGGATTTGTAGCAATGCTTGCTTTACGCTGTTTACACACCCACCGCAACTCATACCTGCTAATTCATATTTCTTTTTCATGTTGTATAATTATTTTTTAAATGACTTTGCTTGCCGCTTATTTCCTTTTTTTGGATCTAAACATCCATCCAACCATTATGACCAAACATATTATTATAAAGAACCACCCAAAAAGGTGCATTCCCCAAAATGAGTTAGTGTCATATCCATGCATCATCGTTTTGTTATTTAATTGAAAAGAAAGCTCTTGTATACAAAGGTGGTTGCTTTTTGAAATTAAATTCTTACACTATTATTTAATAAAATTGTATTATTCACACATTTATTAATTGCCTTTTTACTGTTTCTGCCAAATAATAGTTTTAAAACTTGAAAGGAAGACGTGGTAATCTGTATCATGACAGGCTGTATGCCATAGTTTGTCAATTGCAATTCTTATGCAAGCTTTGCTTTATTCAAGCGACCTTTGCGTCTTTTAATTTGCTATTATATGAGTAGGTTTTTAAGGCTTTTCTTTGAGTAATTTGCCATTTATAGGAAGAAATGAATTTTACTTATAGGGCTTTGGTCAAAATCGTGTGAATTTTTATTTGTAATTATTTAGTAGTTCTTTGTATGTCCATTCGTTGCCTTTTACAAAAAAATCATAGACTTTGTCCCAATCAGTTCCTTCTCCCCAACCTATCATAGATGAAACTATTTTTGTTTGCTTGTCGTCAACTTTTATAAATTGAATAACTTCTTGAAGATTTTCATCGCTCTCTCTTACACTTTTTACAAAGTGATCGTTAAGGATAACTTTCAATACAAGAATTTCCTTGTCTATAAAGCTTGTGATTGGTAATTTAATTGAGCTGCTGTCTGACAGATTTTTTGATTCGTCGTAGTTTGTAACAATATAGCCACCTGCTTTCAATTCTATATGTGCTAACGGTGCAATCCATTTTTTTAATTTTTCGTCAGTTGTGAAAAGTCTCCAGGCATCATTTAAGCTTACTGGTAGAACACATTCAATTCGCAAAACCTTTTCGCCTGATTGGTTTTTGTAAGAAGTGTTTTTTAGTGATTGACTATGAGCCGTTAAAGTCCCATAAAAAAAGATTAATAAAGCAATACATTTATTTACAGTCATAATAAGGTTGATTTATTTTAAAGTTAAATTTTTTGTAAGTATACTAAAAGTATGTTTTTGCATTTCACCTAATAAGGCTATTTCTATTCCTTTTTCTCAAAGGTAGAAAACCATCCTAATAATACTTTCCGATATTCATATTAAAAGCATTGATTGATAGTGCTTTGTATTTGTTTTAGTAGGAAGAAATGTTTTTCAAAACTGTCTGAATCGTAAATAGATAAAACAAACCCTCTACCAAAAATAAAAATTCTTTCCGTCTTTTTCAGAAATATCAAAAAATAAAAATTCAAATCCCTGTAAAAACCACACTCAAAAAGCATTTGAAACTTGACGAAAACCCTAAAGGTTAATTTATCTAAAGGATTGTATGGAGGAATATCAGTATTAATAAAAAGCAAAAAAAAGCAATTAAAACCTTTCTGCTATCTTAACTATGGTGGCACCATAATAAAGTGGTGCCTTCATTAAATGAATACATTTGATATATTACTTAGTGTAATATAAAATAAAAATAAGCTTGGATTTTATCCAAAAGAAGTCTTAGTTGACAAAATAGATTGCATCAGAGACAAAATGATTACGTGTGTCTAAAGTTTTTAATATTTCAAATGGTTCTGAAGTACGATTTAATCTCTCATAAGTATTAGCATCGTGAATGGTAGAAAATATTGGCTGAAATAATTTGAATATGAAACCATTTATAGACCTCAGTGAATCTAAAAATAAAGAATTTCTAAAAATATTGTGTTATTACGCTGCTAACAATAACAATAAATTAAATGCCAAAGCATTCAAGTAGCTATTAAGTTTTTACAGTAAAAACTTATTCCTACACGACTTGAAAATAAATAATTGATAATAGTTTTAGGAATTTGAAAATTACGTGACGGTTGGCAGAAATCTTCTTTCCGTGTTTTAGCAAAAATCATAAATGTGTGAATCTTACAAATATTCAAAAAAATTATATAACACTATATTTGCTTAAAAGTCAGAGCTTTACACCTAAATTATAAATAAACGTATATAAATTTAAAAATTATGAAAAATATGAAACCTCCTTTCATGTATTATTTAATGGTGCTTATTGGTATTTCTTTGGCCTCTTGTGTATCACAGAAAAAAATGACTGCACAAATCCAAAAGACTGAACAATGTGAGAATAACCTGCAAACTTGTAATAATGACTTTATGCTCTACAAAGACCGTATGAGCAAAGAACAATTTGAATCCAATAATCAGATAATCGTTGTTAGAAGTTTTTTAAATGATAGAGAGCAACAAATCAGAGATTTAGAGGTACAATTGGTTGACGCAAGAAACTTGCGAGATAGACAATTGGATGCTGTAGGTAATCTTACGGTATTATCAAAAGAAGCCAATGCCAATATCGAAAAAACTTTATCTCAAATGGCAGAAAAAGACAAGTACATCTATATGCTACATGCAGCCCGTACCAAAACCGACTCTATAAATTTAGCTTTGGCACTGAATTTAACAAGTGTACTGAGAAACGGCATCGAAGATAAGGATATTGACGTAAAAGTGGATAAAACGGTAGTGATGATAAATATTTCTGACAAAATGCTTTTTAGCTCTGGAAGTTCAAAAATTTCGCCGTCGGCCAATAGCGTTTTGGAAAAAATCGCCTTGATTGTAAAGTCCAGACCGGAGCTAGAGGTAATGGTAGAAGGCTACACCGACAATGTAAGTATCAATACGGAATGTATTATTGACAATTGGGATTTGAGTGCAAAGAGGGCTACTTCAGTTGTAAGGACAATGCAAGAGAGTTTTGGAATTGACCCTAACAAGTTAATAGCGGCAGGTAGAGGAGAATATAATATTTTGACTTCTAACCTTTCTGCAGAAGGCCGAACCAAAAACAGACGTACCCGTATTATTTTAATGCCAAAATTAGCTCAATTCTATGACTTATTAAATCCTAATTTGAATCAATAGGTCTGATTTAAATTACAGCTATACGATGAGAAAAATACTATTTTTTATTGAAAATATGGCTCATGAAAATATTGAATGAGGGTATTACTAGAGAGTTTCAATAAAACGCAGACTAATTTTAAGTAATGAAAGATTAAAGCGTAAGTAAAGTTTATAGAAGAACAAGCAATATTAGTTATTAATAGATTAGAATATTTCGCCAAATCGCTTTTACCATTTTGAGTAAAGGCGATTTTTTTTTAATTTCTTTTAAATATCCATGAAAAATTGTTTCATTTTCAAAAAATATCGATTGTACTAATCCTCACCAACTTAAAACGTGCAAAGGTGAGCTGCTATTGAATATATTTCAGAAATATAATTCCATACTAGATATTCCGGTTTCTTTGCTAAAGGTTTTAATAAAAATATCCACTTTTAAGAACAAATCTATCCCAATCATTCACTTCGATTATGTCTTTAATCGCTTTCTTTTTATTTTTTGACTTATTAAAATAAGATTTACAAACTTGATAGCCAAGGTAATAACCTATTTGTGGTATATTATATTTGGGATGAATACCTTTGAAATAGGGATTGAAATTATCATCGGATAAAAATTGTTGCCAAAGCTTTTCTTCATTTGCAGAGCAGAATTCAAGTTGTTGTTTACTGAAAACACTAGCCTTGAAATTAAACAAATAATCTGTCACAAAAGACGCACCCCCTTCACTAAGCAAAGGAATAAATTTAATAGTCCCATTAAAATTTTTACCAAAAGCAATTGGATCTATTGGTTTGAATTGGCTTAAGTGAACCAATTCATGCGTAATTGTTTCATCAATTTTTGGCAAATCTCCTTTACATTCTCCAAAGTAGCTAAGAAGACGCTGATCAAGTTCAGAAAGGTCGAAGCCGTTTGAGCAGGCAGTTACTTCAATACCAATATACTGACCGGAAAAAAGAGATTGCCCACCATCATCCATAAAACCTATGCAAATGGCATTAGGCCTTAGCTTTGCAGTAGGATATACCCTTTTCAGTCGCTTATATGCATTTTCTATTTTTGCAATTTGACTTGGATCTGAAAAAATTTCACTGTACTTAATTACCGAAGCGTAATATTTTGGATAATGATCAAGGGCATAAAAATACCTTTCAGCAATCTGTTCTTTTGATATTTTTTTTCCTGATAAGTACTCTTGAAATACTGGTGACGCCTTATTTAGTAAATTTTGAGTGATAATATCTAGGCTGTCCGATTTACTTGTAGAATTTGATAGTAGATTATATGCCTTTTTGAAATTTTCTAAATCTGATGTTATAAGATTCTGGGCCAATGTTGAACCGAAACTTATTAATAATATTAACGTAATTATTTTACCTTTCAAAATGCTATTGTTTAATGATTTGTTTTAAACCTTAGTGCGTTATTTATAAATTCTTATTAAAGTTTTTCCTCCAAGTTGATTATCAAGTACTTGTAGTGTTTAATTCGACATTAGTATGACCAAATATATCTCCCGACAAATATCGGGATGTTTTTGAATTCTTTTGACCAAGCCTAGTTTTCTTTTTTGATCTAAAAATAAATAGCCTTCGGGGTTTATGTATCTGGTGCCTTTTGTTACCAAATTCCATACTATAACTGCCAATTTTCGTGCTGTAGCACTTATAGGTGATTAATTTATCTTGAATTTTTTTTGATAAAAATGAAATATAAATAAAAATTAGCAAGTTAAATTTGCCTGCTACCCCAACGATGCTGGCACCCTTGTAGATTGGATTTATATGTAACCCAAATCATTGAATATTCTCATCGTAATTTTTTTTCTGCAACTCCCAAAATCAGCTCTATTATATTTTCTGTCTTGAAGTAAACGTGTTGCAAAGAAATAAACATTTTTATTTGCTTCCATATATCCTACCCACCAACCTGTATTGGTGTTGTTTTCTCTAGTCCAACCTGTTTTAGATCTTATGGTGAAATTATCGTTTTCTTCGCTAATCAATACCCTTTTTACAATTTCAATATTTTTCTTAGAAAATGGTAATTTACCTTCATAGAGATTCTTTAGAAATTCTACTTGATTGATTGGTGAAATTTCAAAACTTCCAAAATTCCAAAAATCATCGTCCTTTTCGTCAAGATTCAGATTTCCATAATGACAAGCGGTTAAATACTTTTGGTAGTTTTCCTTTCCGATTTTTTTTGCTAACTCTACAAAAACCCAACCTGCCGAAACTTCAAATGCCTCCTTGACAGGCATATTGTGATAGATTTCTGGCCTGTAACCATATTTAACGGTGTCGGTTTTACCAATCCATTTTACAATTTCGTTTTCGTCTTTTATAGCATTGGTTTCTAAAGCAATAAGCAAATTAATGATTTTGAAAGTAGATGCTGGTAAACTTTCTTTCAACACATTTCCAGTGTCCGACAATATCCATTGTTGATTATTTTTGTCGAAAATAGCAATGGCACCATCAACACCACAGGAATCAAAGTATTTTTTAAATGCATCGTGTACTATAAAATTACCGTTTCTATTTGGATTAAAAGAGGTGTTGCTATTCTGTTGAGGAGAACAAGAGAAAATTACAATAATAACACTAAATTGTAAAATTAGATTTTTCACTTTATTACATTTGGGATAGAATTTCAATACAGTCCTTAATTTTCCGCTGACGATTACCCAAAATTAGGAAAACCTTCTAAAATCGTACATCGATTTAAGAATAACTCTGTACTAAAACTTTTTAAGGGAGGCTACCTTATTTAGGATTCAATTTTAAAGGTCTGAATGTTAAATTACGAGTAAGAGTCTAATAATAAAAGCATTAAGTTTATTTCAAAAATGAAATTTCTTTCCGTCTTTTTCAGAAATGTCAAAAAATAAAAATGCGAATCCGAGTAAAAAGAATGCTCAAAAAGTATTTAAAAGTTGATTAAAAACTCGTAGGTGCGGGAAAAATGGCATTTATAAGTTAAAAAACGGTGTGACATACTCTAAATGAACAGTTTAATTTGGAAAGCTTTTGGAAGGTTCTATTCTAAATGCATAAATGATTCATAGTAATTATAAGTCGATGGCAAAAGTTTGGAACAATCTCTTCTTTCATTGAATTTGTTCAATTTAGATCAAAAATTAGGTGTTTTTTTAAGTTATAAAACAGATAGGATTACACCAAAAATCCAGTTTAATCTTGAAAGTTTATGGGAGGTTTCTTTCGAAATGTTTGAACGCATTATATTGTGCTGAACGAAACCTTCATGTTAGAATCTGTTATTATTTTTTCCTTCTATTTTTAAAGCAAATAAAATATACTGTAAATCATTCCCAAATTAAATCCTGCGTGGCAAAATATTGCCCCTAACAATGAGCCAGATAGTTTTTTCATTTTGAAGAAAAGAATGCTCACGAGAAACATACTTGTTACCCATAATATTGCTGGAATAATGTAAAAATTCCAGCTGCCGTTTATAAATACCAAGCCAAAATGGGCAATGTGGGTTATGGCAAAAGCTGAACTGTCAATGATGGATGCTTTTTTATCTCCAATGGATTTTGCAAAACTGCCTTGAACAATACCCCTAAAAAATAGTTCTTCACCAATTGGACTGAAAATCATGCCTGTTGATGCCATTATCGAGAACAGCAAAAGTTTATCGTTTGCAGTAATGACTTCTGGAATATTATATGATGTGCCAATGTATTTGTACCAATTTTGAAATGAACTTTTAAAGAGCTCAATTCCAAGATAGTAGAGGAATAGGCTAAAAACAATTCCAAAAATGAATGCTGTGGCTATTGTGCCAATTCTCTTAGTCTTTTTAAATCCAACAGTCTCTCTTCCGAACTTACTTAAAAAAATAAAAGGAATCAAAGCGGATAAAAACATTATTGCACCAATCGGGCCATAATTCCCTGTTTAATTTGCTTTAAGAACCAATAAAAATCTCGGACAAGAGATTATTATAATTAGGAAAAGTCCAAATTTCCAATCAAACTTAAAGTATTTACTCCAAAAAGGTTTTAGCTCATTTCTTGTCATTTTTGCTTTTTTGAAAGGTTTTAATTAAAATGCAGCTGACCGGTGGCGGTATGGCCAGTAAGGGATTGCGGAGCGACGTTCCTATCAACCGAGACGAAAGATTGATGCGGGTGAAGACCTTCGTATACCACTGAAACCCTTATTGGCTATACCGCGTGTTGAACTAAACCTTCGGTAGTTTTTGGCATGATATTGATTGAAATACTAGATTTAAACCAATTAAATTTTATAATCATGACACCAAAAAAAAGCCTGAAGAGCTGGGACAACACACTTTAATTGCTCAAGCTGACAATGAAATTAAGGGATTCAAAGAATTGAACCAAAAGTTTGAGAAGAAACTTTCGATATTAGGTCGAAGTCGGAGTACTTATCTCAACTATATCAGGCATTTAGCTAAGATTGCACTGCATTTTAAATGTATTCCTACCGAACTTGATGAAGACCAACTAACGGACTATCTCAACCTCGTACAAGAAGAGCATAAAACACCCTCCGAGAGTTATTTTAAATTTACAATTTACGGCTTGAGATTGCTTTTTAAAATAGAAGGCATTAAGCCGATAGATATGGGATTGCCCAGTATTAAGAAAGACAAAAAGCTTCCTGTCGTGCTTAGTAAAGAAGAAATTTGGCGGCTACTAAATGCACCTGATTTATTGAAGCATAGAATCTTGATCGGCCTTTTGTACGGCTGCGGTCTTCGTTGTTTTGAATCAAGGAATGTCCGATTGAGAGATTTGGATTTTGATCGTAAAATGCTCCATGTTTATCAAGGAAAGGGTAAAAAAGACAGGTATGTTCCGCTTAGTGAGCATCTTATTAGGGGTCTGAAGAAGTATATTGGAGCCGAAAATCCTGTAGATTGGGTCTTTAATGGTCAGCCCTTGGAGAATCGCAAAGGTGGCGATTTTGATAGCCGATATTCACAAAAAGGAGTACAATGGGCAGTAAGACAGGCAGCCAAAAAAGCTGGAATAGTTAAACACGTAAACGTACATACGCTCAGACATACTTATGCGACACATTTGCTCGAAGATGGCACAGATATCGTAACGCTGAAAGGGCTACTCGGTCATGAAAGTATCGAGACCACGATGATTTATCTACACGTAGCCCAAAGTGGTAGAGTAAAACCTTTTAGTCCTTTAGATACGCTTTTTGCTGAATACTGCCCAGTAGTATGCAATCCAAGTGGGAAGTAGCCGATATACTATATCGCTTGGGTGAAAAGGTAGAAGATATAGGAATAAATACATGGCAATTACGCACCCTATCGGCCATAAAACGTTGCCGAACCGCAGCCTTGGGTGGCCATATAGATGCCTGTGATAGTTGTGGCAATATTAGCCTAAGTTATAACTCCTGTCGAAATCGACACTGCCCCAAGTGTCAGGGCGAGAAACGGGA
>NZ_RJUA01000018.1 GCF_024343575.1 Lacihabitans sp. LS3-19 | reverse complement strand
GCAACGGTACAAGTTGGTTGAATTGTTGCCAAAATAGGTTTTGTTGGCGAATTCGGTTGAGGAAGAATAACTGCTTTCGAAGTGTCAGAAATACAGCCTGAATTGTTTTTTACCCAAACCGTATAATTTCCAGCAGCCAGATTATTGAATATTCCAGTAGTATTTGTAAAACTCAGCCCATCTAAACTATAGCTCATTCCAACACCGGTTGGTGCAGAAACTGTAATTTTTCCAGTCGCAACGGTACAAGTTGGTTGAATTGTTGCCAAAATAGGTTTTGTTGGCGAATTCGGTTGAGGAAGAATAACTGCTTTCGAAGTATCAGAAATACAGCCTGAATTGTTTTTTACCCAAACCGTATAATTTCCAGCAGCCAGGTTATTAAATATTCCAGTTGTATTTGTAAAACTTATACCATCTATGCTATAGCTCATTCCAACACCAGTTGGTGCAGAAACTGTAATTTTTCCAGTCGCAATGGTACATGTAGGCTGAACTGTCGTTAAAACAGGTTTAATTGGAGTAGAGGGTTGAGGATTAATATTACCCTTCGTTGAATCAGAAACGCAACCTTCATTATTTTTTGCCCATACTGTATATGTATTTTGTCCTAATCCATTAAATACTCCAGTTGTATTGTTGAAATTTGTTCCATCCAAACTATATGTCATTCCACTTCCTACTGGTGAGCTTACCGAAATCATCCCAGTACTCATTTGACATGAAGGTTGAATGATAATCAATATTGGTTTTGAGGGAATTGGAGGAGCAGGGTTTAATAAAACTTTAACCGTGTCTGAAATACATCCAAAATTGTCTTTTACTAATACTTTGTAGGTATCTGGAATTAAATTGTCAAAAATTGAAATGGGAAGAAAATTATTGCCATCTATACTGAATGTGTAAGAACTACCAGATGGATTGGTAATTTCAATTTTACCATTTGGCTTTACACAGCTAGGTTGAGTTACTACAACAGTTGGTAAATATGGGTTACAAGTTGTAATTCCAAAGTCAAAAGAATAATTTGTCTCACCGGCATAACCAGTTGTCACAGATGCCTTTGTAAAAGTTCCAGAAAGCAAACCATCTGAATCGATTAAGTCACTCAAGGCACCTGAAATTGCATTTGAAGGACTAATGTCAATACTTCCAAGTGACGTCAAACTACTTTGGCTAATATCTATTTTTATTTCATACTGATTTTCATATTTTAAACCACCTACAACATTTAAGCTGTTGAAAGAATAGTTTCCAGTTGTATTTGTAGTCGTGGATCCTACTAATATGTTTCCAGCAGTAATATCAAAAAGTTCGACAGTTACTCCCGAAATACCAAGTTCTTCAGGGTCTTGGATTCCATCAAAATCTAAATCTTTCCAAACTCTATTTCCTATTTCGATCGGTGCTGGGCCACACGATGCTTTGATATCCCCTGTTCCACCAGATTTTCCAAGAGTTCCTGGCACGTCTGAATATAGAGCATAACCATATTTAAGATCTCCGTTCGTTCTATTATAGGTTCTTAATCCTCCAGATTGATAAATTTCGTCTACTGGGTCCATTGCAGAGGAGATGATTGAACCATCAATCGGTAAAATCAAAACCGCTCCGTTGGTAATTTCGTTGTGAGCAGGGTTTCCATAAAAATGCCATGTGTCATTGCAAAAGAATTCACCTCCACCTGGGCCTTCGCCATTATTTACACCACAACCTGTTAAATCACCTGAGGTAGCGTTTGATTCCAAAGTATAGGATTTGGTTGATGCATTGAATTGAGCTCTTAATAAATCGCCTCCTACAAAACCATCATATAAAGTACCATCATCTATGGGTGCATAATTTCTATAACCTGCCCAAAGTCCAAACCTGTCCATTAATCCTAAAATCATTGAGCCGTCTGAATCGAAGCCTATTCCCGATAATATAGGTTGAGGATACATTACAAAGTTCACTGTTTTACCTCTGCCGACATCATATGTTGTTGCACATCCTTGAGGAAAAGTATTGGTCCATGGATTCCATTTGTCGTATTGAGGACAATTTTGGGTAATATCTGATACTCCCTTAGTATAAGTTAATGGGAATTGAAAAACTTCCGTAAAAACACCAGAAGTTGGATTAAGAGAATACACAATTGCTTTTAAATCATTAAAATTTTGTGATGTTTCGCCTGAACAAACTGTTCCTACATAAATATTTCCTTGATATTCACTCAAAGCCCAAGGCCTAAATTCACCACTTCCACATCCATTGGGTATAGTATAACTTTTTAGAGAACTTGGATTTACTGAAGTGGCTGGTATGCCAACTGTAAATGAATAAATTTTTCGATCGTAAAGGTTCATCATAAATAAATCTTTCTCATCGCCTGATAAAGTAATAGAACCAATACCTGATTTTCCAGTAAAAGGAATAGTGTTTGGGTCAGTATTAGGTGTTAATTTATCCCCCGTTAAAGTTGTATGAGGGTCTGGACCGGTTTCAATTCCTAAAGTTTTAACATCAATAAATGGAGAAACCGCATTGGTTATATTATCATATTTATAAATGCCACCAGATCCTAAAGAACCCAAACCTGAGTGTCTTCTTATCAATGCACTCATCAAGAAAACATTTCCTCTTCTTTGATAAGCTGTTCCCCATACTGCTCCAATATCAGCAGTTGAGGCTAGCATACTAGGATAAGGACTTCCGCTACTACCAGCCAAACCACTTGCATTAAATGGGAATTTAACCAAGGCAACATCTTGTCCAGCACTTCCTCCTGGAACCATTGGGTCACCATTCACATAGCAAGGTGTAAGGATTTCAAGCCCACCTAAATTGCAAAAATCAACGGAATTTAAAATACCAATAGAGGCAAAGGCACCAATGCCTGCAGTAAGGAATTGTACACTAGATTTGTTATCAGTACCTAAAATAGCTTCTTTTTGATTGTTTAAATCAGGAAATTCTATTCTTACTTTCGTGCCTGAGGGAATTTCAACACTAGTATAGTAAAATTGTCCTGCTGAATTAGTCAAAGTTACTATAGGAGCATTGCTATTTGGTAAATAAGCATGAACTACATAACTTGAGAGGCCTATCTCATTTGGCAAATTTTGAACACCATTACTATTTAGGTCTTTAAAAACCTTACCAGCTACCTGGCCTTTTGCAATATTAAATATAACAAAATTTAATAAAGTAAATAATAGTGATTTTTTTAAAATCCTCAATAAGTATAACATTGTTTTTGAAATTTAAGAAAGCATGCGAGTATCGTAATTCTTTCTTAAATGTTTTCAAACCATATGCCAACAAAACGGGAAATGTAGCCGTAAGATAAGAATAAGGAGGTTTATTGATAAAAACCAACTGGAAATAATTGGGCAAAAATTATTCATTGCCGTTTAATAATTTTTTATTTTTACTGGAAATTTGATAAATAAAATACACTAAAATTTTTTTTTAGTAAAGTTTTCATTTGGAAAAATGAGTTAACCAATTCAGTATAAATAAAAAGGGAATTTTGATTTAAAGTTTTTTAAAAAAATATAAGAAATTTTACTTGAAAGCTTTGTCAATAAAAAAAAAGGTTCTACTTTTGCATCTCCTTTCGAAAAGGGTGTGTTCTTTGAGAGTATTTGGGGGTGTACCAGAGTGGCCAAATGGGGCAGACTGTAAATCTGCTAGCTTACGCTTACGGTGGTTCGAATCCATCCGCCCCCACCAATAAAAGTGTTTAAGCGGGAGTAGCTCATTTGGTAGAGCGATAGCCTTCCAAGCTATAGGTGGCCGGTTCGAGCCCGGTCTCCCGCTCATTTCCATAAAGCCTTTGTAGCTCAGTGGTAGAGCACTTCCTTGGTAAGGAAGAGGTCGGCAGTCCGATTCTGCTCAAAGGCTCAGCACTGATTTGGCATTTCGAAAAAAGTATTCGAGTAATTGGCATTGTCTAATTGCTCTTTTTTAGTAAAAACAATTTTGAACAACATAAATTTTATCAAATAAAATGGCAAAAGAAAATTTTGACCGTAGTAAGCCTCACGTAAATATTGGTACTATCGGTCACGTTGACCACGGTAAAACTACATTGACAGCTGCAATTTCTACTGTATTGGCCAAAAAAGGTCTTGCAACGGTTAGAGATTTCTCGTCAATTGATAATGCACCTGAAGAAAAAGAAAGAGGTATTACTATTAATACTTCACACGTAGAGTACGCTACGGCAAATCGTCACTACGCACACGTTGACTGTCCAGGTCACGCTGACTACGTTAAAAACATGGTAACTGGTGCTGCCCAAATGGATGGAGCAATTATCGTGGTAGCTGCTACTGATGGTCCTATGCCTCAAACTCGTGAGCACATCCTTCTTGCTCGTCAGGTAGGTGTTCCTGAATTGGTTGTTTTTATGAATAAAGTTGACTTAGTTGATGATCCAGAACTTCTTGAATTAGTTGAGATGGAAATCAGAGAACTATTGACATTCTACAAATACGATGGAGACAATATTCCTGTGATTCAAGGTTCAGCTCTTGGTGGCTTGAACGGAGAGCCTGAGTGGGTTGCTAAAATCGAAGAATTGATGGATGCTGTTGATAACTTTATTCCACTTCCTGCTCGTGCTACTGATAAGCCATTCTTGATGCCAGTTGAGGACGTATTCTCAATCACTGGTCGTGGTACTGTAGCTACAGGTCGTATCGAAACTGGTATCATCAACTCTGGTGAAGCAGTAGATATACTTGGAATGGGAGCTGAAGGTCTTAAATCAGTAGTAACTGGTGTTGAGATGTTCCGTAAAATCCTTGACAGAGGTGAAGCTGGTGATAACGTAGGTTTATTGTTGAGAGGTATCGACAAAGAGTCTATTAAAAGAGGAATGGTAATCTGTAAGCCAGGTTCTGTAAAACCTCACACTAAATTCAAAGCTGAAGTTTACGTTCTTTCGAAAGAAGAAGGTGGACGTCACACTCCATTCTTTAACAAATACCGTCCTCAGTTCTACTTCAGAACTACTGACGTAACAGGAGAAATTTTCCTTCCAGAAAATGTTGAGATGGTTATGCCTGGTGATAACATCACTATTACTGTAAACCTAATCAACGCTATTGCGATGGACAAAGGTCTTCGTTTTGCGATTCGTGAAGGTGGACGTACAGTTGGTGCTGGTCAGGTAACTGAAATCCTTGAGTAATCGTTTAGATTAAGCATATTTTTGAGAAAGCACTCCAGAAATGGGGTGCTTTTTTTGCTTATGTTAATTTCGTTTCTATTCAAAAAATCATTTATTTTACTATTCAACCATTTAATAAAAACTTAATGAACCGCAGAGATATTTTAAAATCAACCTTAACTGGTGCTGCTATAGCCACTACAGGAATAAGTGCTTTGGCAACAACACCAAAAAAGAGTAAACATAATTTCACTTTTTGTCTTAATACCAGTACAATTCGTAAACAAAACATTGGCTTAATGGCAGAGATAGAAACTGCTGCCAAAGTAGGTTTTGATGGAATAGAAATTTGGATGGGTACGCTCGAAAAGTTTGTAAAAGATGGAGGAAAATTGGCTGCTGTTAAGAAAAAATCAAATGATTTAGGGATAGTAATTGAAGATTCAATTGGGTTTGCCAAATGGATTGTGGATGACGAAGTGGAAAGAGGTAAAGCCATGGAACAGTTGAAAAAAGAAATGGATATGTTAGCACAAATTGGATGTAAACGTATAGCTGCCCCACCTTTTGGTGCTACCAATGAGCCAGGCCTAAATCTCCAAAAAGCTGCAGAAAGGTTTCATGAAGTTGTTGCCTTAGGTAAGGAAATGGGTGTTTTGCCACAATTAGAACTTTGGGGATTTTCGAAAAATCTACACCTTTTTGGTGAAACCTTATTTGTTGCCGCCGAAAGTGGTCATCCTGATGCTATTATTTTGCCAGATGTTTACCATCTATTTAGAGGAGGCTCGCCTTTTGAGGCTTTGAGTTTGATTGCTGGCAACAAAATGCAAATGTTTCACATGAACGATTATCCAGTAAATTCTGACAAAAATACTATTACAGATGCTATGCGAGTAATGCCTGGAGATGGTGTTGCACCATTTAAAGAAATCTTGGGTATTCTAAATAAAAAAGAAACCCCAATAGTACTTTCTTTGGAGATATTTAACGAAGATGTTTGGAAAATGGACCCTTTAGCAGCCTGTAAAATGGGGATAGAGAAAATGAAAAGAATAGTGGAAGTTTCTTTATGAGGTTTTAGATTGTGCCTGAATTGATTTTGCTCAATTCAGGCAATTTTATTTACGCATCAAAAATATCATTTTCTTTCAAGATAGTTATTACTTCCTCATCTAATAATCTGGTGGTAAGTCCTGCAGTTTTTGGTAATTCATAATGAAAATAGTACTTCATAGTTTCTATTTTTGAATCCGCAAAAATTTGATCTATTTCGCCTTTTTCCAAAGCATTTTCAGCGGCAATTGCCATTGCCAACCATTGCCAAGAAATAAGAATTATTCCTGTTAATTCTAAAAATAAAGTGGCATCAGAAAGATACCTCTCAGTATCTCCAGTTTGTGCAATACTGAATAAGTGTTGGAGGGTTTTATTGTAAGTTTTTAATTCACTTGCCAAAAGCGAAGCATATTTTTTAAGTTTATCTTTACTTGATGCTACAGTAATAGTATCTATTATTTCGCCAGATAATAAACCCAAGGCTTTTCCATTTGCTAAACCGACTTTTCTTCCTAATAAATCTAATCCATGAATTGCAGTAGTTCCTTCATAAATCGGAGTTATTCTTATGTCTCTATAATATTGTTCAGCCGGAAAATCTTCTGTAAAACCATAGCCTCCAAAGCATTGCAAAGCATCGCTTGTAGTTTTTAAGCCTGATTCACAAGGGTAAGTTTTAGTAATTGGTGTTAGAAATTCTAACAATAAGGAATATTTTTCTTTTTCTTCTGAGGTTTCACTATGATGTGCTAAGTCATAATATTTAGCGGTTAAAACTACCAAAGACAATCCTCCTTCTACCGCTGCTTTTTGCGAAAAAAGCAATCTCCTAACATCCGGATGTTGAATAATTGGAATTTGTGGAGCGTTTAATTCAGCTTTTTTATTCAATCTTCTGCTTTGAGGTCTTTCTTTAGCGTATTGCAAGGCTGCTTCATACGCCGCAGACGATATACCTACTCCAGTTATTCCTACACCAATCCTGGCTTCGTTCATCATCTGAAACATATAGGAAAGACCTTTGTTTTCTTCACCTACTAAATACCCAACGCAGTTTTCTCCAAACTCCAAATGCATTGCCGGAACTCCTCTTTGACCCATTTTGTGGTAAATTCCTACATTGGTAATATCGTTTCTTTCTCCGTTTTCCAAAAACTTAGGAACTACAAAAAGAGAAATGCCTTTGGTGCCAGCTGGTGCTCCTTTTATTCTTCCAATTAAAAGATGAACTACATTGTCGCAGTAATTATGATCTCCTCCTGAGATAAATATTTTTTGGCCTTTTATTTTATAAGTTCCATCGGTTTGAGGCTCTGCTGTAGTTACAATATCCGACAAAGAAGAGCCTGCTTGAGGTTCTGTTAAACACATCGTACCTTGCCATTTGCCTGAAAGCATAGGTTCTAAGTAGGTAGATTTTAAATTTTCGGAGCCAAAGTGAGCGATTAACCTAGCGGCTCCGCTCGTTAATCCAGTAAATAGCATGCCATTGTTTGCTGCAATTAGAATATAGCCAGCTACTGTATTAATCGTAAAGGGTAATTGGGCACCACCATGTTCATAATCAAAATCAGCTGAAATAATACCAGCCTCACCTACAGCTTTTAAGTAGTCTTTGATTGATGGATGTACTATTACTTCGCCGTTTACCAACTCAGGTTGATTTTTATCAACATCATCTAAAGCAGGGAACATGGTTTTTGTAGCTATACTTTCAGCTGAATCTAAAACCATATTAAATGTCTCAGCGTCATGATCTGAAAAATATGGAAGCTTTGTTAACTCGTTAATTTGATGCGTTGAGTTTAATATAAAAGATACAGTCTTTCTGTCGAAAAATTTTGAGGCCATGGTTAAATATCGTTTTTTTTAAAAACTAAATATATGAAAAAATATATTATGCATGCATACTGATAAGTAGTTTTGAAAAAAAAGCATGAAATTTTAATTCACAAAACCCATAAGCCAAGCTGAAACAATTCCTGCATAAGTGCCTATTACATGACTCAAAACCGCCAATAAGACACCTACAGGAGCTAATGATGGATGAAATGCTGCTGCCACTGCCGGGGCTGTAGCTACTCCTCCGATATTTGCTTGGCTGCCCACAGCTACAAAAAAGAAGGGAGCTTTGATGATTTTAGCTGCTACTAACATAAAGGCTATGTGTATAAACATCCAAATTACAGTTACGGCCAAAATGCCAGGATTTGCTCCAATGTTGAACAAGTCTAGTCGCATTCCGATAGTCATTATTAGAAAATAAATAAACAGGGTAGCAAAATCTGTACTTCCTAATTTTTCCATTTTTCTGACCTTAGTAAATGAAAGCACAATACCTATACTCGTAGAAAATAGAATAAGCCATAAAAACTGTGATGAAAAGGGCTCTAGTCCATGAGAAATAAGCCAAGCTTTATGAGGTAAAAACAATTGTGCAATAAATCCACTAGCAGCATGAGCAATTGCTGTCCCACCAAAGCCTACAGCTAAAATGAAAGTAAGATCTTTTAAGTCCGCAGGCTTATCTTTCGTTTCTTTATATTTTAAAATATTATTTTTTACTTCTTCTATTGAGTTTACATCAGCTCCAAGCCATTTGTCTATTTTTTTGGTGATACTAGCCCCATAAAACAAAAGTGCAGTCCAGGTATTGGCCACTAAAGCATCGATTACTAGTATTATTACAAACAATTCCTCCGAGCAACCATAAATTTCTTTTAATGCTAGTTGACTGCTGCTCCCACCTATCCAAGAGCCTGTAATAGTTACCAAGCCTTTCCAATATTCTCCATCTTGGGCCGCTTGACTGAATGTTTCAGAGCCCAAACTTACTAATCCAAGTGCAATAGGGCCACCTATAATTATTCCTACTGAACCAGCAAAGAAGGTTATCAATGCTTTACTTCCAAGTCCAAATATGGCTTTTAAGTTTGCTGTTGATAATAGAAGTATTAAAGATGCTGGAAGAAGGTACTTAGTAGAGAAACTATAAAGTCCAGAAGTTTCGCCATTAATAATGTGATAGCTATTGAGAAAGCCTGGAATCAAATAACAAAAAAGAAGTGGAGGGACAATGCCATATAATTTTTTCCAAAATTTATTATTAGACTCAGAAGTATAAAAAAGACCTGCTAATGTTATTAAAAATAGGCCCGCAATAATTGCGTCGTTTTTAATTTGCCAGTTTTCCATAATTAAGGGTTAGAATAGAAATTCAAATTATAGAATTATTTTCGATTATTGTTAATTATCTGTTGCTTTTGATCAATCGTGGTTATGTAAAGAAGGTTAATTATTAATTCAGTTTGAGTTTATATAATTGATAATTACGTATTTTAAACTTGGGTAATAAAAGTTTAATTTTTAACTATCTTTGCAGTTCGTAAAACTTTAATATGCCTGCAAAAAATTCCAAAGCGATATTTTTTATTCTAGTAACTGTTCTTATTGATGTAATCGGAATTGGAATCATCATTCCAATTATGCCGAGTCTATATCAGGAACTAACCGGAGGAACTGTAAGTGAGGCATCTCAATATTCTGCTTATTTGGTTTTTATTTATGCGATTATGCAATTCATTTTTTCGCCAATAATCGGTGGATTAAGTGATCAATACGGTAGAAGGCCAGTTTTGTTAATTTCCCTATTTGGTTTTGGTTTGGACTTTGTGTTTTTGGCGTTGGCACCAACCATTGCTTGGTTGTTTGTAGGAAGAACGATTTCGGGTATTGTTGGAGCTAGTTTCACAACCGCTAATGCTTATATAGCAGATGTTACAGAACCTGAGAAACGTGCTCAGAGTTTTGGAATGATTGGAGCAGCTTTTGGTCTAGGCTTTATAATTGGCCCATCTTTGGGTGGAATATTAGGAGAATACGGTACTAGAGTGCCTTTTTGGGTATCAGCAGGTTTGTCTTTATGTAATTGGCTTTACGGCTATTTTATCTTGCCGGAATCATTATTGCCAGAAAATAGAAGAAAATTTGATATTAAAAGAGCCAATCCTATAGGTAGTTTATTAAATCTTAAAAAGTATCCGTACGTATTGGCACTAGTTTTGTCTTTATTTTTAGTAAACGTTTCAAACTTTGCAACGCAGGGAACCTGGTCTTTTTATGGAATAGAGAAATTTGGTTGGTCAAAAATGGAAGTGGGCTTATCATTAGGTTTTGTAGGTTTGATGGTGGCCATAGTTCAGGGTGGTTTAATCAGGGTAATTATTCCAAAACTTGGTCAAGAGAAGTCTCTGTTTTTAGGATTAGCGATAAATTCATTAGGTTTGGCAGCGTTTGCTTTTGCTACTCAATCATGGATGATGTATGCTATAATGATACCTTTTGCTGTTGGTGGTTTAGCGGGTCCTGCTTTTCAAGGAATTATTTCCAATCAAGTTGGGAAAAGTGAGCAAGGAGAACTTCAGGGTGGCTTATCTAGCCTAATGAGTATTGCTGCTATCATTGGGCAGCCTTTGATGTTGGGGTTGTTTAGAGCTTTTACGAAAGAAAATGCACCGGTTTATTTTCCTGGGGCTCCGTTTTTGATGGGAGGAATATTGACTGTTATTAGTTTATTGTTGGTAATTAGGACAATTAAGAAAGAAAATTTAAAAGTTTGATTGTTACAACAAAAAAAATATACTAAATTTGCAGCCCGATTGATATAAACAGGTATAGTTTAAAGGTAGAACTACGGTCTCCAAAACCGTCGGTCTGGGTTCGAGTCCTAGTACCTGTGCAAATTAAAGACACTTATACTGTCTTAAAAATAAAGAATTATGAATAAATTAGTTCAGTTTGTAAAAGAGTCTTGGCATGAGGTGACCAAAGAGGTACACTGGCCAAAAATGAGCGAATTGCAATCTAGTGCCACACTAGTTTTGATTGCATCTATAATATTTGCTTTGGTAGTTGGTAGCATTGACTTTTTGATTGATAACGCCCTAAGATTGTTGTACCAATCAATATAATTATAAATTCCCATTATGAGTGAATTCAATTGGTATGTAGTAAGAGCTGTTTCTCAGCAAGAGAAAAAAATCAAGAACTACATTGAAAATGAAGCAGGTAGAAGAAAGTTGACGGATTATATTCCTGAGATTATGATACCTTCGGAGAAAATTGTTACTGTCAAAAACGGTAAAAAAACTGTAAGGGAGAAAAATACTTTGCCTGGTTATATTCTGGTAAATGCTGATTTGAGTAATGGAGAGGTTCTTCACTTAATTAAAAGTATACCTGGTGTAATTGGTTTTCTTGGTAAAAATGGTGGAGCATCTCTCGAGCCAGAACCTTTGAGACAATCTGAGGTAAATAGGATTTTGGGTGTCCAAGAACAAAATTCTGAAGAATCTATAGATTCTGGTGTTTCGTTTGTACAAGGAGAATCTGTTAAAGTTATTGATGGGCCATTTAATGGATTTGAAGGATCTGTTGAAGAAGTTTATGATGAAAAGAAAAAGCTAAGCGTAAGCGTAAAAATATTTGGAAGAAGTACTCCAGTAGAATTGGGTTATCTTCAGGTAGAGAAAATGTAAGTTTAGTTTTAACGATATTATTTAAGGAGCTGATTCGAAAGAGTCAGCTCTTTTTGTTTTTAGGTGTTATTTTTTGACTGCGTGATTTCAGTTAGTATTTATTTAACCTTTCTTAACATTACAAATGCAACGAAAATAGAATCGCTTTCATCTATCATATAAACTAAAGGAATTGGACTGGTTTTATTTAAATTTTAATTTTTCCGTTTAAATTTTAATTTTACCACTAATGTATAAATAGTACCTTGTTATGCATAATACCTTTAGCTTTGTATCGTTAATTAAATGAAAAGCTATTACAAAAATTTAAAAATTACAATTATGAAAAAGTTAGTTAAACCGTTCGTTTTGTTGTTATTGTCTGTTTCTATGGCGTTTGCAGCTCCAAAGCCTCAAAGTTTTAAAGTTGGTATGTACAATGTTCATGATTCTCATCTTCTAAAAGTGTTTGTAGAAAAGAAACGTGGGGAAAGCATGTTGGTTGAATTGAAGAATAAAGATGGTCAAACTGTAGTAACCAAGTATTTGGACAAAAAAAGTTCTAAAGCTGCTCTATGTTTTGATTTGGAAGATTTAGAAGCTGGTAATTATTCGATGGAAATCAGTAACAAAAATGAAGTTTTTGTTAAAGAAATTAACCTCGTAGATATGAAAAAAATCGAGGTAGAGAAAAAGATTATTTTATAAGTTTAGGTTAAAAAAGAATACAGAAGGTGGCTATTGGCCACCTTTTGTTTTATGCTTTTGTGTATTTATTTTTTAAATAAAAGAACCTAAGAAAACCAAAAAGTCCTAATAAAACTAATGGTAAAATGATGTTTATCAATTGCCATTTTACACGCTCATTTTTTAGTTTTAAGGTATCTAAAGGCCTTAATCCAACACTTTTAGACTTAGCCATAACCAAACCTTGCTCATCTACCATATAGTTGATGGCATTTATGACAAAGTCTTGATTGCCATATTGATGTTTAGAAAATCTGTCATAGCCCATTGGGTATGGGTTTCCAGTCTTTTTATCTACTTCATTTACTATTAAATCTCCATCAGAACAAACTAAAATTTTTGTAGGTATTGATGTCGTTTTTAAATTAGGGTTTGAAAATGAATTCAGAGCAATAGATTTAAAAGTTCCTTCTATTAAATAGGCTACAGTTTTCACTCCTCCTTGATATTCAGCTTCATCTGTGTCTGTACGTGCTTCGTTGTAAGTTATAAGTGCCGGAGCATTTAAAACTTTGGTATACGGAGACGTTAACAATAACGGTGTTTTTACTAAACCATCATTTTCGTTTACTGCATCAATGTTTGCCGTAAATTTGGTATATACCATATCAATATTCTTAGTGATTATGCTATTTCCAAAATTATTGATCAAAGGGAAATATCTATAGGGCACTGGTTGGATATTTGGTTTGTCGCCAGTGGCACCAACTACCAATGGGATAATAGCCGCATTCAGACCATCTTTTACAATGTTTTTGTTTATTCTAACGCCATATTTAAAGAGCATGTCGTCTAGGTTTACATCTAAAGGTTGAGCATAAGTACCTTCAAGTCCTATGGAATCAACTTTTAAACCTTCCACAAAAAACAAAACCTTGCCGCCATTCATTATATATTGGTCTATTTTAAGTTTTGTACTATCGTCAACTGGTTTGTCAGGTTTAGGAATAATCAGAGCATCTAAACCATTAAATGATGGCGTAGTTTTTGACTCTATAATATATAATGTATAGAACTCTTGTAATGAACTTATTAGGCCAGCGAAATTGACTGGTTTTAGATTAGTGTATTCTGAAAGTAATCCGATTTTTTTCTTGTTGGTATTCGTCAGTTTTTGAATAGCCGAAGCTAATTCATATTCTACATTTTCATAAGACTGATTGAGCTTAGTTTGTGCATCTTCGGCTTGATTTGCTTTTAATAATAATACAGGCACTTCTTTGTTCTGATACCAAATTGTAGCATAAGGAAATACCAAGTTTTCTGTCTTTTTGCCACCTTGTTTATCAAAAATATTGGTAGGTTGCATTCCCTTTTCAACTAGAGATTTAAAGAGTGTATTTCGTTCCTCTTCGGTTCCATCGTATGGATTAATGAATTGATAATCAATATTATCTTTGCCATAATATTTAAACTCGACCAAGGTTTCTTTTACAGCTCTTTTTAGCCTTTCAAAACCACCTGGTAAATCTTCTCCATCAAGATAAACTTTTATAATTACTTGGTCTTCCAAGTTTTTAAGCATGTTTTTGCTGGCATCTGAGATAGAAAACCGCTTGTCAGCACTTAAGTCTGCTCTAAAATAAACCCAAAAACTAATTATATTGATAGCAAAAATTGCGAGAATCAGAATAATATTGTTTTTCAATATTTTGCTCATTCGATTTGTTAAATTTGGTCTAAAATTACGAAAATTTTACCAAATAATAATTTAGAAATGCAAACGGCAGATTATTGGATTGAAAAACTTGAAATGCAGCGACATCCAGAAGGCGGATATTTTAAGGAAACTTATAAATGCGTAGAAGATATTGAAGGAAATGCACTTCCAGCCAGATTTGAAGGAAACAGAAGCATGTCCACCGCAATTTATTTTTTATTAAGAAAGGAAGATTTTTCTGCATTTCATAAAATTAAATCAGATGAAATATGGCATTTCTACGAAGGTCAGCGTTTGGAAATTTTTTATTTTGACGAGAATGGAAAATTTGAAACCATTTTGCTTGGTAGAAATTCTGAAAAAGGGGAGGTGTTTCAGGCAGTAGTACCTGCCAATTGTTGGTTTGGAAGCAGAGTAGCTAGTGGTTCGGATTATGCTTTGGTAGGATGTACGGTAGCTCCAGGGTTTGATTTTCAAGATTTTGAAATGGCAGAGCGTGATAAACTTATAGCCGATTATCCTCAATTCGGAGAGATTATATTACAATTGACGCATTAATCAAATTCTTTAGGGTTTTTAACACTCTATCTATTAGTTTTGTAATTATTTAAATTTATATATGTTACAGAGAATTCAATCTATTTTATTGTTGGTTACTGCTTTAGCCATGGGTGTATTTTTAGCTACCAATTCTTATATCAAAACTATTACGTCAACAGAGCATATAGCTGTTAATCCTTACCATGTTTTTCATGTAAAAGATGGCTTGGCTTTGGTTGATAAGCCTATTTATTATGTGGCATTGATGGGTGTAATGGCCTTTGGGCTTTCTATTTTTACGATTTTTCAATATAAAAATAGAATCAGACAGATGCTTATGGTTGCTTTAAACTCGCTTTTGATTGGTGTAGCTTTGGCCCTAACGGTTTATCATATACAAACGGATGCTATCAAATTGGGCTCTGGAGAAGGTGGCTATGGTATAGGTATGTGGGCGGCATTTATTGGTTTAGCATCCAACTGGTTGGCGAATAGATTTATTAAAAAAGACGAGAAGTTGGTGAAAGATGCCGACAGAATGAGATAAAATATGCGGATAGTTTTTATGGGTACGCCCGACTTTGCCGTGGCAACTATGCAGCGGTTGGTTGAGAATGGTTTTGAGGTTGTGGCAGCTATAACTGCACCTGATAAACCTGTGGGTAGGGGATTGAAGATGAGTGAGTCGCCCGTGAAAAAATATGCACTTTCGCAAAATATTCCAGTACTGCAGCCTGAAAAGCTAAAGAATAAGGCGTTTTTAGAAGAGCTGGAAACTTATAAAGCTGACTTGCAAGTTGTGGTAGCTTTTAGGATGCTGCCTGAAGTGGTTTGGTCTATGCCAAAAATGGGAACTATAAATCTGCACGGTTCATTGTTGCCACAATATCGCGGAGCTGCACCTATCAATTGGGCTGTGATAAATGGCGAATCCATGACTGGTGTAACTACTTTTTTCATAGAAAAAGAAATAGATACTGGAAAAGTGATTTTTTCAGAAACTATTCCAATTGGTGAAAAAGATTCTGCTGGAGATTTACATGATAAAATGATGTGGATAGGGGGAGATTTGATGGTGAAAACCGTGAGAGCTATTGAAAAAGGAGAATACCCTAGTGTCCCGCAAGATTTTGATAAAGAATTAAAACCTGCCCCAAAAATATTTAAAGAGACTTGCAAAATTGACTGGAATCAAAGCTCAGAAAGGATATACAATTTTATTCGAGGCTTAAGTCCATATCCTGCTGCTTGGACTTTTTTGGATCAAAAAGTCCTTAAAATATTTGAAACAGAATTAGTTTTAGATACACTTCCAGACTTAGAGACATTTGTTTTTGAGAACATAGAATTTTTGACGGATCATAAAAAATATCTACTTATAAAATCCTCTGACGGTTATTTGGGCATAAAATCTCTACAACTTGAAGGTAAAAAAAGAATGACCACCGAGGAGTTTTTGAGAGGTTATAGATTTTAAGAAAATTTTTTAATTCTTAAAAGCAGTTTTCGAGTGCCTCAAAGAAAGTTTAGCTATAAACATAGGTACTACGGCTATTGCTATCAGAGTTATTCCCATATATAAAATATGTGAAGTATTGATAAAGAAACTACCAAACGAAAGTATCCCTAAAATCAATCCAGAAGAAAATGGAAGCGAGAAAGCCAATATTAGAATGGCAAATTCGAGATTGAAGGTGCGTTTTTCTGCAGGAACCGATAGTTGTTCTTCTTTGAGGTTAAACATTGAAATATGAGCAAATGGCCAAAAACTTACCGAACTTAAAGGTAAAACCAAAGCTAAAAGTAATAATGAAGAATCGTGAATGCCTAAAAGTAAAATTAATAAAGCACTAAATAATACACTGACACCAGCCCTAAAGAATAGAAGAGATACTATTAATCTTTTTTTCTTTTGTTTTAATTCTACTGCAAGACCTATGAAAATCAGGATGAGAGGTGTCATCATGGCACTGGTTTTGTCAAAGATATCTGTGACCAATGTTGGCAAAGTTTTATATCTAAAGCCTAGGGTTAAAAGTACTATAGCAACTATCATGATAGAATTTATGGGTTCTTTAACCATGCTAATCAGCAAACTTTTTATTTTGGAACCGATGTTAGAATTTTCATTTTTATTACTTGCCAAAAACATATTTAATGCAATAATATAGAGGAAGATTAAAACGAAGAATTTGTTGCCAACATCTGCCATTGCGGCCATGGCGAGGCTTTTTTCTCCTAAAAACTCAGCTACAAACGGAAAACAAGATAAACCAGGAGCCAAAGAGGCCAAAAGCATTTTTATGGTTCTACCAATACTGCTGTCTTTATCTATGGTGAAAAAACCTAGAATGGGAGGAATAATAAAATATAGAAAAAAGTTAAAAATTATGGTGATGAAAGGAACAAGAATCAGTGTTGAATCTAAGGGGATTTTTAATAAAGCAATAAAAATTGTGGAAGGAAGGGCAATGGTCAAGACCATTTCTTTGATACCACCAACCATTTCTTTGTTCTTAAATTTTGACTTTAAGAATATTCCTAAAACTATTAATAAAATTAAGGTTAGAGATTTTTGTAAGGCATCATTCATCACAATTCGGCTTTATTTTTAAGAAAAAAATCGAGATGAGTTCCCTCATCTCGACTAGATGGTTGGTTTTTAACTTAGTTCTGAAAAAGATTTTGTAAACATCTTCATTTCGTCCATAGTGCCCATACTTACTCTACAATAAGTCTGGTCAAAAATGTCAAAAGATCTCACTCCAACGCCTTTTTCGGACATTTTTTTGAGCATCTCTTTTCCATTCATTTTAATAGGGAACAAGATGAAGTTTGTATAAGAAGGTAAATAAGTATAGCCCATTTTGGTTAGTTCTGAATAGACATACTCCTTTGTTTCTTTGTTTAATCTAATTGTCATGTCTTGGAATTCCTTATCTTCTATGGCTGCTGTAGCACCTAGAATTGAAGGCAAAGAAATACCCATACCACCTCTGGTGATTTTATTTATTTGTTCTAGAAAAGATGGTAGAGCAGCAATGTATCCAACTCTAATACCAGCCATACCCATTACTTTTGAGAATGTACGGGCTATGATTACATTTTTCTTTTTACTTAATAAAGACACCATAGATTCAGTATCTCCACTTGCTAATTCTAAATAAGCCTCATCGATAAAAATCGGCACTTTTTCTGAAACTCTTGAGCAGAAATCTTCTAGCTCTTTGATTGGCGTAAGTGTACCAGTGGGGTTGTTTGGATTACAGATATAAACCAATTTTGTGTCCTTATCTATAGCCGCTTCCATTGCTTTTAGGTCATGAGACCAATCCTTTTTACAAGGCACAGCTTTCCATTCTGCTCCAACCGATTCTGCGACTTTGATAAGCGACATGTAAGTAGGATCTGCAGAAACGATATTTCCACCATTCATAAATAATACAATGGCTACTTTTTCTAGTAAATCAGATGAACCTGGTCCCATCATGATGTGGTCAGCTGGTACACCTTCTTTTTTTGAGATTTTGGAAATTAGATCACTCATTTCTTTCCAAGCGTATCTGTTGCCTCCCACTACAGCCTCCTTTATCGCATTTTGTGCACTTAAAGGGGGGCCGTAAGGGTTTTCGTTGGCATTTAATTTGGCTTTTAAGATAGGGGCGAGGTTAAATGATTCTTCAATAAAATGCTCGTGCATAAATGGGCTGTATATCAATCTATTTTTTGCATCTATTTTCATAGGTGTAGCTGCAAAAGCACCTTCCATTAGATGTGGAGCTAAGCCAATTCCACCTAGTGTAAGTAGGCCGTTTTTGATAAGATTTCGTCTGTTAAGTTTCATATTTATTAAATATTTAAAGGTTATTTTCCACTGATTATAAAATACTTTGAGAAAGATTGTTCTTTGTATACGCCCGAAGCTATTAGTTTTACTGATGTACCAGCTTTTGGTGTTTCAATACCTAGTGCTTTCCATGTGGCACTAAAAGTGGCCACACCTTTGCTATCGGTTTCTACTTCTGATACTATTGCACCTGACCTGAGTTTGTAAGATATTTTTAGTCCACTTACTGGTATTGAATCAATACCTATATTTTTGTCTAAAATACCAGATTTGTCTAATTCGTATACTTTTAGTTTCGCACCAGCGTCAGTTGAGATCAATGAAGGGATTGTGGGCTCGGTAGTCAATCCACTTGTAGGAATTCCATCGCTTCCCTCTAGCAATAACAATACTGGAGAAGCTACTCTGTCAACAAACGGATCAGCGACTTCGCATGATGTAAATCCAATGCTAATAGATACAATCGCAATTAATAATATTATTTTTTTCATAGTAATTTTTATTTTTAAAGTTCTGACCACCAAAGTTTTGCTTGCATATTATCTTGACCTATTAGGGCTATTCCTGCGTCAAGTTTTGATTTGTTCAACGAGTATTCGGTTGTTGGGAATGGTAACCTGGTAGGTATAACTCCGCCGTTTTCGAAAACTGCCCTTGGGTCTTTAGCTGGCATAACAGGATACCCAGTTCTTCTATATTCTGTCCAAGCTTCTACGCCTTGTCCAAACAATGCAATCCATTTTTGGTCTAAAATTTTCTCTTTGCTAATAGTTCCAACGGTAGTATAATAGTCAGCTGGCATGCTAGCACCAAACTGATCAAATGATGCTGCTATTCCTTTTTGAAAATAATCGTTGGCATCGCCGGAAATATCGCCGTCAATGGCTGCTTCTGCCAAATCAAGTAAGAGTTCGCTATATGTCATCAAAACACTTGGTGAACTTGCTTTTGTAAAATAAGAACCTAAAGTGGCTGCTGAACTTAAATACGTGGTTGCAATTGCATCAGGTAAACCGTTTGGAATTCCTTCATACGCTCCATTTATTGGTGTAGCAAATACCGAAATTCTTGTATCCTTTAGTCCATTTAATTTGTCAACCAAAGTCTTGCTCATGCTCCAGTCTGTTCTTCCTCCAATTACCATTACTTCGTGCCACTCATTGTTTGATGGTCTCGAATCTGTATTCTTCAAAACAGCGTTGTCTGAGTTTGAACTAAAAATTGGGTATTTTGAAGGATTTCCTAGGATTTCAGCCAAAACTGCTTTTGATTCCGCTGGTTTTTTCGCAGCTTGTCTATTGGCTAATCTTACCATCAAAGAGTTAGCGAATTTTTTCCATTTCAGAATATCTCCATTATATAATATATCACCAGAAACCGCTGGCCCACCAACTTTTAGTTTTTCGTTGGCATCCTTTAAATCTGCTAATAAACCTTTGTAAACAGTCTCCATACTATCAAAAGACGGATTATAAACTGGTTCATCTGCAGAACCTTTTATTGCCTCCGTATATGGAATTGGTCCATAAAGGTCAGTTAATAATGAAAAAGTCCAAGAACGCATAACAAGAGCGATACC
Source organism: Lacihabitans sp. LS3-19 (assembly GCF_024343575.1). Classification (GTDB taxonomy): domain Bacteria; phylum Bacteroidota; class Bacteroidia; order Cytophagales; family Spirosomataceae; genus Leadbetterella. The sequence continues at coordinate 42,186 of NZ_RJUA01000018.1, read as the reverse complement.
TTCATAATTGGTATTTGGTAGTTTCCCATCAGCTTTTGACTGGCTTATGATTCTTTGATAATTTACCAATCCATCGGTGTAAAAAGACTTCCAAGTATTGTTATAGAAAGTGGGGGTAATACCGTAATTGTCACCTTCGTTTGAATAAATGTTTCTTGATAAATATTGCACCCATAGCATGGCTCCATCAATATTTAATCTTTCAAATCTGGTATTTCCTCCCCAATATCTGTCCACGCTTTTTTCTATAGCAAATGGTAAAAGATATTGTGGGCTGATATTGGTCGGGTTGTTAGGGTCTGTGTTCATTTCGTCGAATCCATCTGTGCATGAAAACATACTCAGACAAAAAATCCCTAAGAAAATCAAACTTTTATTTTTCATAATTCTTTAATTTAAATTGATTAAAAACCTAGGTTAAGATTGAATCCTAAACTTCTTGAATTTGGTAATTCTCCATAAGAAAATCCTTGGGAGTTACCTCCAAATCTATCAACCTCAGGGTCAATATGCGGCGTGTTTTTGAATAGTATGGCAAGGTTTCTACCTACTATTGAAAACTTAGCACTTTGAATTTTGAGTTTTTGTGTTAGTCTTTCAGGAATTTTATATCCGAACGACATCTCACGAAGTTTTACAAAGCTTCCATCAAATATTGCAGCCTCGTGGTATCTTCTTGGATTGTTATAACCAATCAATTGATTTGTTGCCACGATTACATCGTTTGCTACATAATTAGGGCTTTCATCAGTTCCAATGTTTATAACTCCTTTACCGATGATACCTTCTTCTCTACCAACGGCTGTTTCAGCATATTGGCCTGTCCATCTCGCAGTTCCTGTGCCTTCGTCAAATAAATCTCCACCTATTTTGGCATCAATAAGTGCACTCAATACAAATCTTTTGTAAGTGAATGAGTTGCTGAAGCCTCCAGTCCATTTAGGTTGTACATTACCCAATATCTGAGGAGTATTGTCTACAACAGGTAATCCATTGTTGTAGATTATTTGGCCATCAGGGGCATGTTTGAAACCAATTCCAAATAATGTTCCGTAAGGTTGACCAACTTTTGCCATTGATATTAAGCCTCTTCTTTCTTGTAAAGTATAGGTATCCAAGCCTTCTGCCAGTTCTTCAACAAGGTTTCTGTTACGTGCATAGTTTACGCCAACTTCCCATTTAAGCTTACTGCTTGGGCTTAGTGGACTACCAGATATTGATATTTCTACACCTTTATTTGATATTTTTCCAGCATTCAAAATACGTTTATCGTATCCACTTGCTTTCGAAATCTCAACGCCCAAAATTTGGTTTTTGGTGGTTTGGTTATAATATGTCGCATCTACTGAAATTCTGTTTTTTAGAAATTTTAAATCCAAACCAAATTCAATTCCAGTAGTAATTTCCGGCTTAAGTGTTGAATTTGAAATAGTTAGATTTTCATAATATTCTGGTATACTTCCGTTCCAAGATCCAGCTGCTCTGAATGTTTGAGCCAATTGGTAAGGGTCGGCGTCGTTGCCTACTTGTGCCCACGACGCTCTAACCTTGCCGTATGAAAGTATAGGGTTGGAGATGCTCAATAAATCTGTTAATACAGCACTGCTTGAAACAGATGGATAAAAATATGATCTGTCGATTGAAGGAAGCGTGCTTGACCAGTCGTTTCTAGCCGTTACATCTAAAAACAAAGCATTTTTATATCCAAATTGAGTTGACATATATAAACTTTGTACTTCAGATTTGGTAATGTTACTTGCAACAGTATTTTGACTAGGATTTGAATTTCCCAGATTATATACACCATCAACAACTAATTCACCAACGTACACATAGTTTCTTTTCGAGAAATTTGATCTGATAGCTCCACCAGCAGAAGCAACAATTGAAAAGTCTTTTCCAATCATTCTATCATAAGTTAAAAGGAAGTCATGGTTAGTTTCTTGGCTTCTTAGTACTTCCTCAGAGTATCTACCTGGCGTTTTGTTTCCATTTCTTACTCTTTCAAAATTCACAATGGCAGTTCTTGTGTCAGTCCACATGTCAGTACCACTTCTTAGCATCGCTTTCAAATGGTCGTGCAATTGGATATTGACAGAAATGTTACCTAAAAGTCTATCTTTATCATTTGTATTTGGCAAAAATTCATTTAAGTAAAATGGATTTGTAAAATAGGTATGTTGCCAGTTAGGTGGATCTGTATCTGGAAGTTTTCCTGCTACTGCTCTTTGAACATGAACGTCTGCATAGTCTGCATAGTTGGCTAGTTGATCCCACGAAACATGTCTGTGAGACCAAATAAAGTTATCCCCACCTTGGTAAGTACGATTTCCGCCAGATCTAATATATTCTCCAGAACTACTAACAGATAAGAATTTAGTTAACTTATAAGAAGAATTCAGTTTGAAATTATTTCTATTAAATCCGTTAAACGCCGCTATTCCTTTTTGTGTTAAATTTGAGTACCCTAGTCTAAAATTTCCTTTTTCGTTTCCTCCAGAAAGTGCTACTGAATGCGTAGCTGAGGTACCAGTATCCCAGAATTCGTCCCAATTATTTGGTTGAGGTGTAAGCGGGGCTACATCTGTTCCTGTCCACCATTGTCTAACCAATCTTCCGTCTAGAGGTGCTCCCCAGCTTTCGTCTGTACCAGCAGTACCTGTTGTTCTGCCTGGCGAAACCGTGCCGTAAGCGGCTGCATATTGGTCATAAGCATCTGGCTGGATGACACCGCTCCAACCATCTGCATACCAAGTGCGGTATCCATTTCCGCCACCATAGGTATTTTGGAAATTTGGTTTTACCAGTGGACGCTCAACTGTGTAGTTTGTATTGTATTCTATACCTATTCCTTTTGTACCTGCTCCATTTTTAGTAGTTATAAGGATTACACCGTTGGCGGCTCTAGAGCCATATAATGCGGCGGCATTTGGTCCTTTCAATACAGATATTTCTTTAATATTATCTGGGTTAACTTCCGATATGCCACCCCCAAACTGTTTGTCAAACTGTTGCTGCATCGGTACGCCATCAATTACTATTAGCGGCTGATTGTTTCCCGAAACTGAAGAAGAACCTCGAATTTGTATTGTAGAACCACTTCCAGGGCCTCCGTTTGCACTGATTCGTACACCAGCAACTTTGCCAGTTAATGCATTTGCAACGTTAGTTGACCTAGATTCTGTTAAGCTTTCACCTTTAACTTCTTGTTGAGAAAAACCAAGTGATTTTTTTTCTCTTGATATACCAAGAGCAGTTACAACAACTTCATTTAAAAGCTTAGAGTCAGCTTCTAGCAGTACATCAAAAGTAGTTTTGGCTCCAACAGGAACCTCCATAGTAGTAAATCCAATAGCACTAAATACTAAAGTGGAGCTTGAATTACTGAGAGCCAAAGAAAATTTTCCTTGAGCATCAGTAACTGTACCTTGACTAGTTCCTTTTACAAGAACCGAAACGCCGGGTAGAACTCCTTCAGAAACCGAACTTACGATTCCTGAAATGTTTTTTGTTTGTGCCCAAAGCAGTAGAGGGGCAAACAGCAACAATAAACTTAATTGTAAAATTTTCTTCATAGTTTCTTTGGTTAATGGTAAAAAAATAAAATGCCACCTTCGCTTTTGCAAATTCTTAACTCCGACCGCTCAGTGTTTAAATTGGGCTAGGCTCGGTGGCAAAATCTTGAAATAGCTACGCTAATTCAGGTTTATGAAAATGTTAAAAATTTAAAGTTAAATTCTGCTGTACAAAGGTTTACACCTAGAGAAAACCGCGTTTATCGTTGTTGTGTAGTAACCTTTCGGTTGATATTCAAATTCTGCGGTCGGAAATGAATATTTGAAGTAAATTATTGCTTTTGCTCAATAATTATGATTCAATATTAAAGTACTGGAAACTTTAAAAAAAATATTTTTAATTATAATGAACTAAATATTAATAAAATATTAAAAAAATAAAATTCAATAAAGAATTAGTCCTAATTTATTTTTTATTTTGAGACAAAACTAAGAATTTTGATTAAATGAAGTAAAGCCTATTTGTTGTGTTTTTCTAAAATTTAAACTAAGTTTTGTCATTTTGGTTATTTTTGTTTCAAATATTCAATAATATGAAACTTGTTTTTTGGTATTTTAACAAAAATTATTATTTTTTTTGAAAAAATTAAACATATCAAGTTTATAATATAAATTGTATTATTTTTAGATTTTTTTTTGAAGGGTAATCTGAGAATTGTTATATAAAGATTCGTAAGACGATAATTTAGGAAGAATAAAGCAAAATTATATTCTAAGACTGTGCGAGTTTTATTTGCACTTTAAGGTTAAAATCCTTCTTTTTCTTCTTCCTTCTTAGTAGGGCTTTTTGATTTGGGCTGTCCAGGTAGAGTTGTTTTGTTTGCTGGTTTTTTAGCAAAGTCAGATTCTTTAAGGCCTAAATATACCTGTAGGAATTTCTTGCGGAATCGCATAGCTTCTGCTGCATCAATAAACTCTGTGTCTGATTTTTTCTCTTTACCACTTGCAGTCGGAGAGCTAACTAATTTATTAATTTCTTCATCTGATGAAGTAATACCAAAAGAACCACCTTTGTAAACAAAATAATACCAACTACTAGGTGAAATTTCGAAAAACAAATGTACTTCGTCTCCTGTTTGAGGGCTTTTTATTATTTCTAAATATCCATTGGTTTGGGCATTAATATCCACATCTCCAATGTTAGAAATACCTATAGTTCCAGTACTATAATATGCATTTGAAACGGCGTTCCATTTCAGGTTTAAGTCTGATAAGACTATCGACTTTAGGAATTTGTTGGAATATTTGAACAATGGAATATGTTCTTTCTGGCTTTTAGTTTTATATTCGGCTGCTTCTTTAAAACCTACATATTGACCAAGTTTCGAGAGAAAATAAGGTGATTCAGGTTCGATAGCTGGGTCGCTATTGCCGGCATCAAGATTAGCTTTGACGATGTTTTGTCCTAGCTTTTGTGTTGTAGGGATTGACATTGGGAAATCAAAACTCATTAAAGTTGAGAATTGGTACTTCATAGAGTCCATTAAGATATTTGCAATTCCGACAGTTTCAAATATTTTGCTTGGAGCCCCCAAAAGATTAAATTTCCCCTCTAAAGCCATTATACCTTTTTCATCATAAAACTCATATCTATTTCCCACAACGATTTCGTCTTCTGGCCCTACCACAAACTTTTTGTTAGGTTCGTCTCTTTTAAAAACACCATTTGCTAAGAAAATATCTAAATCATCTCCCGATTTTTTAAATGATAAAAATGATGGATACATGGCATCCATTGGGGCTAAAGATTTGAAATGAAGACCAACAAACAATGGTTTTCCACCATCTTTAAGTGTTTCGTCTACATTTATACTAATAGCCTCTGACTTATTTCCTTTATAGTTTATCCAAGAACCACCAATCATAGGATATTTCTTGATCTCTGGTAATACTTGACCATTTAAGGATAAATTTTTAAAAGGAGCCAGCATTGTAATATCTCCTTTATATAACATTTTTGGAGATAGGTAAACACTATCTTTTTCCGTTACTTTAGCTTTGGCTATCGTAGAAAGTTTATTTGAAGACTTCGAGTTTAAAATTGTACCGTCTGCAGATAGTTCTGCAAATTCGAAAGTCCCTAATTTTATGTTAAATGTATCGGAGCTAACATTTACAAATTGATAATCTGCGTTTCCTGCAAATGATATTTTAGAGTTTATTTTTACTGTGGCATTCGTAAGTGTATGATATCTGTTTAAGGTATCCGCTACGATTTTAGCGTTTTCGAAGTCCTCAAGCATTCCATCTTTTTTAACTGCTACAAGGCCTTTGTTAGGTATAATTGCCGCATCGGCTGAATGAATTTCATTTACTCCCGATATTCTCAAATTTAGATTTGCAATATCATAGACAGCATCTGTTCCATTAAATTTCAAACCGTATTGGGTTGAAAGAGTGGAAGTGAATAATGAGCTTTCTAGTGCTCCTTGCATTGTTATTTTTTTACCTTTTATATTCCATATAGCTTTATCAATTGTTGTACTATAGTTTGAGTAAGGAAACTCAAGCAATGAGCTTTGAAGCTGATTGAAATCCCCAGTTTGTGAAGCAATATTGACAATGGAGTTAATTACGTTGAAATCTACACCAACTTTTTTACCCGAAAAAATCGGTTTGCCACCTTCTTCTCCGGATTTGATGTTAAATGTAGAGTTTTCCGCTAAAAAACCTGTTTTATTAAATTTGAAATTTTCTGAATTTGCATCCGAATCTTTTCTGTCCAAAACACCTGTGCCGAAAAGTCCAGCTTTCTTTAAAACTATTCCCCCTTTTAATATTGTTGAGCCAGAATAAAAATTAAATCCTTTGTCAGAATTTACAATCATGCTGTCTTGTGATGGATTCCATAGCATTTCGTATTCTGAAATCGCAACCTCGGGGAAATATGCAGAAGCAGAGGTATTAGTTTCAACAATTCGTCCAGTCTCGCCTTTTGCAGTTAAATAGTCACTATAAAATTTCACCTCACTTGTCTTCAGTTTTCCTGCCAAATGTGTGATTTCACCACTAGTTTTTAAGCCTCTTTTATCAAGCACTATGTTGGTTTCTGCTTTTATTGTACTTTCTGTTTGGTATAGCTTGTAAGGTGTTTTTGCCTTGTGCACAATGCCCATAGAAGAGTCTGGCATCACTACAAGGTTTTCGTTTATGGTTTTGAAAATTTCACCCGGTGTAAATATTCCAGCAAATACTGGATTTACAGCATTTAGACTATCAATATTTAGACTATTTGCTTTAAAGAAAACGCCTTGGTCGTATTTTTGAATTCTGCCTTTTTCTGTGAAATGTACCAATACACCTCCAGGAATATTGAGCTTCGGATATTCTAAGAGTTTTTTTCTGCCAGATTTGTTTTCGGGGCTATTTAAATATAATGTGCCAGTAGTGCCAAATTGGAAGTTGGCCCCAATTTCAGTTTTGCCTCCTTTATTGTAGATTTCGAGTGGAATGAAAGTTATAGAATCTATTCTTTTAAGTTTCACCAAGAAATTTTCATATTCAACCTCAAAATCTCCGTAGAATTTAAAGTTTTTAACAACAATTTTGCCATTAAAACTAAAGACTTTATTTCCTACTATTTTCATGCTTTCATCAGCAGGTACAAAACTTATTCCTAAGGAATCACTCAATTTGAAGTCTTGGGCACCTTGAATATCCAATGCTTTTGAGTCTAAATTTATAGAAGCATTCCCAACTCCTCCTTTTCCCGATGCTAGTGAAGATAAAACCAAATCATCAAAGTCAGTTTTTCCATTAAACGATAAAAAATAATGAATGCCTTTTCTACTTAATGAATAAATGTTTTTATAAGGATCATAATCAAAAAAGCCCATTTGGTTGCCAAGGAGCATACCGTTGCTTACTTGAAATCTTTCTTTTCTGGTAATTGCCATCATTTCATCAACTGTGAAAGCATTTATTTTTTTTCGAGCATATAGATTGCCGGCGGCTATTAATGGGCTGAAGCCAGCTGCTGTGCTCAAAGCTCTTACTCTCTCTGGATTGTAGTAGTTAAAAGACTCAAAAAGTGCCGGCACTTCTGATTTTCCAGCAACAATATAAAAGTCCATTTTTCCTCCGCTCAAATCCCAGGACATAGCATCGCAACGAATATCTACCTGATGGAAGGTATCAGAATACATACTTGTTCTGAAACCGCTTTTTTGTAGTTTATTGAGTTGTAAATGGTTTCTTTTTAGGTCATACTCCATTCTTACGGCTGGATGAGAAACAGAGTCTTTGTCGAATCGAGTTACAAAGCTTACTTTTTCAGAGGTTATTAAAGAGTCTGTGATAACAAGATTTCTGCCAATAACCACAAATCTATTTCTAGAATCTTTATTGGCTATCAACTTAGTATATGGATCAGAAACGGACATTGATGAAATCCTTGAACCCACTAAAGTATATCCACCTAGATATTCGTAAGATGGTATTTGTAAAATGAGATCTGCATTGCTGTGGTAAGATTTGAATCTAGGATAAGAAGAGACTTCGTTGTTTGGTCTTTTCTCTAATTTTATTTCTAATACCCCTTCAACTGGGGTTTTAAGGACATTTTCATGTTCAACTAATACTTTTTCTGCCTTTAGTTTACCATTCTGAGATTTGAAATAATATTTTTCTAAACTAGCTTTTGCATTTTCGTCAGCAGCCAACCATTCGATTATACCATTCTGACCAACAAAAACACCATTCGAAAAGTCATAAGCACCTGAGGTTTCGTGTATAACTATGGAGTCAGATGGACTTAAGAGCACTAAGTCGGCTTTATCAAACACTATATGAATCCCCTGAATTTTTGGAATATTTACTATAACTTCCTCGAGGTTGGTATTGGCGGAAACGTTCAAATTAGGGTCATTCCATGGGTCATATTCTTCTTCTTTCAAATTTTCTCCCCAGCCTATGTCTTCGTCTTCTTTCTCTTTGAGTGGTTCTATGTTTTTTTCAATACTTGGATTGAAAAAGTCTTGTTTTTTGTCAAAAAAAGCAAAAGTATAATTCCCGTTTACAATTTTTACTCTATTAAATGCGGAGGTATATAATTGATTGGTTTCGAAAAAACTGTTTAACTGATAAAGCACTTCAAGGATATTTTTGGTGCTTTGTGGTTCGAAAGTTTTTCTTAAATATTTTGCTAATAATCCTATGGATTCATTTTCTGAATTTCCTGATTTTTGATAGGCAATTAAAATATTGTTGGCTTTTAAAAGCTCAATTGGTTTTACGCCTTTTTTAGTAAGAAACTGAATTAGACTTATTACTTCAGTTTTTGAATTTTCCTGAATAGTATTTTTATAAAATTCAGAAAAGGATTCCATTGGTGCTTTGGCATAGCTTCCCAATTGCTTCTGCATTTGTTTAGAATAATCCTCAATAAATTGCTCTGGTTGGTTACCTAAAACCAATACTTGAGCACTTACTTTATTAAAAAGTAAAAACACAAATGTGATGAAAAAGAAGAATTGTTTTTTAAACGCCATAAATTACGCACTCAATGTTTCTTAAAAACGACCGCAGCCCAGTTATTCTTACTTATTTGTTTTATTTTTTTGAAACCACAACTTTCCGCTTTGGCCTCTATGTCCACAACATCGTTTTCATAAAAACCGCTTACCAACAAATATTCATTCGAAAACTTTGCATAACTTGGTATTTCTTCAAGTAAAATATTTCGGTTGATATTTGCTAAGACAATGTCGAAAGTTTCTTGTTTTTGAGTAGCTATCGTTCCCAATTCAATGCTGATGTTTGGTGTATTGTTGAGTCCAATGTTTTCAATGGTATTTTCAACTGACCATTCGTCTATGTCAAATGCGTGGATTCTGGCAGCTCCAAGCTTAGTCGCTAGAATTGCCAAGATTCCAGTTCCAGTACCCACATCAAGCACTGATTTGTTCTGATGGTCAATTTCAAGCTGAAGTTGCATCATTTGCGAAGTGGTTTCGTGGTGACCAGTTCCAAACGACATTTTAGGTGTGATAATTATTTCATGTTTATATTTTCCTTCTGAAGATGGATGAAAAGTCGCTCTTATAAATACTTGGTCCAATACTTCAATTGGCGAGAAATTAGATTCCCATTCCTTGTTCCAATTCTGTTTTTCTATTTTTTTTAAACTGTAAATTAAAGGCGTTTTTTCGGCATATACTTCCATAAGGTTTTTTAGTTTCCGCTCTTCAAAATCTCCTTCTAATACATAAGCTTGCAATCCGTCTTCAGTTTCGATAAACGAATCGAAAGCGATTTCTGCCAATTCAGCCATCAATATTTCTGAAAAATCTGGCTCAACTGTTAGTGTTAGTTCTAAATAATCCATTTAAATGCTAAGTTTTTTAAAATACAAAAAGCCCGACTATCGGGCTTTAATATAGATAAATTTTATGTTTTTATTCTTCGTCTAAATCTCTACCTGTTTCAGCTGATTTTTTAGAACTTAATCCAATGTTTAAAGAAATCCTCCAAGTATTTGCAAGCGGGTTGCCAGAGTTGGTAGGTATTAAATAAGCCATATCTAATTTATAGATATCTTTTAGCGTAATACCAAAACCTGTTGTAAAATATTGTCTTCCTCCTTTGTCTGGAGATTCGTAAAAATAACCTGTCCTCAGTGAAATCAAATCCGCATAACTGTATTCTACACCAATTGAAGTCATTACCTCGCTAAGCTCCTCTTTTATGCCATTCGGAGCGTCTGTCCAAGAAGTAAACATTGTACTAAAAATACTTTTATCCGAAATTGGTGTGTTTTCTTTTGGAGTAGGCACAAGTAGTTTGTTGAAATCAAGTAAAAGCGTAAACGTATTCAATTCATCTGGACTATGAGATATTTTGGTTCCAATCTTAAAGTTAGCAGGTATAAAATATTGACCGAAGCCATAATTTACTTTACCGCCAATGTTTTGTAAAACTACGCCGTAGTCGATATCTGTCTTTTTAGGTTTGTCAGAATTTCTATCAGTTGGTCTAGTTTTGTTGTAATAGAATCCTAGATCAAAAGCTCCAGTTCTACCGGGTTTACCTGCTTGTCCGTTTATTATAGTATTTCCGACTAAATTTGAGTTTATAAACTTCATATTTAAACCCATCGAAAAATCAGAACTTAATTTTTGAGATATACCTAAGGTTACTGCGAATTCTTTGGAATGAAATTTATCTAAATTGGCACCGTAAGCATTTGTAAATTGAATATCTCCTTGATCAAAATAAGTAATTCCAGCTCCAATAGCCTGTTTGTCTGATACTTTGTAATAGGCATTGGCTGTCATAATTCCCATGTCTTGTACAATGTCTCTAAGCCAAGGTGCATAAGAAAAACTACTTCCAAACTTGTTTTCTGAATAGGCTAATTTGGCAGTGTTCCAATATAGTGCATTGGCATCAGGTGCTGAAGCTGCTCCAGCGTCTCCCATAGCGGCAGCTTTTGAGTCTGGCGTAAGAGATAAAAATGGAACTGCAGTAGTAACGACTGTATAACCCTTTGCCAAAGTTTGACCAAATGAAAGATTTGTAAAAAGGGAAAGTGTTATAACTCCAAAAATTGAAGATTTTTTCATAAAAGCGGTATTCACGGAATAATAATTTCTTATATTCATAATTAAAGATTCAAAATAATAAACTTTTATTGTCATTTCCAAAACAATAATCTTCCAGAGGCTTGTGTACTTTCGTTTTCTGATTTAGAAAGTAGCTCTAATTTAAAAAATAATTGGCTTGCCATATTTGTTTTTCCCTCAAAATCTAATCCAAACTCGATTTTCCCTTCACATTTTTCGCATGATTTTTGCAAATCGACCACTGTACGGCCAAATGTGTCATAAATCATCAAATGAGCAAGTAGATTATCTCCAAGTCTATTATGTTTAAAAATCAGATTGGTGTAATTTGAAAAAGGATTTGGGTAATTTAGAAAATTTTCAATAGAGAATCGTTGCTTTTCAATGTTAAAATCAAACGGTTTTTCTGTAACATTATTATAATTGTCAAAAACAATAAATTTTAAAGTATGTTTGCCTGAAGCTAAATTTCCAACGTAATAAGTAAGGTTGCCTTGAACGCTTCCATCATAAGGATTGAAAAAATTATTTGCTACGACTATAGTACTGTCATCTATTATTATTTTAATAAAATGCTCTTGATTGAATTCTGAAATATTTATTCCACTCGGGTCGTAAACATTAAAAGTTAAATACTGATCACTATCTATACTTATTTCCACCTCAGGCCCTTCATTATCTAGATTTTCGGTAGTTTCGCTCGATATAATGAATTGGTCAAAATAACCAAAGGCGTTTTCAGTGGAGTCGGTATCAGTTGCATAAAAAGAAATTAGAGCTTTGCCTATTCCGGAGATTTGATCTTTAGGTAATATTAAACTGCCTTCAAAAATACCGTTTGTTAAATTAAATATACCTTCATAGAGCTTAGAGCTTGGAGAAGAATATTCAAACTTTGGTCCATCAGTATAGGTGCCGAGCGTTTGAATTTTTTCTGTTTTGTCGAATATCTTGATTTGGATTTTGCCATTTTTGATTTTTGAAGACTCACCTCTAAACTCTATCTTTTCTAATGCTTTCCAGACCGTATTACCCGGTATTTGGTTGTTTATATGCGTTAATGAAATAGTATTTTGATAATTTGGCAATAGTATAGATGGATCACCTAATAGACTAAAGTTTCTGTTTATTTCTCCCTCAATTGCTTGGTTTTTAGTTAATAAGAAGAGTTCGCCAAGCGTTTTGACTTTTCCTAAATTATTATAGAATGCTCGATTGATTTTTTCGTTGGTACTCGAATAAACCGGTCTTGTTGTTGTAAGCAATGCAACGCAACCTCCAGAAGGATTAAGCAAAGATAATTCAGCTCCTGAAACCAAGGCAGGATTGTCGAATTTGCCGAATTGGCAAGTTGCAGTAAAAAATATGGGCAATCTGGTACCATTTCTAAAGTTTTGAATATCCGAAATGGTCAGAAGCTTTTCTTGAGCCCAGCCATCTTCCGATCCATGGCCATTATAATTGATTAAAAAACTACCTTCATTAATGGTTTTGTTCAAAGCGAAACTAGCAGCAGGTGCATTCAGAGCGTTGCCGTTGCTAATAATCGGATACTGATCTAAATATATTTTGTCGATTTCTAATCCTCCGAATGCATTTTGGGCTAATTTGCTCATCGCTTCAGCATTTTGCTGATGAATGTTGTAGTCTCTATTGTCCGCCACAAAGCTCAGTTTGTTTCGCCAATCGCCATTTTTTATTATATCATTTTGGTAATTTATTATTTTGTTTACCATGTTTTTAGCTTCAAATAGGGATTTTACGGGCAAACGTCCCACTGATATGTCTAAGGTATGGTCGTTTTTTCTGTTGCTGATCCAAACATTATTTTGACTTACTCCTTCTTCCCAATCACCCTCAAAGTCCTCTAAAAATCCAAAAAAATCATCTGAGGCGAAACTATAAATTGGCTCTAAAGATTCGGCAGATTGATAGGTTGGAACGAGGTTTTTAGTTTCGATATATGAAATTTGGTTGTTGTTTTTATAGTCAAATGTAGCATCACCAAATAATAAAAGGTACTGAAATTTGCTTCGGTCAATATTCCAGAAATATTTGCAAATATCTCGAATAGCACTCGGGTCGACTTTTCCTGAGCTCATTTCATTGTATATTTCTTGGGTACTCAATCCAAGTACTTCTAAGTTTTGCGTTTGTTTTTTATTTATGATAAAGCGTTCTGCTTCAGGTCTAAATTTTTCAGGAAAAACCACAAGCATTTCGGGCGAAATGTTATTTTTTATGCTTTGGTTTTTGATTTTTTCTACAAATATTGGATTGGGGAAATCGTCTTTGTTAACAACTAAAAATGGATTTTTGTTAAAATTTGAAGTTCCGAAATATCCATCTTCATTTATTTCTAAAATACATGGATTATAAGGATTGAAAATATCCCAAATTTGCGTGTTTTTATCAAAATTTGCAATATTGAGAGGTTTTTTGTCTGGGTTTTGTTTCCAAAAAAGTAATTGGTTTTTATTGTCATATTTTATTTTTCTCAAATACTGAATTTCAAAATAATCCACATAGGCACCTGCATTAGCCGAACCTTCTGTGCTCAAACTCATATTTAGTCTAAAAGTTGGATTTGTTGAAGGAAAATTAAGGAACAGGTTAGTACAATTCGATATTCTATTATATCGAGCGTAATTGTCTGAAGGGTTATAATTTGAACTTGGCAAAGCGATTTTTGCTATGCTATTTCCTTCATTTTTCAGATCTAATACTTGCTCTGATTGGCCAATTCCAAGCATTTGTAAGTTTAGGCTAATGTCTGAAACAGCATCAGGAGTTTCAATATCGAAGGACAGCGTATTATAAAAAAAATCGCCGAACCATTGTCTGCCAGATGCCAAAAGGTTTTTGTCTTCTTTTTCATGGTAATAGTAAAAAAGTGCATTGTTTGAAAATGAGGTAGTGTTATTTGGAGCTGTAATCGAAGTTATTTTTTTTGATGATTTGCTCCCCAAGTTGATATAATAAAAATTTTGGTCTGAATATGGATTTATTGAATGAGAAATCGTATTTGTAACAGAATCAAAGGAAACTTTATGTGATGACGCTCCATAAAATGTAATCTGATCATTATTGTCGAATTTATGGTCACTATCTGTACATAATACCGGGATTTCGATTAAGTCTGAAATTCTATTTACAGAATTTTTTTGTGGTAATGTTTCAATATTCCCGACAAAAACGGAGATATTTTGAGGGTCAATCGTTTTTGAATTTACACCATTTTTTTTAAGAAAGGCTTGGTCTATTTTGTAAACACCTGACGTTTTTACTGCAACGCGAATCCAGTTACCTTCAAATAATACAGATTTTTGACCATAAAGGCTAATGCTGTATAAAGTAATTAAAAGGGTGAGTATTCTCATTTTTGGTATTATAGGCAAAAAAAAATAACGATTTTTCGAGTCGAATGTTATTTGAAACCTTGATTTTTCAATCTAATAATTGAATCGGAGCAAAGGAAGCAATCGTATATCTTTTCTTTGAAACAGCACATTCAACCAATGTTCGCGTCCTTCTGTTTTCAATTTTCTTGTATTTTTTATTGTTAAATACGAAAAGGTCGCCACTTTGAATTTCTGACAATGTAGGCCCTTGAGGTATTTCTGACTGTGAGTAATTACCCAAAGCTTTCATCAATAAAGGGTCTTTTGTTGAAGATGCAGCAGGGTTTTTCATGTGCTTTTTCAATACCACATGTATATCTTCTGGAAAGACCCCCAAGTCAAGCATAGGAGCCATAAGTTTGGTGAAAGTTGTTTTCCACTCAATTCCGTGTGGGGCTGGTCTTCTTCTGAATAGTTTCTGTTGGATTGCCACATGCTGATGGGCAATCTCATGAATAAGCGTCACCAAAAATGCATATTGATTTGAATCCCCGTTTACCGAAATATAATGTTGGTTATCTTTGAGTCGATAATTGCCCAAGCAAGTTTTTCGAGAACGAGACACCGTAAAATTAAAGGGAGAATGTTGCCAAAGATCTAAAATATAAGGAACGGCATTTTCTGGAATCTTGGCCAACAAGATTTTATTCAGTTTTTCTACCGAAGTTTTTTGAACCAAAACTGGTTTTTTCTTTAAAAATCCAAACAGCAAATCTTTGTTATTTTATTGATTTACAAATATAATTGAAAGAGCGTACAGTATAATAGTTAAACGCAAAACCGTAAAATAAAAACCTAGGCTTATATTTATGTATTTATTTATTGGATAAGATTTGAAAGTTTATTTTTGAGAAAAAAACATTCAAATGAAAAAAATAATCGGATTTCTATTAGTTGTATTGGTAGCTAGTTCTTGTATTTCTAAAGCAATAGACCCTTTAGCTGGATGTACAAAATCAGCTGAAAAATTCTCAACCGCTTCTTCAGCTTTTTTTATGGACTTTACAAGTAAAACAAAATGCGAGGCATTTAAAGATGCTGCAAAAGCTTATTTGAAAGATTGTCCTTCACTTTCAGTTTCAGAGGTAAAAGAGGCAAACGATAGCATTAATGATATAGATTGCAACGATTTGTAATAAAATATTAGCCTTAAAGGTGAAGAGGTAAGTAATTATCTCTTCATCCAATTTTCAACCATTTTTACGCCATGTTCGGTTAAATATGCCTCAGGATGGAATTGAACACCACGAACATCGTATTTTTGGTGAGATTCTCCAAGCACATATCCTTTTTCGTCTACTGCAGTGATTTTCAAATCAGACGGCATAGTTTCAGGCAATACAGTCCATGAGTGATATCTACAAACCTCGAAGTTTGATGGAATATTTTGGAATAAAATCTCCTCAGAGTCTTTTACAATGCAATTTGTGGTTACACCATGAAGTACCTCATCCATGTTATGAAGTTTAGAACCAAAAGCTTCTGCGATAGCCTGATGACCTAAACAAACACCAAATATGCTTTTTGATGTTTTGTATTCCGCTAATAAATCCATCATTATGCCAGCTTCTTCTGGTATTCCGGGGCCAGGTGAAAGTAGAATTTTGTCGTATTTTTTTACTTCTTCCAGCTTGATTTTGTCGTTTCTTATAACGTCGACATTTCCACCTAAATCCTTCAAAATATACACCAAATTGTACACAAAAGAATCATAATTGTCAAGTACTAATATTTTCATATTCATTTTTTGATTTTTCCTTCTTCAGACATTCTCCATTCATGTCCTCTTGTCAATGTCTTTATATTTTCAGCTTTTCTAAATCTCAATGCACTCCAATCTTCGTCTATCGCCACCATTCTTACTGGTTCATAACCAAGTTTGCCCATTATTTGCCAACCATTGTCTCTGTTAAAATCACATTTATGTCTTTTGGAACTCCCTTTAGGGTATGCCCACCAATACAATGCATCTCCTTCAAGCGAAGCATCAATTTTCGGTGCCAGCTCATCTATCTGTTTTTGCTCTTTTACAAAAGCCAACACAAACGTGTTCTTCTCGTCCTTAAGTTTTTCTTCAGTTTCCAGATATTTTTCAAAATCTTTCAATTGTTCGAAAAACTCTTCAGGAGCATTTAGAACTACTATTTTTTTTTGTTCTTTAAAATTCAGTTTTTTAAGTAATGGGTTCATTTTTATTAATTTTAGACAATAAATCCACAAAGTATTAAATTTAAAACACAATTCGATTTGAATTTTATTTGTGCATTCGTGGCAATTAAAAAAATATAATTTTTAAATCTCTGCTGCCATTTCAATTGCCTTCCTTAAAGCACCAAGTTTTAAATGAATTTCGGCCATTTCAGTTTCTATTACAGATTTAGCCACTACACCCATTCCCGCTTGGAAATAGAGTGTGTTATTTTTACTCAAGAAAGTTCTAATGGCAATAGCATGATTAAAATTCCCTTTGAAATCCATGAAACCTATCGCTCCACCATAAATACTCCTATTGTTAGGTTCCATTTGGTTTATCAAGCTCATGGCCATGTGTTTTGGCGAGCCAGAAAGTGTGCCAGCAGGGAATGTGTCAGCTACTAATTGTAAAGGGTTGGTTCCTTCGGTCATATGACCAGTAACTTTCGAAACCAAGTGGATAACATGGCTGTAAAACTGTACTTCTTTAAATATCTCCACTTTTACTTTATCGGAGCTTCTTGATAAATCATTTCTAGCTAAATCCACCAACATTACATGCTCTGCTGACTCTTTCGGGTCAGCATGGAGTTGGCGAGCCAGCTCCGCATCTTTTGCGTCATCACCAGTTCTTCTGAATGTTCCAGCTATGGGGTGAATTTCGGCCTGACCATCTTTTATAAATATTTGTTTTTCAGGACTTGAACCGAAAATATGATAATCACCTCCATCAAAATAGAACAAATATGGCGAAGGATTTATACTTCTTAAAGCCCTGTAAACATTGAAGTCATCACCAATAAAATCTTGCGAAAAGCGTCTCGAAGGCACTATCTGAAACACGTCACCTCTTAAACAGTGCTTTATGCATTTTTTGATGATTTCTTTCATATCATCATCATTGATATTTGTCTTTTCTTCGCCTTTTATGCTAAATGAAGTTGAAGTTCTTTTTGGGTTTTTTACATAAAACTCCATAGTATCAAGTCCATCTTCTTTGAATTTAGGCTCTGCGTTTTCTGCAGAATAGGCATGTTCGAATAGGAAAAGTTCATCTTTAAAGTGATTGATGGCAATTACATATCTATAAACACGGTAAAGAATCTGCGGGATAGCTGTTTCTTGACTTTTTTCTTGAATTTCTATATCTTCAAAGTATTCAACTGAATCGTATGTAATATGTCCAAAAAGTCCGTTGCTAATAAAATTATGTTCAGAATCTGGCTGTTTAAATCTTTCAGCAAATGCCTTTAGAGCACCAACCGCATCTTTTCTCTTTCCCAATTTAAATTTCTCCTCTAAACCATCAGGGAATTTTTGTGTAACCTCGTCATTGTCTATTTGAAACGAAGCTATTGGGTCACAAGCTATGTAACTAAAGCTGTTGTGCATGGCATGATAATCAGCACTTTCTAAAATCACTGAAAGCGGGAATTGCTCTCTAATTCTAAGAAAAATACTCACAGGTGTAAGTGTATCTGCCAGTAATCTTTTGCTTCTTGTTGTTATATTGAAATTCATATCTTTAATTTTCTCTCTGATTTGAAGGTTTGTTTTCTTCAAGTTCTATTTTTTAAAATAAATTATATAAAAAAACGGCTTGCCGTGTTGAACAGCAAGCCGTAATTATGTAAAAAACCACATAGCGGAATGTTGCTCAAACGGAGAAGTTCGAACGCCACCAACCTTTATTTGCTATGTAATTTGATATTTTCATGTCGCAAATGTAATTACTAAAAATAGAAAACAAAATTTTTAAGATTTTTTTTGCAAAAAAAAAGACAGACAAACGTCCGCCTTTCTTTTAACTTAAACATCTAAACATTATTTTGTTGCTGCCGCATATCTTTCCTCAACCGCATTCCAGTTTACGATTGTCCAGAATGTATCGATATAATCAGGGCGTTTGTTTTGGAATTTTAAATAATAAGCATGCTCCCAAACGTCTAATCCTAAAAGTGGAGTGCCTTTTACCTCAGCAATATCCATCAATGGATTGTCTTGGTTTGGAGTAGAAGTTACAGCTACTGAGCCATCTTCTTTGGCTATTAACCATGCCCAACCCGAACCAAATCTTGTAGTTGCTGCTGTTTTGAATGCTGCTTTAAAATCATCAACTGAACCAAAAGCCGCAATAATTGCCTCTTTTAATGGACCTGATAAATTACCACCTACACCTTGAGGAGCAAGAATGTTCCAAAACAAATCGTGGTTATAATGCCCGCCGCCATTGTTTCTAACAGCCATTGGAGCAGAACTTATGTTCGCTAATATTTCTTCGATAGTTTTGTTTTCCAAGTCTGTGCCAGCTATAGCTGCGTTCAGATTTGTAACATAGGCATTGTGATGACGATCATGATGAATTTCCATTGTCATGGCATCAAAATGAGGTTCTAATGCATCGTTTGCGTAAGGTAGGGGTGCTAATGTAAAAGCCATAATTGTATTTCGTTAAACTTATTTATCTATCTATAAATGTTTAACATCAGTTTTTTGAAAACTGTTCGATATTATGAAAAAAAATGCTTTTAGAAAAGGAATAAATGGGGCAGAACGCTATTTTTTACAATTCAGATTTGATTTTCTTTCTTTTTCAAATCTTCATTTGGCTTGGCTGAATTGATTTTATAGATCAAATATCCAATTCCTACTACAAAGTGAAAAATTACGATTGCGGCAATTATATAAGCAAATGACATAGTTATTTTCTTATAAAAGTCCTCAAAAATTGATTATTTTAAAATGACTAATGTCACACACAATTAATTCCTCAGTTTCTTGAAAAACGTTTTTAGGAGTTTCTCGGATTCAGACTGTAAAACACCACCTATAAGTTCGGTTTTAGGATGAATAATGGGTTGTTGGATTAAAGTAAAACCTTTTTTCTTGTCGTAAGCTCCAAAAATTATCCTGTCTATTTGAGACCAGGCCAATGCACCAGCACACATTACACATGGCTCTAGCGTAACGTATAAAGTGCAGTTTTTTAGGTATTTTGCCCCTAAAAAATTAGATGCCGCCGTAAGGGCTAGTATTTCGGCATGGGCGGTTACGTCGTGGAGTTGTTCTGTTTGGTTTACACCTTTTCCAATTATTTTTTTTCCTTCAGCTACCACTATTGCTCCCACTGGCACTTCGTCGTTTTCGAAGGCATCCATGGCTAAGTCCAAAGCTTTTGCCATAAAATATTCATGTGAATAAATAGGGTAGGAGTTTCTTGCCAATGAATTATTATTTTGAATGTAATTAATAAAAAAACGCCTTAAATTTTATCAATATAAGGCGTTTGGAAATATTATTAAAAAAATTAAAAACATAAACTAGCTGCACCTAATAGGCCAGCGTCGTTTGCCAAAGTGGCTCTTTTAATTTGTAAAGTTTTAACGTAATAAGGTGTTAGCCAGAAATTTAACTGCTTATTTATAGCAGGTATAATATAGTCAAATGATGCAGAAAGCCCGCCACCTATAAGTATTGTTGTGATATCCAAAATTCTAATCATTGATACCAAACCATCACCTAACAAAGTGCCTACTTCGTCAAAAATAGCAAGAGCTAATTTGTCGCCATCGGAGGCAGCAGCTACCAGACCTGTAGTAGATATTGTACCGTCGTTTGGCAATCTTGTTTCGCCTTGGTATTCAGCTCTCATTTTATTCGCCAAATCTAACAATTCGTTTTTGCCGATATTACGCTCAAGAACTTTTCCGTTTTTAGATGGCATGTGGCCCGGTTCCATGGCATTTCCGCCGCCGCCTTTGAACACCAATTTGTCAATAATAGCCGCACCGCCAACGCCAGTGCCCAAGGTTACAAAGATGTAATCTTCAGGAAGTTCTTCTTCTCCAAAATAATATTCTCCCAAAGCAGCTGCATTTGCATCATTTTCTAAGAAAAAATCATGCTCAGGAAAACGTTTTTTTAACATCGGAATTATTGGCGTTCCGTCTATTTCAGGAATAGCGGTTATTTCAACCAATGTAGATCTGTCTCTAGTAATCAAGCCAGGTACACCAATACCTATTTTTTTTACTTCAGGATTTTCCTTTAGTTGAATCGAAATGGCATCGCCTAGGTTTTCGACAAAGTGCCCTGTGTTTCTCCAGTCGCCAGTATCATGACTATAAAAGTTGGTTATACTTCCAGATTCAGCATTTACTAAACCCATTTTCACATTGGTTCCACCTACGTCAATTCCTAAATATTCTGTTGCCATTCGTATATACTATAAAATTTACTGCAAATATATATTAAAAAATATTAATATTCAGGGAAGATGATCTCTTCTATTAATCCCATTAGTTCAACTTTGCCCGTTCTCTTCTCTGCCGATGTGATAAAATACTCGGGTAGTATCTGCCATTCGGCTGATAATGCCTCTCTGAAATCCATAATATTTTTTTGTCCTTCCATTGTTTTTACTTTATCTGCTTTTGTAAAGACCAATTTCAATGGAATGTCATTCTCTCCC
Organism: Lacihabitans sp. LS3-19; assembly: GCF_024343575.1. Classification (GTDB taxonomy): domain Bacteria; phylum Bacteroidota; class Bacteroidia; order Cytophagales; family Spirosomataceae; genus Leadbetterella. Next base: position 20,984 of record NZ_RJUA01000018.1, on the reverse strand, counting down.
AATTTTTTGATAAACTCCAAATCAATCTTTTGAGGACTAACTCTTATATCTAACAAAACAAAAATGTATAAGAGATTTGGCCTTTCAAGGATATAGTTCCAAGTCATTTTTTCCCACTTAGCTTTTTCTGAAAGCGGCACTTTTGCATAGCCATAACCAGGTAAATCCACAAGATGCCATTTGTTATCAATCATAAAATGATTTATCAGTTGTGTTTTGCCTGGTGTGGAGGAGGTTTTTGCTAAGTTTTTTACGCCTGTCAACATATTTAGCAAGGAAGACTTTCCTACATTGGATCTACCGATAAATGCGATTTCGGGTAATTGGTCCTGTGGGCAGTGTTCTACTTTTGCTGAACTTTTGTTAAACTTGGCTTCTTTTATTTGGTACATTATATTTTAATTGCATTTAGGACAAACTCCCTGAACAAGCACATTGATTTCTTTTCTTTGGTAGCCTTCCGGAAGGATAATTTCTGGAATCAGAAATTTCTCTAAACAGAAAGTCTCGCCGCAGTTGGAACATTTAAAATGCACATGGTCATGGCTGTGTTTGCCTGTCGAACATTGGTCTCTACAAAGGGCGTATTTCACGCCTCCGTTGTCGTCCAATATTTTATGAATAATACCTTTATCTAAAAAGGTTTTTAGTGTTCTATAAATCGTTACTCTGTCAAATCCGTCTTCAAGGTAAGTCTCAAGATCTCCGTGTGAAAGTGCAGTGGTTTTTTGCAGAAACCCTTTCAGGATATTCTCTCTGGTATCCGTATGCCTAAGTTCAAAACTTCTTAATATGCCTATTGCCGTATCTTCCATTTGTTTAAATTTCGTACGAAACTATGTCAAACTGCATTTTTACCAAATTTGCATAAATTCCTTCGTTTTTCAAAATCAAACTTTCGTGAGTACCTGATTCTGCTATTTCGCCGTCTTTCAATACATATATTTGATCCGCATTTCTGATCGTTGCCAATCTGTGTGCTATGATGATGGAAGTTCGGCCTTTCATAAGTTCATTTAAGGCATCTTGCACCAATTTCTCCGATTCTGAGTCTAGAGCACTTGTAGCTTCGTCAAGTAAAAGTATCGCAGGATCCTTCAATATCGCTCTTGCGATTGCTATTCTTTGTCGCTGTCCGCCCGAAAGTTTTATTCCTCTTTCACCAACAATGGTTTCAAATCTCTCTGGAAACTTTTCGATAAATTCAAAAGCATTGGCTTTTCTAGCTGCTTCTTGAACTTCCGCTAAAGATGCTCCAGGCTTTCCATAGGCTATGTTTTCTAAAATTGTTCCTCCAAACAAGATTACTTCCTGTGGCACTATGGCTACATTTTGCCTTAAAAAAGTAACGTCTTGGTTTTTAATATCTTGACCGTCGATGAGTATTTGTCCGCTATAATCTGGGTAAAACTTCATCAACAATTGTACTATCGTTGATTTGCCCGCTCCAGAATGGCCAACCAATGCTATTTTTTTACCTGATTCTATTTTTAAATCTATGTCTTTCAATACTTCCACGTCAGTTCTCGACGGATAGCTGAATTTTACATTTTTAAATTCTATATCTCCTTTTATAGGATTTGGAAGCGTTTCTTTTTCTAGTTCAAGTTCAGATTTTTCATCTAATATTTCCAAGATTCTTTCTGATGCACCAATGGTTCTTTGTAGTTGAGAATAGAGGTCACCCAATCCGCTCATTGAACCACCTATGAAAATAGTTAAAGTCAAAAAGGTAATTAGGTCTGCAATCAGGATTTCTTTTTCAATAACTAAATTTCCACCAAACCATATTACTAAGACTATGCCTCCGAAAAGCCCAACTATAAAGAATGTAATAAATCCGCCCCTGAGGGTGGCAGCTTTTAAAGCCAATGTTACGGTTTCGTTTATGGTTTTCGAAAAACGATTTGATTCTAGTTTTTCATTTGTGAAAGACTTCACGATTGAAATTGATTGCAAAGATTCTTCAACTATAACGTTAGCTTCTGCCAGTTTTTCTTGCACTTTTTTAGAAAGTACCCTAATGTATCTACCAAATACTAATGCCGCTATCACTATAATTGGAAAAGTGGCTAACATGAAAATGGTCAGTTTCCAAGAAATATAAATTAAGATTGTGATTCCAATAACCATGGTGGCTATTTGCCTAAAAAATTCGGCCAAGGTTGTTGAGAGTACACTTTGAATAGCCGAAACGTCCGAAGTTTGGCGACTCATAAGGTCACCTACTCGGTTATTTTCAAAAAATGAAATAGGCGATGTAATGTATTTATCGTACAATATTTTTCGAATATCGGCTGCAGTTTTTTCACTCACTATTGCAAAAAAGTACACCCTGAAAAATGAAAAGATGCCTTGGAATACCAAAATACAAGCAAAAAAGATTGCGACTTGATTGATAGTATAGGCAGATTTTCCTTCCATTACTTTGGTCATTTCTCCAATCAAAATCGGAAAAACCATGGTAGTAAGAGTGGATAAAACTAAAAATACCATGCCTATGATATAAGTGTTTTTGTAAGGGAGGGTAAATTTGAGCAAAGCAAGTGCTTTTTTCAAACCGTCTTTACTAACTTTTCTTTTGTCTTTTGGGGCCACTTCTTCCCAAAATTCACTTTTTCCTTTCGCCATTATTCTTCTATCTGTCCTCTGTATTTCGATTCCCTGAGTATTTCTGAGGGTTTTTCTAATTTCATTAACTCTTGAAACGTTGTATTAGGTTTTTCGGTTCGGTATCGCTGAATAATCCTCCAGCCAAGCCATTGACCAATTCGGCCCGGACATTTTGGGCCAATTTCTGGCACGTTTGGTCTTTCGCCAAAATATTTTTCTTTTAAATGGGGGTCTGGACTGTAAAGCAGTTGTTTGTCAACAATATGTGCCCAAACCAAATCTTGAGCATCCCAGGTTTCAATGAGTTGCTGATTTGTAAAACCAATAATCAAAGAATCTGGTGTGTTGGGAAGCATTTCTTTGGTAAATTCTAAAGATTTTCCAAAAAACAACATATCTGCTAAAAATGACTCGTCTCGGCTGTCGAGTTTGTTGTAATTGTTTGATAAAAAGCGTATTACTGTCGGTACTATATATTCCTTAGAGTATCTTCGTAGAATATAGTTAGGTTGTTCAGGACGATATAATGCTTTTGGGCCAATAAATGATTCTAAGCCGATTATTACAAGCGAATCAGAAACAAAAAGGTCGTTTTCTAAACCTGTAAATGTTGCTACTATTTTTGGAGATTTAAAATCTGGATATAACGATTTTATGTTTTTAAATGCTTCTTGGAATTCCTTTTTGAGGTCATCTAACTCGCCAAAAGTAGAATCAGTTTGCTCGAAAAGTTTACGGGTTTCAGGATGCGTGCTTAAATAATAAATATGAGAAACGAAGGCGGTGTCGTCAGGGAAAGTGCGGTAGAGCGATTTGGTGATTTCTGCATTTTTTTGGAGTAAATCCGCCATTTCAGCTTTAGATTTCACCGCCATTATTTCTCTGTCAAAACGTCGAATATCCACCGATTCTTCTGTTTTTTCAGAACTGCAAGCACCTAATCCGAGAGTCAATAAAGCAATAAATAAAATTATATAAGTTCGCATTTTGAGTTTTTAAGTTTCAAAACGCAAAATTAGGCATTTATTGTTTTAAAACCTTGCTTCTTAATCATTCAAAGCTTGATAAACCAAGTTTTCGAAGGTATCATAAAGTTCTCTCTGATGAGTGCTTGGGTATATTTGCGTCATAAGTACCACAGCAATGTTTTCTTTAGGATCTATCCAAAACGTTGTATTGTAGAGTCCGCCCCATGCTAGTCTGCCAGGTGAACCCAGTTTATGATAGGAGCTTTCTTGGGTATCTAAAGAAAAACCAAGGCCAAATTTTGTTCCTCGGCTGTTTATTGACAATTGATCTATTTGATTATTGCTCATGGCTTCTACACTTTTTCTGCTCAATATCCTAATACCATTGAGCTGACCTCCATTTAGTATCATTTGCATAAACTTCATATAGTCAGCTGCTGTTCCAGATAATCCACTCCCGCCAGAGTAATAGGTTTTTGCTCCTCTGGTAGGAAAATAAATGTTCTTTGCCTGTGGAAATGCCATCACATCCATCATTTTTCCGTTTATGTCAGAATACAAATGCACAACTCTGTTTTCTTCTTTTTCGTCTCTATAAAAATGCGTATCTTTCATACCCAAAGGTTGCAGTATTTCTTTTTCACAAAAATCAGAAAGTGATTGACCAGACAAAACCTCCACTAAATATCCAGCCATATCTATTCCAAGTCCATAGGTCCATTTTTCACCCGGTTCATGAAGCAATGGAAGTGCGGCCAAGGCTTTCATTTTTTCTGCGATAGTGACATTGTCAATATTGGCTCCGTCAGGGATTTTTGCTTTTCCATAAACTGCTCCGACCTTTTTTGGATCAGTAAACGAATAGCCAATACCTGAGGAGTGCGTTAAAAGATGCCTAATGGTTACATAGTTTTTTGCTTTTTCAGTTGTATAACTTGAATCACTTGTATTTACGTCCTTGAGTATAGTTGCGTTTTTAAATTCAGGGATATATTTAGATACTGGGTCATCCAAAAGGCATTTGCCTTTTTCTACCAATATCATAATGGCTGTAGTTACTATGGGTTTGGTCATAGAAGCTAATCGAAACACGTCATCCATTTTCATATTTTGTTCTGCTATCCCACTTTTGCCAAATGATTTAGCATAAACAATTGTCGAATTTCGACTTACCATAGCCACAGCTCCAGGAAGCCATTGGTTTTCAATATGTTTGTTTAAAAATTCATCGATTCTTTCTAATCTTGAGGTAGAAAATCCAGCAGATTCAGGTTTCGCTGTTTTTAAGTCTTGCGAAAATCCAAGGCTGATATTAAGTAAAAGTAGAAGAGAAATTAAGGTCTTTTTCATTGTAAGGTTGATGTTATTCAACAAAGCTAAAAAATTAATCTAAGTTTCGCGTATTATTTTTTTTCGAATAATATAAGATATTCCAATAATAGTGCAAGTTCATGAATTTCAGACTTCCAGAATATTTGTGCCCATTTTTTGTCTGCCAAAATTCTTGCGGCTGGATTGTCGAAAGGTGCGAATGGAGCTCCAATAAATGAATAGAAATCTTGGTTTTTGTTGGTTTCAATATTCATTTTTTCTCGTTTTTCACCAAATTTTTTAAGGGAAGTTTCAAGCAATATTTTATTCATAAAAACCTTCTCTTTTTTTATTAAATCCAAGGCGAGGCAAATCAATTGAGATTTTTTAGAATTTAAAAGTGGGTGAGAAAAATCACTCATAAAACGAGCATAGTGATAAATAATAAGGGTGGAATTTGCGTAATGTCTCGAGATTCGGAATGGTTGCGTTAGGATTAAATCCACAGACTTCGCAAGGTACTCAAGGGTATTTTTATCAATGGATTCTAAAGGTAAGTCATGATTGAAAAACAAATATAATAGATTTAACAAAGCACAAACATCCTGTTCTTTGGGCATGTTTTTGCCAAACCAAGTATTGTATATTTCAACACCATTTAGTTTGTCTTCATGCGTTTTACATTGTTTTTTTAGCCATAAGGTTTGTTCTTTTGTATTTTCTGCAGAAAGATATACCAAAGCCGTATCATCAATGTCATCTGGCAAACGGAAATGATCAAAACGCCCCATGAAAATGCCATTTGGGAAATGTTTGGATGGTTTGGTGCGGTAAAAATTAAAGGTTTCTAGTCCGTCTTTGTTTTGGTATAAATGAAATTTCGAAAGAATATTTTTTTCTATTTCTTTAAAAACTAGCATTTGTTCTTTTGTAAAAAAAAAGCTGTTTTGTTTTAGTAAAAATAATGTAGAAGCCAAGGCAAAAACATTGTCATCGGCTCTTTTGTAAGCCCAAAGGTCATTTTTTCGAACTGAAATTGTGGATTTTCCAGCATCTGCTTCGATTAGTTTTTTAGCAATTTCCGAAATTATTCCACTTATCATTTTTTAAACCTACTTATCGTTTTTATATTTGTAATTAGAATTTATACAAAATTAACATAATACGATGGAAGTATCTGGAAATATTAAAGTAATAAACCCTGAGCAGCAAGTAAGTGCCTCATTCAAAAAGAGAGAATTGGTAGTGACTACCGAAGAAACTTATCCTCAGCATATCATCATTGAGTTTACGCAAGACAAATGTGATTTATTGAACAATTACGCCATAGGTGATGCTGTGAAAGTTTCGATAAACTTGAGAGGTAGAGAGTGGGTAAACCCACAAGGTGAAACCAGGTATTTCAACAGTATACAAGGATGGAGAATAGAGAAAGAAAGTGGAGCTACTTCAGCTCCTGCGGCCTCAGCAGCTCCAGCTACTCCAGCACCAATTCCAGCAGCATTAGAAGGAGAAGATGATTTGCCGTTTTAATATTTGAGGAAAGATATAATTTTGAATGAAAGGCATGCTGAAAAGTGTGTCTTTTTTTTGTACTATTAATCCGTTAGCACCAGTTCTAAAGCCAAATTATTAAATTTCCCTTTGTAATCCTTGATATCTGCTGAAAATTTGACTTGCTTATGCCAAGCAGAGTTTTTTAAATAGGTCCATCCAAAATTTTCTTTTTCCATCCTCCCACCAAACCATGGTGAATATTCAGTTTTTTGCATTTTTTCTTTTTTTCCTTTTTCATAGTATTGATAAACGAATTTATTTTGCTCAATAATTAGCCATTCTGCTCCAACGAACAAGCCCGTTTCTGGGAATTTGATATTTAAATTTTCCACATAGATTTCAGTGATTTTTTTACCTTTTTCACAAGTTCCAACAATATTTTGATTGTAATAGAATTCAGAAGGTTCGCCTCTTTCGTTTGGTGAGTATAGTCTTATATTAAATATGGAATTTTTTATTTCACTCCGAGTAACTATTTTTATCGATTTTATAAATCTCGTGGTGGAAATTGATTCGGAGTAAGGTATAAACTTGGCCGTTATTTGAGGTAAACCACGATTGGCAAAAAAAGCATCTACCTTTTTTTTATTAATTTTTCCTATGGTTTTAGAATTTTTGTTTTTCCTTGGTTTTATTATAATTTCAGCCAAATTAATTGCCTGTTGCTCAAGACATATAGATTTTGTGAAATTTTCAGTTTTGATTTTCAGTATTTTATAGCCAACTGCAGAAAATATTACAACATCATCTGTTTTTAAAATTGGCAAAATAAATTCTCCTTTTTCATTAGCTGAGATTCCTATGTTTTGGTTTTCAACTCCGATATTAACATAAGGAATCGGTTCCATAGTTTTAGAATCTTTGACAACTCCTGAGATTTGTGCCAAAGATATTTGTGCGAAAAAAAGTAGATAAATTGCCTTCATTTGTGGGTGAACTTTTGGAATATAGTTTCCTCAGAAAACGATTATATTGTTTAAAAATTATGCTTTAGAATTTCTTTCAAAAAGCAAAAAAGCCAACACGTAATGTATTGACTCTTAAGTCGGTCTTAACATCAGTGCTGACCTAAATCAATTTATTATTATCTCTTATGCAGGAAACGACTTAGAAATATCTGTAAAGTCTCTTGATTTTAATGAAGCTCCGCCTACAAGTCCACCGTCAACATCAGGTTGAGAGAACAATTCCACGGCATTGCCAGCACCTACACTTCCACCGTAAAGGATAGAAATTTCATCCGCTACAGTTTGTCCGTACTTGCTTGCCAAGTGATCACGTAAAACTTTGTGCATCTCTTGAGCTTGAGCTGAAGATGCTGTTACGCCAGTTCCGATAGCCCAAATTGGTTCGTAAGCGATAACAACTTTTTGCAAAGCCTCTGCTGAAAGATGGAAAAGACTATTGGTCAATTGACCACATACAAAGTCAAAGTGAATACCTGCTTCACGTTGTGCCAAAGTTTCACCACAACAGAAGATTGGCGTCAATCCTTCAGCCAAAATAGCATCTACTTTTTCTGCTATAAATGCATCAGACTCTAAGAAATACTCACGACGCTCTGAGTGACCGATGATGATGTAAGTCACTCCAACGGACTTCAACATTGACACAGAAACTTCACCTGTGTATGCTCCAGAAGGCTTTGGATGACAGTTTTGTGCAGCCAAAGCTACTTTTGGCGTATTTATAAGTTTGCTAAAAGAACTTAAATAAGGGAAAGGAACACCCAAAACCACCTGAACGTTTGGATTTGTAAGTTCGTCACCAACCATATTTACTACTTCTGATAAAAGGATTTGGCCTTCTTCAAAAGTTTTGTTCATTTTCCAGTTACCTGCCGCGTATTTTTTTCTCATTGTTTTTGCTAACGTTATATTTCAAAAATTACGCAAAGATAGTTTATTAACATTTAAAGGCATACAAGTGATTTGAAAAACTAAAAGAAGACTTCGAAAAGGCCAATAATTAAATTATAATTTTAAAATATTTTAACATTTGTGGGCTAAACCTTATGCAAATGGAACTGTCAAAGCCGGATAACAAATAAAAAATACAATTATGAAAAAGTTAATTTTGTCTTTGGCCCTTATTTCTGCTTTATCAGTTGGTGCTTTTGCCCAAAAAAGTGGAAACGAAGTTGGCAAGCGAGACTTTAATCCTGAAAAAATGGCTGAAAAGCGAAGCGAGAGACTTAAGGCAGATTTGAAATTGACAGACGAGCAGTTTGCGGCTGTTGCCAAGCTCAACAAAGAGTCGGTAGCCAATCGTGAGGCTGAACGTATAGAAATGAAAGCCAAACATGAGGCAAAAAAACTTGCCTACAAAAACGAAATGAAAAAGATATTGACTCCAGAGCAATACAAGACTTTCGAAGAAAAAATGGCCACCAACGATGCCAAAAGAAAAGAAGGAATGAAGAAAGGAAGACACGGAAATCATGGCGGTCCTCACCATGGTGGGCGAACAGAAAACAAAGGGTAAAAATCAAAAAGGTCAACGCAATCGTTGACCTTTTTTGTGAACTTTAATTCAAAGTTTCTAATTTTCATTAACCAATTAACCTCCCGATAGCAATCGGGAAACCAATTAACCAATTAACCTCCCGATAGCAACTGGGAAACCAATTTATTCAATAACCATATTGTGATAAACGTTTTGCACGTCATCATCTTCGTCTAATTTTTCAAGTAATTTATCAAGGTCAGCGGCATCAGCTTCGCTTAATTTTTTAGTGTCTGTCGGAATTCTTTCAAAGTCAGCATGTACCAATTCAAAGCCTTTTTCTTCTAAGAATTTCTGAATGGCACCATAAGAAGTGAATTCTCCGTAGATGTTGATTTGGTCATGTTCTTCATCTAAAAACACATCGTCTGCACCAAAATCTATCAATTCAAACTCTAGTTCTTCTAAGTCGATATTAGGCGTGTTGGCTATTTTAAAGATGCATTTTCTTTCAAAAATAAAATCCAACATACCGTTTGTTCCAAGGTTTCCGTTACATTTTGTGAAATAGCTACGCACATTGGCTACTGTTCGGTTGTTGTTGTCTGTGGTACATTCTACCAAAACCGCCACTCCGTGCATTCCATATCCTTCCAGTACCATTTCTTTGTAGTCTTCTTGGTCTTTCGAAGAAGCTTTTTTGATGGCGTTTTCCACATTAACCTTTGGCATGTTGGCTGCTTTGGCGTTTTGGATAACTGCCCTCAAACGTGAGTTGGTGCTTGGGTCTGGTCCGCCTGATTTCACGGCCATCACGATGTCCTTGCCTATACGTGTAAATACCTTGGCCATAGAGGACCAACGTTTCATTTTACGTGCTTTTCTAAATTCAAATGCTCTTCCCATAGATTTTCTGAAATTTCAAGCCGCAAAATTAGATAATTTAGGGTTTGAATCATAATAGCTGAAAGAAATTTCTTTGCAATGAAAAATCTTGTACTTTTTTTTTTGAAAATTTAAAAATATTCGCTGAAATTTAATTTCGATATTTTACTTTTAAGGCTCAATTCTAAAATTTAGTTTATGAAAAAAAGAGGCCTTCTTTTTCTAATATTTTTAATTATTCAAGTTTCCTCCATTGCACAGACAAACATCTTCAACTTATTTTCTAAAAAAACTATTAATAACATAAATTCTTTGGAATTGAAAACCTCCGTTAGCAGAATAAGTTCTGGACAGATATTGGCTTTAAATACTGAAATAAATAATCAATTGTATTCCCAAAAAGATTTTTATCAATTGGCCATTCCTACTAAAAATGGAGATTTGGTGCTTGAATTGGAACCAGCTACTATTACTTCACCAGATTTTAAGGTCATGACTCCTCAGGGGGAATATAAAATGGATTTACCAAGTTTTTACAGAGGAAAAATAAAAGGAGATCCTAAATCTTTTGTGAGTATTACTGTTACTAAAAACAGCGTGGAAGGCTTGATCCAAAACGATAAAATCAACCTTACATTAGGAAAAATAAAAAGCAATAAAGAAAATTTTCATATAGTTTATAATACCAACGAAATACAAAACAATACGCCAATTTGTGCTGGTGAGGTAATGAAACAAGTTGAGGTCTTGCCTGATGCTTCGAACAAACAGGTTTCGGTTAGTACTTGTAAAACAGTGGAAATATTTTTAGAGGCTGATTATCAGATGTATTTGGATTGGGGTAGTAACGCTACAACAGTTACCAATCAAATGACTTCCATTTTTAATAATGTGGCAACTTTGTATTTTAATGAAGGCGTCAGTATAGTGTTGTCTTCCTTATTTGTTTGGACTACTTCAGATCCTTATAGTTCAGCTACAACTACAAGTCAAAGTCTTGATTTATTGTATAATTATTGGCAAGGACAAGGCAATTCTTTTAATGGTGATATTGCCCATTTGGTTTCTACTAAAACCTTAGGAGGAGGAGTCGCTTATATTATCGGAGGTGACCCAGTATTTAATGGAATGTCTACAAGGGCAGTATTTTCAAACTGCTCAAAACAATATGCCAAAGGTTTAAGTGCAAATATCAAAAATAGTGTAACGAATATTCCCACCTTTTCTTGGAATGTGGAAGTTATAGCCCATGAATTAGGTCATAATTTTGGTTTACCACATACACATTCATGTGATTGGTCAGATGGAACAAATATTGGACCTATTGACAATTGTTATCCGAGTGAGGGGGGTTGTAGCCCAGGGCCTACACCTACTGCAGGGGGTACAATTATGAGTTATTGTCACCTCAGCAGTGTAGGCATTAATTTCGCAAATGGCTTTGGTGATTTGCCGGGAGCAAAGATGTTTGCTGAATTAGGTGCAGCAAATAGTTCATGTTTAACTGGTACATTTGTTCAAAAACCTACAGTTAGAGATACTGTTGTTTGTGCTTCAGGTTCACTCTCCCTTTTAGCATCCAACTGTGCTGGTACTGTTAAATGGTATTCATCACCTTTTGGTGGAAGTTCTATTGCAACTGGTTCTACTTTTAATACTCCAAACATTTCTTCAAATACAAATTATTATGTGAGTTGTACCCAAAATAGTTGTGAAAGCCGCAGGTCTAAACTTCAAGTTATAATTTTTTCTACCATTACTCCTTTGGGCAATTCTGAAGATGCTTGTGGAGAAAATGCTACATCAAATCTTTCTGCAAGTGGATGTTTTAATTTAATGTATAAATGGTACCCAACTGCTTCTGGCGGTGCCTCGTTGTTCACAGGGAAAGATTTTTTAGTTTCAGGAATTGTCGGTGATACAACATTCTATGTTGAATGCTCAAATTTAAATTGTGGTTCTACTTCTAGAATTCCAGTTTCCGTTACTTATACGCCATTGTGTCCAGTTTGTATACCTACTGGTTTAGATTGTACAGATTTTGATCAAATAGCTTCGATAAAAATAGATTCTAATAATGTAAATATTTTTTCTGTCATAAGAGATTGCTCAAATTCAGGTTTTGAGTTAATAGTCCCAGATCCAAGCTTAAATTTAGTTAGGGATTCAACGTATGTTCTTAAAATTGGTAATCCCGGCATTTGGGAAGATGGAGTAGTGGTGTGGATAGATTTCGACGATGATAATATTTTTGAAAATTCAGAGGTTGTTTTTAGTTTTTTTAACGGAAATCTCTGGAATGAAGTCCAAACAAACTTAGTCATTTCTAATACTGCAATTATTGGAAGCCATAGAATGAGAATAAAAACAATTTATGGCGGACTTTCGTCTGATCCATGTTCTGCAAGTGAAGGTCAAGGTTATGGAGAAATAGTTGACTTAATGATAAATGTTATTTGCCCAAATAGCGTAAGCTATCCATCTGTTTCACAATCTGCTGGCACATACAAAGTTTCAGATTTTATTAAGAGTCAAGCAAATGTAGCCTCAGGAACAACCTACCAAGCTGGGAAATACGTACAGTTAGATCCTGGTTTTCAGGCTGGAGGAAACGAGGTCTTTCATGCCAAAATAGCTGGTTGTCAGTGATTTTGACTTTTGTAAGGAAGTGAACTTATTAGATTACTAACCGACCGAGAAGCCAAGTCTTGCGGAGAGTCCATTCTGTTGCTAACATCTGTAAATGTCGTATTTTGCCAAACTAAGCCAGCAGTTTCTGCGTCCCAAAGTTGCATCATGGTATTCATGCCGTTTCTTGCCATAAAGTTTCGCATGGAGTATTGCATTTGGGTTTCACCCCAAATTACAGCGTCAACGCCTAGCAATCGAGCAAGTTTTCCTTTGTCAATACTTTGTAATTCTGAGAAACGAATATTCTCTCGTTGTAAAGCTTTATTGGTAGTTAGAAAATCTTGAACAGTAAACCCAAAATGTTTTTTTTCTGCCCTTTTGCTTAGTATTCCAAAGCATTGCTTTTGCAAATCTAGGCCAGCTACTCTCTCTTGCTCTGGCCAGTTTCCTTGGGATCTTCCTCTGCTCATTGCTTTGTATTCATCGCTGAATATTACTTTAAAAGGTAAAACGGCTACGCGATGATGCATTTGCACTATTGAATTTCCATTTTCGGAAATTGTCGCTTGATTCGTTTTGCACGAAAAAACCATAAATACAAATATGCCTAAGAATATAAAACGCTTTGTTAAATTCATTTTTTTTGATAAAATCTTAGCCTCTAAACGAAAAAAAAGAAATTTTATTCAGTCATTTTCAAAACCATTTTGCCCGTGTTTTCACCTGCAAATAATTTTCCTAATACACTAGGGAAAGCCTTTACGCCACCTTCTTCAATATGGAAATTGGCATTAAGTTTACCTTCTTTTATCCATTTCGCCATTTGTGCTACAGCCACTCCGTAGTTTGCTGCATTGTCAAATACCACTATGCCTTCCATTCTTGCTCTGTTTACCAAAAGCGATAGATAATTTTTTGGTCCTTCGCGTTGGGTTGAATTATATTGTGAAATAGCCCCACAAATTACAATACGTGCTTTTTTATTAATAAGCGTCAAAACGGTGTCTAAAATTTCGCCGCCTACATTGTCAAAATATACATCTACGCCTGCTGGACAAGCTTCTTTTAAGTTTTTCCATAAACTAGCAGCCTTGTAATCTATACATGCATCAAAGCCTAATTCGTTTACCACATAATCACATTTGTCTTGCCCGCCAGCTATGCCTACGACTCTGCAACCTTTAATTTTGGCTATTTGTCCAACCACACTTCCAACAGCTCCTGCTGCTCCCGAAACCACCACTGTTTCACCTTCCTGAGGCATTCCTGTGTCTAATAAGCCAAAATATGCCGTCAATCCAGACATACCTAATGTGCCTAAATATGCTGGTAGAGGAAAGATATTTGGGTCAACTTTTACAAAATCTTTGCCTTCAGATATAGCATATTGCTGCACACCCAAAGCAGAACTTACATGATCTCCCACATTATATTTCTCGTTTTTTGAGGCTATAACTTCCCCAATGCCCAAGGCTCGCATTACCTCACCTAATTCAACTGGCTTTATATAGCTTTTTCCTTCATTCATCCAACCTCTCATAGCTGGGTCAATAGAAAGGTATTCTGTTTTTACTAAAACTTCATTTTCATTAAGTTCAGGAAGCTCAACAGTTTCCAATTTCCAGCACTCATCGCTTGGAGTTCCTACAGGTCTTTGGTTAAGAAGTATTCGGGTATTTTGCATTTTTTTCTTTGAATTATTATGCAAGCATACTAAAATTTCCTGAGAAAAACAGATTAAGTGTTAAATTCTCTTTTTTCTATAAATATTTTGAATAAAGATTTTTGAAAAAAGAAATAAATTAATATCTTTGCAGCCCGATTTAGAAAAAGATAATATTTTATAATAATGGCAAAGAAAGGAAATAGAGTTCAGGTTATATTGGAATGTACTGAGCATAAAACTACAGGACAGCCAGGAATGTCAAGATACATTACTACCAAAAATCGTAAGAATACTACGACACGTTTGGAAATGAAAAAGTACAATCCTGTTTTGAGAAAAGTAACTGTACACAAAGAAATCAAGTAATTTGTTTGAATTATGGCCGTGGCCAAAGTCGAACATCAAACATTTAACATAAAAATACAATGGCAAAGAAAGTAGTTGCAACCCTAAGGGATAAATCAGCGTTGAAGAGTTTTGCGAAAGTTATCAAAGCCGTAAAATCTGACAAAACTGGTGCTTATACGTTTAAAGAAGAGATGGTTGCTGTAGACAACATCGCTGAAGCTTTAAAGTAATAAGTTTTCAAAAATATTTGTAAAAGCCTTGCCGGTTCGGTTAAGGCTTTTTGTTTTGTATGAGAATTTGAGTTTTGAATTTTTTAGAACTAAGTGGTGAGTACTGAGTATTGAGTATTGATAACTTAGTTTAATTCTCTAGTTTTTAGTAATATTCGTCAGGCTTTAGACTTACCTATTAAAGTTAACAGAATTTGATTTTTATTTTAATTTATATTTTTTGATACCTAAGGTTTTTGAACATATCGTAAAAGTCGTTGCGTCTGATATAGATGAGTTAAATCATGTGAATAATGTGGTGTATTTCAACTATTTACAGCAAGCTGCTATGGCCCATTGGTATTCTAATGTTCCAACCGAACTTTCTGATAGTATGCGTTGGGTAGTGAAAAAGCACGAAATTGAATACTTCAAACCAGCGGTTTTGAATGACCAAATTATAGTGAAAACTTGGGTTGAAAACTTCTCAGGTGTAACTTCGGACCGACACTACGAAATCTACAAAAACGAAATATTACTTGTAAAAGCTCGCACGCTTTGGGTAGCACTTGACCCAGTTTCCATGAGACCAAAAAGAGTTCCTGCAGATTTATGGGAATGCTATTTTGCTAAATAGAAATTAGCTTATTAGTTTCTAAATATTTAGTTGTTTTCTCAATTATTTCCTCTTCATTTTTATTAGAGAAATATTAAATGTCTTCTGTACGGATATTTTTGATAAATTTGCATACATTAATTTTTGCGATGGGCTTATTTGATTTTTTTAGTAAGGAAAAAAAAGAAACACTCGACAAAGGACTCGAGAAATCTAAATCTAGTATTTTCGACAAAATCTCTAAGGCAATAGTTGGGAAATCAACTGTTGACGAAGAAGTTTTGGATGAATTAGAAGAAATTTTGATTAGTTCAGATGTTGGTGTTGATACTACTATTAAAATCATCAAGCGAATTGAGGCCCGAGTAGCTAGAGATAAGTTTACAAGCACTTCAGAGTTGGATGTTATTTTGCGTGAGGAAATAGCGGAACTTTTGCAAGAAAACAATTCTGAGGATGTACAGAATAGTTTTGAGACTGAGAATTTACCGAAGCCTTACGTTTTGATGGTAGTTGGTGTGAATGGTGTCGGTAAAACTACGACCATCGGAAAGCTAGCTTATAATTTTCAGAAAAACGGTAAAAAAGTAGTACTTGGAGCGGCTGACACATTTAGAGCTGCAGCTGTGGATCAATTGAAACTTTGGGGAACAAGAGTAGGCGTGGAGGTTATAGATCATGGAATGAATACCGACCCCTCTTCTGTAGCTTATGATGCTATAAAAGTCGGTGTTGAAAAAGGTGCAGATGTTATCATAATCGATACTGCAGGTAGGTTACACACAAAAGTAAACCTTATGAACGAATTGGGTAAAATAAAGCGTGTAATGCAAAAAATATTGCCTGAGGCTCCTCACGAAGTAATGTTGGTTTTGGATGGAAGTACAGGCCAAAATGCGGTGATTCAGGCCAGAGAATTTACTAAAGTTACGGAGGTTAATTCACTTACTATTACCAAATTAGATGGAACTGCCAAAGGTGGAGTTGTGATCGGAATTTCTGAAGAATTTAAGATTCCAGTGAAATACATAGGTGTAGGCGAAAAGATGGAAGATTTGCAAGTTTTCAACAAAATGGCCTTTGTGGATTCGCTGTTTAAAAAGTAATTTTTCAGAAAAGTTTATGAAATCAAAGCCCTCCTAAATCTATTTTAAGAGGGCTTTTGTTATTTTTTAAAAGTAAATAATTGACTCAAATAATCAGATTCTTTGAAGACATTGTCCCAAGAATTGTGGTTTATGCCTGGATATTCTTTATAAACAACATCGTACTTTTTCGCTTTCATTAATTCTGTAATTTCCCTAGAATGCCTAACTGGAACTACTCCGTCCACATCGCCATGGTATATTCTGAATGGGATTTTTGTTTTTAGCTTTTCATAAGATTTTAAGTCTGCCCCACCACAGATTGGAGCTGCTGCTGCAAATAGTTTTGGATAGCGAAAAACAGCCTCGAAAGTACCCATCCCACCCATAGAAAGTCCGGTTATATAAACTCTCTTTTTATCGGCTTTCTTCGATTTTACAAAGTCTTTCACCAATTCTACTGCGGCGTGCAAGGCTTTGGTTTCATCGTAATTATAATTGAAGTCTAAATCTAATGGATATTTTGCTCTGCTAAATTTCACTGAAGCCCAATAGTCTTCTTTTGGACACTGCGGTAAAATTACGATAGCAGGCGTTTTTTTGACAAAATCCAATAATACGGTTGAGCCATGGGTTAATTGAGCAGTATTGTCATCTCCTCTTTCACCAGCACCGTGCAAAAATAATAATATTGGATATTTTACTTTCGCATCATAATTTTCAGGTAAAAGTAGTCGGTATTTTAAGTTTGTGCCTTTAGAATCCACAAAAGCTTTGGCTTCGAACCTTTCATTTTGAGCATTTACTAAAAATGTATAAAGAGAAAACAAGACTAAAATAAAGGTCTTTTTCATAGTGAGGTATTAAAACTTGATTTGCTTAGGTTGAAATTTTTAGATTAATCAAAAATAGATGGAAAATGTACATATTCAAAGGATATTGATATTTTAAGTGCTTTAAGTTTTTAGAAAATAGCAAATAAAAAACCTCATCCATTGCTGAATGAGGTGCCTTATTGATGAAGTGTAAGTATTATTCAAAAGTTTTAAGTGTATTTATAATTATCGAAATCGACTCTCTGAGTTGAGTTTCGGAAATGACCAATGGTGGTGCAAAACGAATCTTATTGCCATGTGTTGGTTTAGCCAAAAGGCCATTTTCTTTAAGTTGTAAACAAATATTCCAGGCTAATTCTGAGTCTTCGCCAGTGTTTACTTCTATTGCATTAAGCAATCCCTTGCCTCTTACTAAGTTTACAATCTTGCTAGTTTCTATATATTTATTTAGTTCATCTCTAAAAATAGTCCCCAATAATTCTGCTTTTTCGGCTAACTTTTCATCCAAAACTACTTGGAGGGCTTCTTTAGCGACTTCACAAGCAAGCGGGTTTCCGCCATAGGTAGAGCCATGCTCGCCTGGTTTTATACATAGCATGATATCGTCGTCAGCCAACACGGCAGAGACTGGAAATACGCCCCCAGAAAGTGCCTTGCCTAAAATTACAATATCTGCTTTAACTTCTTCATGGTCAATGCAGAGCATTTTGCCAGTTCTGGCTATTCCTGTCTGTATTTCGTCCGCTATAAATAACACATTGGCTGCTTTGCAAAGTTTAGCTGCTTCTTTTAAATATCCAGCCTTTGGTACTTTTACGCCTGCTTCGCCTTGTATAGGTTCTACAATAAAACCAGCTACAAATGGGTCAGAAATGAGGGCGTTTTCTAAAGCTTCAATGTTGTCGTATTCGATGACATCAAAACCCGGCAAAAAAGGGCCAAAGCCAACTCTACTACTAGGATCTACCGAGGCAGATATTACGCCCAGTGTTCTTCCGTGGAAATTCTGACTTGCAAAAAGTATCTTTGCTTTGCCTTCGGGAATGCCTTTTTTCATATATCCCCATTTTCTGCAAAGCTTCAGAGACGTTTCTACGGCTTCTACGCCTGTATTCATCATCAATACTTTGTCATACCCAAAAAGATCTGTGATGTATTTTTCAAATTCCCCTAATGAAGTACTATGAAATGCCCTTGAAGTTAGGGTCAATTTTTGAGCTTGGTCAGTTAAAGCTTTGATGATTCTTGGATGGCAATGTCCTTGATTGACAGCAGAATACGCTGAAAGATAATCGAAATAACGCTTGCCTTCTACGTCCCAAACAAATGGTCCATCGCCTCTTTCTAATACTACGGGCAGGGGATGATAATTGTGAGCCCCGTGGTTTTCTTCTAAGGCAATATAATGTTCGGTTTTTGTTTGTTCAGCTATCATATTCATCAAATTTTCAACAAAAAAATGAATATTGCTTTTTTTATGCAATTAGTAAGTTATATTTTTTTTATTTTTGAAAATGAAGTTTATTCTTACTAAAAAAGTTAAAGAAAAAGAAATTATTAAATGTTATTGAAATGGAATTAGATGAATATGATAGGCTGATATTGAAAGAGTTAGAAAAAGATGGGCGGAAACCATTTTCGGATATTTCTAAAAAATTGGAAATATCAAATACTATGGTGCATCAACGTGTAAACCGAATGAAGGCCGGTGGCTTAATTAAAAAAATGGCTTTAGAGCTAGACGAACGCAAAATGGGCTATGAATGGAGTGCTTTTACAGGGATTATTCTTAAAGAAGATTCTAATTCTGAAATAATTATAGAAGCTTTAAAAGATATTCCTGAAGTAGTGGAGTGCTATTATATCACTGGTCAATATACGCTTTATATTAGGATAGTAGCAAAAAATAGTGAGCACATGCGAAGTGTGTTGTATGAAAAAATTGACCATATTCCTGGAGTACTAAAAACTGAATCTTTGATAGATTTTGGAAGGGCTTTTAAAAGAAATGTGCCGATAGATTAAGCCATTTTCCATAAAAAAAATTACTTTTGTGCTTAATTTCATCAATAAGACATGCCAAAAAAGATTTTTCTTGATAACGCCGCCACCACGCCATTAGATCCCGATGTGTTTGAAACTATGCTTCCTTTTTTTAAGGAACACTTCGGAAATCCTTCGTCTATTCATTCGCATGGGCGAAAAGTGAAGTCGGCTCTTGAAACGGCAAGAAAATCTGTGGCGGGTATTTTAAATACTTCTCCCGGTGAAATTTTCTTTACATCTGGTGGCACTGAGGCAGATAATACTGCTATTATTCAATCAATAGAAACTCTTGGTGCTAAGCATGCTATTACTTCACATTTAGAACATCATGCGGTTTTGCATACTTTAGAAAATCTTGAAAAGCAGGGTAAAATCGAGTTGACTTTTTTAGAAAATGATGCCAATGGCAATCTTGATTTAGATAGTTTGCCTAAAATTTTGGAAAACAAACCCAAAACTTTGATTTCCTTGATGCATGGCAATAACGAGATAGGTAATCTGCTGAATATTAAAAAAGTAGGAGGGATAGCGAGAGAATACAAAGCTATTTTTCATTCAGATACTGTACAAACAATGGGTCATTATGCCTTTGATTTGCAAGAATTACCTGTAGATTTTATAGTTGCTGGTGCTCATAAATTTCATGGACCAAAAGGCGTAGGTTTTTTATATATCAATGCCAATGCTAAGATAAATCCGCTCATTCATGGTGGGGCACAGGAAAGAAACATGCGTGGTGGTACCGAAAACATTTATGGGATAATCGGTTTAGCAAAAGCTTTGGAAATAGCTGTAAATGATATGGAGGCACATCAAAATCATATCAAAGGATTGAAAAGCAGAATGAAGGCTTCTCTTCAAGAAAAAATTTCAGGTATTACTTTCAATGGAGCCTCAGGTGATGTTAATAATAGCTTGTACACGGTCTTGAATGTTAGTTTTCCTCCGCATCCTGACAACGAGATGTTGTTGTTTAACCTAGACATAGAAGGAATATCGTGTTCTGGAGGAAGTGCCTGCTCGAGCGGAACTAATTTAGGTTCACATGTATTAAATGCCTTAAAGTCAGATCCAAATAGAGCAAATGTTCGTTTTTCATTTAGTAAATATTCTACTGTTGAAGAAGTTGATAGAACTGTTAGTGTTTTAGAAGGTTTGTTCGCGGAAAAGAGCTAATCAAGATCAGGATTTATTTTGGTTGGGATTTAAAAGCTTGAATCTCATTTGTTTAATGGTCGTCATTTCTTCATTTACTTCATGTTTCAAAAATAGACATCGTCCAATTTTTTAACATTAAGGAATTAAGATATTAAGGGCATGAAGAAGGTTTAAATAATCTTAGTTGTCTTCTTTTCTTCATTGTCTTCATTTTTCAAAAAAAGCGACATTCAATTTTTTAACATTAAGGAATTAAGATATTAAGGGCATGAAGAAGGTTTAAATAATCTTAGTTGTCTTCTTTTCTTCATTTTCTTCATTTTTCAAAAAAAGCACATTCCAATTTTTTAACATTAAGGAATTAAGATATTAAGGGCATGAAGAAGGTTTAAATAATCTTAGTTGTCTTCTTTTCTTCATTGTCTTCATTTTTCAAAAAAAGCGACATTCAATTTTTTAACATTAAGGAATTAAGATATTAAGGGCATGAAGAAGGTTTAAATAATCTTAATGGTCTTCATTTCTTCATTTTCTTCATGTTTCAAAAAAAAGGCTGCCAAGATATTTTTGGAGACTCAGCGAATAAATTATTAATTTTGAAGATGGAACA
>NZ_RJUA01000017.1 GCF_024343575.1 Lacihabitans sp. LS3-19 | reverse complement strand
GTAAAAAGTGGTTACATCGTAAAAGACTACGTCTAAACTTTGGTTGAACAGATCGCGACCAGTTTGGAAGATTTGTTGCTGGATGAGTTCATTGTTTTGAGCCAATTTATCCAAGGCTCGGTAAAGATGATGTAAGGATAGTTCGGGTAGATTTACATATTCTTCTCGGTGCTGAAAGTTACTGAGTTTGCTACAAGGACTTTGAAGACGCTCCAAAAGCATCAAAAAAACACTATCAAATAGGCTGAATTGCAGCTTACTCTTTTTCTGAATACGATCTAATAATGACTTTAAGCCATAATGCTCAAGGGAATAGCCGAATACCTTTTGGTAACCATAATTGTACCGGCCTAATTCCAATAATTCGCCTTCGAGAAGGGCTTTCAAGTCACCACCGCCTAATTCATAAAACTTGATTCCAATGTTACGAAGATCCTCAGGCTTATAATCTTCGACCTTCCCAAGAGAGTACAAAACCTTCGACGTTGGTTTACCATCAGCATTTCGATAACTCTCCAAAATGCGTAAATAAGTACCCGATTCTTTCTTTTCAACTTTCAAATAAGCCATAATGCAAAATTACAACCGTAAGACACTGAAAGTCAATACCTAAAAACCAAATCGGCTCTCTACAATTTTTTGAAAATTAAGCCAAAATCCTGCTCAGGTATTCATCTGAGAGCTTTTTGAAAAAATAGGTGTCAAAGTCAAGAGGTTCTAGAACTGAGTTCTTGTTGAGATAATAAGAACCTTAAATATTAATAGAAAAGCGACTTTAGGGTCGCTTTTTTTGTTTTATAACCTATTATATTGGTCACCTTTTATCTTTCAATCACCAAAAGAATTTATACAATTTGCAATTCTTGCCACAGGAATAACTTTCAGTGAAAATAAGCTATTGACAGGTATAAATTTAATCAAAAACAAGCTTTCACTATAAACACATTAAGCAAAAATATCCTTCCATATCTCGAATGGTAGGATATTAACAATAAAATTAAAAAAGGGCTATAATAAATAAAGGAGATTATAACATTTTAATGGAGGGAGTAAATCCTACAGTTAATCAAAGGCTAAAAACCCGACTGTAAAAATAAATTTAACACAGAAAGAACATTAACTATGATTAATATTTAAAAAATATGATTTTATTCAACCAAAATAAGCTGAACAAAAAAAGACCCAAACACTTAAGCTCGAGTCTTTTACAAAATCCAAATCATTTCTCGAAACTCACTTCTTATAAATCTCGGATAATCTAGCTTCTAATGCTTGTCTTTCTTTCAATTCCTTTTTTCCAGTCCTAAACCATAGGAAAATCAAAGATCCAACTAATAAATATGGAAATGTAAAAAGGTAAATAATACCAAAATTCAATCCTGTACCAATTCCGCCTCTTCCCTCACTCAAATTGCTGGATACAGTCACTCTACACATAGCACATTGAGCCATAGTATCAAACGAAACTGCTAAAATCAAAATCAATAGAATTAATAAAGTCTTTTTCATTTTCAAAAAGTGTAATAAGGTGAAATCATCAAGTAAGCCAAAACACCCGTAATAGAAACATATAACCAAATCGGATATGCAATCTTAACTACTTTTCTATGCTCTGCATCCATCCTATTCCATCCATAATAATATGCTCTCAATACAAATGGCAAAACAACCAAAGATGCTCCAATATGACTAATCAAATTGAAGTAATAAAAGTATCGAATAAACCCCTCTCCTCCAAATGATGTAGAAGGATTAGTTAAATGATAAATAACATAAAAAACAAGAAACAAACCACCCAATCCAAAGGCAATTGACATGACAGCTTTATGGGCAGAAATGTTTTTACTTTTTATTAAAAACAGACCCAATATCAATAATATTGCAGTAGTAGAATTTATTATTGCATTGAGAAATGGCAAATTTTGCGTCCATTGACCTAAATCTAACTTAGTTCTGATTCCTAACAAAACAGCAACTACCACTGGCACCGCAATTGATATTACATTTATAGTACTAAAAAGCTTCTTATTCTCCATTTCTTATTTTAACAAAACCTTAATTTCAACCATCAATCTATCAATATCCGCCACATTTGTACCTTCATATATTCCTCTGATATGATTTTCTTTATCTATTAATAATAACCTATCTGAATGGATAAAAGTTTGGTCAATATTCGAAATCTCTGGATCATATTCTGAAGCATCAGAAACTGGCAGCTTGAAACCTTTTATACATAAATCATAAATGTATTTTTTATCTCCTGTCAAAAACTTCCAATTATTTCCAGAAAAGTCAAAAGTTTGGGCATACAGATTTAAAATACGAGGTGTATCAAATTTTGGATCAACGGTAATCGATAAAATTTGTAAATCATAATTTTTTTTAAAATTTTCAGCTACCCTCAGCAGGTTTTTATTAGTTATGGGACAAACTGTTCCGCATCTACTAAAAAAGAAGCCTACAACCCTTATTTGGCCTTTACTAAAGGTCACTTCCGTACTATCTTGGTCAAGTAATTTAAATGAAGGAACTTTAACAAAAGAGGTATCACCGTCTATTATCTTTACTTCTCCTGATTCATTTAACTCAGGGAAATAATGAGGAAGGTCAAATTTATTATTTCCGAAATACTTCAAAAATAAAAAAACAAAAACCGGGACACCCAAAACTAGAAAGAGTATCCCGGCCCTAAAATATTTTTTCTGCATCTATTTTCTCACAAAACCAATATATCCACCTTCAACTACTAAGGCTACTAACAACCAAACAACAAACATCGCTGGTAAAATCACCGTCCAGATCATCGTCTTAACTTCATCCTTTAAGTGCATAAAAGTCCCAACTATGTAATATGCCTTAACAATTGTCATAATAATAAAAATACCAATTTTAGTATATTTAAAAGTATCAGCATCTAAACCAAACGCAACAACAAATTCAAAAGCGGTTAAGATTAATAAAATCCAAAATACTCTCCAAAGTGCTTTAGT
The DNA here is from genome assembly GCF_024343575.1 of Lacihabitans sp. LS3-19. GTDB lineage: Bacteria > Bacteroidota > Bacteroidia > Cytophagales > Spirosomataceae > Leadbetterella. The sequence continues at coordinate 72,015 of NZ_RJUA01000017.1, read as the reverse complement.
TTGAGGTTTTTGTCTTTCTGAGGTTTCATTAACTGTATGTTCCATAATATTATCTCAATTTAAAAAATTTATACCAAGTAAAAGAAAGTAAATACAAACACCCAAACAAGGTCTACAAAGTGCCAATATAATCCAATCTTCTCAATCATCTCGTAATGACCTCTTTTCTCATATACACCATTTGCAGTGTTATAGAATATCATGATATTCAAAACAACACCTGATAATACGTGTGTTCCATGGAAACCCGTAATAAAAAAGAATAGGTCAGCAAATGCTGGAGGACCATACTGATTTTGAACCAAATTAGCCCCAAATACTTTTGCTCCATCAGCCAAAAGCAAACCGCCTTCTGTACCTGTTATAAAGTGTCCCCACTCCCATGCTTGTGATCCTAGGAAAGTAAAACCTCCAAGAATTGTCCAAAGCATCCATTTTTCTACATCAGCTTTATCTCTTCTGTGACCTGCTTCCACTGCTAAAACCATAGTAACAGAACTAAAAATCAATATGAAAGTCATTAAACCAACGAAAACCAAAGGAAGAGACATCCCATGTAAAAATGGAACTGCTTCAAAAACTCGTTCTGGTATAGGCCAATATACTTGAGAAAACTCAAACGTTTTATGGGTCATGTCAGGCATGATATCCTTAAATGAAGGTGCACTATACCTTATTAATCCATAAGATATCAATAATGCCGAAAAAGTAAAAGTATCAGATAGTAGAAAAATCCACATCATCAACTTTCCATAACCCACCTTCATTGGTTGAGTTCCACCCTGCCAAGTTAAATGATCAGGATTCAAAGAAGTCTTAGCAACTGCCATAAAAACAAATTAGTTTAAATTATCGAACAAATTTAAAAAATCATTTTGTAAAAACGCCAAAAACATTGTTTACAATTAAAATTTTTATCTAAAAAACAGTAAAAACAAAAATAAATATACCCAAAGGATGTCTAAAAAATGCCAATAGGTAGCACAAACTTCAATTCTTATTAAGTTTTTCGAATGAATATTCATTTTGAAAGCCTCCATAAAAGAAAAGAAAAGTACAAATAGGCCTGTGACTAGGTGAAAACCATGTAAACCAGTCAACACATAATAAAATGATTCAGCGGGATTGCCTTTCAAATAAACTCCCTGGCTCTGCAATTGTGTCCAACCAATATATTGCATCGCTAAAAAAACTAAACCAGATACAAAAGTTATTGAAATAAACAATTTGAGATTACCGAAATTATCTTTTTGTGCAGATTTAAATCCTAAATGCATAAAAATACTGCTCAATACTAAAACACCAGTACTGTAATAAAATATCGAAGGAATATCAAATTCAGTCCAACTACCCTCTGCCCTTCTTACCAAATAAGCACTAGTAAAAGCAGCGAAAAACATTATTATTGTTATAATAAAAAGCCATACTATAAACTTACACTTGTTTACAGTCAATATTGGTTTAGTAATTTCAATATTTTTTTCCATCACATCTTATTGATTAAGTAGGCTATTTGAACTATTGGTAAATACAAAAACGAACCAAACATTAAGCCCATTGCAGCTTTTTTGGTTCTTTCCTTCATTAAATACAAAGTTTGAGCTAAGAATAATATTCCACACAGCATAGCCACAACTGCAGAATCAATTTTAGTCATTTGCAAATAATAAGGTACCCAACATAAGGGTAAAAGAAACAAAGTATAAATCGTGATTTGGATGGCGGAATTCAAATCTTTTCCTCCTTTAGAAGGAAGTAATTTAAAACCTGCCTTTTTGTAATCGTCATCCAATACCCAAGCAATTGCCCAAAAATGAGGAAACTGCCAAAAGAATTGAATCGCAAACAGAATCCCAGGCTCTAAACCAAAATGGCCAGTAGCTGCAACCCAACCGATCATTGGAGGAAATGCCCCAGGCAAGGCACCCACAGCAACAGCTATAGGTCCAACTCTTTTTAAAGGAGTATATACGAAGCCATATAATATCAAAGAAAGTAATGATAGTGCCGCAGCAGGGATATTAAATAAAATTGCAATTAATCCTATACCAAATAAACCTAAAGAAGTTCCAAAATAAATAGCCTCTGAAACACTAAGTCTCCCAGAAGGCAGAGGCCTGTTTTCTGTTCTTGACATTAGTTTGTCAAGCTCGATTTCTTTTATTTGATTAATTATATTAGCAGCTGCGGTAATACTAAAAGCAGCAATTCCAAAAAGAAATAGATGAAAATAATTAACATCATTGGAAGCTAAAGTAAAACCAAAACAACTAGAAAAAACAACGGTAATTGATAACCTGAATTTTGTTAAATCAAAATAGGCTCTCAATTTTTCTGAAAAAGATATATTTATACTATTATCCATTAATTAATAATCTCTGGTTTTGTCAAAAACAACAAAACAAATTGCAAAGTCAAAACTATAGTACCTAATGTTAAATGAATTGGTTGTACCATTGCTGGTAAACTCAAATAATTCAAAACAACTCCAGTAATAACGCTAAATAAAACAACTATCAATGCCCCTTTGGAAAAATCGAATAACAACTCCCCTTTAAAATTATTGAAAGCTTTTTTAAAAATTAAAAAGTGAAATACTAATATCAATAATGAAATTCCAGTATGGAAATAAACTTTCCCTTTAACACTTAAAAGCCACAAATCTCTATTACTATCACCAAAAGTTCTTTGTGCTAAATCTATCCCTTCTCTTATCTGAGTACCAAAAACTATTTGGCCTAAACTTAGAATCAAAACTATTATTATCAAAAACACTAAATCGCTAGTAGAACTTAATTTTGGAATAAGTTTTTCATAAAAATAAGTCTTTAACAATGCCAAAACCAAAAGTCCTAAAATTACAATAGAAACCAACATGTGTATAGTTATCATCCCAGGCAAAAGTTCTGACGAAACTACCTTTGCCCCTAACCAACCTTCAAACAACACTAGTATAAAAGCAAAAAAACTTAAATAAAATATTTTACTGTGAGTTTTATAATAAGCTTTATATGAAAAAATAACAGTAAGAAAAATGAAGAAACCAACTAAAACACCAAGAAGTCGATTTATATATTCAATCCAAGTTTTAGTAGCATTAAAAACAACTTCGCCCTTAAGCTTGGCACCAAAAATCTCTTGATAATTAAAAGGTAATTGGTCCACAGAGGTTGGTGGAACCCACATACCGAAACATTTAGGCCAATCAGGACAACCCATACCTGCACCAGAGGCTCTTACGAAGCCACCTACAAATATTAAGCCTATAACAGCTACAATTGTCAATAATACAAACCTCCTAAATAAATTGACCACTTAATTAAAAAAAAGTACAATGAAGTTAAAATACCTTCATTGTACTGATTTAGAGAATATACATTAATCGTGTATACTCGTATCGTATTTAATACTTTGTATTTGTTGCTCTTTTGCAATCAACTCATTCTCCTCAGGTAAATTAGATTCAGGAGTTGCAGAGAATGGAACATTTTGAGGAATAAAATCATCAGGAGCCCCAGGCTTAGAATAGTCATAAGGCCATCTGTAAACAGTAGGTATCTCACCAGGCCAGTTACCATGCCCTGGATTTACCGGGGTTGTCCATTCCAGTGTATTTGACTTCCAAGGATTTTCTGGAGCTAGTTTTCCTTTAAATATTGAATAAACAAAATTTGAAATAAACACTATCTGAGCAAAAACAGTAATTATAGCAGCAATAGTAATGAAGGCATTCAAATCCATGTATGTATTGAATGTTTCAAATCCTGACCATTGGTAATATCTCCTAGGAAAACCAGCAATACCAATATAGTGCATTGGGAAAAACACTAAATAAACACCAATAAAAGTTATCCAAAAGTGAATATATCCTAAAGTATTGTTCATCATTCTTCCGAACATTTTAGGGAACCAATGATAAACACCAGCTATCATACCAAAGAAAGCAGCTGAACCCATTACTAAGTGGAAGTGAGCAACCACAAAATAAGTATCATGAAGTTGAATATCTAAAGCCGAATTTCCTAAAATAATTCCAGTTAATCCACCTGAAATAAAGAAAGAAACTAAACCAATTGCAAATAACATTGCAGGGGTAAAAATAATATTTCCTTTCCAAAGAGTGGTAATATAATTAAATCCTTTTACCGCAGAAGGGACAGCTATAATCAAGGTAAGTAACATAAATACTGAACCTAAGAAAGGATTCATACCTGTTACAAACATGTGGTGAGCCCAAACAATAAATGCTAGGAACATTATACCTGCCATTGAGAATATCATCGCTTTGTAACCAAATATTGGCTTACGAGAATTTGTAGCTATAATTTCAGAAGTCAAACCAAGTGCAGGTAATATTACTATATATACCTCTGGATGACCTAAGAACCAAAATAAATGTTGGAACAAAATCGGACTTCCACCTTGATTTGGTAAAGCTTGACCATTAATATAAATATCAGATAGGAAGAAGCTAGTACCAAAACTACGGTCAAAAATCAATAATAAAGCTGCAGATAACAACACAGGAAAAGAAAGTATCCCTAAAATCGCAGTAAATGTAAAAGCCCAAATTGTAAGAGGCAATTTATCCATTGACATACCCTTAGTACGCAAATTGATAACAGTAGTTACATAATTTATACCTCCCAACAAACTTGATACAATAAACAAAGCCATAGCGACTAACCAAAGTGTCATACCATCACCAGAACCCGGATTTGCTTGCTTAAGAGCACTCAAAGGTGGATATATAACCCAACTACCGCCAGCAGGTCCAGTTTTAACAAACAATGAAATGAACATAATTAAACTAGACAAAAAGAAAATCCAGTAAGATAACATGTTCATAAATCCTGAGGCCATATCTCTAGCTCCAATTTGAAGAGGTATTAGAAAATTAGAGAATGTACCACTTAACCCAGCCGTAAGTACAAAGAATACCATAATGGTACCATGCATAGTGACTAGTGCTAAATAAAAATTAGGATCTAATTTTCCTGATTCATTAATCCATTCTCCAAGAATAGGTTTTAGCCAAGACATATCTAAGTCTGGAAAACCTAACTGTAAACGGAAAACAACTGACATCAATGCTCCAATTACAGCCCAAACAATACCAGAAATAAGATATTGTTTAGCAATAACTTTATGATCTTCAGAAAATATATATTTTCTGATAAAACCTAATTCATGGTGTTCTTCGTGCGAATGATCACCGTGAGTGTCTACTTCAACTTGAGAAACAACTGACATATATTTATTATTTTAAAACTTTACTTGAATTACCCAACACATTTGAAGCAACAACTTCAGCAGGAACTTCCTCAACTGCAACTTCACCACCATCGATATATTTTTGAGCTTTAGCCTTCAAATTATCCGGTACCTTATTCAACAAATCTGGATTTTCAGTCAACATAGGTTTCTGACTTTTTTTCCATTTTTCATAATCAGCAGGTTCATCTACAACTAATAAAAGCTTCATTCCAAAATGCGAGCGACCACAAATTTCAGTACAAGCTATTTCATAATTAAATTCAGGCTTACCTAACTCTGCTCTCATATCAGCAGTTGATTTATCTGCAACAAACCAAAATTTCGTAGGCATTCCAGGAACAGCATCCATCTTAACTCTCATGTGCGGAATGAATACACTATGCAATACATCTCTAGCTCTAATTTTTAACAAAACTGGTTTGCCTTTAGGAATATGCATTTCAGAAGCGTTAGAAAAATCATCAAATGAATTAGGATCTGAAAAATCAATTCCCATTGGATTGCCACCAGCATCATCCATCAACTTGAAATTATACTTACCAAATTCATTATTGTCGACTCCAGCATACCTTACAGTCCAACCGAATTGTTTACCCATAATATCAATTTGCTCAGCATTAGCAGGTGCTTCAGAAGTTATTTTAGTCCAAACTCTTAAACCTGAAAAAACTAATCCAGCCATGATAACTGCTGGAACTGTTGTCCATATTACCTCCAAATTATTATTGTGGGTATAGAATGTAACTTTTCTATTTTTGTTGTGACGATACAAATAACTAAACAAAAACAAAAATGTATTCACCACAAAAAACCCAATCATTATTACAATCATCGAAACCCAAAACCAATAATCTGTTACTTTACCATGCTCCGAAGCAGCTTCAGGTAAAAAATCTTTTTTGTAAACCATAAAAGACCAGATTATTCCAACAATACTGATTAGCCAAAAAGCAAATAAACCTATGCCATTAGCATCATTATATTTATCCGCTGCTCCTAAATAAGTCTCCTCCTCTTTTTTTGATTTATCCAAACCTTTCAGGATACTTTGTGTTTTAGACACCACCATGAAGGTTAGAACAATAAACAATATCGATAATATAGCTATTAATATGGTCATTTTATTATATCAATTATCTTTTAAATTTCAATTAAATTTCGTGATGCAAACTCTCTTCTAAGAATGGGTGATTTTTAGCAACCAAATTAGCCTTAGAGAGCTGATTCGCTACAAAGTAAATAAACATTGAGGCAAAAGTTAAAGTTGTTCCCCACTCAATAATACCAATTCCTCCCTGATCTTTAGCTATGCCAGGCATTTGCATTTGATAAAAATCAAACCAGTGTCCCATTAAAATAGAACCACAAGCCAATTTAAGGAAAATCATATTTCTTTTAGACTCTCTAGCCATCAATATTAGAAAAGGAAAAACAAAATTAAGTACTATATTAATTATGAATGGAGCAAAATATCTACCATCATATCCAGATAACCTTTCTCTGAAGTAAATTGTTTCTTCGGGAAGGTTGGCATAGAAAATTAAAAGATATTGACTAAACCAAACATAAGCCCAAAATATCGAGAAACCGAACATTAACTTACCCAAATCGTGAATAGCACTAAAGTTTACACTCTTTAAATACCCATGGTCCTTAAGTAACAAAATTGTAAGCATAATTGTTGCTAAACCAGCTACATGCCAAGAAGCCAAATGATACCAACCAAACATTGTAGAAAACCAGTGTGTATCTATTGACATTGAAAAATCCCAAGCGGCTGTTGATGAAGTAACAGCAAAAAATATTAAAAACATTTTTGCATAGCTTCTGCTCTTATTATAAAAATAAATATCATTATTTTCATCTTCTAATAATGAATATTTTCTAATTTGAGTCCACAGATAATACCAAATAGCAAAGTAAGAAACCATTCTTACCAAGAAAAATCCAAAGTTTAAATACCAAGATTTACCAGCAATTATTTTATCATAATTTTCACTAGCTGGATCCATTACTCCATGATGAGCCCAGTGAAAAATAACTTCACGAGAGCTAGGTACTAAGAATAAACCTAACATAATTATCGCAGGAACAATAATAAAAGATGGAAGTGCTTCAGGAACTCTTTTAAAAGATGTATACCAACCAGCCTTAGCAACGTAGTTGTAAGACAAAAAGAATACACCTACCACAGAGATACCTAAAAAGTAAACACTATTCATCCAGATATTACCAATAATTCTTGAGAATAAAGTAGCACCGTGATGCTCACCATTTGCATGTGCATCTGCAGCTCCATGTTCCGCTCCATGACCAGAACTCCAAACTCCAATGCTCATATGGTTATTTAACAAAAAGGCACCTAAAGCTACCATAGCTACTCCTATGATTGCTGAAATAATAAGCTTTTTCCTTAATGCAGGACTAAAATCAAATGATTCGTCTAGTGAAGGTATTTCGTGCTTGTGAGCCATTATTATATTGTTTTTTTCAATTAAAATTTTTTAAATTAACCGCCTATTTGCAGTCTTTGTAAATAGTGTGCAATTTTCCAACGTTCCTCAGGCAATACTTGAGCACCGTGAGGCCACATCCTATTTCTTCCAAAAGTAATTACATGAAATACGTGTCCCATAGTCATATCTTTATAAGCATCTGCAGCATAGTTAGGAACGCCTTTATATTTAGCAGCAACTTTACCATCTCCTGCTCCTTTAACACCATGACAATGCATACAATTTCTTTCATATAAAACTTTACCTTCATCTTCAGCAGCTTCTGACCAAGGAATAGGGTTTTTCAAGTTTTCAGCTATAGCTAAATCATCTTTTCCTAAACCATAAATCATAAGATCATTCACAACAGTACTATCGTCTTGAACAAAACTCGTTTTGTATTTCCTTCTTGAAATAGTACCATCAACTGGGTATCTCATGTTCATTCCATTCGGATTAATGCCATTTTTCTCAATCTGAGTTTGAGATTCATATCCTATAGAATTATACATATTAGGAGCAAACTCCAAACCCGTATCATTCTTTTTATCGCAAGAAAATAAGGCTAAACCTAAAAATCCGCTTAAAACAAGTTTAAAATATATTTTACTATTTTTCATTTTAAGATTTATTAAACTTTAAACTTCTTTCACATTTACTTCTTCAGCACCTACTTCTTTTAGAAATGATGAAATCTCTGAATCCGAAATTGTATTTTTATTTAAATCAATTGCCATTGCAAATTTATCATCTGTACTCCTGACATCAAATATCAATGGCTTAACACTTGGTCCTAAACCTTCCATGAAGAAAAAGGTAAAAGCCATACCAAAGGCTGCAAGCAAAACGGTTAATTCGAAAACAATCGGAATATTGGTAGGAAAAGGAAAAAAGTTCTTTCCACCTATATTCATTGGCCAATCTATACCCAAAGTCCAAAAAGTAAGTAAAAATGCTAACGAAGTTCCAGTTATACCAAACAAGAAAGCTGGAACACCCATACGAGGCCTTTCATAGCCCAAAACATGATCCAATCCATGAACTGGGTAAGGACAAAAAACCTCATGAATTTTAATGCCTTTACTTCTGATTTTCTGAACAGCATCCATCACAACGTCCTCGTCGTTAAAAATGCCCACTAAATATTTTTTATCTGCCATTTTTATTTAATTAATCTTAATTGAAATTAATTATTGCTTTGAGTTTTTTTCAGATGATGATTTCAATACCGATTTTACTTCAGCCATATTGATTACAGGCAAGAACTTAGAAAACAAAAGGAAACATGTAAAGAAGAATCCAAATGAAAACAAATAATCACCAATATCTCCCATTCTAGGAGTAAAATATGTCCAACTTGAAGGCAAATAATCTCTATGCAACGAAGTAACAATAATTACAAAACGCTCAAACCACATACCAATATTTACAACAACAGCAATCACAAAAGAAACTACTATGTTTTCTCTCATACTCTTAAACCAGAAAATTTGAGGAGATAATACGTTGCAAGTCATCATAGCTAAATATGACCACCACAAAGGCCCAGCAGCTCTGTTAAAAAACGCATATTTCTCATACTCTACGCCTGAATAAGCAGCAATAAAGAACTCTGTAATATAGGCAACGCCAACAATAGATCCAGTAACTGTAATGATTTTATTCATTAAAGAAATATGCTCTAATGTAATGTAGTCTTCTAATTTGTAAACTACTCTAGTTACTAACATTAAGTTCTGAACCATCGCAAAACCTGAGAAAATCGCACCAGCAACAAAGTATGGAGGGAAAATTGTAGTGTGCCATCCTGGAATAACCGAAGTTGCAAAGTCCATTGATACAATAGTATGTACTGAAAGTACCAGAGGAGTGGATAAACCAGCAAGAATTAATGAAACATCTTCATATCTAGCCCATGTCTTGGCACCACCCGTCCATCCTAAAGAAAGTGCACCATAAATAGATTTACGTACCCCTGTAGCTCTATCTCTTATAGTAGCTAAGTCAGGAATAAGTCCAATAAACCAAAACAAACATGAAACTGAGAAATACGTTGAGATAGCGAAAACGTCCCAAACTAGCGGTGAGTTGAAGTTAACCCATAATGAACCGAAAGTATTAGGAAAAGGCAAAGCCCAATAAGCTAACCAAGGACGACCCATGTGCATTAAGATAAAAGATGCAGCACAAAGTACAGCAAAAATTGTCATCGCTTCTGCAGCTCTGTTAATAGAGGTTCTCCATTTTTGACGAAATAATAATAGGATTGCAGAAATAAGTGTACCAGCATGACCGATACCAACCCACCAAACGAAGTTGGTGATATCCCAAGCCCAACCTACTGTTTTATTTAAACCCCAAACACCTAGACCTTCCCACCATGTCCACAAAACCCAACTACCACCATACAATAGTACCAAAACAGATATAGCAAATGCTACTTTCCATTCTTTGGTTGGTTTTGCTTCAACATGTCTGCAAATATCCTCAGTAACATCGTGGTAGGTTTTCCCGCCGGTTACTAGATGTTCTCTTATTGGTGAAACTACTGACATAATTATATCCTAGAAATTTTTCGGAACTTTATTTATTAAAAAATTAATTACAATTTATCGATATCAATGTTCTGCATGCTCTTTATGCTCAGTATGAGCAACAGCCTCAGTTTTTTTAACCTCATCTTTATTTCTAATTTTCACTAGATAATTAATCTGTGGTATAACATTGATTTCTTCTAACAATTGGAATGCTCTGCCTTCTTCTTCTGCTACCAAAAGTTTTGAAACTCTTGATTCAGGATCTAACATATCTCCAAATGTGATAGCACCAGTAGGACACGATTGTGAACAAGCTGTCTCAATCTCCCCATCAACCGGACGACGCTTCTCTTGCTTAGCTGTTAATTTTCCAGCCTGAATTCTCTGAACACACATTGAACATTTCTCGATAACTCCTCTTGATCTAACAGTTACATCAGGATTTATTACCATTCTTCCTAGTTCATTGTTGAATTGATAATCAAAGTTATCATTTCCAAAATATTTGAACCAGTTAAATCTTCTTACTTTATATGGACAGTTGTTTGCACAATATCTTGTACCTACACAACGGTTATAAGTCATTTGATTTAATCCTTCTGAACTGTGTGTTGTTGCTAAAACAGGACAAACAGTCTCACAAGGTGCATTAGAACAATGTTGACACATCAATGGTTGGAATACAACTTCAGGATTAGCTGAAGCAATCTCCATTGCTTTGAATCCTTCTACACTGTATCCTTCTTCGTGTGGTGCATCAGAACTATAATATCTATCTATTCTAATCCAGTGCATCTCTCTTGATCTTGCCACTTCGGCTTTACCAACAACAGGTACGTTGTTTTCTGCTTGACAAGAAACCACACAAGCCGCACAACCTGTACAAGTGTTAAGGTCAATAACCATACCCCAACTGTGGTTTTTCTTATCGTGTCCGTTCCAAAGTGAAATCGAATACGGTTTTTTCAAGCCATCAGAGGTTGCAATTTTAGGCTCAAATCTACCAGCCTTTTGATTCTTTACATATTCGCTAAGTACAGATTCTTGAACTACTGCCTCACGACCCATGTAAGTTTCATGTGTTTGCGTTTGGGCTAAAGTATATCCGCTCTTAGTTTTTTCTATACTAACATTGCCTGACCAAAGGTTTTTAGCTGATGCTCCTTTTAGTAAAGGCAATACAGCAACACCTACATTTCCAGCTTTTCCTGAAGCAGTGCGTCCGTAGCCCATAGCTATCGAAACAGTATCATTGGCTTGTCCAGGTTGAATCAATAAAGGCAACTCAACAACTCCATTTCCAACCTTTACATTTACCCAATCACCAGCTTCTAGACCTAAATCGGCAGCAGTTTTTTGAGAAATAGCAGCAGTATTTTCCCATGTTACTTTAGAAACTGGATCTGGAGTTTCTTGTAACCAAGGGTTATTGGCTTGAATACCAGTACCAATTGTTACATTTTCAAAAACACTTAATTCAATTCCGGTACTCTTAATTTGAGCAATTGATGCAGCGGCTTCAGATAGATTTCCACTAAAAGCAGCACCTGAAACACTGGCATTTGGACTTTCGTAAACTCCATCATGTAAAGCCTGAACCCAAGTCTTTCCATTTAAGATATTAGCTGTCCAATAGTTTTTAACATAAGCTTGAAAATCAGCTGATTTTCCTGCCCAAGTCAATAAACTTGACTCTCCTTGACGAGAATTAAATATATTAGAAATTACTGGCTGAGTCAGTGAATAATAACCGGATTTAGGCTGTGCATCACCCCATGACTCTAAATAATGCGTATTTAAAGCTAAATAAGTACACAGAGCAGCTGTTTCATTTGCTCTATCTGCTATAGCTATAGTAATTTTTGCTCTTTTAATTCCTTCTGCAATCTCAGCCCCTAAAATAGAATCATAAACTGGATTGCAATCTAGGAAAATAACAGCATCAACAGCACCTGATTTCAAATCTGAAGAGAATTGACTCAAAGCTGTATCACTTCCCTGACGGTAATTTACAGTTGTACCAAAATCAATCGTTGAGCCAATATTACCCAACAAACTGTTTAAACCATTTACTAATGTCTGAACAGCTGTATCATTAGAACCACTTACTACTAAACTAGCTCCTTTTGCCGCTACAAGATCTTTAGCACATTTGTCTAAGTATTCAAAATCACCTTTAGCAGAAGAAAGTTGAGAACCTTGACCTAATATACTTGCGACTTTATTATATAGACTAGCAATCAGAACACCTTCTTGAGAAGGCTTAATCATACTTCTATAATCTGCATTAGCACCAGTCATACTCATTCCAGTTTCAAACTGATAATGTCTTGACATGGTGTTTTTACCATTTTTACCGCTTCTTAACTTTCTAGTTTCCGCCCACTGCGTAGCATATTCAATTGGACTAATCCAAGTACCAAGAAAATCACAGTTCAAGCCAACGATTACATTTGCTTTGTTAAACAAATATGAAGGAATTGCTGCTTTTCCAAAACTAGAAGCATTTGCCTCAAGAATGGCTGAAGCTGAATTTGAATCGTAAACTATATGTTTTGCAGAAGGGTATTTAGACGAAAAGTCTGCAATTACTGATTTTGTACTAGGAGAAAGGATTGAGTTTGAAACGATTCGGATGTTTGATGAGGCTGCCAAAGCTGCTGATACTTCCTTATCCAAATCTGCCCAAGTTATTTTTTTGCCACCTTTGGTTGGTTCTTTGGATCTTTCGTTGTCATACAATGAAAGAAGTGAAGCATGAACTTGTGCACTTACACCACCTTTTGTTACACCTGAAAGTTTATTTCCTTCAATTTTAACTGGGCGACCTTCTCTGGTTTTTACTAAAACACTGCAATAATTACCAGCAACTGCATAGGTAGATGCATAGTAATTAGGAATGCCTGGCTCTATATCCTCTGGCTTGTTTAGATATGGAATAGTATGTCTAACCGGAGCGTTACACGCTGCCAAAGAAACAGCCGCAACACCAAAACCTAACATTTTCAAGAAATCTCTACGGTAAGTTCCTCCCTCTAATCCTTCGAGATTAAATTCTTTATCAGCGTTTTTAACAACGCTGATATCGTTTTTCAACTCTTCAATACCTTTCCAATACCTTTTATTAGTATTCTCCATGAGTATGTATATATAAAATTCTCTTTATTGCTTTAAAATAATTTATTAATAATGACATTTAGCACATTCAAGGCCACCTATGTCTTCTACTTTCATAGCTTCTTTAGAAGATGAATTATGTGCTGTAAGCAAAGCATCATAGTAAGCATTTCCTTTAGCATTCACGTCAGTTTTTCTATGACAATCTATACACCATCCCATAGTTAAAGTATGACGTTGCTCTACAACTTCCATATTTTTAATATCTCCGTGACAGTTTGCACAATCTAAACCAGCAACATTTGTATGTTGTGAGTGATTAAAATATGCCAAATCTGGTAAGTTGTGAACTCTCACCCATTCAATAGGCTGATTTTTCTCAATTGCCGTATAAATCTTCTGAATTTCTGGGGATTCTCTTTTAATTGTATTGTGGCAGTTCATACAAATACTAGATGAAGGAATACCTGATTGTTTTCCTTTATAAACTCCCGTATGACAATAAGCACAATTAATTTCCATGTCACCAGCATGAAGCTTGTGGGAGAAATTGATTGGTTGAGTAGGAGCATAACCCTGGTGAACACCAATGCTATACAAACCATCCAATGTAGCTTTTGTCCCAAGCAATACAAACATCCAAATTACTGCAGTTACGATAGTTTTGTTAGAAGCCAATCCTTTAAGTGTTGCCTTAAAACTCTCCAAACCAGATACAGAACTTTCTGGAGAACCTCCTTGTGCAATTGTAGACAACAATTTTAAAACCGCCAAAAGTGCGACTAAAACCAAAGCCATAATTACAAGTAAAGATACCAAAACAACGTTGAAGAATTTTCCACCAGAAGCCTCCTGAACAGGAGCTGCGGCTGGAGCACCTTCAGCAACCACTGGAGCGGCATTTGCAGCCTTCACATATGCCAAAATGTTCTTGATTTCAGCTTCGCCATATGCAGGAAATGCTGTCATTTGGGTTTTGTTGTATTTTTCGTACAACTCTACAGCATACTTATCTCCGCTTGAGATAACAGCAGCTGGATTGTTGACCCATTTTTTAATCCAAGCAAAATCTCTTCTGTCTTCGATTCCCGCTAAACCAGGACCTACAACAACTGAAGCGTCTGCAGCATGGCATTGAGCACAGTTGTTTTTAAAAAGCGTTTCACCAGCAGCAGCGTCGCCATCTTGGGCAAACGATTGAATTGTTAAAACAAATACAAGGGCTACTAGGGTAAGTAATTTTTTCGAAATATTATTAATCATTTTAAAATATAATATTGCAATTTTATAAGGGTGCAAAGCTAAGGTAGGAATGTTTTTTATCAAAATAAGTATTATATTTTTTTCTGAAATGAATAAATTTAGAATGATTTTAAATAAGATTTTAAAGTATTGATTTAAAATACTTTAAAACAAAAAATACCATAAGAAAAGTAGAATATCCTAACCTTTCAAATGGTATTAATTTTAGTTTGGGAACTTTCCGAAACATAAGAGGTCCCGAGCGGATTCGAACCGCTGTAGAAGCTTTTGCAGAGCTCTGCCTAGCCGCTCGGCCACAGGACCCTCTCTATTTTAAATCGAATGCAAATTTATGACCAAATAGCTGCTCAACCAAAAATATTATCTAAAATTCTTCAATTTTTATTAAAAAAAGGAATGGCTGCCTTATAGACAGCCATTTCCAAGAGAAATTATTTTTGAAAAAACTATTCAAAAACTAAAATTTTAAAACATTCAGACTGATTTAGTCTAAATATCTTACAAATTAAGCTTCATCAGTTGTTTTTTTCTTTGCTACAGCTTTCTTTTTTGGAGCCGCTTCTTCGCTTTCTAACTGATCTTTCAATGCAGCTAATGCAGACAAATCACCAAGTGTAGATTTCTCCATCTCAGGCAATTTTGTTTTTTCTGCAGCTTTAGTTGGAGCAGCTTTTTTCTTATCGGCTTTAGGCTCTTCTTTTTGAACTTCCCAAGTTTTAGTATGAGAAAGAACAATTTTCTTCTCTTCTTTATTAAACTCGATTACTTCAAAAGAAAGTTTCTCGCCCATTTCACCTAAAGTACCGTCTTCTTTAGCAATTGCTTTAAGAGCAGCTTGTCCTTCGATACCGTAAGGCAACTCAAGTGTTACTTGCTTGTCGTTTTTACCTACGATGTTACACTCATGAACAGTTCCTACTGAGAATACTGTCTCAAAAGTATCCCAAGGATTTTCTTCAAGATGTTTGTGACTTAAAGCCAATCTTCTGTTATCAACATCTAATTCAAGAACTATTACCTGAAGCTCATCACCGATTTTAACAAAATCAGATGGATGCTTGATTTTCTTAGTCCAAGAAAGATCTGAAACGTGTACTAAACCATCGATACCTTCTTCTAACTCTAAGAATAAACCGAAATTAGTAAGGTTACGAACTGTTCCTTTATGTTTTGTACCGATAGCATATTTAGCCAAAAGATCTTGTTTTGTCCAAGGATCTTCTGTCATTTGCTTAATACCCAATGACATTTTTCTTTCGTCCTTGTCCATAGTCAATACAACTGCAGAGATATCATCACCGATTTGTAAGAAATCAGACGGGTTTCTCAAATGTTGTGACCAAGACATTTCTGAAACGTGAATTAAACCTTCAACACCTGGTTTCAATTCAAGGAAAGCACCGTAATCAGCGATGTTTACGATTTTTCCACTCACTTTAGACCCTACTTCTAGACCTTCAGCTAAAGAATCCCAAGGATGAGCTTCCAATTGTTTCATACCTAAAGAAATACGTTTCTTGTCGTCATCAAAGTCAAGAACTACCACTTTGATTTTATCGTCAAGATTCAATACTTCGTTAGGGTGATTTACTCTACCCCACGAGATATCCGTGATGTGAAGTAAACCGTCAACACCACCAAGGTCGATGAATACACCGAAGTTTGTGATGTTTTTAACCACACCTTCCAATACTTGTCCCTTCTCAAGGTTAGTAAGGATTTGTTGACGTTGAGACTCAAGGTCTTTCTCGATCAACACTTTGTGTGATACTACTACGTTGTCGTTGGTATGATTAATCTTAACAACTTTCACTTCCATACGTTTTCCAACAAAAACATCAAAGTCTCTGATTGGCTTAACATCAATCTGTGAACCTGGTAAGAATGCCTCAATACCAAAAATATCTACAATAAGACCACCTTTTGTACGACGCTTGATTAAAGCATCAACAATAATGTCAGTCTCAAGTGCACTTTCAATATTAGACCAAGCTGTAAGGACTCTAGCTTTCTTACGTGAAATAACCAATTGTCCTAAAGCATCTTCTTGTTTTTCGATGAAAACCTCAACTTTATCGCCTACTTTAAGATCAGGCAAATCGCGGAATTCTGAACGAGAAACGATACCATCTGATTTGAAACCAATGTTTAATAGAACCTCTCTGTCAGTCATACCAACTACAAGAGCATCTACTACATCTTTTTCTTCGATTGCGGCGAAAGTATCACCGTAAACTTTCTCTAACTCTTCTTTTTCTGCAGTTGAATACCCTGCACCAATACCTTTTTTTGTTACTTTGTCCCAATCGAAATCAGGAAATGTTTGATTTGTCATAAAAGATTTAAAACACTCATTATTACATCAATAGACCGAGCCTTTCTATTGAAAATTGTTAAAAATTGATAATTCCTTGTTAAAAAGGAGTGCAAAGATAGGAAAGAGAGGAAATATTTCAAAGAAAAGACTTGAAATATTTTTGTGTAAAAGATTTAAAATCAAAATTTTAGGCGGGTGGGTTAAGTTTGTGAGGACACCAAACTTGGGCTGGCCACTTATCGTGCTTTACTTAGAAATGGCAGCCACTTTTCCTCCAACTTGCCAGAGCAGTCCCTAACAAACATTAAAAATGATGGCTTTACAGGTTTGTACTTAAGATTCATATTGGCTTCATCTGGCGTTGAACAACCCTTGGTTGAATTGCATCTTTTGCAAGCAGTTACTAAATTTTCCCAGTGGGTTTTACCTCCTCTTGCTTTAGGAATAACATGATCCAAGGTTAAATCTGTTGTTTTTCCACAATATACACAGGTATTATTATCTCTTTTGAATATGTTTTGCCTGGTCATCACCACATTACGGTAAGGAACGGAAACATACTTATTCAACCTGATGATGGAAGGTGAAGCGAATGAGTTGTTGATAGAACGTAACCTTTCCTTTTCAGACTCTGCAACCAACTCGGCCTTATTGAGATAGACTAATAAGAAGGCCTTAGGAACAGTGCAAATACTTATTGCACGATAATCGGCATTTAGGATTAAAACTTTCCGCCCCATAAACAATTAGATTTTTGAGTAATAGACTAATTGTCAGGCAATTTAATGAATAAGTTTATTAAAAAAAAGAGGTAATATTTAAATCACAAGAAAATAATAGAAAAAGAGAAAATTGTAGACTTTTTAATAACGCTAAAGAATTATAAATCTCTGCTTCTGTCTCTAGAAACATCCTTTTCTTTAATACTTTCTCGCTTATCGTAAAGTTTTTTACCTTTTGCTAAGGCAATTTCTAATTTCACAAATCCAGATTCATTGATAAATAATCGCGTAGGCACAATTGTCAAACCTTTATCTGTAAGTTTTGCATTTAGTTTTTTAAGTTCTCTTTTGTTGAGCAAAAGTTTACGATCTCTTAGTGGCTCATGGTTGTAATGTGTTCCCATTTCATATTTGGCAACATTTAGGTTCTTTACAAACAATTCCCCACTATTGAAAATACAATATGCATCAGACATACTAACTTTTCCTTGTCTAATAGACTTGATTTCAGTACCTGTGAGTACCATTCCTGCAGAATACTCCTCTAGAAAAGCATATTCAAATTTTGCTTTTTTGTTTGGGATACTTATATTTTTGGAGAGATTCATTATTTGTTTTAAAACCTTAATTGGGATGCAAAGATAACAAAAAAATCCCTGCCTCAATGATAGTGACAGGGATTCCGACTTACGTGCTTTCCTAATAATCCATGTGCTGGCCTAGGCCTGTACGAAGGATTAAGTCTTTAAGAGCATAGCTCTAATATTTTTATTCATTCGAATTCTAATCGACAAATGTAAAAAGCGAAAAATAAAATTCCAATCAAATTGCCGTTTTTTAAATCTGCGATCTATTAATCTTCATGTTTATATCCGTTTAATAACTTTCGGTTTCGTTTATATCCTTTACTAATACTGTGCCAAAATAAGTTTACGTATTTAAAAAAAATAATAGTTTAACAATAGAAGACTGATTTTAAGCACTTTATATAAAAATAAATTTTTCAGCAGTAAATTTAAAGCTTTCATGAAAATATTATTGGCAATGAAATGGAAAATTTATTTAATGATTCAGCCAAAAAATATTCTTAATATTGTCATAAGAATATTGATTATTGGAGTTTTATTTAGAAAAATTGTCCAATATTTCAATTGAGAAATAATTTAAAAATATCAATTTGATAAACAAACAATTAAATTCGACGGAAAAACCCCAAGAAACTGCCATTTTGGTAGGCTTGATTTCTCAGAAACAAAATGCGGAAAAAACTAAGGAATACCTCGAAGAACTGGCTTTTTTGGCAGAAACTTCAGGTGTAAAGACCTTAAAAGTATTTGTTCAGCGGCTTAACTATGCAGATCAGAAGACGTTCGTGGGAAAAGGCAAATTGGAGGAAATTCAGACTTGGATAAAAATAAATCCTGTAGATACCATAATTTTTGATGATGAGCTTAGTCCTTCGCAAGTGAGGAATCTTGAAAAGGCTTTTGAAGAAATAAAAGTTATGGACAGGAGTCTACTTATTTTAAATATTTTTTCGCAAAGAGCCCAATCAGACCAAGCAAAGCGTCAGGTAGAGTTGGCACAATACAAATATCTTTTGCCGAGACTTACCCGAATGTGGTCTCACTTAAGCAAACAAAAAGGTGGTATAGGTATGCGTGGACCTGGTGAAAAAGAACTAGAGACTGATAAGCGTATAGTACAAGACAGAATAGCTTTTTTGAAAGATAAACTTGAAAAAATAGATAAACAATCTGCCACTAGAAGAAAAGAAAGGGACAGGCTTGTGCGTGTAGCTTTGGTAGGTTATACCAATGTTGGCAAGTCAACTTTAATGCAAAAACTAGCAAAAACGGAGGCTTTTGCAGAAAATAAGCTATTTGCTACAATAGATTCTACCGTACGGAAAGTGGTTTTGGGAAATATTCCATTTCTATTGACTGACACAGTTGGTTTTATAAGAAAGCTTCCGACAACTCTTGTGGAGTCGTTTAAATCGACATTGGATGAAATTCGGGAAGCAGATATTTTGATACATGTGGTGGATATCTCTCATGGCTCTTTTGAAGAACAAATAGATGTAGTAAATACTACATTAGCCGAAATTAATGCCAAAGACAAACCTACCATATTGGTCTTCAACAAATTGGATCAATACGAACCAGAGTCTAACGAAGGTCTTGACAAACATTTGGCTACAGAAGAAGACTTGAGAATCAATTTAGAGAGGTTAAAAACAGGATATTTGCAGAAAAATGCTGAAAATGTAGTTTTTATGTCAGCTGTGAATAACGAAAATATGGCAGAGATGAGAGATGTGCTGTTTAAATTGGTAAAAGAAAAGCACTTTTTGATATACCCAAATTGGGATGCTGCCAAGAACGTTTTTTACGAATGGCAAGATGAATCAGAACTTAATAAAACAAACCCTTAAATATGGAAAACAAAAACAATTCAACAAACCTCCCTGCTCTGTATACCCTCATGACCGTATGGTTTTTTTGGAGTTTTGTGGCAGCATCCAACGGAATATTGATTCCGCTATTCAAACTAAAGTTTGATTTAACCCAAACCCAAGCCCAATTGGTAGATTTCGCTTTTTATGCTGCTTATTTTATTGGTTCGGTTTTGTATTTGATCTTTTCAAAAATAATGAAAGGAGATATTCTAAACAAAATCGGTTATAAAAACGGAATCGTGATTGGCCTTTTGATTTCTGCCGTAGGTACTTTATTGTTTTATCCGGCCGCTCAAACTGCTTCTTATCCCCTATTATTGGCAGGATTATTTATAGTTGGATTGGGTTTTTCATTACAACAAACCGCTACCCAGCCTTTTATGATAGCTTTGGGACCTCCTGAAACTGGAGCACAAAGGATTAACCTTGGTGGAGCAGTAAATAACTTAGGCGGCACAATTGGCCCAGCTTTGGTTTCATTTGCAATATTTGGTTCTATTTCTAAAGAAGCGGCAGAAAACGCTTCGATAGAAGATGTCAAAATACCTTACTTATTCTTGGGATTATTATTTGCCTTGCTTGCCTTGTTTTTCTGGAAATCAAATTTGCCTAGAATCAAAAACGATGAAGATGTTAAAGTAAGTAACGTAATGTTAACACTTCCGATGATATTTCTAAGTGTATGTGTTTTGGTAGCCATATTTACTTCTATTGAAACAGCCATCATGTTTACGTTCGGCTTGATGGTAGTTTTGATGCTTGGCTATTTGATATATTCGGTAGGTAAAAAATCTGGAGCAGTTACCAATGCAAGCTCGGTTTTATCCTATCCACAAGCGATATTGGGCATGACAGCTATTTTTGTATATGTCGGGGTAGAAGTAACTATTGGTTCAAATTTAGGTGAATACTTGAAAATCACAGAAAACTTGGACTCTTCAGAAATATCAAAATACGTTTCTCTGTTTTGGGGAAGTATGATGATTGGTAGATGGACGGCTTCAATTAGCAATTTTGACCCTTCTCCTAAACTAAAACGAATCCTAATAGTCGTAGTGCCTTTTGTGGCTTTTGCCATTATATTATTAGTTAATTCTCTTTATAGTGGTGATGTGACAGATTTATTGCCTTATGCAGCTTGTGTGGTTGTTTTAATTGTGGCTTATTTTGCTAGTAAAGAAAAACCTGTGAGATTGTTATTGTTATTTACTGCACTAGGAGCCATAATGACCATAATTGGGGTGATGACCACCGGAAAAGTTGCCTTATTTTCATTGATTTCTGGTGGATTGTTTTGTTCTATACTATGGCCAAGTATTTTCTCATTAGGAACAGCTGGCTTGGGAAAATATACCAACCAAGGCTCGGCATTTTTGATAATGATGATACTGGGTGGAGCAATAATACCAGTGGTACAAGGAAGAATTGCTGATACCGCAGGAATTCAGACTTCCTACCTTCTAGCTACAGCTTGTTTTGTTTATCTATTTGTCTTTGGAATTATCGTTCAGAAAGTATTGCGTAAGCAAGGGATTGACTTTGACAAGGAAGTTAGCAATGTGAAGGGTGGACATTGATTTGATTGGTTTAATTTTAGATTTATTGGATTGACGATTGACTCGATTTACGATTGACGATTTACGATTTACGATTTATTCGATTGACGTTTTATACGAATGACAGTTTGTGATATTTGATTTGCGTTTGACGGTTTATTTACCTCATTTGGATTTATCTGAATGAGGTTTTTTATTTCGGGCGGCGTTCCGTTTTGAGGATTTCGCTTTAGGATTATATTCTAGGCATTTGTTAATCCAGAAATTAAAATCAGCTTGGGTTCTTAACCCAGTTTCGTCTACTTGCACAAATGCTTTCATGGGTCTGCCTGTAAACATCATCTCGAAGCAGCCCTGTTTTTCTAAAAGCTCAGCTTTCTCATCAGGATCTACCCTGCACATCAACTCATCTTTGATGATGCCCACACACATTTTGTCATTCAGCATAAAACATAAACCACCCATCATTTCTTTTTCCTCGACGTTTTCGAGGTTTTGTAGACTGAACCGGATGCGGTTGGCTAGGGTTTGAGAGTAGGACATGGGTCTTTTGTTTAGAATAAATTAAAAAATACCTGAAAACCAGTAGAATAAAACCATAAAAATACTGTCTAGACAGTATTTTTTATAAAGAAATATCTTTCCAATTTTGCTTAAGAATTAAGAATAATATTTTGAAATTAGAATTATTATTTTGAATTTTAAAAGAAAAACCCTAAAAACCATTATAATCCATGGAAGCCACTAGAATCCTAATAGCTGACGACCACCATCTTGTTGCCGAAAGTTTGAGTATGCTTTTGGGTACGGTAGATGGCTTCGAGATAGTTGGCACAGTAAACAATGGTTGGCAGGCTCTTTCTTTTGCTGAAAAAAATACAGTTGACATCGTTTTGGCGGATTATCACATGCCCTTGTTAAATGGCATAGAGATGACCATGCGTATGAAGGACACCTCACCAAAAACAAGGAGCATTATGCTGACCATGAGTGAGGAAGCCCAACATATAAAGGAAGCTTTGAAAGTGGGTATTTACGGCTACGTAATGAAAAGTGCCGAAAAGCCAGAACTCATAAACGCCATAAGAACTGTAGCCAATGGCGAAAAGTATTTTAGCGAGCGAATAGTAAAAAAACTAGCCGAAATACCCGAATTCGAAAGCCCAAATGGCAAAACCCGAGTGGAAGACGTAAACCCACTCACCAAACGCGAAATAGAAATACTAAAACTAATAAGCGAAGACCTCAGCAACATAGAAATAGGCGACCGTCTGCACATTAGCAGCACTACCGTAGAAACCCACAGACGAAATTTGATGAAGAAACTGGGGGTAAATAGTGCGATTGGACTGATGAGGTGGGGGTTGAGGAATGGGGTGGTGGAATGATAGATATTAAATAAAAATATTTAATTATGAAGTCAAACTTTTTATTGTTATATACTGTGAGAAGAAGTTTAACCGAATAAAAAACTGGACAAGAAATTAAGTTTAAAAGCTTTAATTTATGTCCAATATGGGAATTAATGTTAAAGAAAAACTATGTTTAACCTAACAAAAAACAGGAATTAAATTTTAAAATAATAAATAATAAACTTTTTAATTATGAACAAAGATGCGGTCATAAAAAAACTAAACGAATTTAAGGATGGAGAAAAAAATGTGGCAATCATTGTCAATGTTGACAAAATCACCAACGATGGAGTTTCCATCATAGGCGGAATTTCTGGATTGATTGAACCTGGTAAAAACTCATTTTTTTTAGATTCCAAATACATAAAAAATTTCGTTTTAGATTTTCAAAATAAACCTTTATCAAATGATTTTGAACAAAGAATTTTGATTATGAAAAAAAATGGAACTTCTGGGCAAGGAGGTCAAATACCTGCCATTACTCAAAGGCCATGCCCTGTTACATGGACGAGATTTGAAATGAAAGGTCTAAGTTTAACATTTGATATTATCTAAATGGCACCTGAAGCCTTAAAAACTTGCCAAGAGAAATACCCTCACAAAGTGAGTATGGTAGAAACTTTATTAAAAAATGATTCTTTAAGAAATAAATTTGTAACACTTAAACAATATAAGGACTTAAAAATTATATTGGACAATATTGATTTATCAAAAATAGATAATTCGTGCTATAATGTGTCAAATATGATTGCAGAAGTTATTAACAATAATAATTTAAAATGTGAAAAAATTTATGCCATTTCAAGAAAAGATTTGGTAGCTGATACTTGGGAAAATCATCAAGCTGTTTTAGTGAGAAAAGAAGCAATAAGAAAATATAAAAATAGACAAATCAATTATCTTCAGAGCATTGTCATAGATCCTATGCTGCAAATAACCGAAAAAAAGGAAGATATGTACTTTTATTTGGATGAATGGTTCACACTTGTAACAAAAGCAGAATTAACAAATCAAAGTATTGATATTAGTCATGTATCATTTATTATTTTTCCAAGTATATACTATAAGCCTTTGGGTACAAAGTATTTAGATTTTTTCAATCCTTGTGATTACTTATTTGAGGACGAGGTAACAGAAAATGGTAAAATTAACCAAAACCCACTTATTACCATTAAATAATTTTGATTTTCACCAAAGACTATATACAATTTTGGTTAAGTCTTGTTCTTCAAGAAAAAATTGTTGTTTGGAAAATTCAGGAATTAAGAAATTCTGCAACTCTTGTTTTGAATATTAATGATGAATTCATTTTGAAATCATTTTTTAGTGAAGATAAAAAAGAGAAAAGCCGATTCAGAAAGGAAACTCGAAATCAAAAATTAATTTCGGGTTTCTTCTGTACTCCAGAAGTCTTGCATATTGATAAACTTAATGACATTATTATTTATCGGTATATCAAACCAAAACTATCGCATGGCTTGATTTTGGAGGACAAAGTATTAATTTTCTTTAGAATTCAACAGTCACTAGGAAAATTAAATCCATCATCTTTCAAAAAAAATTATCCTCCCCAATTGTTTTCTAAAAGTTATTTTATTCAGAAACTTAGCACAGATCTAGCCTTATCAATAAGTAAATGGAAAAAAAAATATGTACATGAGACTTGTGTTCATGGGGATTTGAAATCAGATAATATTATAATATTATCTGAAAATGATTATTATGTGATTGATTGGGAAAATGCTGGAATTGGTGATGAGGTTTTTGAATTGAGTTATTTTGTTTCCTCTTTAATATTATATGATACTGATAATTTTGAAATTTTGGATTTTACTGGCCGAAGTGATTTAGTCAATTTTATAACACACAATCCAGAATACAAGGTTGTTTTTAAAAATATTTACTTACGAAATACTAAAAAATTCAGAAAATTTTTAGCGTTCCTTTCCATCTCAATAATTTGGAGAATTGTTATAGATAATGAATATCAAATCAATCAAATAAAAGATAATTTTTATTTTAAATTATCCACTGATCTATTATCGGCTATAAACAGAAATGAAAGAATTATATGATTATTTTGATACCTTTTTGCAAAACAAAATAGAGGTAAATAGAAACTTAAATCCATTACTTAATGGACCATCTGTACAATCTTTATTATATCGAACGTATACAAATCCCATTGGAGAAGTAGGTAATGAGTGTTTTTTAACTGATATTTTGAAGATTGAGTATTTAGACAATGAAACGAAAAACGTTGAAGTAATTAGGAAGCTTGAAAATGGAATAGTAAAAGCAGGAAGTTTAATGGCACCTTTGGTCTTGAATCCGGGAGAATATTTTGTAAATAATAATAATAGTAATAGGATTAATTATTTTGTTTATAATCATTGGTATGATGATAATTTTTTTTATTTGAGGAAAAACTTTAGTTGTACATATCCAAATAATCATATTGGACGATTTTATTTGAACTTAACAAAGGAAGGTGTTGTGAATTTTATTAAATATGCTATAAAAGATAATACAAATTACTTTAGTTTAAAGTGTTTTTACAAAACAAAATTTTATGACAGATCTGATATTTTAGTTCTGTTTTTCCCAATTATAAATTTTGACTTATTCTTTGAGATGGTAATCAATTTTTATAATGCCAATAGGGTAAACTTTCGGTTAGGAGTTCCATTTTTTCTACATAAAATCAATAATTCAATCGGATTTGGAGAAAACCCATCTGATAATAATTTTAGTTTCGGCCTTTTGAGGGTAAATTTAATTTCAAAAGTTATTAAAGAATATCCAAGTGCTGAAAAAGAGCCATTAATAAAAAAAGTGATTAATAGAATTAAATCACAAGGATATTATTTGAATTCTTTTTTTTGTAACCCATATTCAGATTTTACTAAATTTTATCAACAGAAAGGGCTATTTTGAATTCACTTTATATACTTTAATTATTCCATTAAAAATCAACTTTTACTAAAGCTATTAACCCTTTGTTCTCTTTTGAGTTGTTTAATGTAATACTCCCATCATAAGGCCTCAATCTTTCATAAATATTATTTAAACCCATACCGATGCTCTTGGGGCTTAAACCTGAACCATCATCTTTGACAATTAAATGTAAGTGTCTATTAGAAGATGAATAAACTATCCAAATATTACTTGCATTCGCATATTTGAGAGCATTATTTACTAATTCAAGTGTAATGTTATAAAATTCTAGTAATAAATTATTATTATGAACAAATTCAAATTCCTTAAAATCGGTATGTACACCTATTTTTCTACTTTCAGTTATCTCGTCTGCAAATTTATTGATTGAATTAACTAAACCATAATTTTCGAATTGGGAAGGCATCAAACCGTGGGAAATTAGCCTAACTTCTTCATAAGCAATACCCATATTTTCTTTTATTCCTTCATATATAATTCTCTCATTCTTAGACAAATTCGTAGCATCTAAAGCTCCCAAACGCCACTTTAAAGCAGATAGAGTACTCCCAAGATTGTCATGCAATTCTGCTGCAACTCGTTTACGTTCTATGGCTTGACCTTTAAACAAGGCCTCGGTTATTTCGAAGTTTTTCATAACTAACTCTTTATTAGCTAAGAAGAGTTCAGCTGTTCTTTCCTTTACTTTTTCTTCCAAAGATGAATTAACATTCGATAATTCTTCTTTTTGAGCTTCAATAATTTTACTTTTTTTAGTCCTATCAAAAAGGAAATATGAAATTAATCCAACCAATAGGGATGCCAATAATATTCCAAAAATTAACCAAAAATTTTCTTTCTTTTTCTGTTCGATGTCCCTTAACTGCGTTTCGTTTAGTATTTTTTGTAATTCAAAATCATAGCCATATTTAGCCGCTTTAATTTTACTATTTAAGTCTTGTTTATTTATCTCATTTCTTGTTTCAATGCACTTGAATAAATAGGCATTAGATAATTTATAATTATTTAACTTTGAATATATTTTGGAGAGTAAAATTTCTGAATCATATATTAGGTTCAAATTTTTAGTTTTAATACTATTTTTATTCGCATCTAAGGCGTAAATCAATGCATTTTTAATATCATTTATCTCATAATAGGT
The DNA here is from genome assembly GCF_024343575.1 of Lacihabitans sp. LS3-19. GTDB lineage: Bacteria > Bacteroidota > Bacteroidia > Cytophagales > Spirosomataceae > Leadbetterella. Next base: position 44,759 of record NZ_RJUA01000017.1, on the reverse strand, counting down.
TTTGCTTATATCAAAATAAACTTGGGCATTTAGGCCTTCATGGTTTAAAACAGCAAAAACCAATTTAGATTTTAAGTAAGCGGATAAAGCTAATTTAAATTTTTTTTCATCAAAATACACATCTCCTATATTAGAATTATATATTCCATCTCCAATAGGATTATTCTCGTTTTTAAAAACCAATAACGCTTTTTCATAGTAATATTTTGCAGAATCGATTTGTTTATTCTCAAAAAAGGCAATTCCAAAATCATTATAAAGAGATCCAAAATTATTATAGCCTTTTAATTTTAATGCTTCTGATATTCCTTTTCTATAAAATTCTATTGCATCATCATTTTTATTTTCTTGTCTATGATTTATTGCTAATCCATGATATATTTTCGACATAAAATAACTTGAATTAAGCCTTTGTGCATACTTCAAAGCTTCAAAATACTGAAAATTTGAATTGAAATACTTACTTTTAAAAGAGTCATCATCACCAAATAATATATGGCTTAGAAGTAAATCCGCATCCATTTTAGAGGTTTTTGCTTTTTGTTCAAGAAATCTCAACTTTTTGTATAGAGTCGCAGAATCTTTAAAGTAAGAAATCTCTCTAGCAATTTCTTCGTATTCTTTTATGAATTCTTTTTCTTTTACAAAAATTGTTTTTTTTCCAATTTCTGCCTCTCTAAACCACGGTTTAAAGAAAATAAGTCCTACAAGAATTAGAAGGGAAAGTAAAATACTTAAATACCTGATTTTCATTAATACATGCAAAAACTTTGTGAAGATACATAAAAATCTAAATATAGGCCCAAATCTACTGCCTAAACAGTACTCAATCCCCAAAAAATACCAAAATCACAGTATTTCCTTGCCCACTGCTTCAGCCTAATTTTGATAAGAAAAAATAGAGGATGAAGAAAGTGGTCAGCTACACCATTGGATGGGATACCAAAGCCAAAGAGGGCTACCTCACGGCTGTGGATGAAGAACAAGTATCACATGCATTTGGGCAGCTCTCACAAGAAGAATTCAGAATCCTTTATGATTTATTGAAAGAAGACAAAGTATTTATTGATAACAACCATTGGTTTGTCAGTGGTTGGGAAACCAAACACCCCAAAAGTCATGATAAAAATCAATTACCCCCAAAGCAATGAAATCCTCTTTCTGAGAGGTGATATCAACTACACAGAATTCCATCTGGTGGATGGAAAGAAGGTGGTGTCGAGCTTTACGCTTTTGAGACACCAAGAGAAGCTTGGAAGCTTCATAAGAGTTAGCAAAAACCATTTGGTGAATCCTGATTATGTGAAAGAAATGGAGCATTATGGAGTTTATGCTTCTCTGAAAATGGCCAATGGAAATCTTTTGAAAATCTCTCGCAGAAGAATCAATTATGTAAAAAATAGTATCTCAATAATTAAATAAAACAATGAAAAAATCAATTACTTTCTTATCAATTATTTGCCTTTTGGCATTTAGCCTTTCTATTTCTGCCCAGACTGTTCGCCGTTGTAACAATAACCCTGGTATTGCGGGGGTGAATGTTTATACAACCATTCAAGCCGCCCATGATGCAGCTGTTGCCGGGGATATTGTTTATGTAGAACCAAGTACAACAAACTATGGCACGTTGGATTGCCGTAAACGACTTACCATTATTGGAAATGGTTATTTTAATAGTAAAAATATAAATAATTCATTTGAAACACGTAATTCACAAATCAGCACACTAACATTTAATAATGGCTCAGCTAATAGTATTTTAACAGGAATTGACCAAGTGGGGAGCGTGAGCATTAATGATATAAATATTACTATTACTCGATGCAAATTGGGAAGTACTTTCTTTGGAGTAAGTACTAATTTAGTTGGTGGAGTAAATTCAAGAGGGAATAATGGCACAATTACGAAGTGTTATATGTCTGGAGGTGTTTCAGGAAATAATTCAACAGTAATCAATAGCCAGTATGGGTATAATTGTTTAGTCTCAAATTGTATTATTTTTTCTGGTTCAATTATTAACTTAACAAATTCTGTAATTAGCAATAATATTTATTATAGGGGCGGTGGTTCGGCTTTCTCTTCCTTATTTGGTTGTGGTGTAACCAATAACATTTTAGATGCCAGAGGTTCTGCTACAGTTCAAGAATTTGTAGTTGGTGTAATTAATGGGTCAAGTGTCGGAAATACAATTTCAAATAATATTTGCCTTGGACAGGCAGCAACCCCTTCTGGTAATGGTAATGTCAATTTCGGCGACGAAACCGTTACTTTTTTAACTTCAAATCCTTGGACTACTTGGAGCACAGAAGATGCAAACTTTCAACTTGGGGTTGGTTCTTCAGCCATCGGCATTGGTACTGGAGGGACAAATGCTGGGGCATTTGGAGGTTCAAATCCCTATATTTTGTCGGGGATGCCTGCTTATCCAATCATTACAAGTTACTTACCTTCAGGCGTAGGAAATAGCACTACACCTATAAATGTCAACGTATCTGTAAGAGGAAATAATTAGATTTAAAAATTATGAAAAAGTTATTTTTTCTAGTCCTTTTACTGCCTTACACCTTTGTTTTCGCCCAAAATATCAATAAATTAGAATATTTCATTGATGCGGATCCAGGTTTCGGAGCAGGAATAGATGTGCCAATTACTGCTAATACGTCTTTAACTGCTAATATTAATATTTCTGTTTCGAGCGTATCAGATGGGTTTCATTTTTTGAGTATCCGAGCTAAAGATGTTAATAATACTTGGGGAATAACCGCCATTAGGCCTTTTTACAAAGAGGCTATTTCTACGGCTGCCATTCCAAATATTACAGAATTGGAATATTTCATTGATGCCGACCCAGGCTATGGATTGGCTACAAGTGTAGCCGTCACGGCTGGAAGTCCATTGACTCAAAATTTTACCGTTACTTTGCCAAATACTGTATCAGAAGGTTTTCATTTTCTTTCTATAAGAGCCAAAGATGCCAATAATAAATGGTCCGAGGTAGCAGTAAGGCCTTTCTATAAAGAAGCAATTTCTACGGCAAGTATTCCAAATATTACCGCAATGGAATATTTTATTGATGCCGACCCAGGCTATGGTTTAGCTACAAGTGTGGCGGTTACAGCAGGAAGCCCATTGACTCAAAACTTTACTGTAGCTTTGCTAAATACAGTGGCTGATGGTTTTCATTTTATTTCTATAAGGGCAAAAGATGCTAATAATAAATGGAGTGCTGTAGCTGTAAGGCCTTTCTACAAAGAAGCGATTTCTACAGCAAGTATTCCAAATATTACCGCGTTGGAATATTTTATTGATGCCGATCCAGGTTATGGATTGGCAACTAGCGTAGCAGTTACAGCAGGGAGTCCAATGTCTCAAAATTTTACTTTTGCTTTGCCAAATACGGTTACAGATGGTTTTCATTTTCTCTCGGTTCGAGCAAAAGATGCCAATAACAAATGGAGTGTTGTAGCCGTAAGGCCATTTTATAAAGAATCAACGGTTTCTTCAAGCATTCCGAATATCGTTGCCATGGAGTATTTCATAGACACAGACCCTGGTTATGGGGCAGCAACTGCCGTAGCCGTAAGCCCTGATTCACCTGTTACTGTGAATTTCACAGCGGCTTTGACTAGCTTAGGCTTAGGTACTCATAAAATTTCAATTAGAGCCAAAGATATTAATAACAAATGGAGTGTAGTAGGTATAAAAGACTTTATAGTTTCAAATACTTTTACACTTTCTAGCTCACCTTCTGCTTTCTGTCAAAACACCGCTTTCAATATTCCATTTACGGCGGTCGGCACTTTCAATTCGGGTAATGTTTTCACGGCACAGCTTTCAAACGCATCAGGAACGTTTACCAGTGGAACAACTTCACTTGGGTCTTTGACGAGTGTTAGTTCAGGCACAATAGTGGCAACGGTTCCTAATTCTGTAAGTGTTGGTAGCAATTATAAGATAAGAATTATTTCATCAAACCCTTCTGCATCTGATAACCCAGCAGTTCCATTTTCGGTTTTGTCGGTTTGCCCACCGCCATGTGCTACTTCCATGACATTGGCGAGTACGGCACATGATATTTCGAGTGGGATTTTGATTAAGGAAGTAAATGCCAGCACTGGAGTTATTATCGCCACGAATAAAATAACTGGAACCGCCATTGTAACCTATAAAGCAGGAAAAAGCATCACACTTGAACCAGGTTTTAAGGCTGATAATGGGGTTGTATTTATGACTGAGTTTGGGGGGTGTAATTGATAGAGGAAAGAAATATGAGTTTACCCGTTCAAAAGGCTCTTGAATCTGAAAATTTAAACTTTTAAAAAAATAAGATTATGAAAAACATCGAATTTATTAAGGATTTATTGGGAATTATTCTAATAATACTAGGCACACTCTTTCAACTTCTTTTATTATGGAATGAACTCCATCCAAAAGAAAACACAAATAAGGGCTTAGAAGTGGCTAGTATTGATGACAACATTGCGAAAATCATTTTGGCAATTATTGAAAAATTACCATGGTTATCAGTTGTGGGTTTTGGACTACTGGTTGCTGGAATTTTCTTAATCAAAAATTGACCAACTTATTTTCTTAAGTATTTTTTTATACTTGGACAATCTTGGTTATCAAATACGGCATAAATATTACACTGTTAACAAATTCCAAAAGTTGTTTAAGCTGAAAGTATCCCGAAAAAGCAGCGATAAAAAGAGAGTAGGGCTTCATTAAATTTTTTAAAATTATGGCAATTAATTATTTAGACCCAAAGCACCGTCAGACACTGAGTGACATACAAGGAAATATTCTCAAAAGTCATGGAAGAGAACATACTGCGAATCTTTTTATTGAAGGTAGATTAGGAGAAGAAAAGGAAGTGAAGAATTGGCTAAATAGTCTAGTAAATGAAGGAATTATAAAGTCAGGATATGAGCAGTTGTATGCAACCCATCTCTGGAAAACTCAAAGAATTGATGGAGGACTTTTTGCTTGCATACACATTTCTAGACTGGGATACGATTACCTTTTCGACCCGTTGATCACAGAAGACAAATTTTTGGGTAAATCTGCTTTTTTAAATGGGATGGAACAGGCTGGTTTAGATGATCCCGACAAAGCGAAATGGGGTGAGGGCTACCAACAAAATATACATTTTCACTTATTAATAGGTGATAATGAAAAAAATAAGGTTGAACAATTGGCTGCAAAAATTAAGAATGAAGTAGAATCATTTGCTACCGTACACCATATAGAATTTGGAGATGCAATTAAAAATAGAGAAGGAGCAGGTTTGGAGCATTTCGGTTATGTAGATGGCATATCGCAGCCTTTATTTTTTGAAGATGAAATACAAAAATACAGAGATGCTCACGGAGAATCTGGAAAACTAAAGTTCGACCCAACCGCAGATCTAAAACTGGTTTTAACCCCAGATCCATTTTTCACCACTGCCCAGGGCAGTTTTTTTGTTTTTAGAAAATTAGAGCAAAACGTTCAAGGTTTTAAAAAGGCTGAAGAGAAATTGGCTGATAATTTACATTTAAAAGGTGACGAAAGAGAACGAGTTGGAGCTATGATTATGGGTAGATTTGAGGACGGCACACCGATTCAAATGTCAGAACATGAAGGCTTAATAGCCAACTCTTCCTTCAATAATTTTGATTATTCTGAAGACGAACAAAGCAAATGTCCTTACCACGCTCATATCAGAAAAACCAATCCAAGAAGTGATATAAGTGACTCAAAGTCCGCCATAATGGCAAGAAGAGGAATTCCTTTCGGAGAACGGCTAGACGATATGGACGACGGGATTGCAGAAACTAAACCCTTGGGAGGTGTTGGGCTGTTATTCCAGAGCTATCAGGCCAGTATCGAAGCTCAGTTTGAAAGAATTCAAAAACAATGGGCAAATGATAAAAGTTTTCCCAAAAATGCACTTGGGATTAATGATGGTAATGACGTTGGTCTTGACCTTATAATAGGCCAGAAAATAGGCCAAGACGGTTATCCTTCTGAAAGCTCTTACTTTAAAAAGTGGGGCGATAAGAACTCTGAGGTAAGAATGACTTTCGATCAATTTGTAACTATGAAAGGTGGAGAATATTTCTTTGCTCCAAGTATTCCTTTTTTGAAAACTTTAAAATAAGTTAGTCATGAAAAAAATAATTACGGTTTTTGCAATTCTTGGCCTAAGTTCAAATGCTTACTCTCAAGCTGTCTTTGATTTAAGTAATAATAGAGTAAATGATACATTGAAGCTTAAACATGGTAAAATAGTTACCTTAGAGGTTCAGAATGTTAATAAATTTGCTTCCGAAGTCGAAATTGACACCAAAATAGTCTCTTACGTGTCAGTTCCTTCCGCATCCTTTGCGACCCTATTTGGAATTGAAAAAAAAGCTAATGAAGATTCTATAAGTGATGCTACAAAAGCAATGTCAGCTATTGTTGCGAATAAAATCAAGAAGAATGAAATTGACAATCTTAAACAAAGTTTAGAAGACCTTGTAAAAGATTGTATTATTTACAATCAAGCTGTTAGTAATTTGAGTTCGCTTCAAAAGATTTATAGTATTCTAATACATATTTCTAAAATTGAAACCTTCAATAATGAAAATGTAATGTCTGATGCAATGAAAGATTATAAGATTGATGAATTGTTGAAAAAAGCCGAAATTGAGGAGGATAAGTTTGAACAAACTTACGAAAAAGCCTATCTATCATATGTTAAGACCCTACAATTGGCTTTGAAAACTGAGTCAGTAGATTCAAGCAGAATAAAGAAAGAAGCAGAGACGATTAGGTCAAATTATACAAGGTTAGATAAAGGTTTAGATACCCTTAATTTGAAAACTTATGAACTAAGAAAGAAGCTACTATTATCAGACTCCTACATTGCACGATCTATTGGGCGTGTGGCAAATGGAGACGAAGTAGAATTTAAAGTAAAGGTTAATAAGAAAGATTACGAACCGTTTATTTTTGAAACAAAGGGAGGCTTAAAGCTTGATTACTCTGTTGGGCCTATTCTTAGTTTTGGTAAAAATGCCCAAAATTTGGTGCCTTATTTTGATAAAAAAACAGACTCGACCGTTACTCTTCAAAGCAGAATTCCAGAAAATAGACTAAATTTAGGAATAGGTTCATTTTTGCACATTACAGGTAGAAATGGCAAAAACGCAAGAATGGGTATGTTGGTTGGTATTGGAACCGAACTAAAGGATTTGACAACGATTGAAACTAATTTGGCCATTGGCCCAACCATTGTTTTGGGAAAACAAACTAATTTAATCAGTCTTTCTGCGGGGGTAAATTTCAACAGAGTAAATAGATTAAAAACAGACGAATATAAAATTGGCAATGTGTATAAGAAAGATGCTCAGTCGTTAGATAATACCGTTGAGAAGGTTTTCAAACCAAGTCTATTTTTTTCTGTAACCTATATCTTACCGAAGAGAAAATCATCATAAAACCCCATCCACCCTCCTCAACCCCTCCACCAATTCCTCGGCAGTAGGAAATCCGAAGCCTAAACCCTAGACGGAAGCATTGGTGATTGAAATTGTAAAAAAAGCACACAAACCTATAAACTCTGTGTGCTTTTTCAATTTATAAAAACCATAACTCACCCCAACCTCCCCAAAGCCTCTTCAATAGCCTTTATTTTAGCATCTGCGTCGGCAAGCTTATCTCTTTCACGTTGAACTAAATCAGGTGCGGCGTTGGCTACAAATCGTTCATTAGCTAGTTTGCCTTCAACCGATTTTTTAAAACCTTGGGTGTATTCGAGCTCTTTTTTTAGGTTTTCTTTTTCGGCGGTTATGTCAAGGTTTTCGCCCAAGTCTATGCCGAATTCATCTCCTTTGATTACTAAGCTCATGCCTTTTACAGAGGTTGTCACAAATGTGATTTCTGAAAGGTTAGCCATTTTTTTAATTAAATCCTCCAGATGAGCATATTTATTGGCATCTTGGGTGTTGATGCTCAATGGCAAAGCTTCTTTTGGAGACATTTGTTTAGACTGACGGGTATTTCGTACCCACGAAACCAACTCAAACAATATCTCAAAATCAGCCAATATTTTGGTATCTACCTCCCCTCCTTTCGGGAATTCTTTTATACAAATGGAGTCATTCTCCGCTCGCTCTTGTATGTTTTGCCAGATTTCTTCCGATATAAAAGGCGTCCAAGGATGTACCAAACGCATGAGTTCTTCGAAGAATTCTAGCGTAGCATCGTAAGTTCCTTGGTCTATCGGTAGGCTTTGTCCATCCAAATAGGCTGGCTTTATCATTTCAAGATACTGCGAGCAGAAGTCATTCCAGATGAGATTGTAAGTTACTAAAAGGGCGTCTGACATTCTGAATTTGTCGTAGTGGTCGAGGGCTTCGGCGATGGCGGCGTTGAGTTTGGCTCTAAACCATAATATTGCAGACGTGTTCTCGATAGCTATGCTAGTAAGTTTCCTATCGTGCTCACTTATGCTCGAACTGACAAGGTTCTCGGCAGCTACGCTGGTAAGTTTCGCATTATCATGCTCACTTATGCTCGAACTGACAGTTGGATTGCTCGAATTGACAGAAGAGGAATCGCTCGAACTTACGATTTTCCAACCCTTCACCAACCTAAATGCGTTCCACATTTTATTGGAGAAGTTGCGGCCTTGTTCAACTAGTTTTTCGTCGTAAGGTAGGTCGTTTCCTGCTGGTGAACTGAAAAGCATTCCTGTACGAACGCCATCTGCTCCGAATTTGTCAATCAAATCTAATGGGTCTGGTGAATTCCCTAAAGATTTTGACATTTTACGGCCTTGCTTATCTCTTACTATTCCTGTTAGATAAACGTTTTTGAAAGGATAAGTGCCTTTATATTCAAATCCCGCAATTATCATTCTTGCTACCCAGAAGAAAAGGATTTCAGGGGCTGTTACCAAGTCGTTGGTTGGGTAATAATAGTTGATGTCAGCATTATTGGGGTCTTTGAAACCATCAAAAACCGATATTGGCCATAACCATGAACTAAACCATGTGTCCAACACGTCTTCGTCTTGGGTGAAGTCAGCGGCCGTAACATTTTTGCCATTTTTTGTTTTAGCGATTTCAACTGCAGCCTCTACTGATTTGGCTACGATGTAAGTTCCGTCTGCCAAATAATAGGCGGGAATACGATGTCCCCACCACAGCTGACGACTGATACACCAATCACGAACGTTTTCCATCCAGTGGTTGTATGTATTCTTGAATTTAGGCGGAATGAGTTGAATGGTGTCATTCATCACATTTTCGTGAGCTGGTTTACTCAATCTTTCCATTTTCAAGAACCACTGCAAAGAGATTTTAGGCTCAATCACAGCACCCGTTCTTTCTGATGTTCCAACGTTTGATTTGTATTCTTCCACTTTTACCAAATTGCCCGATTCCTCCAACATTTTGATAATCATTTTACGAGCAACAAATCTATCTTCACCTACTAAAATCTCCGCTTTTTCGTTGAGTTTTCCTTCATCAGTCAGGATATCGATAACTTCGAGTTTATGTTTTTCTCCTAGAGCAAAGTCATTTTGGTCATGGGCTGGAGTTACTTTCAAACATCCCGTTCCAAATTCCATCTCTACATATTCGTCGGCAATAATGCTGATTTCTCTGTTGATAAGTGGAATTCTAACTTTTTTGCCTATCAAATTTTTATAACGCTCGTCTTCAGGATGCACACATATAGCTGCGTCTGCCATAATTGTTTCTGGACGAGTTGTGGCGATCGTCACCTCGGCGTCATCTCCGATGTATTTTATATGCACCAATTTCGAAGGCATTTCTTTCGTGATTACCTCCTCGTCAGATACCGTTGTTTTGGCCTGCGGATCCCAATTTACCATACGGTAACCACGGTAAATGTCGCCTTTTTGGTGTAAGTCTACGAAAACGTCAATTACGGCATCATAAAGGCTTTCCTCCATCGTAAAGCGTGTACGATCCCAATCGCAAGAAGCTCCTAGTTTGCGTAATTGTTTCAGGATTATTCCACCGTATTTCTCTGTCCATTCCCAACAATATTTCAGAAATTCGTCTCTTGTTAGATCTGCCTTATTGATGCCTTGTTCTTTGAGCATTGCCACCACTTTCGCTTCAGTTGCTATCGATGCGTGGTCAGTTCCAGGCACCCAACAAGCTTCTTTGCCTTCCATCCGAGCTTTACGAATTAGCACGTCCTGGATGGTGTTGTTGAGCATGTGTCCCATGTGTAACACACCCGTTACATTTGGTGGCGGAATGACAATTGTGTACGGTTCTTTGTCTTTGTTAGGCGTAGATTTAAAGAATTTGTTTTTTTCCCAATAAGCATACCACTTATCTTCAATTTCCTTGGGAATATATGTTTTTGAGATTTCCATTTGCTGAATTCGCTGAAACTTAAATTTATAATTTGCAAAAATAAGAAATTAGTGGCAGAAAATTGATGAGGATATGGGTAAGTTTGTACAGACACAAACTTGGGCGGTTTATAAGTTTGTGGGGACACTAACTTGGGCGGTTGCAAGTTTGTGGGGACTCAAACTTGGGCTTTAAAGAAATAATTTTTAAAGAAATCAATTCGGTCGATTTTTCGTTTAAATTTGTAGTAATAATTTTATATTTAGTTTGGAAAATAAACTTAAAATATAAAAATTGGGATGAAGTGCCCAAAAACAATCTTGAATTTTGGTTAAGAAAAACCCCAAATGAAAGACTTTTAGCAGCTAAAGAACTTAATCGTTTAGCAAAAGATTTGTTTTCCTCCAACCCAAATAAAAAAATTGAAAATAATGGAAGACGAATATCTAAGTTTCGTTCAATTGCTGAATGCGAAACTTAAAATTTGTAATTGATTGCCACAAATGCACGAAGTTTACACGAATCTAATATTTACACCAATCAATTCACTTCAATATTCAAACATGAATTCTTCGATTCTAATCAGGAATTTCTATTTTTTCTCCTAAAAACTTGGGTTTGGTGTTAAATAAATAATCAAAATACACTTTTACTCTTGCTAGCTTTTCTCTGATTTGGGTTTTTAGACCTTGTTTCTGATTTACATCTTTGGCATTATAACCTATAGCTTTTAATCCTTCTTTTTCTGCTATAAAAATATCTCTTTCATTGTGCCACGCCTGTGAAATGATGGTTAGAGAATCTTGTCCGAAAATTTCTTTCGCTCTGATTACAGAATCAAAAGTCCTAAAACCAGCGAAATCTAAATATAGCTTTGTAGAGTCTATTCCTAAAACTACTAAATCCTGTTTCATCATTTCGGGTTCATTGTAGTTTTTCTGGCTATTGTCGCCACTTATTATCAAGAATTTGATTTTTTTAGCTTGCATTAAATCTGCCGCTGCATTAATTCTGTAGGTATAATACGGATTGATGTATCCGTTGGCAAGGAATTTGGATGTCCCTAATAGTAGCCCAGTTTTTGAAGATGGAATTTCCGAAACCTTATAAAAAGTTTTATTTTTAGAATTGCTACTAATGGTATAATTACACCAAAATATTGAAGTAAAAACTAAGGCAATTAGTACAAGAGCAATTTTTAATAGTCTCAAATTTCATGAATTTTTGTTTCAAAAATAGCCTGTTTTATTCCAAAAGTAACATAAGTTTGATGAAATAAAACCTCATAAAATAATGAAGAGGCACAGATTAATGCTAATTGTCATTTTTAAACTAATCTAGCAAAATTAAATTTGCAAAAAAATATGCTTATGAGAATATTAAATATATATACGCTTACTCTATCCGTTTTTTTGATTTTGAACCTCAATGTATATGCTCAAATTAAACAAGATTCAACCAAAATACTCGAATTAAAGGCAGTAGAAATATCTGAGCAACAATACAAATTCAATATTCAAAACATGCCCAAGACCAAAGGCACATTTTTATATTCGGGCAAAAAGACCGAAGTAATAAATGTAGTAGGCTTAGATGCTAATATAGCTGAGAAAACACCTAGACAAATTTTTGCAAAAGTACCGGGTGTTTTTGTGTACGACATGGATGGTTCGGGAAATCAAATCAATATTTCGACACGAGGCTTAGATCCGCATCGCGGCTGGGAATTTAATATTAGAAAAGATGGCGTAATGACGAATACCGACATTTATGGTTATCCGGCAAGTCATTATTCTATGCCGATGGAGGCTATTCAAAATATTGAATTGATAAGAGGTACTGGATCACTCCAGTATGGGGCACAGTTTGGTGGAATGCTCAATTATATCAGCAAAAGTGGTGATTCTACGAAAGCGTTTGATTTTCAAAGTACCAATAGCATTGGCTCTTTTGGGCTTTTGAGTTCTTATAATGCCGTTGGAGGACAAATAGGCAAAGTGAACTATTACGCATATATCAGCAAAAGAGTTTCTGATGGGTATCGAGACAATAGCCACAGCGATTACCAAGCACAATCTGCCCAGATCACTTACCGACCAAGTTCAAAATTCTCAATAAAAGCAGATTTCTCGAGGTCAAAATACATTTTCCAACTGGCCGGACCTCAAAACGATGCACTTTTCAAGACCCATCCAAAAGCTTCAATAAGGTCCAGGAATTATTATAGCCCTGATATTTATGTACCTTCAATATCCTTATTCTACGATATAAATCCGAATACTAAATTGTCACTGGTAAGCTCGGCTGTACTTGGCTCTCGCAGTAGCGTAATGTTTGATAAACCATCTGACGTTGTAGATAAAATAGACCCTATAACACTTCAATATGCGAATAGACAAGTAGATATTGACAATTATCACAGTTACACTACCGAGCTCAGAATGCTCCATTTTTACAAAGTAGCAGGTCTGAATGCGATTCTTGTAGGTGGGGTGCAATATATGAACAATGACTTACACCGAAGACAACAAGGAAAAGGAAGTACAGGGAGCGACTTTGACTTAAATATTGAGGGCGATTGGGGTAGGGATATGCATTTCAAGACGCAAAATTATGCTCTTTTCTTAGAAAATCACCTTAGTCTTGGAAAAAGGTTGTCGATAAACCCAGGCTTAAGAATAGAATCGGGGGAGTCGAAGATGAGTGGTTTTATTAGCTATTTGGACCCAACAAAAATACCTAATTTGATCGTTCATAAATTTCCTCTTTTTGGAGCAAATTCTGAATATTTGATAAATCAAAACCAGAATATTTATGCGGGAATTTCTCAAGCATATAGACCAGTGATTTTTAAAGATATAGTGCCTGGCTCAATTTATGAAAAAACATCTGATAACTTAAAAGATGCCTATGGATACAATGCCGAAATAGGCTATAAGGGCAATTTTGAAAACATGAAAATGGAGTTTACTTATTTTCAGCTTTTATACAAAAACAGACTCGGAACCTTAGCACAAACCGATAAAAACGGTAATTTTCAAATTTTAAGGACGAATATTGGAGATTCATTTACAAGGGGAATTGAAAGTTTTGTTGAGTATTTTGTAAGAATAAATAGTCACGCTAATTTTTCGATATTTACGTCCACATCGGTCATGAATGCTAAATATTTAAAAGCAGAAATAAGATCTGGAGATAAAAATATAGATATTGAGGGGAATTATGTAGAAAGCACACCGAGGTTAATTTCTAGAAATGGCCTAACATTTAGATTTAAAAAACTAAGCGTGACCAGCTTGTATAGTTACACATCAAAAAGTTATGCTGACGCACTTAATACAATCGAGCCAAGTGCCAATGGAAGCGTAGGTTTGGTGCCTTCTTATGGTATTGTTGATTTTAGTGCTACCTACAGAATATCAAAAAAATGGATGCTAAAAGGCAATTTGAATAATGCTTTGAACAAGCAATATTTCACAAAACGTCCGCAATTTTATCCTGGCCCGGGCATTTGGTCTTCGGATGGGAGAGGTTTTGGTTTAAGTGTTTCGGCTAAAATATAAACCGAGGAATGCAAAAATAATTAAAAAAGCCACCAAAAACTTGGCGGCCTTTCATTATAAATTCTTACCTACAAATTGATTGAATTCGTCTTTTAATTCTTCAAAAAGTTTAACAAACATGTGATATCTATCTCTTATTCCTAGGTTTTCGGTAGTTTTCCGGTGGTCTACCGCAATGGGATTCTTCTTCACTTCTTCCTCAATATCATGCTCCGAGTGACGGATATAATGTTTCAGATTATCAATTTCGTCTTTTTGAATAATAAATTTGTTTTGAAATTTTTCGACTTCTTTTTTAATATCCAAATCTGTATTTTTTGCACTTACTTCGGCTAATCTATTTTTGAATACCATGATTTCGTCTTGGTAAAAATCTAAAGCCTTAAGCCATTCTACATGGTCTTCATGAAGGTCGAATATGTATGTTTGAGTTTCCATAATCTATTGTGTTTTGTTTAAAAATATTCTTTAGAGTAATAAGCCAATCAGGAGTTAGGCTTGAATACTTTATAGTTTGAAAATAATCTAAATGTGTTTTTCTATAAATGTATCAAACTCTAGTTGTAAATCTAAAAACAGCCTTTCAAATGTATCCATTCTGTCTTTCAGGGTAAACTCTTCAGTAATAGTTTCCATTTCAGATATTATTGGAGCAGTTTTTTCTTCTCGTTCTAATTCGTTTTCCTGCTGTTTAATGTCATGTCTTAAATAATCAATTTCATTTCTTTGAATAATAAACCTATTCTGAAATTTTTCAACTTCTATTTTTACATCTTTGTCAACATTATTTAAACTGACCTTAGCCAATCTTTCTTCAAAAACTTTAACTTGCTCTTTGTAAAAATCTAAATCATTTATCCATTTTTTATGAAAATCTTGTAGTTCAAATATGTATGCTTTGTTTTCCATCGTCGTATTTGTTTTATATACCAAATCAAATAAAACTCAGGCATAATTAATATGAGGATGGTCAAGTGTACGACTGGAAAAAGTCAGAAAAGAGAGCTTTAAAAATACTCTAGAATATGATTAAGCTAGAAGCTGAAGAAAAAGAAACTAATTTATAAATCTAAAAAGAGGATTTCCTCTATGGTCTTCAAAATATTAAAGACGCAATGATTAATCCCCTTTTTTAGATTTCATGGCTACAAAAGTATTCAAAACTTTGTGTATCTTAATTAGAATGCTATCAAACCCCTTTAACAGCAAAACTTAATACAAACCTAAAGAAATTAGATTGGTGAAGAATAGCCCAAAAAGACAAATCGATAGCCCAAAGAGAATTTAATAGGATTGATTAAAAAATAGAAGTGCCTCGCTGAATTTCCGAAGGTAACTTACCATGTATTTTTTTAAAAGCAATAGAAAACTTAGAAGGGTTTTCATATCCAAAAATCGTCGATAAATTTTTAATTTGGATTTCAGGGTCTTTCAACAACTTTATAGCAAGCTCCATTTGTTTTTCTTTAAAATATTTAAAAATTGAAGTTCCATATGATGCCTTAAAACTTGTTTTTAATTTGGAAGGCGACATGTGAGCCATATTTGCCAAAAAATCAATCCCTGGAAAATTACCTTTAAGATTTTGAGACAAATATTCTTCTATTTTACTCAAAGATTCGTGGTTTGAATTATTCTGAACTTGAGAACTATTTAAAATCGTTTTTTGATAAATTTTTGTAAAAAACAAAGTCAAAATTTCTAAGGTCTGAATTTTCAATTGCAACTTACTGAAAATTAAATCAGGGTTTCTTGAGAGGCAATGCCAAATATTTAGAGCATATTCTTCAGCCTCTGGCACAAGTCCTTCCCAACTTAAATAACCCAACTCAGAATCAATGATTTTTTGAATCAATACCTCAGATGGGTCATTTCTACCGATTAGGTTGTTTTCAATCCAATTTTTATTAAAGCTAAAATTGAAAAACAAACCTTTCGTGCCTTTTTCATGAAAAGCATCTATGGGTATTCCCGGACTATAAATTGACCAACTATTACTCGCTACTAAAGCATTGTTGATTTTCATTTTCTGTTTTGGAATAATAGTATTTTGATAGATTGAAAATGCCAGAAAAAAATAATCTGAGCCTAGATTATCATACATAGACTTCGTTTGCACATTCGTTTTAAACTCTAATTCGGTTACCGTTAACCACAAACCTGACTCAACCTCTTGATACCGAAGTACACCTTCCGTGAAAGGCGTATTAGTATAAATGGCATTTTCGGATGAATTGTGTTTTGTAAATGGCAGATTAATCAGACTTTCTATCATCAACTCTGGCGAGTTAGTCAGATAAGGAAGGACAAAATAACCATCTTTGTAAGAAAAAATATACTTCTCGAATTTCTTAATCCATTTTCTTACCCGGCTTAAAGGCATACTAATTCTTCTTTTATTTTCATGTCTAATTTTTATAAAAGCTGAGGCATGAGTAGCAAAAAAAAGTTTTCGAAAAAACAAAAATCTCGAAGTAATAAGAAAGCAAAAATCGAACCTTAAATTCTGCACGAAAGTATATGAATTTTATGATTTTTTGCAAAAAAAATTGGCTAATTTTCTTCACTGATGCCATCCCCTAATTATAGTAACTGATATTCAAAGCATTACATGAAAATCTACTTTAAATTCAGAAAAACAAATCTTATTTTTTTCACTTTAGTAAAATATATTGCTATATAATTTTAAAATGGTTAAATATTAAAAGTTGAAATTAAAATGCGTTTTTATCTGTGTAAAAATAGTCCAGGCCATTCAAAATTTGAAAATTGATCCATTTTTGTATTTGAAAAAATAACTAACCTTAAAATAAGTTTTCATGCCCAATGAAAATGATAGACAAAAATCAGAAGTGCATTTCAATTATATTTGGGTACAAATGGAACCACTTATGAAATTTCTCTCTACAATTTTCACGCTATTATTGATTTCCAACCTAGCTTTAGGAAATAACTCTATTTTCCTTAATACTTATCAACAAAATCAAGACAGTTCAGATTCACTTTTTTTTACAGGCCTTAAAGGTAGCTATTGTCCTAATGAGAAAATAAAATTCGACCTATACTTGCCGGCTAACATACCACAAGGAGCAAAATTTGTACTTAAAATTATTTCAAAACCTTTTGGTTTTGCACCAATTTCTCCTATTTATATTTTAGATACCATTTCTGGAAATAAGCAGGAAATAAGCCTAGAAAATTATGACATATCAGGAAAATGTTATTTTGAAATAGAAAGTTTAGACAAAAAAATTCATGCAGAAAGTCCTTTTTTTTATGTTGAAGAATTAAAACTTATACTTACATCAATCATTTCATCCTCAAACATTTGTCAAGAAAACTTACCTGTTACTTTAAGTGCCCTACAACTAACTTACAGTGGTGGGCAACTAAATAGATATGGAATTTTTAAAAAAAATGGAATTGTTATAAATGCAACTGAAACCAGTGAGATAACCGTAAACGAATCTGGCCTTTATACTTTTGAAACAAATAATTTTGGATGTATTTATGAGACTAAACCATATGATTATGCAAATCCAAAAATTCAGAAACCAAAAATTCAGTCCACAAACAATATATACACAACCTGTAACGGAGGATCCATTGAACTAAAATATTTAAACAATATCAATATTCAATTTACCAAATATAATTGGCTCTTTAATAGTACTTCTTTGGAAATAAATGCGACTACTTTAAGTGCAAAAAAAACTGGATATTATCAATTGGTTGGATTCAAAGATGATTGTGTCTTTATCTCCGATTCTCTTTTTATAAATATAAATACTTCGATTGAAAACCATATTGAAGCCACTTCAAATTTTGGCCTTGAAACTATTAGGGGAGCTATCCATATATGCAATGCTGATTTTGTGAATTTTTCGTCCTCCGAAGCCAAACATTATTTAGCTCAAAATAGCAACAATACTTCAGAGATAAATAGTGTTATAAGGTCAATCTGGCAAAAAGATGGAATTGACCTTCCCAATTCTGATGGATTTTATTTAAAAAAAAATGAAGAAGGTACTTATCGCCTTAAAATCCAGCAAAATGAATGTTTCTCCTATTCCAATGAAATCAAAGTCACTAAATCAGATATTTTTAAACCTATTTTAAAATTAATGGTAAATGAATATGTAGGTTTAGAAAAAATACATTTAAGTACCAATGAAGAGATATATTTGAAATCTGATGTTTGGTACCCTCCATTTAATACTTGGAAAACGGAACTATACAAAAACGGGGTAAAAAATAAAGAATATTCCAATACTTCTGACTACTTTACTTTAGAAGAGCCCGGAGTATACTATTTGAAATTTTTTGATCCACAACTTATAGGTTGTACTGCAATTAGCGATACCTTTCAGATAATCAAAGACTCTTCAAACAAAATTCTAAAAACAGATACGGTATCATTATGTTCTAATACCTATCTAAAAACCCCAAGTTTATTATTTAATACACGATATATAAGCAGAGTTAACAAATGGTATTTTGAAGGAAATCTTATTGGTAATAAAAGTTTGATAAATATTTCAAAACCTGGATTATACACCCTTGAAAGTTTTGATGAATTTGGGTCTAAAATTACCAAACAATATTTCGTTAAGGATATTTTAAATTTTTCATTAAAAGACAAATTATCTATAGCTAATAGGAAAGGAAAGTTTGAAATATGTGATGGAGAGATGTTAATATTATTTCCAAATTCAAGTTTAATTTTTGATAAATATGACATTTTTAAAGATGAAAAGTTGATTAAGGAAAATCAGACAGGAATATTCTTAAATGAATCGGGGAAATATTATGTAAAAACTAAATATAAAGGATGTGAAGCAACAAGCGATTCTATAGATTTAAACGTCATTAAACCAAATTCAAATTCTATTTTGCCCATTGAAGACAGCCTAAATATCTGCAAAGGTGGATTTCAAGATTTAACAATTAATAATTTAGACAATACCAGAATTAATTGGTTTTTATATTATTGGCCCTTAGAAAACGAATTGTCAACATACAGAGCTCGTTCACAAGGAAAATATTATGCAACAATAGATAATGGCAAATGCATTTTTAAGACAAAAGATAAATGGATTTTGGAAAACAAAAACCTCCCAACGGCAACAATTTCAGGAGATACAATAGTAAATCTTGACGAAAATGCTACGCTGAAAATAAATTTTACTTCTAGTCCACCATTTGATTTTACGATAAATGGAAACATCATAGGTAATTCTGACAAATCGTACACTGAAATAAGCATTAAGCCACAGACAAGTACAGAATATAAAATAACATCTATAAAAAATACTTGTGGAGAAGGTACAGCTTTAGGTACGGCAAAAATATTAGTTTCGGTTTTAGGGGTTGAAAATCCAGAAAATTATAGTCTAAATGTTTACCCAAATCCAAGTTCTGATTATTGTATAATTTCTTTTGAAAACCAGTCTAATAAATCAGTTAAGGTCGTTTTAACCAATAATAATGGTCAAGTCCTTTTAACCAAAGATTACCAAAGCCAAATTAATGACCAAATTGATTTCAAAGATTTACCCTCTGGAGACTATTTCTTAAATCTTAAGGCTGGAAATGAAAGCTTTTCAAGGAAAATAATTAAGCAATAATCACTCAATTCTTTGGCAAATTTTCCAAAAGGAATCTTTTAACATTTCCGCCCATAACTTTTCGGATATCATCTCTCGAAACTCCTAGTTTTAACAATTCCTCCACATAAAGTGGCAAACCTGTTACATCGGTATGGATTTCTATAGCTCCATCAAAATCTGATCCTAAAGCAACATAATCTGCACCAACTAAATCAATACAATATTTGATGGCCTTGGCAGTAGAAGCTGGAGTTTTTGTGCCTGTCGCTGGCTCAAACATGGCTATACTAATCAATCCACTAGTTTTCGCAATTCCTCTTATGTGTTTATCGGAAATATTCCTTACCGAATTATGCGTTCCTTTTACACCTGTATGCGAACTTACAATTGGCTTGGTAGTTATCGCCAGAATATCATCCACCATTTGCGGTGAGCAGTGAGCCACGTCCAAAATCATGCTTTTTGCTTGCATTTTTTTGATAACTTCTTTGCCAAATTCTGTAAGTCCAGCATGGTCAACGCCATGAGCCGAACTCCCAAGTTCATTGTCAAAAAAATGTACTGGCGACATCATTCTTACACCAGCATTATACAATTCATCCACATTTTCTAATTTGCCTTCCAAGGCATGCATTCCCTCTATTCCAAGAAATCCCGCCGTAATGTTTTTGTTTGATTTTCTATCAGAAATATACTGTTCCAAACCTTTAGCAGAAGAAATCACCCTAAACTGGCCATCAGATTTTTTTTCAAAACCATATAAAGCATCGCACTGTGTTAAAGCTCTCTCGGTAAGATTAAACCAAGAAGCTATTGGCCTCATTTGCAATATGAACGGAAGTGTAATTTGGTCAGTTTCTCCAGTATTTTTATCAAAATTCATGTTCCTTGGGGCCTTGGTCACTATCGTAAAAGCTTGTAAGGCCATGTTGGCTTCCAACATTCTCGGAATATCCACCGAACCAAAATCATTTTTAGCCAAAAGATCTCTCTTCCAAAGCAATGCGTCACAATGCATATCAGCTACAAAATCCAAAGAATCATAAAGAACTTGAGCTTCTTTATCTACTTTGTAAGGTGGTCTTGTTGAAACAGTATTAAATTTTTTATCAACTATTTTTGGTACAAAAAGAAATGCGAAAAGTAGAACTACTATAATTAGCCCAAACAAAATTTTGAATACTTTTTTCATTTAATAGGTTGTTTTTGTAAAAATAGGAATAAAATGCTCTTTTTAAAACCACATAGGTCAGATAGTTAAACTTTATCTTATTTTTCACATAGTTACTTAGACATTCATTTTGCTATTCTTCCTATGCACCTATGAGGTATTTCCAATTGTGAACTATGTGGTTAAAAAAACACCACGAACGCTAAAAAAAATAGTGCATTCATGGCAAAAGATGTTTGCAAATTTCAGGTCCGACAATTGTCTGACCGTTTTTTAGGTTTTTCTTTTGCTCTTTGTTAATTCTATGAACCTATGTGTTATTTCCTATTGTGAACTATGTGGTTAATAAAATGCCACGAATGCAAAAAAAATTCGTGCATTCGTGGCAAATATTTGAATCCTAATTTCAGGTCCGACTATCGTCTGACCGTCTTATCGCCTAAACAGACTTTTTATTTCTTCACACCAAACTTATAAACCGTAGTTGTTTTATAGGTTTCGCCTGGCTTCAAAACTGTGGTTGGAAAAGCGGCTTGATTTGGAGCATCAGGGAAATGCTGCGTTTCTAAACAGAAACCATATCTACGCTCATATTTTACACCTGATTTGCCTGTAGCCGTTCCGTTTAAGAAATTTCCAGTATAAAACTGCACCGCAGGTTCTGTGGTCAAAACTTCCATGGTACGTCCTGAAACAGGCTCAGTAACCATTGCCACTGACTTCAATTTATTACTTTGATCAGTAAATACCCAGCAGTGGTCGTAGCCTCCACCTAATTTGATATCGATATCTTTAGTGTCATTGATTCTTTCACCAATCAAATGTGATGTTGTGAAGTCAAACGGTGTCCCAGCAACAGGCTTTAGTTCGCCAGTGGGAATCAAACCAGCATCTGTTGGCAAAAACTTATCTGCATTTAGTACAATTTCATGGTCCAAAATATCGCCTTGCCCCTCTCCTTTTAAATTAAAATACGCATGATTTGTCAAATTCACCACAGTGTTTTTGTCAGTGGTAGCCGTGTAATCTATAGAAAGTGAATTGTCGGCCTTTAAAGTATAAACCACCTCCACGTTCAAATTCCCAGGATAACCTTCTTCTCCATCTTTAGACAAATAAGTCAATTTTAAACCCGGCTCTGCACCTTCAATTGGAGTTGCATTCCATATCACGGCATTAAAACCTTTCAAACCTCCATGCAAAGCATTTGGGCCATTGTTAACAGCCAAAGTGTAATCATTACCATCCAAACTAAATTTCCCTTTGGCTATTCGATTCCCAAATCTACCAATCAAAGCACCCAAATATTTTGTACTTGTCAAATAATCTTCTGGCGTATTTGAACCCAAAGTAATATCGGCAAACTTACCCTCTTTATCAGGGGCTGTCCATTTAATTATCGTTCCACCCAAATCCATAATACTTACCTCCATGCCAGCGACATTTTTCAAAGTATATACTTTCACACTATCTCCCGACGCCAACACACCGGCATTTTCTACTTTAATACTCATTGCTTCTTCTTTTTTTGATTCGTTGCACGACCATACCGAAATGGCCAAGGCTAAAATTAGTACTTTTTTCATTTTTAAACTTTTAAAGGTTGAATTAAATATTACCAAAATATATAATAAATCACACAGAATACGGTAATGATGGCGATAGTCCCGTATCTAAACTCAGGCGTAACTTTAAACCAATCTTTATTGACGGCAAAGGCATTGTTGCTTTCTTTACCTCTCGACTCTACCAAACTGATGGCCACCATCACCAAAGCACAAATCCAGAAAACCACACCCATACGGTTCATAAATGGAAACTCTGGCCAAACATAAGCTATCAAACTGCTCAATGCAATACTTAAAATAGCCGAAACCAAAGCCGAATTGGCTGTAGTTTTTTTCCAGAAAAACCCTAAAAGGAAAATCGACAAAATACCCGGAGAAATATATCCAGTGTACACCTGTATGTATTCAAAAGCTTGACCAAAATTAGCCAAAAGTGGGCTAATCAGTAATGCCAAAACAAATGCCACCAAAATAGCAATACGCCCGGTACGTACAGTTTGTTTCTCACTCATGTTTTTATTGAAAAACTTCTGGTGAATATCCAATACATATATCGTCGAAATACTATTGGCTTTACCCGCCAAACTTGCTACAATCGCGGCCGTTAAGGCAGCAAACGCCAAACCTTTTAGCCCAGTTGGCAAAATATTTAATAAAACTGGGTAAGCATTATCTGGCTTTACTATTCCATTTTGAGTAATACCGTTCACAATAGCTGGATCGGCATTTTCTTGAAACAATACATAAGCCGCCAAACCCGGCAATACTACTATAAATGGCATCAACATTTTAAGACCCGAAGCAAACAACAGCCCGTTCCTCGCAGTTTTAATATCGGCACCCAAAGCTCGTTGTGTAATGTATTGATTACAACCAAAATAATTCAGGTTGTTAACCCACTGCCCACCAATTACAAACATCATAATGCCCGGCAATTGCTTGTAGGCGTCTATAAAACCACCTTTCCCGTCATGCACTGAGTATTGACCCGGACTAAACATCATGTGTAAATGACTATCTGCTTTTTCTTTTATCAAACTCAGCCCTTCCATTACACCTGAGCCTGACCCTACTCTATTCGACAATAAATCCAATGCCAAGTAGGTGGTAGCTAAACCTCCAATCACCAAGCAAACCACCTGAATCACGTCAGTGTAGCCAATAACTTTCATGCCACCCAATGTAATAATGATGGCAAAAATTGTAAGGAAAACTGCACATTGCATAAAACCAAAACCTGTCATTTTTTCCAAACTCAATGCACCCAAATAGATAATCGAAGTAAGATTAACGGTGATATACAAAAACAGCCAAAACACAGCCATAATTGTAGCTAAACGCATATCATAACGTTTTGCTAAAAACTGCGGCATTGTAAAAATCTTGTTGTTGAGATACATCGGCAAAAAATACACCGCTACTATAATCAAGGAAACACCACCCAAGAGCTCATACACCGAAATCGCCAAACCCAGCTGAAAGGCCTGCCCGGACATGCCAATAAACTGCTCAGCCGAAATATTTGAGGCAATCAATGAGGCACCAATTGCCCACCACGTGAGCGAACCTTCTGCCAAAAAGAAGTCTTTTGAGTCGGCGGTTTGTTTGCCTTTATTTTTATAGACCCAATAGCCATAGCTAGCCACGATCACAAAATAAACCAAGAAAATAAGATAATCCAACGTCTCCAATCCAAGTTTCATATGTTTTTATTTAGGGTTGTTTTTTAAAAATTAGTTCTGAGTGGTGAGTTTTGAGCTGCGAGTTATCGTCTCTAGTAAAAAAATCTATAATTTATCGAGCATCCAATCATTCTATCGTTACTGCAATCAATCATTTTATCTTTCATTCTTTAAATCATTTTATCTTTTATCAAGGGCGTATCCCCTCCGTTCCTCCGGGGTCGGGCTGTCCGCTCCTACTCCTCGTCGCCTCCTAAGGTCGGCTCCTGCGGGGTAACCGCTACCATCCCTTACGCAAAATTAAGTACCGAGTTGCGAGTTCGATATTGCCATTATCAATTATTTTACCTAATTCAAACTTTTGCCTTTATACCTTTTTTCTTACCGCCTTTTGCCATACTGACTTATGCCTTTTGCCTTACCGTCTTTTGCCTAAAAAACTCAGCATCCCTGCCCATAATAAGCATCTTTTCCATGTTTACGCTCATAATGTTTCATTCTCAACGAATCCTTCAATTTTGGGGTATTTGGGTTTATTTGTAAGGTAAACATTGCCATTTTTGCTACTTCTTCCAGCACAGCTGCGTTATACACCGACTTGGCTGCGTCTTTACCCCAAGT
Source organism: Lacihabitans sp. LS3-19 (assembly GCF_024343575.1). Lineage (GTDB taxonomy): Bacteria > Bacteroidota > Bacteroidia > Cytophagales > Spirosomataceae > Leadbetterella. Next base: position 20,178 of record NZ_RJUA01000017.1, on the reverse strand, counting down.
GAACGGTCCGTGGTTTTGCAAAAGTACCATTTCCACTTCTTTATGGCTTAGACCTTTCTCTTTAAATATATCAAAAATCTGATTCCCAGTTTCATGTTCATAGTCGCCTTTTATCATTTCGTCCGACAATGCAGGTGCACAAGGAATGTCTTGATGGGTATGATCGGCGTGGGTAGTTCCAAAAATCGGAATGTCCATACCAGCTTGTGCCCAAGCTACTGCATGTGTGCTGTGCGTATGCGTGATCCCACCAATATCGTCCCAAGTTTTGTACAATAAGGCATGTGTTTTGGTATCCGATGAAGGTCTCATTTTGCCATCCACCACCTTGGCATCATAATCCATAATTACAATATCTTCCCATTTCAATTCTTCATAAGGCACACCAGAAGGCTTAATGGCAAAAACACCATTGGCCCTATCTACCGCACTTACATTGCCAAAAGTAAACAGCACCAAACCCAATTTGGGCAATTGCATATTTGCTTCGAAGCATTCTTGTCTGAGTTCTTTATGAATCATTTCTTTTTCAAAAAAATATTGTTTGTCTGTTTTAACCACATAGTTCACATAGCTCAATTTAAACTTTATATTTCACATAGGTACATAGGTAGTTTCTATGTATCTATGTTGTATTTCCTATATGACCTATGTGTTAATTTTTAAAGTACTAACCTCTCAACTCCCTCTTCAAATCCCTAATCCTAGTATCAGCATCAATCACCACCAAATCCAAGTCAAACATTTCTGCAAAATCTTCAAGATATTCAGTCGTTAAATTCTGACTGAAAACCGTATGATGTGCACCACCCGCCATTAACCATGCTTGAAGGCCAATTTCCATGTTTGGAAGTGGTTTCCACAAAGCACGAGCAGTCGGCAATTTTGGAAATTTCTCTGTAACTTCTACAGCTTCCACCTCGTTTACCAACAATCTAAATTTACTGCCCAAATCTATCAAACTTACATTGATCGACGGTCCAGCACAAGCATTAAACACCAATCTCACCGGATCTTCTTTACCCCCAATTCCCAATGGATGCACTTCACAGTTTATTGTTCCATCGGCTATCGAAGGACATATCTCTAACATGTGAGAACCCAAGACCATAGGATTGGTAGGATCAAAATGATAGGTATAATCTTCCATAAACGAGGTGCCGCCTTTCAATCCAGTTGCCATTACTTTCATTACACGCACCATGGCCGAAGTTTTCCAGTCGCCTTCGCCACCGTAACCATAACCTGCGGCCATCATACGTTGTGAACCTATGCCAGGCAATTGTCGCATTCCATGCAAATCTTCAAAAGTATTGGTATAAGCTCCGAATCCGCCATCTTCCAAAAAGGCCTTGATTCCCAACTCAATTCTTGCAGCCTCTATCAAAGAAGAACGCATTCCTCCTTCCGCCTTCAACGACGACATCATTTGATACGTAGCTTCATATTCTTTTATCAAATTCTGTATTTCAGCATCCGAAATTTGATTTATAACTTGTACCAAATCACCAACTGCATAGGTATTTACAGCCATCCCGAATTTCTCTTCAGCTGATACTTTATTACCATCAGTTACCGCAACTTGTCGCATATTATCACCAAAACGAGCCACTTTGAGGTTTTTCATTTCGTTTCTGCCCAAACAAACTCTTGACCAAACCCCAATTTTTGCTTTCACACTAGGTGAATCCCAATGCCCAACTACAGTTTTGCGGTTGATTTTCATTTTGGTTAAAATAAAACCATGTTCTCTATCGCCATGTGCCGACTGGTTGAGATTCATAAAATCCATATCTATTTCAGCATATGGAATATCGCGGTTAAATTGGGTATGAAGGTGCAAAAGAGGCTTTTGTAGAGCCGTCAATCCTTTTATCCACATTTTAGAAGGCGAAAATGTGTGCATCCAAGTGATAATACCGATGCAATTCTTGGCATAATTGGCCTCGTTGCAAATCGTCAAAATCTCCTCTGGAGTTTTCACCACTGGTTTAAATACCACTTTCACAGGTATCTCTACTGAAGCATTTAATGCCTCTGCGATAATCTTTGAATGTTCATCGACTTGACGAAGTGTTTCTTCTCCATATAAATGTTGGCTGCCAGTCACAAACCAAACTTCGTATTGTTTTAAATCTATCATTTTCTATTCTGTCGGTAACTTTTTAAAATATTCGTTTACTAGAGTTTTTTGGCCTTCTTTAAATATGTTTGTTACATTAAAGTTTATTAAAATCCCTTTTGGCTTTTTGTACAATTTCATGTAAGTCAATAGTTGAGCTTCAAAAAGTGGGTGAATCGCATCTACTGATTTTATTTCAACAATTATTGTATTATTTAACATAATATCATACCTCAACTCACATTCCAAGTCAATTCCTTTATAATTAATCGGAATGGTTTTCTGAAAATCAACTTTAAATCCCATATCAATCAACTCTTTAGTAAGACATTTTTCATAAACCTTTTCCCAAAGTCCAGGACCTAAATTTCTATGAACTTCTATTGCTGCTCCTATAATCTTATAAGTTAATTCATTTATATGTTTCTGTGTCATTTTCAGAATATTTAATAACCACATAGTTCACATAGACAAACTGTTTCTAGATTTTTCACATAGATACATAGTCATTTCTATGTTCCTATGTTGTATTTCCTATTGTGACCTATGTGTTTAAAAAAATCAAGCCTTATTTTCAATAAACTCACCAAATACCAAATACTTAGAATACAATTTGCGATAAATTTCCACTTTTTCTTTCTCAGGAAAATAGGTCGCATCAAAACCAGAACCCATAGCTTTTTGAGCTTCGTTGATGTTAGAAAAAACTCCTGCTGCGGTCGCTGCATTCATGGCGGCTCCTAAAGCACATGCTTGGTCAGAACTTGCCACTTTTATGGGCATATCTAACACATTTGCCAAGGTTTGCATTACAAAAGCCGATTTTTTAGCTACGCCACCTATCGAAATCACTTGCTTGATAGGCACGCCTTCATTAATGAATCTATCTACTATGGCTTTTGACCCATAGGCTGTAGCCTCCACCAAAGCTTTAAATATCTGAGCAGCATCTGATCCTAAATTTAAACCGTAAATTGCTCCTTTTAAGGTGTGATTAGCGTCTGGAGTTCGTCTTCCATTAAACCAATCTAAAGCAATTGGGTCATTTTCGGTAAGTAGTATTTGAGCTGCTTTTTCTGATAAATGAGGAATCAATTTTTCTGACAATTTATCTTTTTCTTCCTGGCTTTCTATCAAATCAAAAACTGGCCCTAAAAGCATTTTTTGGAACCAAGCATATACATCTCCAAAAGCAGACTGACCAGCTTCCATACCCAACATGCCTGGCACAATCGAACCGTCAATTTGACCACAGATTCCTTTTACCAACAAATGTCCAACTTCATCGTTTGGTGCAATTAGCATATCACAAGTAGAGGTTCCCATTACCCGTACCAAAGAATAAGGCTCAATCTCGGCACCTACTCCACCCATGTGTGCATCAAAAGCTCCTACGCCTATTACAACTGTCTCTGGCAATCCTAATTGTGCAGCCCATTCTTTTGTGATAGTGCCCATGGCTTGGTCAGAAGTATAAGTCTCAGTAAATAGTCTTTCTCTTAAACCTGCCAAAAGGGGGTCTAAAGTAGTTAAGAATTCTTCAGATGGCAAGCCTTCAAATTCTGGATGCCACATGGCTTTGTGACCTGCCGCACAACGGCTTCTTTTTAATGTTAAAGGATTGGTATTTCCTGTTAAAACAGCCGAAACCCAGTCGCAATGTTCAACCCATGAAAAGGCTTTTTCACGAATACTTGGATCAACTCTAAGTGTTCTCAAGATTTTAGCCCAAAACCATTCCGAAGAATAAATGCCACCTACATATTTGGTATAATCTACCTTCCAGCCATGAGCCAAAGTGTTTAATTGTTCAGCTTCTGCATTGGCGGTGTGGTCTTTCCAAAGTATAAACATACCATTTGGATTTTCGGAAAATTCCGGCAACATGGCCAAAGGTGTCCCATTTACATCTACAGCCACTGGTGTTGAGCCGGTGGTGTCTACCGAAATACCAACAATGTTTTGTACAACGTCTTGACTTTGATTTTGCAAAGCACCTTTAACGGCATTCTCTAAACCTTCCAAATAATCCAATGGATGCTGACGAAACTGTGAATTTGCAGGATCACAATACATTCCTTTTTTCCAACGGTCGTAGTAATGTACATGGGAAGCAATTTCTTTTCCTGAAGTATCAACCAAAAGTGCTCTTACTGAATCAGTGCCGTAGTCAAGGCCAATAGTGTATTTAATGCTCATTTTTTAGAAAAATTCAAATAATCTATACTTTTAAAATCAATCAAAGGATTCATTACTAAATCCCTCGGGACATTTCCAACATTATTTCTTTACATTCAAAACCACCACTGAATATGCCGGTAAAGTCAATTTTAAAACGCCTTTGTCTAATTTAGCACCAGAAAAATCTTTAATAGCTACTTTGTTGGGTTGCTCAAAAGTATTGTGGTCACTTATTTTGCCAGAGGCTAATATCTGACCCGAAACCTTGGTAAAATCTTCTCCTCTAAGGTTAATACTGATTTCTTGAGATTTGCTATAATCAATATTTGTCAATGAAATATTTAAAGCACCTGAGGCATCTTTGGATGCTGAGGCCGAAACTGCTGTTAACTTTTTGTCGCCAAATTGGTAGCTTGGAGATTCTATATGAATAGGCACTAATGTGGCATCCTGATGCACATTGTACATTTTCATAACATGATAAGTTGGCGTAAGAATCATTTTTTCCTCTTTGGTCAAAATCACCGCCTGAAGCACGTTTACGATTTGAGCTAAATTTGCTCCACGGACTCTATCAGCATGATTGTTGAAAATATTTAGCGTCAAACCGGCAATCATGGCATCACGCATGGTATTTTGTTGATACAAGGCTCCCTTTCCGTCAGCATCTGTATCGTACCAACCGCCCCATTCGTCCACAATCAAGTCGATTTTTTTCTCTGGGTCATACTTGTCCATGATAGTGCTGTGCTTGGTTACAAATTCCTCCATTTTCCAAGCTTCTTGCATTGTTTTGAAATAAGTTGCTTCAGAAAAACCTACTGAAGGTCCTTTGGTTTCTACCCAACTCAACACCGAATAATGGTGCAAAGCCAAAGCAGACATCATGTTATGAGGAATATTTTTCATCAAAGTCTCTGTCCAGGCAAAGTCGTCACTACTAGCACCCGAAGCCACTTTGTAAAGTTTAGATTCCGGCGTAATGTCTTTCATGAAAGTGGCATACTGACGGTAAATATTGGCATAATAGTCAGCGGTCATATTTCCACCGCAACCCCAAGCCTCGTTGCCAACTCCCCATATTTTTACGTTCCAAGGTTCTTTACGACCGTTTTTTATACGTAAATCTGACATCGGGCTACCTGTAGGCTGATTTACATAACTTACCCAATCTGACAAGTCTTGTACTGTGCCACTACCCACATTACCAGCTAAATAAGGCTCCGCTCCTATTCTTTCGCACAAATCCAAGAAATCGTGTGTTCCAAAACTATTGTCTTCCGTCACACCGCCCCACCATACATTCACCATTTTTGGGCGATTGGCTTTAGGGCCAATACCATCTTTCCATTGGTAAGCATCAGCAAAACAGCCTCCTGGCCAACGTAGATTGGGCACTTTAAGGTCTTTTAGAGCAGTTATAATGTCATTTCTGACACCAGCTGTATTAGGGATTTTGGTATTACCTTCTCCAACATAAATACCCTCGTAAATACACCTACCTAAGTGCTCAGCAAAGTGTCCGTAGATATGTTTGTTGATTTTGGTTTTGGCCAAATCGGTGTTTAGGGTGATTTTTGTTTGCGAAATGCCTGAAAATACACTTAATGAAAATAGAAAAATCAAATACTTTTTCATAGAAAAATTTAAGGTTTTAAAACAATTGTGTAATATTAACACATTTATAAAAAAGTGCAAAATTTTTTGAAAAAAAATAAATATAGCAAGAAATGAATTATAAATTCACAAAATAGTGGAAAGCGTTAAATTGGCTTTCATATTTAGCTTGATCCAATTTAAAAAGTGCGGCTTTTTTAGTAGAAGAATTTTCGTTTTTCTCGCCAGTATCAATCAAGAGTTTGGTAGAAAGAATCTTTCTACTAAAATTTCGCCTATCAAGAGTTGTTCCATAAATTGCCTCATAAAGTTTCTGCAATTGAGGAATTGTGAACTTTTCTGGTAAAAGCTCAAAGCCAATAGGGTGCAATGCAGCCTTATATCTGATTTGGCTTAAAGCTTTCTCAACCATTTGATCATGATCAAAAATCAGCTCTGGTTTTTTATTGAAATCAAACCAATACCCATTTTTGGATTTAGCCTCCTCAATATCATGTTCTTGGATGTTTATCAATGCAAAAAAACAAATAGAAACGGTTCGTTCTACCGGGTCACGGTTGATATTTCCGTAGGAGTTGAGCTGCTCCATATATATATTGTCCAGACCTGTAAGATCTTTCAAAATTCTTTTAGCTCCATCTTCAAGGTCTTCAGTTGACTTTAAAAACCCACCCATCAAAGACCATTTTCCCATTTCAGGCTCAAAATTACGTTTGATTAGCAAAATCTTGAGATTTTCGCCATCAAATCCAAAAATACAGCAATCGATAGCGAGCATTATTCTAGATTCTGATGGGTACTGCATTTCAGGTTTTAAGGGTTTTTGAAATTCAAATTTATAAAATATTTTATAAAGTACCTCCTAATTTTATAAGACTATATAATGCATGCTATCAAAATCCAATATATTTGCTAAAATTTCTCATCAAATTATGCCAAAAATAGCTTTTGCTACTTACACCGAATTGCCCAATTTAACCGAAAACGATAAACTTTTGATTCCACATTTTGAAGAAAAAGGTTTCATAGTCACCGCTGAAATCTGGGACAATCCTGCAAGCGACTGGGAACAATATGACATAGTTTTGATTAGAAGCACATGGGATTATTATCTGAAACCAGAAAAGTTTCAGTCTTGGGTTTCACTGTTTATTGATTCTAAAACCAAGTTGTTAAATGCTCCCGAGATCATTCTTAAAAATTCGCATAAGTTTTATTTGAAAGAGCTAAAAGAGCTAGGGGTAAATATCATCCCAACTATCTTTTCATCCGAAAATATCAATTTGGAAGATTTAAAAAAATGGAAAAAAGTGGTAATCAAACCGGCCGTTTCTGCTGGATCTCATGAAACAGAGGTTTTTGAAACCGAAACTTTGACTTCAGAAATTTTAGACTCAAAAATTGGCGAAGGAGATTGGCTTATTCAACCTTTCTTGGAAGAAATACAAAATGCGGGAGAGATTTCTATGATCTTTTTTAATGGAAATTTTTCTCATGCCATACAGAAAGTACCCAAAGTGGGGGACTTTAGGGTTCAGAAACAATATGGAGCTAAATATCTCAAATTTGAACCATCAAAAGATTTACTTTTAATAGCAAAAAATATTGTGGAAATTTCTGGAAAAGGTTCCACTTACGCCCGTGTAGATGGTGTAATGACACAAAATGGATTTTTGCTGATGGAAATTGAGATGATTGAACCTGATTTGTTTTTTGATTTATATCCTGACGCCGCATACATATTTTGCCAAGAAATTGTAGCTTTACCATTCCAAAACCCTAAGGAATGAAATTAAACAAAACAGAAGTATTTGCTGGTATTTCATCGTTTTTAGCCACTGTTTATATCGTAATTGTGAACCCCGCTATTTTATCACAAGCTGGGATGCCATTTAATGCGGTAGTTACATCTACAATTATAGTTGCATTTTTTGGCAGCTTAATGATGGGCTGGTATGCCAAAAACCCAATAATAGTAGCTCCAGGCATGGGTATGAATGCATTCTTTACTTTTACTGCCGTGAAACATTTGGGTTTAACTTATCCTCAAGCCTTGGGTGCTGTATTTTGGGCTGGGGTATTTTTTATGTTGATTTCATTTTTCAATGTTCGAGAAAATGTTTTGAGGGCTATTCCTAAAGCAATAAGGCATGCAGTTTCGGCAGGCATTGGCTTATTTATTTGCTTTGTGGGATTACAAAATGCCCATATTATTATAGACAATCCAGCTACTTTGGTTGGTTTAAACTCTTTAAAAGACCCGAATACAATTACGTTTTTCGCGGGATTATTTTTTACGGCGATTCTACTAATTAGAAAAACCCCAGGTGCTATTGTTTACGGAATTATAGCCACCACAGTTTTGGCCATTCCGATAGGAAGATGGTGGGGCGATGCTGCTGCTTATAACTTTGGTTTATCTACTGTGGTAAATTATTCGGGCTTGTTTTCAGCACCAGATTTCAGCCTTCTCTTTTCTTTGGATATTTTAGGCAGCTTTAAATTTGCCTTCCTTCCTGTTATCTTCGTTTTTGCCTTTACAGACTTGTTCGACGGTATTTCTACTTTGGTTGGCCTATCTGAAGCCTCAGGACTAAAAGAAGAAAACGGCGAACCTAAAAATTTAAGAAAATCTCTTCTGACCGATGCCATGTCAACTTTAGTGGCTGGAATCTCAGGAAGTAGCCCAGGCACGGCATTTATTGAGTCTGCGGTGGGAATTTCGCAAGGTGGAAAAACAGGCCAAACCGCCATAGTGGCTGCTTTTTTGTTTTTGCCATTGATGTTTCTTTCTCCCTTGGTTTCTATGGTGCCTGCTGTAGCAAGTTCTGTTGCATTGGTATTGGTAGGGGCTTTTATGTTAGAACCTATCAAACTCATCAAATGGAACCAAATGGATGAAGGTATTCCGGCATTTTTGGCTTTAACTTTAATTCCTTTTTCCTACAGTATTACGCAAGGTATTGTCTTTGGCCTTTTGGCTTGGACCATTTTGAAGTTTTTTGTAGGAAAAAAAGAAGACATTTCCTTGACCTTAATTATCATTAATATTTTATCCGTTTTAGCCTTATGCGTCTAAATTTTATCTTTCTTTTTTGTATTTCAACCGTCTCTCTTTTTGGCCAAAGAATTGGTATAATTGGTGCTATGCCAGAGGAAATACGGATTTTAACTGAAAATTTGGAAGACAAAAAGATTGTAAAATATAAAGATTTGACTTTTTACGAAGGCCAACTGGAAAACAAAAATGTGGTAATAATGAAAGCTGGAATTGGCAAAGTAAATGCGGCTTATTCGACAGCCTTGCTTTTGGAAAAATACCAAATCAGTGAAATAATTTTTACGGGCGTTGCTGGAGGATTACATCCAGATGCATTGCCTGGAGATATTGTTGTGGGTGATTCTATATTCCATCATGATTATGCGAGGCATTTGGCCAATGATGAATACCTAGTGAGACCCACACAGAATATTGCGAATAACCAGCTGAATCCTCTGTATTTTGTTTCTGACAGTACGCTTCTTGCAAAAGCAAGAAAGGTAATTCCAAATCTGAAAACCCTGAAAGTTGGGGAACATAATCCCAAAATATTTATTGGAAAAATAGCTACTGGCGATGTGTTCTTGAGCAATTCGGTAAAAGCTAAATGGCTTTATAAAACATTTGGTGCTTTAGCCACCGAAATGGAAGGTGCAGCTATAGCCCAAATAGCCTATCAACAAAAAGTGCCTTTTATAATCATCCGAAGCTGCTCAGACAATGCCAATAACGATGCCCACCTAGATTTTCAAATATTCATGAAGCCTGCAGCCGAAAATGCCATTAGATTGGTTTTGGCTATTTTGCAGGAGTGAGTTAGTTGATCCCCAAAACCTTTAAATTGTTTCTTGCAACCACGTTGTTCGGATGGTTTTTAAAGCGGTTTTAAGATCTTTTGCGTCTCCAAATGTGTTCCTATTTTAAAAATATGAATAATTATGAATAAGTCTTTTACTTAGCAAATTGGCAAAAATCTATTACTATTAAAGACTTAGAATACTTAATTTTTCGATTTAAACAAAAAAATTAACCTCAATTTTCTATTGAAAAATATCAATCAAATGCTCAATCTTTAAACCTTTAGAATTGATTATACCATTTGTTATACCAATCTTTAAAATTTTATTGCCCAGAATTTCTAAAATCTCTTCTTTTTGCTTATGCGAGAAAGAAATCATTATACTTGAATTCGAATCTTCAACTTGAAATAAGTTATCGCTTACAAAATTCCTTAGTTCATAAAATTCTTTTTTGTTAATATAAATTTGGTTCATTATCTAAACGAATTAGGATGGCTAACAAAACATTAATCTTCAATATGATTATTGTCAAGCTTTATATTTATTCTATTCCAATTCTCTTTCTATTCTCATCCATCCATAAATTAAGAAAAGTCTGCATATTTTCGGATTGCAGTAATAGTTCAATATTACTAATGATCTTTTTCGCAAAAGGATTATTAACATTTTCTCGATTGCTACAAAATGATTTTAGATCTTTTAATATTTCTATTCTATTTTTTTGTTTTGAATAACATGCTGATAATGCAATAGCCTCGTAATAACGGAAGTTTATTTTTCTATCTTTATAATAATAATTCAGGAAACTCAAACTGTCATAAATTTTGGCAAAAAAAGAGTTCTCAACATCTACCATCTTACTTGCTATTTCTTTAGCAATTACTTCACCATTTTCCTCGTTTAATTCCCACCATTGTCTTTTATTATTTAGAATAGTACCACCAAAAGTAAGTTTAATAGTTTCTGATGGTTTATATAACGGGAATACAAAGTATCTTAATTCAAATTGCATTTTATTAAGTCCCGACTTATTAATACAATATCCTCTCAATAACTCATTTGTCGGTTCTAAAAAAAGAAAATCTTTATTTATACTAAGTTTACTATTAATTCTGAAGTTATTAATTGAATTTGTTAACTTATTCAAAATTGATTTATTCATTTTATGGTTGTAATCTGTTTAGTACTATTTACCCCAGGTGCATTTTTGAAATTAAACAAATTTTTTAAATTATATTTCCTTCCCAATCAGTCATTGTTGGATTGTGCATTTCGTGCCATCTTTTAATGAAAGAATCTATTGATAATAAATCATCCTCTAATAAATTTCCAAGTCTTTCTAACTCTCGAATTAGTCCAGTTTTAGTGAAATATGTCCTAATTTTATGCTGCTTAAATAAATCAAGATTTAAAACTGGAATTCCTCGTGAGTCATCAACTCTCAATCTCATTCTCGAATTTGAATTGGGGTACATTCTAAACTCCAAACCATTTAACCCCAACAAATTATCTAATGAAAGTGGGTTTGGATGCAATTCGAATATGTTTAAGTATATTTGAACATATTTATCTCCCCTACAAATATCTATATTAACGAATAATAAGAATTTGTTTTTATCAATTCTACAAAATTCGTATTGAAAATCGTTTAAATTATTTCTACCAAAAGTGGTCAAACGAAATAGAGACTTTTCGAAATTATTTCTTATTAATGCTTGAATTCCTTTGGCAAGAAAAACCTTATTTCTTAATTCTAATAATTCTTTATCTGTTGCACTATAAAACAATCCCATAATTGATATTAATAAACCTACTCAATTTATCCCCAAAACCTTTAAATTGTTTCTTGCAAGCTCATTGCTGGGATTCAACTTTAATGCCATCTCTAGATCTTTTACAGCACCTACTCTATCCCCTAACTCATATTTTGCAACCGCCATATCGGTAAAAGTACTATCTGAAGCAAAACCTTTTGTGTAAACTTCATTTAGATCGGCCAATGCTTCATTGTATTTCCCTAAGGCGAGATTAGTACCTCCTCTAAGTTTCAGTAAATCCACGTCTTTTTTCAATTCATAAGCCAGCGTAAAATATTTTAATGCTTCATTTTGATCTGTTTTTTGAAAAGTTACGCCCATATTACGATAAAGTGTGTTTTTCTCAGTGCTATCCTTGGCAAACTGCAATCCGTCATTGTAAAACTTTATTGCGGTTTTATAATCATTTTTAAGAAAATATGAATTCCCTGTAATTTCGTAAAATTTTGAATTTGCAGCTCCCCTAGAAATTGGACCACTACAAATCTTTATTGCCTCGTCAATTCTGCCATTTTTAGCGTAAATAGTAGCCAATGAACTTGCCAAATAAGAATCGTCGGGGTGATGGGGAAGTGAATTTTCCAGCAATGCGGTTGTGTCCTTCCATGTATCTACTTGTCTCGCAGTTAAAAATACAAAAATTAAAGAAGCTACTCCTGCAAACAATATCAATTTATTATGACTTAAAACACTATTTAAGGTATATACTGCTGCGAATATTAAACCAATATAAGGTATGTAAGTATATCTTTCTGCCATAGTAGCGTTGCCAACTGCTATAATTTGAAGTACCAAAATCAAGGTTACAAAATAGAATCCAATGCCAAAAAACAAGATTTTATTTTTCCGATACGATAAAACGCTTATGAGCAAAAGTATTAAACTGAATACAGGAAGAATGTAATAAATACTGCTTTTGACTTCATTGGTATACGGGTAAGCATAAAAATGATGTAAATTAAAAGGAACAATAAGTTTGACGATATACATAAAAAAGCCATAGCCTGCAAAAAGTAATTTGTCAGAAAAGCCCCAATGTTGATTCATCGCAGAGCCTTCGCTTGCTCTAAGGAATAAACCGCCAAATGTTCCCCCAGATTGAGCGTTTAAAGCGATCAAACCAAAGAGTAAAGCCAAACCAAAAAAATGCCATTTCGACAAAAAATCTTTTAGCGTGATTTTACCTGAGAACCAATAATCTATTAAAACCAAAACCATCGGCAAAACCACCGCCATACCTTTGGAAAGGCAGGAAAGCAAAAACATTAACAGAGAGAGGCTAAGATATTTTCTCGTTTTTTCTTCGATGAATTTGACGTAATAAATACAAGAAAGCAGGAAAAAGAAAGTATAAAGTACATCTTTCCTTTCTGAAACCCAAGCAACTGACTCTACGTGCATTGGGTGAATACCAAATATTAAAGCAGTGAAAAAAGCTACATTCAAACTTCCTCTAGTAAGCTTTTTAATAAAAACGAATACCAAAATAGAATTAAGTACATGAATGATCACATTGGTAAATATAAAAATACCTGCTTTTTTAGAAACCAAGGCGTTGATTCCAAGTGTTAGCATAGTCAATGGGTGATAGTTAGCCTCATAAATAGCCCTTAGTAATCGACCCCAATTTTGTTTTAAAACATCTTGGTTTTCATATACATAAGCATTATCATCCCAGCCTACAAAATCATTGTTAAACGCCCTGAAATATGCTATGAATATACAAATAGCCAAAATGGAATATGTAAGCCATTTGTTATCAAACATTGAAAATTTTGTGGTTTCAATAGACGTAATTTTAGGAGCAGCTGCATTGTTTGTTTTCAGGTTTGCAGCATTTTTGTTTTTCTTGCTCATATTTTTATTGTTGGGTTACTGTTTTTCTTTAGAATCACTTTATCAAATGAAAAGAATAAATTCTTTAAAATTGCTAATTTACTTTTAAAACTCCTCCCTTTTTGCCAACTAAAAAATATAAAATAGAGCCAAAAAACGGAACTAGTAATATAACTAAAGCCCAAATTAATTTGGTAGACTGATCATTAAACTGCCTTTTGATCAAATCCAAGATTGCAATTATCCAAAATACAAGTGACAAGGGAATTAGTATAATAAACAATATTACAAATAGTTCTGTAAGTCCAAAATTACCCAAAAATAAAGTAGCCATAGTTATTGTGTTTTATATGCAATTAGATAACTAAAGTTCAATATTCCAAAAAAATAAGACAAACTGTTTTTGAGCAAAAAAATTTCACTATTATTGCCTCCGAAAACCTAAAATCATTAGATTTTTGCCATGAAAATACTATTAATTCTCCTTACCATTTTTAATGCTGGTACTTTGGTCCTATGGGTTATTTCTGCACCGATGTCTTTAATGGTATTTGATTCACCTGGCTCTACAGAATCAGTTGGGCCATACATTATCATTGGCCTAATGTTGCTGTACCCCTTTTTTGTGTTTTTTTGTATTTACAAAACTTGGTCACAAAAATCAAAAAGGTGGGCTGCTGGGCCTTTTTTTGTTTTATTTATTTTTTTTATTGGCTTATTAATTATCAATATTTAATTTCTTAAAAATGAAAAACCGCATAGGTGGTTACAAAATTGGCAAAATGCCAGCAGGAGCTAATAAAAAGTCATTAAAAAACAACAATTACTTACCTCAAAAGGTTGATTTACGGAAATTTCTATCTTCTATCGAATACCAAGTAGGTAATAGTTGTGTTGCCAATGCAATGGCTGGAGCATATGAATATTTGGCAAAAAGAGAACTAGGTGAGGCCTCAGATGTAAGCCGGCTGTATATCTATTATAACGCAAGATATATAGACGGCACACAAGATGAAGATTCAGGCTCCTATATGCAATGTGCGATCGATGGGCTCATTGAATATGGTGCATGTGCTGAAGAGTTGTGGCCAAATGAAGAGGATAATATTAATAACGAACCTCACGAAGAGGCATACAACCAAGGAGCTGCCTTTAAGGTTGTGGACAAGGAATTTATAGATACGGATCTTGACCTCTGGCGAGAAACCCTCGCCGAAGGATACCCTATTGCTTTTGCTATAAATACGTTTGATTCCTTTGATGATGCCTGCGAAAACAAAGGACGAGTGCCGATGCCCAAAAAGTCTGATAATGTGCGGGACACGCACGGATGGCATGCCATGTTGTGTGTAGGATATTCGGATATTGATAGGGTTTTTATTGTACGAAACTCTTGGGGTGACGAATGGGGACATAAAGGTTACTGTTATATTCCTTATGATTATATGATGCATGATGACTATAATTCACATGATAGCTGGATTATAAAATCTGTAGAAAACCTGGATTATAGCGAAGGAGTTGAAGTAAATGATGAGGATTCGTTGTTTTATGATAGCGAGTATTTGATTTTCAAAGATTTCTATGTCTATACTGAAGACTCAGAAGGCTTTGCGGAAGAACTTGAAGCCTTAATACTAGAATATGTTGAAAAAGAAGAAGATTTTTTCTTTGATTGGGAAACGCTTGAGGACGATGGTGGGGAATACATTTCGTTCAAAGAATTGTATTTGTTTTGCGAAGACGAACTTGGTTTTTGGAATGACTTAGATGACCTTGCAATAGCCTACGGAGACGACGACGGCTATGATTATACCGTAAACCGGGCAGATAGAGAATAAAAAAATCACAAAATCGCTTTTGTGATTTTTCAATAATCAATAAGAAGCTTCTCTTTATTTCAAAGGAGAAGCTTCTTCCATTATAATATCGTATTTGTATCCAGCCCCAAAGTCTTTATCTAAATAAAGCTTACCTTGAAAAGCAACAGCCGCACCCAAAGGGATGTTTTCAGTAGAGGTAATTGTTAAATCACATAATTTGCCGTCTTTCTTAGTACCGTCTTGGATATGAAACCAGTTTTTGTTCATAATACCATAATTGGCTTTTACAACTTTACCCGCTACTGTAATAACCTTGCCATTGTATTTATCCTTTTCGCCTAAAACTACATTGAGTTTTATAGCACCAGGTACATCTTTAATATCTTTTAAACTAACAGGAGCGGCTTCGTTGGCTATTTCACCCGTGCCATTTGAACCTGGATGAGCAGCAGCGTCAATAATTTCAGAAACCAAAAATATTTTGTCAAATACTCTTTTGTGCTCTACACTTTCAAAGTCTGTTTTCAACAATCCCCCTCTGTAAAAATATTCATTTCCTACTTTAGCGTCTAATTTTGCGGTTGCAATCCAAAATGGCTCACCACCATTTTCTGATACTTTAATGTAGCTATATCTGTCCGCTTGAAGGATTTCTACTGCCTTTACTTGGTGCATATCTCCACCACCTGTCATCCCCGTAGCCGCACCAACAGGAGCAGTGGTACTTGCAGCACCGCCTTGTGTATCTTCAACAATAACTTTAGGCTTAGATTTGCAAGAGAAAAGATTAATCACTAATACTAAAAGCGATAATTTTAGGAGTTTCATATAGGAAATTTTTATTTGTAAAAATAATTAAAATTTATTGAAAAGGGTTTAATTCTTGTTTCTAAATCTTTGAGAGATAGTAATAAAGTATCGATTATACTGCGTTGTAGGCTCGAATGTTCCTTCATAAGATAACATGAAGGAAGTATTCTTTTTACCGTAAATATTTGCAGAAAAACCTAGAATGTCTTGGTTCAAATTTGGCTGCTCAGTATTAACAAATCTATAGTCTACTTTTCTATAATTAAACTCGGTGTATAATTTACTTTTGAAAAAATCTTTGGTAATTCTGGCTCCATAAATATTACCATCAAAATAATAAGTATTCATTGTATTTACACTTAAATTAAGCTGAGCTTTTAGCATTGGGATTTTTGAAAAGGAAATATTTGCCACGTAGTTTTTAGTGGGTTCAGGCTTACTTTCTTGATATCTATAAAAACCTGAAGCATTAAAATAAATGGATTTTGTTACTCTATAATTCATATTCAACCTTACACCTTGTCTTGTTTCTTGATTAATAAGTTGGTCTAAGTATGTTCTGAAAGATTCATAATAGATTACATTTCTTCTATTATCATACGTAGTCGTAATGCTTAATTTCTTGAAAGGTTTATATCGTAATGAAACAAAAGTACTGGTTAAGTTAATTTTGTTAGTTTTGACACTATCAATGTTTTGAAAAAGATCTAATTCAATTGAATAAAAAAGAGATAGATTTTTTATAATCGAATTAGAATGTTGGAAATAAGCAAATCTTCTGTCAGTTTTGAAGTGGTTTCTTTGATCAGCAAAAGCCAAACTAGTTTGCATTATTCCTTTTCCTTTCTCAGTTTCATGGGCTATAAAAGCTCCAACTTGTTGCAAATTCAGATTTATACTATAGTCATCATAATCAGGCCTTTCCCCAGCAAATCCTCCGAAAACCACTTTTTTGTATTTATGCTCAATTTGAAGGCCGTCAATAGCACCCATATTAGCCATTCTGTTATTTATTTTTCTACCAAAAGAAGCCCTCGTATTATTGTTTATATCGTATAATAATGCAAGTGTATAAACTTTAAAATCATTATTGAAACTATCTTGCGTTTGATCAGTTCCAAATCTTCGTCTGTAGGTTAGATAACTTTCTACTGAAAACTTTCCACCTTTTATATTATAAATGTCAAAATTGTAAGAAGTCCTAACTCTATTAAAACTTTGCTCCTCTTTCTTCATGCTACCATTGGTAGAAACCATAATTCTACCATTATAAGTTTGTTTTCTTTCTTTTGAATCCTCTTGTGAACTAACAAGAAGTTTGGTTCTTACAATAGGTGTAGGCTTATTGGTTCTTTCCTCAATTTTATTTCTTTCCTCAATTTCAGATAATTCATCAGCTGTTTTCTTATAATACCCTGCTTTTTGACCAATAAAAATACCTTCTTTTAACAATGGTATCGTAACATAAGACCTTGAAGAAATCATTTGGACTACTAAAGACTTTGTCCATTTATCATTTATTAATAGGAGAAGGGTATCATTTATAGTGATATCCTTGGTCTTTTCAAATTTAATATAAACGTTTTTTGTATTTACAAAAGTCACTTCTCCTTCAACAACCTTCTTTTCTTGAGCAAAAAGTTGAGAATTTATTAATACAAGTAATATTACAGAAACAAATGTATTCTTCATATTAATTTTATTTATACCCTTGGGTGGCAAGAAAGACAAGCATTACTTTCGTAAACATAGTTTTTCACATCTTTGTGATTACTATCTGTTTTGCTTTTCTTGTGACAATTTAGGCAATTAAATATGCTAAAATTATTAGGCGTAGTATGGCATTGCGTACAATCGTTATTCCATTCCCCTTTGTGTTTTCCACTGTATATTCTAAAATACATAGCGTCGTGATCCCAATTCGCTGGCTTCCATGAATTCTGCGAATGACAATCTGTACATGAAGTTGGAAATCCAGAAGATGCATGACTTGGCTTAGCTGTATTGTATTTGTCCGAATGACAACCATAACATGTATTTGGTGTATTGTTATAATTTCCACCAATATGGCATTGCGTACAGTTGTTGGCTATTGCAGCATGAGCACCTTCTAGAACATAGAAATTATTATGATTAAAGGTCGATGGTCTCCAACCTGGATTTGTTGTATGACATGATGCACAATCAGTTGAGAATGAGGCCGAAACGTGGTTAGGGTTTTTAGCCCCTTGATATGCTGCATTATGACATGAGTTACAATCGGTAGGCGTATTGCTTACATTTCCCGAATTATGACATTGAACACAATTTGAGGCTATATTGGCATGAGCTCCAGTTAATGCAAAATAATTACTATGATTAAATGTAGATGGTCTCCAACCAGGAGTTGTAGTATGGCATGATGCACAATCTGTTGATAATCCCACGGTAGTATGATTAGGATTAGCAGCAGATTTATAGGCAGCATTATGACATGAATTACAATCTGTTGGCGTATTGTTAAAGTTTCCTCCAATATGGCACTGTGTACATGCACTTACCGTAGCATGAGCCCCTGTTAACGGATAGAAACTGCTATGGTCAAATGTCGAAGGTCTCCAACCTGGTGTGGTTGAATGACACGAAGCACAGTCAGTCGAAAACCCTGATGTAGCGTGATTAGGATTCTTGGCACCATTGTATGCTGCATTATGACATGAGTTACAATCAGTAGGTGTCTGATTTGCTGGTCCTTTATGACATTGCATACAATTTGAGGCAATATTAGCATGGGCACCAGTTAGCTCATAGAAATTTGTATGATTAAACGAAGTCGGTTTCCATCCTGGTGCCGTGGTATGACATGAAGCACAATCTGTGGATAATCCTAATAAAGCATGGTTTGGATTAGTAGTAGCTGTATAATTTGCATTATGACAACTGTTACAGTCCGTTGGAGTTTGGTTAGCATTTCCTTTATGACATGCCGCACAATTCGAAGCAATATTTGCATGTGCTCCAGTTAGTGCATAGAAATTATTGTGATTAAAAGAAGTAGGTTTCCATCCTGGAGCCGTAGTATGACATGAGGCACAATCTGTGGATAGACCCAAAACACCATGGTTTGGATTAGAGGTAGAAACATAATTTGCATTATGGCATCCATTACAATCGGTAGGTGTATTTTTAATATCGCCACCTTTATGGCAAGAGGCACAATTTGAGGCAATATTTGCATGAGCTCCAGTTAAAACATAATAATTATTATGATTGAATGTACTAGGTCTCCATCCTGGGTTCGTAGTATGACAAGATGCACAGTCAGTTGAGATTCCTAAAGCCTTATGGTTTGGACTAGTAGCTCCATTAAATGCTGCATTATGACATGAATTACAATCAGTTGGGGTACCTGAATATTTCCCTCCTACGTGACATTGTAAACAATTTGCCTTAATTAAATCATGAGCTCCTGTTAATGGATAAAATTGACCATGATCAAATGTTGAAGGCGACCAACCTGGAGCTGTAGTATGACATTGAGCACAATCGGTAGGGAAACCTAGGGCTTTATGGTTAGGATTTGTTGTTGCATTGTATTTTGCATTATGACAACTATTACAATCCGTTGGTGTATTACTAATATTTCCGCCTTTATGACAAGTTGTACAGTTTGCTGCTATAACGGCATGACCTCCAGTTAATACATAATAGTTATCATGATTAAACGAAGTTGGCCTCCAACCCGGTGCCGTAGTATGACAAGTTGCACAATCTGTTGAAAGTCCAATGGCGGCATGGTCTGGATTCTTAGCACCTGTGTATTTTGCGTTGTGACAACTATTACAATCCGTTGGTGTATTACTAATATTTCCGCCTTTATGACAAGTTGTACAGTTTGCTGCTATAACGGCATGACCTCCAGTTAATACATAATAGTTATCATGATTAAACGAAGTTGGCCTCCAACCCGGTGCCGTAGTATGACAAGTTGCACAATCTGTTGAAAGTCCAATGGCGGCATGGTCTGGATTCTTAGCACCTGTGTAATTTCCGTTGTGGCAACTATTACAATCGGTTGGGGTTTGATTGGCTGGTCCTTTATGGCAAGCCATACAGTTGCTTACATTGGCATGTGCTCCTGTTAGTTCATAGA
>NZ_RJUA01000016.1 GCF_024343575.1 Lacihabitans sp. LS3-19 | reverse complement strand
GCCAATGCCGTTCTATCTTCTGTATTACTTGTGCCTGCTACATCAGCCCAGTCATAGGTATATGGTCCTGTGCCTCCACTTGCTGTAATATTTATCGCTCCTGTTGAATTTCCTCTACACAATACATTTGTCTGTGAAGTTAAAACTACTGTTGGCAAACTTGCTGGTTGCGAAATAGTTGCATTCACTGTTGTTGTACAACCATTGGCATCTGTTACCGTAAATGTCTTTGCTCCAGCGGTTAGGCCCGTTTGTATTGGTGTTATTGTATATGGACTGGTGCCGCCACTTGGCGTTATCACAACTGCCCCATTTGAACCACCAAAACAAGATACATTCGTTTGAGAAGATAGAACAGCGTTTGGCTTTGGGTTAATCATAACATTTGTGGTTGCAATTTGCGTACAACCAAAAGAATTTGTAACTGTTACAGTATAAATTCCAGACATAGAAAGCGTTGCATTAACCCTAGTAGGATTCTGAATAGAAGAAACAAAGCCTGCTGGTCCTGCCCAACTATAAGTCGAGCCTCCTGAACTACTTAAGGATATGGTGCTTCCTTCACAAAAAGGACCTGAATTACCTGCATTTGCCGCTGGTAATGGATTCACTGTGACATTTACAGTAGCAGTTTTCACACATCCGTATAAATCAGTAGAGGTTAATGTATAGACTCCACCTTGGGCTGTAGTAGCACCTGATATTGTATTAGTTAAAGAATTTGAGGTAAATCCATTTGGGCCACTCCAAGAAACTAACGATGGAGAAATATTTGCTGTTGGAATATTGGTATACGTCCCACTAGAAGGCAACTTCCACAATATACCATAATGGTCTCCTCCACTTCCTTCTTTTTGAAGTAACTCAAAATAATATTGTTGTCCTGCCACTAAGGTAATATTAGCCGTCTGCTGCGAGGGATACTTTGTGAGCTCCCCAACATTTGTCCAGTCCGGTATACTGGCAATTGTTGTTAAAGGAGAAGAAGCACTACTACCAGAATAAAATAGCTGAGTTTCATCATCTCCGTAAATTACAAATTGATAAACACCCGAAACTGTTGGTGTTAAATAATAACGAACACGGGTTCCGTAATTATCTGCAATTCCCGAGGGACCTATTGCCGTAGGAAGTATTTCATTGGAAGTTGGGCTATTTGGATAGTTCGGACTAGATGTTAAATTTGTTAAAGCCGTACCATTAATATTTGCAAAAAATTCGCGAAGTACACCATTGGTCTCAGTTCCGTTAATAGTAAATGAATTCCCCGCACAAATAACACTATTATCAACTGTTGCAGATACTGAGGTGGCAGGAGCAACCACTAAATTTGTGGTGCAAGAAGTAGTACAACCATTTGAATTTGTAATTGTAACCGAATAAACGCCTGCATCTGCAGAGGTTATTGATGATTTTGAAGGGTTTCTTGAATTGCTAACGAATCCATTAGGCCCTGTCCAGCTCCATGAAGCTCCATTTACTCCAGACTCAGTAAAATTAGCTATACCTCCCTGACATATTGGCCCATTGTTTGTAACAATACATGTCGGTGTTGCTCTTATACCAAAATTAGCATTAGTAGTATTTGTGGAACCAACAACTACATTGGTTAATATGCCATTTGCAGTTCCATCACTTCCTGTACCGGTTCCAAATTTCTCACCTGTATTAGACCAGCCAGAAGGCAAAGAAGCGGAAGGTGGCGGATTACCGACTACTCCTTGGGTAGTACTTAAAACAACGTTATATGTAACATTTCCAGGGATATTATTAATCGAATAAGTACCATTTGCAGCAACAGTTGAAACACCAATTACTCGATTAGTGCTTGGCTCCACCAGATTAGCATAGAGGGTGGTACCAGCGGGATTACCTAGGCCAGTCCCGTCTACAGTATTATTATCTAAAGCATTACAATCATTAAAAACAGCACCTGCTAAATCGACAACAACAGGGCAACAAAAATTAAAAGTTCCAATTCTAATACCTTGCTGTGCTGCATTTATGGCATTTGGACCAACTAAATAGGAAATCGTTACAGATTTCACTGATTGTGTACTTGAAACAGTTACCTGGCCTAAAGGGTCGTTTTCAGTAACGTTATTATTTCCACCTGAAACCCAAACTGCCGTGGCTGTTTGACCAGAAATATTAACATTTCCAGCAGCTCCCAAAGATAAACTTAGTGGAACATTAGCACCAGTAATTCCTAAAGCGGAAACCGTTACTTGATCTTGAAATGAAGATTGTCCTGCTGGTGCCCTTTGAGTATCTGCAGCATCTATATCATCGATTCTAAGAGCAGAAAGTAGAACAGGATATTGAAATGTAAATGTAACATCCACCCTACTTCCATTAGGAATTGGTGGGTTAGTAGTATTATCACATGTGATACAACCATTATCTACATTATCAATCGTGATCGTAAACCCAGGTTGTGCATACAAACCCGAAGTACCAGATCGCATGGCATCATAAACGTTTCCTACAACTTCAGTAATTGTTGTAGTAACATTAAATGGATTAGCACTATTAGTATTTGTACATCCAGGTACCGAAAGTACAACTGGTGATGGCGGCCCTCCAGCACTTCCGGAAGTAGGAATTACAGATTGAGTTCCAGAACCTGCTCCAACCCATGTTATTCCTGATGAACCAACGGTACATTGGGCAGATGAATTTTGAATAGAAATAACGAAAATAAAGCCTGCAAAAAAACTAAAGATCGAGTTTTTGAAGTCAAACTTTTTATTTTTTATTTTGTGAAATCCTTTACTCATTATAATATGATGCACAATTTTATTTATTAATTCAAAAGGGTAGACTTATAATTAATTTCTCAGAAAATAACGATGTGTATCCCTTAGATAAAAATTTGCAAAAATCGTGCCTTAAAATATTTTTTTTAAAATATTTTTTTTAAATACTTTTTTAGCCACAAAATTTTTGCCTTGTAATTCACCTTAGACACATCTAATAAAACTTTGTCACTTATAATTAGAATAAATTATCAACAACTTATATATTTTTCAATTAATATTGAAAATACAAAAAAAAATAAAAATTTCAAGAAAATACAAAAAAAATGGGGAGAAAAGTTTAAAAAATTAAACTTTTCTCCCCATTAGAAAATTTGAAAGAAATTAAAAATTTCTACTTAGACACTACTTTAATTCTAGGAAAATTACCACCTTTCCCTCCAGAACCAGCATCTATTCTTAATGTGTTTATACCTTTACTCATTAATACCTTTTTTACAGCAAAAGCCCTCTTGTTGTTTAACTTAAGGTCATTTTCTTCAGAAAAACCAATAACCTTAATTTGGATTTTTTGATCTGAGTTCATAAGATTAGCTATCTCATCAATAATAGGTAAAGAAGCAGCTGTTAATTCAAATGTTTTGTCCACATATTGTATACTAGTAAAGTCAAATTCTTTCCCTTGTTTTTCGTTTGAATCCAAAATATACTTTTGAAAATTTTCTTTTTCAGAATTATTTAACGGCACAGTTTTTGACGCAGAGCCCTCACTATCAATTTTCAAAGAATCAGAAGAAGCATTGGAAAGTGAATCTGCAAATTGCATCTCTTCATCTAAAGATTCTACAGGGGCATCTTCTTTGTTAAAAAAACTAAAACTTCCATTATTTGCCCAGATATAATAACTTACTCCCGCAACTATTACCAAAGCCAAAAGCCCCAATAAAACCTTTTTATTAAAAAAAGTCCCACCTTCATCATCAGTATATTCTTCATAAGCCTTAGGTGCCTCCACTTCTTCTACATTTTTGGCACTTGGTTCTGGCTTTTTCAAAGGAGCAAATTTTGAATTAATAAGCTCTTGCAAACCAAGAGCAGGAATCATCTTTTCCATTAAAGCTTCAGGGGCTTTTTGAAGCAGCAATTCATGATGTTGCTTTAGAAAATAAACCAAGGATTCTTTATCCATGTTTTCAGCAGATATTTGTTTTCCCAACAAATCCACCAATAAGGAAGCAGTGATACCCGAAGTTAAAACTGTAGTATTTTTACTTGTACTAGCATAAGAGCCAATCATACTCAACAGAGGGCTTTTATAAGCGGGAAATATCTGGCTAATAATTTTTGATCCATTTTCAGTTACATTGTCAATGGTTGCCTTTTTTTCAAAAATACTTAGCTTGTCAAGTGGAATTGAGTTGTTTTTATATTTTTCTTTAATTTGATTAAATAGCATTCCAGAACTCATATCGCTATTCGTTCTTCTAATAAGGCCAGCCAATAAAGTATAGAAAACCCCTTTCATAGCCACTTCTACATCGCCTAAATTATCATTGGATAAGGATTTTACTTGTTGGATAAAGTCGTCGCTGATAACTTCGTCAAAGCTTTCAAAAAGATTCATTTCTGTGTTAAAGTTTAAAATTTACTCGCAAAAAAACAAAAAAAACGTGGTTTTACCTATATTTATGCCGCTATTTATATTTTTGAAATCAATTATTATTCAATCGTTAATGGAAAACAATAAAGAAGAAGAACTTAGGAGTAGGGACTGGTTTGGAAAAACCGGTAAAGACGGATTCATTTATAGATCATGGATGAAAAACCAAGGCTATCCATCTCACCAATTTAAAGGAAAACCTGTTATTGGAATTTGCAATACCTGGTCAGAAGTTACACCATGCAACGGGCATTTTAGAGAAATAGCACAATTCGTAAAAAACGGAATCTATGAAGCCGGTGGATTTCCATTAGAATTCCCCGTTATGTCCCTTGGCGAAACTATCATTCGTCCTACAGCAATGTTATATAGAAACCTCGCAGCAATGACTGTAGAAGAGAGTATAAGAGGCAATCCGTTTGATGCTGTGGTATTATTGACTGGTTGCGATAAAACCACACCATCATTAGTAATGGGAGCAGCGAGTGTCGACATTCCTACCATAGTTGTACCTGGGGGACCAATGTTAAATGGTCGATTCCAAGGTAAGGCAATTGGCTCAGGAACAGACGTTTGGAAGTTTGCAGATGACTTTAAAACAGGAAAAATGTCTGCTGAAGATTTTGAAGAAGCTGAAGCTTGCATGAGCAGGTCTGCTGGACATTGCTCTACCATGGGCACTGCGTCTACAATGGCCGTAATGGTGGAAGCACTGGGCTTAACCCTTCCGGGCATTTCTGCAATACCTGCTGTAGATTCTCGCAAAAAAATGCTCGCACACATGAGTGGAATGAGAGCAGTGGAAATGGCCAAAGAAAACCTTAAAATTTCTGAAATTTTAACAAAACCTGCCTTCGAAAACGCTATAAAAATAAATGCTGCTGTTGGCGGATCTACAAATTTAATACTCCATCTTTTGGCACTAGCTAGAAGAGTAGGAATAGACTTAAAACTAGAAGATTTCGATGATTTAGGTAGCAAAATCCCACTTTTGGTAAATCTCATGCCATCAGGAAAATATCTTATGGAAGACTTTTATTATGCTGGTGGTCTTCCAGTTGTGATAAAAGAAATGACTGAGATTTTAGATAAAAGTGCTATCAGTGTAAACGGAAAATCTATTATTGAAAACTCTGCAAAAGCTAGAAATTGGAATGAGGATGTGATTCATCCTTATAACAATCCACTAATGAAAGAGGCGGGGATTACGGTGGTAAAAGGTAATTTATGCCCTGATGGCTCCGTAATAAAAGTTTCGGCAGCTACTGAAAAATTGCTCAAACATACAGGAAAAGCAGTGGTATTTGAGGACATTGAAGATTATCACGCTAGAATAGATGACCCCAATTTAGACATTGACGAAAACTCTGTGATGGTTTTGAAAAACTCTGGACCTAAAGGCTACCCAGGCATGCCTGAAGTGGGTAGTATGGCATTGCCTAAAAAACTTCTAGAAAAAGGAATAAAAGATATTGTTAGAATCTCTGACGCCAGAATGAGTGGAACGGCATTTGGAACGGTTTTCTTGCATGTATCCCCTGAATCTGCCGTTGGTGGACCTTTAGCTTTTGTGCAAAATGGCGATATGATTATTGTAGATGTTTTAGGGAAAAAGCTTCATTTAGATATATCTGACGAAGAAATGGAGAACAGACGTAAAAACTGGAAACCTTTAGATTTGGGTTATAATAGAGGCTATGCTAAACTCTACATTGAGTCCGTAAACCAAGCACATTTAGGAGCGGATTTTGACTTTTTGGTAGGAAATTCAGGTAGCAAAGTAAACAGAGAGTCACACTAATCTAGAAATGGAATTTAGAACAATTATAGAAAACCAAAATCCAAGTTTTAAAATAAGCCAAGATTCAAAAATACTAACAATTGGTTCGTGTTTTTCGGATGTACTGGGTTCTTATTTGCAAAAAAACAAAATGGATTGTTTAATTAATCCTTTTGGAGTGGTTTTTAATTTATTTTCTATTGCCAATCTTTTACAAAAAACTATAAATTTAGATGAAATAGAAGGAGATCTCATTTTAACAAAAGATGAGGTCTTTTTTCATTATGATTATCACTCAGAAATTAGAGCTGAAACTAAAGAAGGTTTAACAGATAAAATTAAATTAAAACAAAAAGAAGTTCTTGATTTCGTCTCAAAAGCCGATTTTTTAATATTAACCCTTGGTACTAGTTGGATTTACCAACTATCAGAAAATCAAAGGATTGTATCTAATTGTCACAAACAAAATTCCAATCTTTTTGAAAAAAGATTTTTAGATCAAAATGAGCATTTAGATATTTTTGAAAATATTTATTTTTCTTTAAAAAATCTAAATCCAAAGCTTAAAATCATAGTCACCGTAAGCCCTGTAAGACACACCAAAGACACCCTAGTTTTGAATAGTTTATCCAAAGCAAATCTCAGATTAGCCTGTGATGTATTCACCAAAAAATTTGTTGACGTTTTTTATTTTCCTGCTTACGAAATCATGATGGATGACTTACGAGATTATAGATTCTATAAGTCGGATTTAATTCATCCAAACGAAGTTGCAGAACAATATATAGTAGACTTGTTTTCGAAATGGTACTTTGACGAAAATCTAATTAACTTCATCAAAGAATGGCGAAAAATTATTACAGCTTTGGCTCATAGACCATTTAATCCTCAAAACTCAAAACATCAGGAATTTCTACAAAAAATAAAAGAAAAAATAGAAGCTTTTGATAATCAAATAGATACGAATGCCGAGTTAGATTTCATTAACCAAAATTTGATATAGAAAAACAAAAACCTCGAACTTTAAACAATACCTCAATGTTGGGTATTTTAGACTAACAATATCAATGGGAGAATTTACGATAACAAAAGAAAAAGTTTTAAAAGCACTTAGTACAGTTGAAGAGCCTGATTTAAAAAAAGACTTGGTAACACTTAACATGATTTCCGATGTAGAAATTGGTGTAAATCAAGTTAAATTCACGGTAATTCTAACAACACCGGCTTGCCCGCTTAAAGAATTGATAAAGCAGCGTTGCGTGGATGCTTTACGAAGAGATCTGGGTGAAGGATTTGAAATTGATATCCAAATGACTTTCAATGTCACATCAATTTTAAACAAAAATTTACTTTTACCCCAAGTAAAAAACATCATAGCAATATCTTCAGGAAAAGGCGGCGTAGGTAAATCTACTGTTACAGTAAACCTGGCTATGGCTTTGAAAAAATCTGGAGCTAAAGTAGGAATTATTGATGCTGATATTTCTGGACCATCCATTCCTATCATGTTCGGTGCTGAAGAAATGCAACCGATGGTTTCTGTAAAAGACGGGAAGAACTTCATTACTCCCATAATGCAATATGGTATAAAAATGATTTCTATCGGCTTCCTTACTCCGCCAGACAGTGCAGTCGTTTGGCGTGGACCTATGGCCAGTCAGGCTTTGAAACAGTTTTTTGGAGATGTAGATTGGGGTGAATTAGACTATTTATTGCTTGACTTACCTCCGGGAACAAGTGATATTCATTTAACTTTGGTACAGACTGTACCAGTCACCGGTGCAGTAATTGTTACAACGCCTCAAAAAATAGCTTTGGCTGATGCTACGAAAGGTGGCTCAATGTTTAGCCAACCTAATATTAATGTCCCTATTTTGGGAGTTATTGAAAACATGTCTTATTTTACACCAGCAGAATTACCTGACAATAAGTACTTTATATTTGGATCTGGCGGTGGTCAACAACTTGCCGACAAATTTAACGTTTCTGTTTTGGGACAAATACCACTGGTACAAAAAATAAGAGAAGGTGGCGATGAAGGCAGACCAATCATGATGGAACAAGACCAAATAGTGACGCAAGCCTTCCAAGAAGCTGCAGAAAATTTGGCCCAACAAATTGCCATTAGAAATGCCAATTTACCTAAAACCGAACCTGTAAAAATGCGAATGTAATTTTTCTTAAAATATGTCTCAAGGAGTTCATTTTTTGAACTCCTTTTTTTGTGTATTTTTCTTGATTTTTCACTATTCGCATTTAAAGTTTTTCATTACATTTACATTTAAAGAAAATCTGGCATAATCATTCTCTATTTTGAAAATGTCATTTCAAATTTAATTCAACCTAAAAAAAATGAAAAACTCAAGACGAACCTTTGTAAAAAGCATGGCTTTTGCAGGCTTAACCATTCCAAGTATTTCTGCCTCATTGGCCAATTCTAGACCAAAAAAACTTGCACCTTCTGATCAACTAAAAGTGGGATTAATTGGCTGCAAAGGAATGGGATTTTCTAATCTTACAAGGCATATAAAAAACGCTGGCGTAGAATGCATTGGGCTTTGTGACATTGATGAAAATGTACTTGATGAACGCTCTGCAAATCTAGAAAAACTTCAAGGTAAAAAAGCAAAAACTTATGGTGATTACAGAGAAATGCTTGACAATAAAGATATTGACTATGTGATAGTTGGAACACCTGACCATTGGCATTGCCTTAACATGATTGGAGCTTTGGATGCTGGAAAGCATGTATATGTTGAAAAACCCATAGCACATACCATGGACGAATGTAATCTGATGGTAAAAGCCGCAAAAAAATATGAAAAAATAGTACAGGTGGGTCAATGGCAACGCAGTGGACCTCACTACGAAGAGGCATTCAAAATGGTAAAATCTGGAATGCTTGGCAAAATCAGGTTGGTGAAAGTTTGGGCATACCAAGGCTGGATGAAGCCAGTACCAGTTTTGCCTGATACCGCAGTGCCAAAAGGTGTAAATTATGATATGTGGCTAGGACCTGCACAGAAAAGGGCCTTCAACGAAAACCGTTTTCATTTTAACTTTAGGTGGTTTTGGGATTATGCAGGCGGACTAATGACAGACTGGGGAGTTCACGAAATCGACATAGCTTTACACGCTATGGGAGCAAAAGCTCCAATTTCCGTAATGGCTTCTGGAGGAAAATTCGCCTATCCAGACGATGCCTCTGAAACTCCAGATACGCTTCAAACGGTATTTCAATACGACGGTTTTAATATGCTTTGGGAGCATGCAACAGGTATAGACGGAGGAAATTATGGGAAAACCGAAGGAATAGCTTTTATTGGAAACAATGGCACATTGGTAGTTCATAGAGGCGGCTGGGAGCTTATTCCTGAAACTTATACCGAAAACAAAATTAAGAAAAACAAGGTGGAGCCACTTCCTACATACATAAAAAAACCAGAGGACGATTATCTTTATATGCACGCAGAAAATTTCATAAAAGCCATAAGAAACAATGATCCTTCATCGCTAAACTGTGGCATAGAAACTGGAAGCGTAGCAGCCATAAACGCAATTATGGGCAATGTATCCTACAAACTTGGCCGAAAAGTATTTTGGGATGCAGAAAAAGGCAACTTCAAAAATGATAAAGAAGCCAATGCATTGATGGTTTCTGATTACAAAAACGGTTGGAAATTACCTAAAGTTTGATTAGCATACTTTTAGCCAGCAGTTTAATTCATAAAGTATAGTAAAAACAAGTTTGCAAATCCTATTAGTCCATCTAATCCAGATGGACTTTTTTTATTTTCAAAAATATACAAATTGGAATAAAATTTGCGTTAGAATGCTCTATTACCCCATAATATTAATGTTTAAATACCTCATTTTCTTGTGTTTAATATTCCTTTCTTCCTGTCAGGATAAAATCCAACCTACGGATATTTCAAGCAAATCAATTCAAGAGCAATATTTGGATTTGGTAAATACCACAAGAGCAGAAGGCAGAAAATGTGGAAGTGAGTTTTTTAAAGCTGCTGGAGTCGTAACTTGGAACAATGCCTTAGAAAAAGCTGCATTATATCACAGCAGAGATATGTACGACAATAAATACTTTGCACATGTATCTCCAAAAGGCGACGATCCATCTTCAAGAGTATTGGCTCAAAATTATAATTTTAAATCAATCGCCGAAAATATTTATTCCGCCACTGGCTTCTCTCCCACTCCATCAGAAATCATCATGCAATGGACCAATAGCCCTACGCATTGTGCCAATATTATGAATCCAAACTTCAAAGAAATGGCTGTAGGAAAATATGAAAATTATTGGACACAATTATTTGGCTTAAAATGAACATTTTTCGCTGTTTTTTCGTAATATTGTATGTATATACAGCTGAAAAATGGAAGAATTGATAAACAAAGTAGAAAAAGCATTAGACAACATAAGACCATATTTGATTGCCGATGGAGGCAATGTCAATGTAATTGAAATCACGCCAGACTTTACAGCAATTCTCGAATTCACAGGATCTTGCGGTTCGTGCCCTATGTCTTCTATGACCTTCAAAGCAGGTTTGGAAGAAGCCATCCTAAAAAATGTATCTGAAATCAAAAAAGTGGAAGCCATAAATATGATGGTTCCAGACCCTCATTGATTAAAAAAAATCGCCCAATAAGTATATAAAATAGTTTTTTGGCATTTTTTTTATAAACTTGCAAATTATTTTTATGTCTACATGTTCCCTAAATCACTATGGATAACAAAATAAAAGTCGGAATATTTTTTGGAGGCCAATCAAGAGAAAGAGAAATCTCTTATTTGGGTGGCAGAACCGCTCTTGAGCATATAGATAGACGCTTTTTTGAGCCTATTCCGATTTTTGTAGATAGCATTGGTAACTTTATAAAAGTAGATTCCAAATTACTTTATGAGGAAGACATTAGAAGTTTCTACCCTTCTAAAAACCAAAACAATGGCTACAAAATTTACATTGAATCATTAGGACCGCTTCGCGATACGCAATTGTATAAATTGATTTATAAAATTGGATCTCAAGTAAAAATTGAAGAACTAAAGGATTTGATTGATTTTGCGTTTGTGGTTATGCATGGACCATACTCTGAAGACGGTAATATTCAAGGAATTATGGAATGGCTGAATATTCCCTATCTTGGTCCTGGAATATTAGGTTCTGGTGTGGGAATAGACAAACCTGTGCAAAATAAGCTGATGGCTTTTGCGACAGGGCAAACCAAAAAATACCGAACAATCTCCAAAAACGAATGGGATAATTCAGACAAATCTAAATTATTTTCCAATTTAATATCAGAATTAGGTTTTCCTTTAGTGGTAAAAGCTCCTCACCAAGGCTCTTCTATTGGGGTAGCCATCATAAAAAAACGAAGCTTAGAGGAGTTTTCAAAAGGCATGAGTCAGTGTTTTTTTGAAACCCAGATTTTGAAAAAAGACTGGGCAAAACTCAGCCAAAGACAAAAGAAAAATTTGATGGAAAAAACATCAAATCTAGACGAAGGCATAGGTTTCCCTTTGGTATTGAACAATGAAATAATTTATCATCCTGCCGAATTATTAATAGAATTAGACAAATATCTAAATTACAACGATTCTGCTGTAATAAGTTCTGTAAATGCAGAAGATTATGTATTAATTGAGGAGTTTATAGTTGGTCAAGAATTCTCAGTTGGCGTAATTCAGGACGATAGCGGCAAAGCATATGCTCTGCCACCTGCCGAAGTTTACGGCGATATACAAACCTTCGATTTCAAGTCTAAATACAAATCTTCGGTAAGTAAAAAAAGAATACCTGTAGAGACCAAATATGAGAATTTGGAGAAAATTCATGCAGATATTTTGAAGGCTTTTGAAGCTACAAGTATGAGCGTAATCAGCCGAATTGATGGCTTTTTGACTGCCGAAGATGAAGTTATTTTGCATGACCCAAATACGATACCTGGCATGTCTCCAGCTTCGTTTATTTTCAAACAAATGGCAGAGATTGGCTTCAACATTACAAATTCAGTTACTTATTTTATACGTCAGTCTATTCGAGAAAGAATAAAAACTGGTAAGAATGTCTTTGGCTTAAGAAATTTATTACAAGTTTTAGATGCCAAAATTCAATTGGCTAAAACTAGACCAAGGAAAAAGCTAGCGATACTTTTCGGAGAAAATGAGGAAGAATTCAAAGTAGCTAGAGCAAAATATGGACAGTTTGGAGGAAACACCGAATACGAACCAGTAGCAGTTTGTTCTGCACTTAACGGGAGCAAATATAGAATCCCTCTCAATTTGATGTTTAAGCCAGACATCATGGAATTTGGGATGTCAATCGGTAAAGAAAAGCACCCATTCATCCAAAAAAACATAAATAGCACAGCTCCAATTCGTGATTTTTATATTGGAGAAGTGGATTTTGGCTTAAAAAAACTGTCAGAAGATGAATTCCTTAATGAATTCAATGCCGTTTATGACTGCAAAATAGAAGAAATGGTTTTATCTTAAATATGGCAAAAAAGGTAAAATTCTATGCCGTTTGGCAAGGACGTGAGAAAGGCGTTTTCAGCTCCTGGGATGAATGCAAAAAACAAGTAGAAGGATTTGAAGGTGCTCAATACAAATCATTTGAGAGCAAAACTGAGGCAGAAAATGCAATCAAGAAAAACTATTTTGCCGTTGTAAATCCAAAACCTTCGAGCCAACAGCTCATAAAAACCCCAAAACCAAATATTCCAGCTTGGACAGTAGATGCTGCTTGGAACACCAAAACTGGTGATTTGGAATACCAAGGAGTTGATTTACAAACAAAAAAGCAACTTTTCAGAAAAGGGCCATTTCAAGATGGCACCAATAATATCGGAGAGTTTTTAGCAATTGTACATGCACTTGCATTGTTAAAGAACCTTGGCTCAGAAGTCCCTATTTTCTCTGATTCCAAAACCGCCATAGCTTGGGTAAAAGCTAAAAAAGCCAATACAAAACTGGAAGAAACGGGTCGGAATTCTGAACTTTTCGACTTAATAGAAAGAGCGGAAAATTGGTTAAAACAAAATACTTTCAAAAACAAAATACTAAAGTGGGAAACCAAATGGTGGGGTGAAGTCCCCGCAGATTTTGGCAGAAAATAGCCATGTTTAAGTTTAAGAAATTTAGCATATTTCAAGAAAACACACCAATGAAAGTGTGTACCGACTCTTGCCTTTTTGGAGCACTCATAGATGCAAAAAACCACCAAAAAATACTGGATATTGGTACGGGAACAGGCCTTTTAACTCTAATGCTTGCTCAAAAATCTGAATTCCTAAACCTTACAGCCGTAGAAATAGACGAAAATGCAGTAAAAGATGCTTCATTAAATATTGCCAATAGTCCTTTTTCAAAGCAAATAAAAATTGCGAATAAATCTATTCAAGAATTCACAAAAGCCAGCAAAGAAAAGTTTGATTTAATAGTTTCAAATCCTCCGTTTTTTCAAAATAATCTTAAATCTCCAAAAGAAGAAATAAACCTAGCTCATCATAATTCTTCACTTTCGTTTGAAGATTTGGCCTTGTCTTTGCATAATCTTATTTCTGAGGATGGAAAAATATGGATTTTACTCCCACCTTTCGAGATGAACGGCTTTCTTAAAATATGCACTAAATACCAGCTATTTTTAAATAAAAAATACGGCGTAAAACATGACGAAACAAAGCCAATTTTTAGAGAAATTATTGAACTTTCGAGGCAGGAAAATCTTAATCCAGCATACTCGGAAATAAATATTTATGAAAACAAGCAATATAGCCCTATTTTTGTAAAGCTATTAAAGGATTATTATTTGATTTTTTAGATAAAATAAAAAAAACATGAGCAAAGTGGATATTTCTGTAATTATTCCTCTCTACAATGAAGACGAGTCATTGACCGAACTTCATGCATGGATAAAAAGAGTGATGGAAGAAAATGCATTTTCCTATGAGGTTTTATTTATAGACGACGGCAGCAATGATGAAAGCTGGAATACCGTAAAAAAATTAAAAGAAAATAATCCAGAAGTTAGAGGTTTTAAGTTTTCGAAAAACAATGGAAAAACTGCCGCACTTCAAACAGGATTTAATGAATGTAATGGAGATGTCATAATCACGATGGATGCAGATATGCAAGACAGCCCCGACGAGATTCCTGACCTTTACAAAATGATTAAACAAGACGGCTATGATGTGGTATCAGGATGGAAACAAAAACGTTTTGACCCTATAACCAAAACTTTACCAACTAAACTATTCAACGCCACAACACGCTATATATCAGACATATACCTTCACGACTTCAACTGTGGGCTCAAAGCTTATGACAGCAAAGTTGTGAAAAACATCACGATTTATGGCGAAATGCACCGCTATATACCTGTAATAGCTAAATGGAACGGATTCTCTAAAATAGGCGAAAAAGTAGTACAACATAGAGCTAGAAAATATGGTACAACCAAGTTTGGCCTAGAGAGATTCGTCAATGGTTTTTTAGATTTATTGTCCATCACTTTTGTCAATAAATTTGGAAAAAGACCAATGCATTTCTTTGGTCTATTTGGCGTTTTATCCTTTCTGTTGGGTTCATTTATTACTGTATTTCTAATCGGAGAAAAAATATATTCGATTTACAGTCGTTTGCCTTATCGAAACGTAACAGACAATCCACTTTTTTATCTAGCCTTGGTTGCCATTCTTGTTGGCTCGCAACTATTTTTGGCGGGATTTTTGGGTGAGTTATTAGTAAAACAAGGTGTCACAAAAGATGACTACTTGGTTTCTGAAACAGTATAATTATTTAATAAACGCCATGAAAAATCATTTTCTAATTTTAATAACGCTCATTGTTGCCTCATTAAGTTCATGTACTAAAAGTGATGATGTTTCCCCATCCTCATTAAGTGGAAAATATGAACTAAAAATTATAGATTTCAATTCGAAATTCACAAGTGAAGATCCTGAAAAATACACAGATGATGTGTCTTCTCAAGGCATTTTTTACATTTTCAATACTGATGGAACTTACAAAACCAATGCATATTGGTCTATAGGAGAAATAAATTCGAATGGCACAGAAAGTACAGGTAAGTATTCGCTAAAAGGAAATGTATTGAGCATAACTTACATTGACCAAGATCTTGAAAAAGAGTTGACACAAAGTATGCAAATTAAAACCAATACAGATACAGATTTAGTATTATATATGGGCCTTGCTGAAGTAAAGGATAGTTTTACAGCAGCTGCAACTGGCCTTGACCCTTTCACAGCAGCCTTTTTAAATATTTTCATTGGTCAAATGCTCGAGTTCGATTACACATTAAGCTTCAAAAAAATTTCCTGATTTTTTATAGGAACACAGATGACACTGATTTTACTGATTTACACTGTTCTAATATTTAAATACATATCTGTTTTGCCATCACTTGTTTCATCAGTATTCGAGAAACGAACTTTAAATTTAATAATCTGTGAATATCTGTGCTGCTAGCATCTGTGTTCAAATACGAACTTCAAATTTAAAAAGCTGTCAATATCTGTGTTGTTAGCATCTGTGTCACCTGTGTTCAAAAACAAACATTTTAATATTCATACCAGTCCTTCCACCAATTTTGCAGTGAACGTTTGATTTCATTTTCACGGGCATTTTCGCTCGGTTCGTAAAGTTTTTTGCCTTTTAGTTCGTCAGGCATAAAGTTTTGTTGAGCAAAATTTCCAGCATAATTGTGCGAATATTTATATTCTTTCCCGTACCCAATTTCCTTCATTAACTTGGTAGGAGCATTTCTTAAATCTATAGGAACGGGTAGATGAGATGTTTGTTCTGCTAAAGCAATAGCAGCGTCAATGGCCACATAAGAGGCGTTTGATTTGGGAGAAGTAGCCAAATAAATTGCTGTTTGAGAAAGAATAATTCGGCCTTCGGGATATCCGATTTTCATGATTGCATCCATACAAGCGTTGGCCACCATCATGGCAGTGGGATTCGCCAATCCAATATCTTCAGATGCTAAAATGAGCATCCTCCGGGCAATAAACTTAGGATCTTCCCCTGCCACAATCATTCTGGCCATCCAATACAGTGCCCCGTTGGGATCTGACCCTCTAATAGACTTTATAAAAGCCGAAATAATATCATAATGCTGTTCGCCTGATTTATCGTATCGGGCAAGGTTTTTCTGTACGACTTCCTCCACCAACACATTATCAATCAAAACCTCCTTCTGCCCTATTTGTGCATTGACTATTAATTCTAAAAGATTCAGAAGTTTACGCCCATCGCCTCCACTAATTCTAAAAAGTGAATCGGTGTTTACAATTTTGATGTCTTTTTCATTTAGCCAGTTGTCAGTTTTCAAGGCTCTTTGCAGCATGGAATTGAGCTGTTCTTTCCCGAAAGCTTCTAAAATATATACTTGACATCGAGACAAAAGAGCCGAATTAACTTCGAAAGATGGATTTTCAGTTGTTGCACCAATTAGCGTAACTTGGCCTTTCTCCACAGCACCCAAAAGTGCATCTTGTTGCGACTTGTTAAATCTGTGAATCTCATCTATAAACAATATTGGCGGAAACAATCCTGAAGGTTTTGAAAGCACCTCACGAAGATCTTTCACCCCAGCACTGATAGCACTTAAGCTATGAAACTGGCGTTTGGTTATCTCAGCCATCATCAAGGCAAGGGTGGTTTTACCGACTCCAGGAGGTCCCCAGAGAATCATAGAAGGCACTATGCCAGCATCCAAAGCCCGACGTAAAGGTTTTGTTTTACCCAAAATATGTTCCTGCCCAACATAATCGTCGAGATTACGAGGTCGCATACGTTCGGCCAATGGTGCAAATGAATCCAATACTTAGTTTTTTGTTTTACAAATGTATTTATTAAAATTTTAAAAAGGCTAAACAAAACCTTCACTTTTCTTTATTTTCCTTATTTTTACATCTTCAACCAAATCAAAAAATATGAACTTCAGAACTTTGGGTAAAACCAATTTTAAAATTACAGAAATTGGAATCGGGACTTGGCAAGTAGGCGGTAAATGGGGATCAGACTTTGACCCAAAATTGGCTGAAAATATTTTAAATTCAGCTGCCGACCAAGGAATAAATTTCATTGATACAGCAGATGTATATAGCGATGGCGAGAGTGAAAAAGCTATTGGAAGATTCTTAAAGACTCGTTCAGAAAAGTTTATCGTAGCTACTAAATGTGGACGACAAATCAATCCTCATGTAAGCCAAGGTTATACAGTGCCAGTTTTGCGAAAATATGTAGAAGATAGCCTCAGAAGGCTAAAAGTAGACACTTTGGACTTGATTCAGTTACACTGTCCTCCTACCGAAGTATATTATAGACCTGAAATATTCGAGCTTTTTGATCAGCTTAAATTGGAAGGTAAAATCCAAAATCTGGGTATAAGTGTAGAGAAAATAGAGGAGGCTTTAAAAGGTATTGAATACGACAATGTTACTTCGGTACAAATTATTTTCAATATGTTTAGGCAGCGACCTGCGGAACTGTTTTTTGAGCAAGCCAAAAAGAAAAATGTGGGAATAATAGCCCGAGTACCATTGGCCAGTGGATTGCTTACAGGAAAGTTTTCGGCAAACTCAACCTTTGAAAAAGGCGATCACCGCAATTTTAACCGAAACGGTGAGATGTTTGACAAAGGCGAGACTTTTTCGGGAGTTGACTATGCAACTGGTTTGGAGGCAGTTAGTGAATTACAAGAAATCCTTTCCACTGACTTTACATTGGCAGCTCAGGCACTAAGATGGATTTTGATGTTTGATGCTATTAGTACTGTAATTCCTGGTGCATCGAGTCCCGAGCAGATAGGATCAAATTTAGCTGCAGCCAACACCCCTCCTTTTGACGATGACAAAATGATCAAAATTAAAGATTTATATCAGAAATATTTTAAGAAGACTATACATCATTGGTGGTGAAAATTGGTAAATAGCTGACTAAATTGGATGACAAAAACTATATTTTATAAAGTTAATTAAAGAATTACGATTTAAAAGATTCTTTTTAAGGACATTAGATTCGTCTCAAAATATTGGAATTCTCCTTTTCTAAGACATAAAACGATGTAATTTGAATTAAACAATTCAGAATCACCAAATATGTGATTCTGAATTGACAAAAAGGAATTATCGATGTCTCAACCTAAGTAAGGTTTGTTATTAAAAAATTGTAAAAATTCTTATAAAAAGGATAATAGACATTAAATGTGGGAAAACAATTGCCTGCTATCCGAAGGATATTTCCTTCAAAAACGTGAATTGGGGTTTCACCCGAAGAAAATAAAATGATAAAATCTGACTAACCATATGGAAAAACTATAATAAGATAAATAATGAAGAAAATCTCCACAATAATACTTACAATTCTCCCTTTCATAGGGATGAGCCAATATAAAGTAAGGGGAACAATAATTGCTAAATTTGATAAATCTGGAGTTCCCGCACAAATAATTGAAAAAGGGACAACTAATGGAACAATAGCAAATAGTAATGGTCAATTTGAATTAATAGTTGCCAACGAAAGAGCAATTCTTGTTGTGACTTTTCTTGGTTATCAGGTTAAAGAGGTGGAAGTAAAAAGTAACCCTACTTTAACAATAAGAATAAAAGAAGATTGTAATAAAGATTGGTTTGACTATAATATGTTAGGATTTGACTTATTAAGTGGGCTAAATAACACTCCAATTGGAGGACAAACGAATTATTCGTTTGTTGTAAAAGGGCTTCCGCTTATAAAAACCAATTTAAGCTATCAAACTAACCTCAAGAGTAACAAACTATTAAACGGAAATATTGGACTTTATCACCTTTTTGTTTCATGCGTTTTTGACGCGGACATTAACCTGAACTATAAAGATTTAAAATTCAACCAAAGTCTAGATTTATCTACAATAAATTTTTCAACTAATCTAAATCTAAATAAATTTGGAATAATCACTGGTATCGGCAGTCTATATGACAGAAATGTTCTATCTAATTCATATGGACCGACATTGGGATTTAGAACTTGGGCCTCTAGACCGTTAGGGATAAATACCACTTTCAAAAGTACGTTTAATAAGCAATTTGTAGAGACAAATATTGAAATAGAAAGACCATTTAGGCTATTTAATACTTTTTTTAGATTTTACTCGATTAAGGGTTTTAATGAATTTACTTTAGGAATCGGGAAAGATTTTTCATATTATCGAAAAAGAAAAAAAACTTAACAAAATTTATCAAAAGAATATTTCCTTCGGATTGGTAAATGGCGGGTTTCGCTCAAGCTTGAAAAAATTAAACAAATAATGGAAAACCAACTAAGTTTTAGAATCGCAAATTCCGATGACCTTATTGACATTGTAAAAATGTTGTCTGATGATACTTTGGGTGCTACTAGAGAAAAATTCGAGGCTAAACTTTCCGAAAATTATATAAGAGCATTTGAAAACATTATTAAAGACACAAATCAAGAACTTACCATTGTTGAAATGAATGGAGAAAAAATTGCGACTTTTCACTTAACTTTTATTCAATATTTAACACACCAAGGTGGTCTTAGAGCTCAAGTTGAGGCAGTTAGAACCAATTCAAAATATCGAGGACAAGGAATTGGCAAAAGAGTTTTTGAATATATAATAAATAGAGCGAAAGAAAAAAACTGCATTATGGTTCAGCTAACAACTGATAAAAAGCGACCAGACGCCATTTCGTTTTATGAAAATATAGGATTTATAGCAACACACGAAGGCATGAAACTTAAATTATAAAATATTTTGTCTTTGGGAGTCTCCGTAAGAAATTTCACAGCATATCTCCCTCTTAATTGTTCATTTTTCAAATATTCAAATAGTAATTAAGATATATTCAAACTTCTTAAGTAAATATCTAAAAAAAAATAACACAGAAAGTAGCCAGCTATCTTTTCCCCTTTTGTTTGTTTAAATCTATCAACATTGAAAAAACATTATTCTCTTTATTCAATTCTCGATATTTGTTATCAGGATCTATCTCTATTTCCAATTCGTATTTCCCTGGCTTTAATTTTTTGGGTAAGTCGATATATTGACCTTCGTAAAGCATTCCATAAGTATCATATCCACCAACACTAATACCTTGAACCCCTGGTTTACAATCCGGAAAATACCCAAAACCATAATTTGGAAGATTTTTATCTCCATACATTACTCCATCCACTACGGACAAGTGGTCATTTTGCAAAATTCCAGTATCAAATAAACAATAACTCACTTTCTCTCCCTCCCCCATTAATTTCCTTTTCCTAGATTTCTTTGCTGGCCTGTAGAGTTTAAAGGATATCCAAGAATCTACATGATAATGATTATGCCCAGGTTTATCATCATAATAATTAGTTCCTGCTGGAACATCTTCAAAAATGATGTTTTTATTTTCCAACTTATATATTCTTTGATATAATTTTTGTCTAGAAAAACTTCCATCCGAACACCTTATAGAACCAGTTACTTTACTATTTCCACAAAACCATTCATTTTTGCCGAAAGTTTCCATAGGCCCATTACCTATATTAGCAATTGATGCGGCCAATCGAAGTTGACCAGCATATTGATAATGGTTCCACTGATATTCTTTAATCTGATTTTTTGTGAATTCAGGAAGTAGAACTAAATCAGGAAGTAAAGTACAATTAGATGCATCTAAATGGCATTTACATGCATCTGGATTTTCCATCCCACATGGCCTAGAAGCATTATTAGGGTTGGGATTATCGTTAAAAAATAGAGACCAATTTAATAACTTACCTGTATCCCCACTTTTTAAATCTGTAATTAACAGTTTCCAAATACCATTTGGACTTTGACCATTATTTAGATATTCCATTCTTCCGTCTGGTATAAATTCACCCGAAAATGGATTACTCCCTTCATGAATATAACCAGTAAATCCGTTAGATTTGAAACATGTAAAAGTATAATTCTCACCATTTTCATTACCATTTCTATTGGTAAGCCAAATCCCTGTACCGTCTGGTGCAAATAACTCTACTTTCAGGTCAGATGTTAATGAATGTGCAATGGTAAAACACACCTTTGCTATTCCAAATGTTGAATTAATGGTATCTTTTATACCACTTATTTTAATTTTAAAGGTATCAGCTACAGTTACACCTGGAAAATCTTTAATAAATCCTCCGTAACTATTAAATTCTTGGGAATACAATGGTTTAGAAAAACATAAAAACAAAGCTAAGCTTAAAACAGCCTTAAAAATATTCATTTAATTTAAGATAACTTTTTTAACGAACCTGACATTTTCGTTTGAAATAGTAACTATTAATAAATCATAAAAATACCTTTTGGGGGTAATATTAAACCCATCTGCCATATTATTTAATTTGAAATCTACAGTTCTACCCAACATATCTACAACCTTAACATTTGGTTTTTTAATGTTTGAAAACACCCTAACAGACTGGCCTACAGCAGGATTCTCTAAATACACATATTCGCCATTTTCTTGATAGTTCACGTTTATTATTTTGCTAAATTCAAACGAGCCGTCCAAATTTACCATTTTTAGCCTATAATAATTATTACCTTTTATTGGATAAATATCCACAAAATCTAAAAATGAATTATTAATATAATCTTTTAATTTAAGATTGGCAATTCTTTCAAAATTTACCGCATCCTTGCTTCTTTCGAGTTCAAATTTATCAAAACCACTTGCTTCAACAAATTCCCAAGAAACATTAATACCCTCTTTTATTTGAATGGCGTTGAAATTAATTATTTTAACAGGAAAAACAGGAGTGGTACTTGCAAGCAATGCTGCTTCTGAGGTAAAAACTGTGGTACCCGTAATTGTACCAGACGTTGATGAAATAGTTCCTGTCACTAAAAAATAACCCGTATCATCCCCTGAAACATTCAGATTGTTTTGGGTGAAATTTCCAAAAATGTCAAATCCCCCAGTATTAACTATGGAAGACTGAATGGTTACATCACCTGTAATGGTAATATTGGCATTGTTTGTTAAAATTTTCCCTGGACCTTTATTTCCAACTATAAGCCCAGCAGCATCTACAGTCCCATTATTTGTAAAAGATCCATGATTATTAAATAGACCAGCTATATTTATCGAACCGCTATTAACAAAACTATTAGCTTCTTCGTTCTCTAGTGCTGCTACATCAATAGTGCCGGTAGTTGTAACAAATGAGCCATTACCAATTTTTAATTGACCATTTACTTTAGTAATTGCACCACCATTTGTCAAGTTTATACCAGCCATAGTTTGAGGGTTAACAGAATTGAAATTCAAAGTCCCATTATTCACCAATGTAATTTGATTATTTGCATAAACATCACCACTTAAATTTAAAGCTCCGCCTGAAAATATTTCCATTGCCCTATTTCCATTCCCTTGCAATCCAGAAGTATTTATTGTACCATAAACATTATAGGTAGCTTCATTTATACCGAGAGTTGATTGGTCCCATGTCACGCCTGTAGCAACACAAATGTATCTATTACCTGCACCATTTGAATTTACATTTAAATTTGGAGCGTTTCCGGTTATACACAATGTTTGTCCAGGATCAAGATTTAAATTGGTAGAATTATTTGGAGCAATACCAGAATAAGTGTATGTACAACCCGTTGTACAGCTTTGTCCATTAGCTTTGACTAATATCAAAAAAAACAGAAGTGAAACATAAATATTTTTCATAAGATATTAAGTTTAAATTGTATAACGATTAGAACCAAAATCTGAAGTTGAGCCAGTTTTTAAGGTTAACTTGTTTACTGAACCAAGTTTTTTCAATTTGGGCTTCTGATAAGTTTTTAGCCTTTTCTCTGAAGGAATTATAGAATCAGATATTTTTTTCATTTTCTTATAGGTTAAAAAATATTATAATAATAAATTATAACTTTCAACTTTTATGCCAATTTTGAAATACTCTTTACAAATGAAAAAAAATAAGTTATGATTAATTTTTTTTACAAAAACCTTGTCAAAAAAGACTTATTTCCCCTAATTGTATCCAAAAAAAACACATAAAAGTCTATTTTTTATTAGAAAGATACAAAATAATAAATATTTCATTTTCAAGGTTTTACTTTTTTTTCAGAAAATTTTCCAAATTTTGTATTTTTTCCTAATTATGGAAAAACCATTTACAAGATTGTAGATGTATTGTGCAACCTTCAAAACAGATTATCTTGGATTAATTCCAAATTGTTAATAGTAATAAGACTTCTAATTTTTTACGAATAATAGTTTTCTTAGAAATTCCATAAACCTGTTTTCACTAAAAGGTTATCAAAAGAGGAGAAAATTCCACAATAGAAAAAGCATTAAAGGTTTCAATATGAGTTCCATTCTTTTTGTAGTTTTTTTTTGATTATTCCCTTAAAGTCTATTTTAAATTCTGTTTTATTTAAAATTTGCTTTCCCCAAAAGTTTAGTCTGTCTTTGATTCAGTTGAGTCTCTATCATAGACTATTTGGCATCGCTAATACTCAAGAATTAATTTTTCTTTGGTCGAAAAAATATGCTATTGAAATTTACCCAACCTAAAAAAACAAAAAGGTCCTTTTTTTCGAAAAAAATAAGCCCGCATACAAACAGTGTGAATGTTGTAACACTTATCTGTAATTATTTAAGGGTTAAGACTTTATTCCAGGTCACTTTTGAGTGGTTGAGAAAATTTATTCAGCTATCAAGAGGATATTTCCTTCGGATTGGTGAATAGCGGGTTTCACTCGCAAAAAACTAAATGGTTTTTAATATTATATTAGCAGAT
Source organism: Lacihabitans sp. LS3-19 (assembly GCF_024343575.1). Lineage (GTDB taxonomy): Bacteria > Bacteroidota > Bacteroidia > Cytophagales > Spirosomataceae > Leadbetterella. Next base: position 31,022 of record NZ_RJUA01000016.1, on the reverse strand, counting down.
TATCGCTCTCTTTAAAACTATGTTAGACAATAAAACAAACAAACACATTTTTTTAACCCAAATTCAAGCTTTCACCTTACTCAATAAATCATACAAACCTTTATTTTACCTTAATTTCACTTTATGATTTTTGCTTCTCCATCTTGATCGTACCATGTTTCAGTTAATAAACCGTTTGCATCAAAATCCAAAATTGCAAATCCATTTTTTACCCTTTTTGCATTATTTGAATAGCCGTCTCCAAGAGGTGTATTTGTATAATAATCTACCTTTTCCTCTCCTTTTAACCAACTAGCATCACCAAAAGGGATAGCGGCATGTCCAAGACACCTTGCTTTGGTTTTCCCGCTTGCTGCCTTTTCATTGTATACAATACCATTGTGCGTATGTCCCCAATACCAAACATCAGGTAAAATACTATCAAGCGAGTTAGTCACAACATCCTCCCATAAAGAATTCTTATTACCTCCTTGGGTATCTATCGGGTTGTGGTGAGTTAATATCATCAATTTTTCAGAATTAGCCTCTTTGCTAATAAAACCATCTTTACCTGGCTGATAAGGGTCGTTTATTACGCCATCCATATAGAACTTCGTGGCATTATAAGCCGAATCTAAGCCCAAAATTTTCCATTGTTTAAATTTTAAAGAGAAATAGGTAGTACATTTCTGATCTTGAAACAATTCATCAGCTAGAGCCACATTATACAATCCATTTCCACCGTCATACATTTCATGGTTTGAATTTAGGGTAAAATTACCCAAAGGAGCTTTTATCCAACAATTCAACAATTTTTTAAACTCTTCATTGGGTAATCCAGCATAATATACATCCCCTAAATGAATCATGATATCAGGTTTTAAAAGTGCTATCTGCTTCATAACCAATTGAGAAGGACTATTTTTCAAATTCCCATCTTTGTATTCACCTGTTCCCCAATCTCCGAATAGGGCGATTTTTAAACTTTCTTTATTGCTAAAATCCAAAACTGCAGGATTGTGTGCAAAAGGTTGTTTTGCAATAACTTTTACTTTTTGCAATAGAAAACATAAAAGAGATAATGACCATCCGGGATCCATTTGAGCATAACATGCAGTTGAAAGCAAAGTCCCATCGCCCATCAACACTCCAGCACCTTGCCAAATTTTTTCCCAACATGCCCAGTCGGCTTTAGTAATTTGAGAATTTGGGAGGTTACCAAATTTCTTTAGTTCATCTTTAATAATAATAGAAATATCATTATTTAAAAAATATAATGCCCAGCCAAATTCAATATTCCCCGGGTCGTTAGGCCGTGGTGGATTATTATTCATGAGCTTTATTAAAGCATTTTCACTTTCAACCAAAAATTCCCAAATTTCTTGGTCAATACTTTCCCCAGACTTTAGTGCGTCAGACAGATTCCGTTGTATTTGCAAAAAGTAGTTTAACATTGAAATTTTCATGGTATTTATATATTTAAAGTTTTTATTAAATAGTCAAATATACGACTTCATTATCAAGCTTTTACAGGTAAAAATACCCGTTAATTCAAGTAGTCTATTTTTTAATTCTATTTCGACTCGTTGATGCTGATTGTAATAAAGCCCCGCCTAAAAACAGTGTGAATGATGTAACTATTATCTGTAATTGTGTAAGGGTTAAGACTTTATTTGGGGTCACCTTTGAGTCGTTGTGGAAATTTATTCACAGTGAAAATATTTTTACCATGAAAAACGATTCTGAATTACAAACTGACGTTCAAAACGCCATCAAATGGGAACCTTTATTGCATGCAGCAGAAATTGGCGTTACTGCCAAAGATGGTGTGGTTTCATTAACAGGTGTAGTAGATAGCTACGCAAAAAAAATGGAAGCTGAAAATGCAGCCAAAAATGTATCAGGTGTGCGAGCTTTGGTTGAAAAAATAGAGGTAAAATTTCCAAGTTCTTGGACAAAAACCAATTCTGAAATTGCAAACGAAGTTTTATCCGCCTTGAAATCAAACATGTCTGTTCCAGACAATAAAGTAACGGTAAAAGTAGAAGATGGCTGGGTAACCTTGGAGGGAGAATTGGTTTGGAATTACCAAAAAGATGCCGCTAAAAAAGCTATTAGTTACCTGATGGGCGTCAGAGGGGTATCGAATAACATTAAAATCAAATCGGAAATAAAAGAAGCTATTGAACAGAAAGACATTGAAGATGCTTTCGAGAGAAGTTGCACGGTGGATGATAGAGATATTGTGGTTTCGGTTTCAGACACCACCGTTTTATTGACTGGTAGAGTAAACTCTTGGTACCAGAAAGAGGAAGCGGGCAGATTAGCTTGGAAAACTCCTGGGATATGGCATGTTAAAAATGAATTAGAGGTAGATTACGCCTATTCATATATTTAATAGAAGATTTTAAAACAGTGGAGGAAAATCCTGCCTCCTCTGTTTTTTTACATAGTTCAAATAATTTTTAAATCAATAGCCACAAATTATAAAACATATCCAATGAAAAAATTTCTTCCCATTTACATTTACGGCAGCATCATCATTTTTGAAGGCATTTTCCTTGTATTATCAAAAGACATCTCTTTCCTTACCATAAACCATACTACAGGATTCTTGCTGATCTTCGGGGCAATATTTGCCTTTGTTGCGGCTTTTTCAAGGCAAAGAAAACAGATTCAGTTTGCTTATCATGAACTACATGCATTGGCGATGTTAGCTTACGGATTATCCATTTTAATATTCTGCAACACCATCGAAAAAGTAATTTCTTTAACCGAATTTCTATTTATTTTCTATATGCTTTCCGAAGTTATCTTTTGTAGCTGGCTGTTTAATTTAGGCCAAAAAGTAGTCTTCAAAATCATAATTATCCGTCTTCTCCTTGGCATCGCAGTGGGAATTGGGTCAGTATTGGTATTAAACCAATCGGCGTTCCAATTAGAAGGTCTAGGAATACTGTTTCTTTTGGTAGGCATAAATATTTTACTCTACGTCCCTGTTTTAAAATCCGAAAAAACGCCCGAAACAAGATAGCTTTCAGTTGAAATTAGCATTAAAAGCCTCTTGCTGCTTTAGACATTAAAAGCATCATCTTGAAAATGTGTGAATGATATAACTCTTTTTAATAGTTATGTAAGACTTCAGGGATTGAAAAGAATCACCTTTGTAGTGTCGCAAGTACGAGTCATCAAATTAGCAATTCGAGAAAAATATTTCATAAAAATCAAAAGTATATAATCATGATAAAACCACACATCATAATTCTCGGATGCAATTTTGCCGGACTTACCACAGCCAGATATATCCATGCCGTAGTAAAAGGAAAAGCCGATATTACTATAATTGACCGTAAATCTTTGCTAACATTTGTGCCGAATATTCCGATGCAAGTGTTGGCAAATGTAAATCCAGCTTTGGATCTACATTTTAATTTTATGTCATTTTTAGAACATGACGGCAGCGAATTTGTTCAGGCAGAAGTCACCACAATAGACCCAGAAACGAGTACGTTTTTTTACCAACCAAACGAACGGCCAGGTCATCCTGTTCGTAAAATAAAATACAATTACTTGGTGGTTGCCTTAGGCAATCGTCTGGCGTTTGACAAAATTGATGGTTTCAACGAAAATGGACATAGTGTAACGGATGTATTTCTAGGTAATCGCTTACGGAATTATTTACACAATGAATACAAAGGCGGCCCAATAGCCATTACCTCAGATGTTTTTCACCAAGGTAAAAGTGACAAATTACCAAAAAATATGCCTGTGGCCTTAACTGCTTGCGAAGGACCACCTGTGGAAATGGCATTTTCTATGGCCCATTGGTTAGAGAAAAATGACAAAGGAAAAACCTCTACTATTTTTCTTTCAACACCTGCAAAAGTTATTGCAGAAGACGCTGGAGAGACCATTTTAAACCAACTCGTACCAATGATGGGCAAAATGGGCTATAATTACCAAGCGAATACCAATGGTATAAAAAAAGTACACAAAGGTGGCCTTGAATTCAATGATGGCACCACACAAGAAGCTGAAATCGCCATACTATTTCCTGATTGGGAAGCACATCAATTCCTAAAAGAGCTGCCATTTACAGACGATATGGGTTTTGTTATCACGGACTTGCACATGCGAAATCCTGATTACCAAAATATTTTTGCAGTAGGCGATGCGGCCTCTATTACTGTTCCCAAAATCGGTTCTCTGGGCCACATGGAAGCCGAAGTTTTGGCCAATACGCTTGGAAAAGAATTGGGTATTATTGAAGGAGATGTGAAACCGATGGAGTTTGAATTGCTCTGCATGGGCGATATGGGAGGCATCAAAGGATTCTATATGCGAACCAACGAATGGTGGGGCGGCAAAGAAAGTCATCTAGAAATGGGCTTCACACCTTATGCCCTGAAAATGGGATTCAAACAAATGTACTATACGCTCGGAGGGAAAGTTCCGCATTGGGGTTTGGCAATGAGTGAGATTTTAGGAGACCATACTTTTATTTAAATTATTACATTAAACAACAATACGATGATAACAGCTCCACATCTACATGCCATGGTTATTCATTTTCCAATAGCCCTGTTAATGATAGGTTTCCTGTCCGAAATCATTGCGGTTTTTAGCAAATGGCAATTTTTCAAAAATGTTTCATTCTACTTGCTTAGCATCGGAGCTTTAGGTGCCATAGCAGCCTATATAAGTGGTAGTTATGCTGGAGACGGAATGACAGACGGCTTATTACAAGAACCTTTGGGTATGCATAAAGAAGCTGCATTAGTAACCCTTTCTTTATCCATTCTAACTGTGCTAACCAAGGCGGCAATCTATTTTTTGAATTACCAAAAAAACTGGGCAAAATGGGCAAGTTTCTTATTGTTTTCCTTATTGGTGGGTTCAGTTACAAGAACTGCTTTTTTGGGTGGAGAACTGGTTTTCAAACACGGTGCAGGTATAGAATTAGCACTTCCTGATTTCGGGACAAAACCTTCAGAATAGTATCTAGCTTTTAAATTTCAATAAAAATCTTCTTTCAAATTCTAAAAAATAAAAAAATGAACACAAAATTCGTACGCTCAGTATCTTTCAGTTTTATCATTTCCTTGATAACGTTTATTTCGTTTTCGTCATGCTCCAAAAAAATGGCTTTTAAAAATTCTAGCGTGGTACCTGCTGCGGTTGGAAGCATCAATTTAAAAAGCGACAAAAACAATAATCACACGATAAAGATTAGCATAAATCATTTAGCACCAGCCTCACAATTGACACCTCCATACAATACTTATGTGGTTTGGATGGTAACAGAAAACAATGAAACCAAAAACATCGGCCAATTAATAAGCAGTTCGAGTTTTCTTTCTAAAGCCCTAAAAGGTTCATTGAGTGCCGTTTCTTCATATAAACCTGTGTCATTTTTTATTTCGGCCGAGAATGAAGGAAATGTAGAATATCCTGGTTTGATAGTTTTAAGTACTAGATAAAAAAGGTTTAAATAAAAAAGAAAATGAAAAAATCAATAATACTATTCACTTTAGGGTTTGCTTTTTTAGGCATAATTCTTCAGTCTTGTACCGAAAAAACTGGAAGTTCTGATGAGGAAAAAGTCGCTAAAGAAATGGAAAAGGACTCAACCGCAAATGTAGAAAAGCAAGATCCTCAAAAAGTCATCATTCAAAACATGCATGATGCTTATAAAGGTGAGACAACTGCTCATTTTAAATATGCTGCTTATAGCAAAAAAGCAGCAGAAGAAGGGCATCCTGAAATTGCACTACTTTTCAAGGCAGCCTCTGGAGCAGAGTTGATTCACGCCAATAACCACAAAGTAATTTTGATGAGAATGCGTGAATCAATACCTGAAATCACACCTGAATTTACGGTAAAATCCACTACTGAAAACCTCAAAGAAGCGATTGACGGTGAAAGTTATGAATACAATAAAATGTATCCTGAGTTTATAAAAAATGCAAATACGGCTGGCGATTATATGGCCCAGATAAGCTTAACTTATGCTTATAAAGTAGAGAAAAAACATAGGGATTTTTATATAGCAGCTCTGGCTTCATTAGAAGCAGGTACCGACAAGTCGCTAGCTAAAATATACTATTTATGTCCAACTTGCGGTAATACTTATGCCACCACAGCACCAAGTCGCTGTGAAATTTCGATGACGGATTCAAAGTTATTTATCAAAGTAGATAAACTATAAGAAACTCATTATAAGCAATATAAAACATTAACTATAATTCTTATTCTGTTTTAAATTTAGAGTTCTTCCCTTTTAAAAAAATGAAATATGTGTTTTTCAGCAAGTGCTAGTTTTGGTGCAGGTGTTGTACTTACTGTAATTGGAGTAGCATCTATTAAAAAGACTCATCGTTTTTCCCAATTGCTATTTGCTAGCATTCCGTTTATTTTTGGGGTGCAGCAAATAGCTGAAGGGGTTTTATGGCTAACGCTTCCCATTCCCGATTTTGTAAATACGCAAAAAATATTCACCTATATATTCTTGTTTTTTGCTCAAATTCTTTGGCCCATGTGGGTTCCGCTAGCGATTTTGCTTCTTGAAAAAAATATAACTAGAAAAAACATTCAAAAAGTCTTTGTAGCAGCAGGATTTATAGTGGGTATCTATTTGGCTTACTGCCTTTTTACCTATAATGTGGAAGCACAAATTTTAGGACAGCACATTTCTTATTTGCAAGATTACCCCAATTCTTTAAAAAGCTATGTAATTGTCTTGTACGCTTTAGCGACTTTGGCACCACCTTTCTTTTCTCATATTAAACGAATGTGGATACTAGGAACAACAGTCGCTATTTCATATATCATTGCCTATATATTTTACGAACATTATATTCTTTCTGTTTGGTGCTTTTTTTCTTCCATAATTAGTTTATCCATTTATGCTATTATGATAGAAATCTCAAACACTCAGAAATTGAAAAATGTTAAAGTAATTTAGCTACACTTCAACTAAAAACACTCAAGATTCAAAGCCAAAGAGTAACATACAAGACCTTTTTGGCATTTTTCATTTAAAAACCACTTTTCATTTTACAGTACCAAAAGGCTACCTTTTTTTAATCAAAAATACTTAATAAAACACAACAGTGTGAATGATGTAACTCAAATCGCAAATAGTGTAAGGCCTTAAATAAAATAAAACATCACCTTTGTTCCGTTGTGAAAACATATTCATGGCATAAAAATTCATAAAATGAAAAATAATGCAGAATTACAAACCGACGTTCAAAACGCCATCAAATGGGAACCTTTGTTACATTCAGCTGAAATTGGCGTTACAGCCAAAGATGGAATTGTTTCTTTAACGGGAGTAGTTGATAGCTATGCAAAAAAAGTAGAGGCTGAAAATGCCGCTAAAAAAGTGCTTGGTGTGAAAGCTTTGGTTGAAAAAATTGAAGTAAAATATCCAAGTCATTTCACTAAAACCAATGTGGAGATTGCAGAGGAGGTATTGACAGCTTTGAAAGCCAACTGGTCTGTTCCAAAAGACAAAGTTACGGTAAAAGTAGAAAATGGTTGGATTACACTAGATGGAGAGTTGCAATGGAACTACCAAAAAGATGCTGCAAAAAACGCGGTAAACTATCTAATGGGTGTTAGAGGTGTTACTAACAACATCAAAATCAAAGCAGAAACGCACGATGAAATCGAAAAGAAAACTGTAGAAGACGCTATAGCAAGAAATTGGAATGTTGATGACACAGACTTAAGTGTTTCAGTTACAGGAACTACGGTAACTTTGACAGGCACAGTGAACTCTTGGTACGAAAAAGAAGAAGCAGGTAGAATAGCTTGGAACACGCCTGGTATCTGGCATTTGGAAAATGACTTGGTGGTTGATTATGAATATGCTTTACTTTCATAAAAGCTAAAAAAACGGTGAAGGGATTTTCCTTTCATCGTTTTTTTTCAAAAAAATAAAGCATTTTTTAATTTCTATCTGTTCAAATTTCTATAATCCGAAAAGTTTAAGTGACCATACACCTAAAAACTATTTCATCATAAAACAAATTCTTCAAATCAATAAATAGCCCATATTTTTAAAGTATTTTTTCCCATTTCAAATTCATCCCCTACGTTTTTACCTTTAAGGTTATTAAAAATTGCAGCTTCTTTGGTGATGCAGAAGACCTCTTTCTCTTCAAAACTGAAATGAGGAATGGAAAGTCCCACAAAAAACAAAGTCGTGCTCGTTTCTATAATAGCTCCTTCTTCCACTGCAGTATGTTCTTTTGTTTTTTCAGTCAAAACTATCTTGTGTGCCCTTTCTGCCTCGTTCAGCATCTGTTTAAACCGCATCTGCAAATCTTTGGCCTCAGTTTGTCTCGCAAAATCGTCAGGATCTAAGGTGTCATTTTCGTCCAAATCTGACGCCAAATGAAACCGATTAACCGAATTTTTAAGATTTTCGATCACTTTATTATGCTCTTCGATTATTCTATTTAAAATATTCCCTCTTTTCATTGTACCGTTTATTGATTCTATAACGAATATAAACTACCTGCAACCAAATAAATATGATATAAATCCTATGCAAAACAAACTTATAACTCCTATTTGGCGGTTTAATATTTGTATAATTAAAAAAGTTGAGCTTAATCAAAATACTTTTCAGCAAAGATTTGTTAAGAAAACTAACATTTGTAATTTTAAGGAAAATCGATTTACACTTTATAAAAAAAAGCTTAAGCCATTAAAGGCAAAGGGATTAAGTATTGAAAAGAAATAGTTTTATTAATAAAAGCTCTGAAAAACAATTCTTACTATACGCATAAATAGCAGTTCAATATTATTACAAAAGAGATTTAATAAAATAAAACCAAGTTAAAATAGAATTTACTCAATGATTATAAACGATTTTATCCCAACCACAATCATCTAATTATAAGATACTTATACAATATCGAATTGTATTTTATGCTATAAAAAAAACATTAAAACTAAAATGGAAATACTAAAATTGCTAAGTAACTCAAAATTAGAAGCTGCAAAATATTTTGATTTACCTGATGATAAATTAAAGAAATCCTACGGTGAAGGGAAATGGTCAATAAAGGAGATTTTGGTCCATTTAGCTGATGCAGAGAGCGTATTATTAGACAGAATAAAACGTGTAATATCAGAACCAAAACAAGTCATTTGGGCATTTGATCAAAACCTTTGGAGTGCTCATTTGGATTATAAAAATTATCCTTTGCATTTAAGTAAAACTGTATTTTTAGCTAACCGAGAAAACATATTTTATTTAGCAAGTAAATATTATGACAGTTTAGGTACAAAAGAATTTATCCATAGCGAAACGGGCTTAAGAACCCTAAAAGATGAATTTGGCAAAGTTGAATGGCATTGCCAAGGGCACTTGGAACAAATAAAGATAGCTTTAATTTTATAAACTGTAAACTTTTGACACTATTTTGACCGAAGTGTTTTTAACAAAAAAACCGACCCAATTGAGTCGGCTTTCTATTATTTTTTAGCTTTTGGTGCTATTATCACATTTAGTCTTTTTCCTTCTAATTTTGGTGGTGCTTCCGGCTTTCCAAGTTCTTCAAGGGCTGTAACGAAACGCTCAAGGAGCTTAAACCCTTGGTCTTTGAAAACTATCTGGCGACCTATAAACTGCACGTAAGCTTTAACTTTTGAGTTTTCTTTCAAAAAGTTTTCGGCGTGCTTCAATTTAAAGTCAAAGTCATGGTCATCAGTTTGAGGGCCAAATCTGATTTCCTTTATTACAGTTTTTACCTGCTTTGCTTTAAGTTCTTTTTGCTTTTTCTTCTGTTCGTATTTAAATTTAGAATAATCTACGATTCTACAAACTGGTGGTTTAGAATTCGGTACTATTTCTACTAAATCTAAATTTTGCTCACGTGCTATTTCTACGGCTTTCATGAAAGGATAGACACCTACCTCAATATTTTCTCCCACTAGTCTTACCTCCGCAACTCCTCTTATTTTTTCATTTATCCTGTGTTCGTCTTCTTTTCTAACCGGTGGACGATACGGTTTTTTCATGTTTTTTGCCATATACGAATTTAAATGTTAGATTTTGAGCTATTTAGCACTCAAAATTTCATCAAATTTATTATTTAGTTTTCAATTATTTCCAAACTTTGGAATATTTTTATTTATTTCTGCTTTAGCAAATGCCACAAATTCCTCCAAAGTGAAACTTCCTAGGTCACCTTCGCCTTTTTTTCTCAATGAAACTCGACCTTCTGCCGCTTCTTTTTCACCAATTATTAACATCAAAGGTACTTTAGCAACTTCCGCATCCCTAATTTTTCTACCTATTTTCTCAGATCTATGGTCCACATAGCCTCTAATGTCTTCTTCTTGCAGGCTCAGAAACATTTCGTTGGCGTAATCTTCATATTTTTCAGAAATCGGTAGAATCGCAATCTGCTCTGGTGAAAGCCAGAATGGAAAATTACCAGCTGTATTTTCAATCAATATTGCTATAAATCGCTCCATCGAACCAAACGGTGCACGATGTATCATAACAGGTCTATGCTTCTGATTGTCAGCTCCAGTATATTCCAGTTCAAATCTATTTGGTAGTTGATAGTCTACTTGTATAGTACCTAATTGCCATTTACGACCCAGAGCATCTTTTACCATAAAGTCTAACTTAGGACCATAAAACGCCGCCTCTCCATATTCAACTACGGTTTTTAGACCTTTTTCGTCTGCCGCTTTTATAATTGCTGACTCGGCTTTGTCCCAATCTTCATCAGAACCGATATATTTTGCACGATTGTCTTTACTTCTTAGTGAAACCTGGGCACTGTAATCATCAAATCCTAGGGATTTAAACACATACAATACCAAATCTATCACTTTTTTAAACTCATCCTCTACTTGATCATTTGCACAGAATATATGGGCATCGTCTTGCGTAAATCCTCTTACTCGAGTCAAACCATGTAACTCACCGCTTTGCTCATAGCGATACACTGTACCAAACTCTGCCAAACGTAAAGGCAAATCCCTATAACTTCTCGGTTTAGACTTATATATCTCACAGTGGTGAGGGCAGTTCATCGGTTTCAACATAAACTCCTCTCCTTCCTCTGGCGTTTTTATCGGCTGGAAAGAATCTTCGCCATATTTCTCCCAGTGCCCTGAAGTTACATATAAGGCCTTGCTACCTATGTGTGGCGTAACTACCGGTAAATATCCAGAACGTAATTGTGCCTTTTTTAAGAAATTCTCCAACCTCTCACGCAACATAGCACCTTTTGGCAACCACAAAGGTAAACCTTTGCCTACTTTATCAGAAAAAGTAAAGAACTCTAACTCAGCACCTAACTTACGGTGATCTCTTCTTTTAGCTTCTTCTAACAGTGTTAGGTATTCTTCCAGTTCCTTAGCTTTAGGAAACGTAACACCATATACTCTGGTGAGCATTTTGTTGTTTTGATCACCTTTAAAATAAGCTGCGGCGGCATTCATTATTTTGGCTGCTTTTATATATCCAGTGTTAGGAATATGTGGTCCACGGCACAAATCAGTAAAGTTACCTTGCTTATAAAGTGTGATATTTCCGTCTTCAAGCCCTGACAACAAATCCAATTTATATTCGTCGCCTTTGTCTCCAAAATACTTCTCAGCATCGGCTTTAGAGATAGGAATACGTTGAAATTCGTTCTTCTGACGAGCTAATTCCAACATTTTGTCTTCAATCATCTTAAAGTCATCAGACGAAATGCTTTTATCACCAGTGTCAATGTCATAATAAAAACCATTTTCTACTGGAGGACCAACCCAAAACTTTACCCCTGGGTACAATGCCTCTAAAGCTTCAGCCATAAGGTGTGCTGAAGAATGCCAAAACGTGGATTTGCCTTCGGTATCGTTCCAAGTTAAAAGTTGCAAGTCTGCATTATGCTCCATAGGCGTATTCAAATCAACAACTTGCTGATTTACTTTGGCAGCCAAAACGTTGCGAGCCAAACCTTCGCTTATAGACAATGCCACTCCCATGGGAGTAGTTCCTTTTTCGTATTCTCTTATGCTGCCATCAGGCAATGTAACACTGATCATATTTTCTTTAATTTCTCGTGGTATCTTTTCCAATAGTGACTGGTCCTCTTTTTTGAATTTTTTCGATATTTCCAATGTCAAAAATCCGCCTTTGAGGTTCTTCTTTTACTTCTAATTCTTTTTTCTTAGGTCGACTGTATAGCTGTTGAGCGTTAGTATAAGCGTTAGCCTTTGATTCAATTGTATAATTTATTCTTGAAAGTTCCGCTATCAAAACTTTATTATCAGGAAATTTTTCAAGGCCATTTTCTAAATAAGTCTTTGCATTTGAAAATCTTTCCTGCTCTTCATAACAGATCGCCGCCTTTTTAACTGCATCAACACTTTCTGGCATACCTTTACTCCATTTGTCGTAAATTAAAAACGCAGAAGCATAATTTTTCTTCCTAAAATATATATCCCCAACCTTTTCTAAAACATCATATCTAGAAGGTTCCAACCTCAAAAAGCTTTGATACACTTTAGTTGCACTGTCCAGAGCTCCAGCATTGTGAAGAATCTGTGCTTTATTATAAACCAATTCTTTTTTCGAAGGAAACCTCTTCAAAGCTTTTTCATTATAAATCAGAGCAGAATCAATCAATAGCTTTTTGTTATAAATTTTTATCAAAGCATCATAACTCTCAAAATCATGCGGTTTAAGACTCAAGGCTTTTTTATAATTGTTAATAGCCGTAAGTGTATCGTTCTGATTAGCATAATACAAACCTCGTACCAAAAATAGGTCAGAATTGTAAGGGTATATTTCAGCTGATTTTTGAATATATTGTTGAGCAGCTTTAAAGTTCTTGGCCTTTATATTTAGCTCAGCTAAAAGTGCAAACAAATCAGGAGCATCAAATCCTTGACTTTCAGAGTCCAAAGCTGTCTTTAAAGCATTTTTATCTTTTAAAGCATTTTGAATCTTAGCTTTTTGAAATAATATCAATCCAGAGTTAGGATTTAATCTTTCAGCTCGTGTAATATCAACCAATGCATCTTGATAATTTTCTAAACTAAATTGAAGCTTAGCTCTTTTAAAATAATTATCATAATCACTTGGATTGTTTTTAATAGCATCAGAAAGTATACTTAACGCAGCCAAATGTTGGTTTTCCTTATTTTGTTTTTGGGCTACAGGTATATTAAATCCTTCGCGGGAATGGTCTGCACAAGACAGGGTGAGCAACATCACAAAAAACAAAACAATCCGCATTGGAGGAAATTGAAAAATTAAAACACAAAAATCCGAATTTTTTAACAAAAAGGGAAAGAAAAGCTAGCAAACTTTCATTAAAAGAGTGTTTTTAACCAAATCTTTTTTATCAGTCACTTATTCCAGAGGCTATTTTTGTCAAATAGATGGTTTTACGTACTTGGGTAAAAGTAGAATTCTGGTTCTTTTTTTTCTTTTTAAAGGGTCCCTTTTTTTCGAGTTTTAAAACTTCGATTTTATTTTTTGCACCATTTGCTACAAAATAGTTGTCATACCAAAATCTAACTTCCTGATAAGCTGGCAAATAAGATTGATTTGAAACAGATTTATCTTCATCGCTCAATTTGTATAGAATTGGTTTTGTGCCAATGTTGAAATTTCTCGCTGCCAAGTCGCCTTTAATGCAATAAGCGACCGCTCCAGCACTATTAAAACTCAAAGTTTGACGAAGCTGAGTGCTTGATTGTTTAATGTCTATTTTATTTGTATTTAAGAGTTCTCCATTTGGCTTAATGTTGGCAACAAATCCAGTCAAATAAGTATAGCCTGCCAATAAAGTCTGGGTTCTAGAACTAGGTCTACCAAAACTAATGCCTCTGGTAGCAGCTGAAGATGAAGAATATGCATCTGAAACTTGCCTTGATTGAAATTCTGGTTTGAAAAAAACTCCTCCGACACTAAAAAAACCATCATTTTCTACTGGGAAGTGCATCAAAAACCTATAATCTTTGAGCAGCTTTTTCAGTTCATCTCTATTAGAATCGGTATTCCCATACAAAAATCTGGCATATGAAATAAAACTTGGTGTAGAGATTTCACTTTGATTTCTAAAGGCTATAAATAAACCGTTGTCACCCGTTTTATTTTGATAAGTCCCCGAAATCAATTCTCGTCCATCCAACATCGTTAAACTTTTTGCCGTCATTGGGAAGTTTCCAGACTTCTGAGTTATCTTACTAATATTCAAAACCTTACCACTTGTATCAAAGTCAGCTATTGCCAGATAAGCATCTTTAACATATTCGCCTTTTTTCCGTTTTGGGTTAGAATATGCCAGTTCTTTAACAGACCAAATGGTTTTTATCAAATTACTTTTTTCCACAAATTTCAAATCCTGCAATACGACTTTTCCTCTAATGTCAATTTCTATTACCTTTCCCTCTTCTGATTCAAAATCAAAAGAATAAAATCCGGCACCTTTTGTAGTAGCTCCAGCCATCAAGATTTTATTTTTCAAGAAAATATAGTTTTGGTCATCAAAAAACTCCCTTACTTCAAAACCCTTGTTTTGATATTTCCCTGTAGCCAAATCAAATATATACACTTGATAATACATGCCTCGTGTTTCTCGAAAAAGAAAAGTAATCTGTTCTTTATCAAAAGAATAGGAAGTTGGAGATCGCTCTACGTCTAAAAAAATATCCGTTTCCCATTTTTTATTCAAGTCCGCGTCAAACATCACTACTTTGGCTTTGGTTTGGTCGGTTTTGGTAAGCAATAGCATCCCATCCTTTCCGAAGGGAATAATAGTTTGCCAAGATGGGCGGCCTACCACCTCTATTTCAACATTTTGAATTATTTGAGCTGATAAACTTGTAGAAAACAGAAAGAATAGAAAAAAAACTCTCATTGAGCTATTTTTTGGATAAAACAAGTTTGCTTAAAGTTTGAGCCAGAGTTCTTGACAACACCCCAATTGAAGAAATAATTATCAAACCAATGTTCGTAATTTTCAAACTCTGCTTTTTTGTTTTTTTGTAAAAAATCTTGGCTTTTTTTATCTACTGTTTCTGAATTGACCAAAACCCCATTACTTGCAAACTCTTTGATATTGAGTTTGTCTAAATTGGTATACGAAAGAAAAGTATTTGCTCCTGCATTACTCACTTTTAAGTGAGGTATCAAATTATAATATTTTAGATTTTTATACTGCACCGAATTATCCCAGACCAAATCTCCATTTTTATTCAATTCTATTACAACTCCTTCAATATATCTAAATCCATCAAATGAAGACGACCCTCTGCTTCGGTAACCCCACATAGACGGACTGTTCATCCAATAATAACTGTTTAAGTACTGCCTGCCCCAAATTGACGCAGGGTAAAAATATGACCCTCCATAAAAAGGGGAATTGAGAGAATTATTCCTAAATTCAGGCACAAAAACCTCTGAAGAAATCAAAAGATTATCACCATTGGGAATCAATTCGTTGATATGTAATCTATAGTTAAAGTTATACTCTGAACCTTTCTCTTTTTTCTTTTTTACTTGTTTTTCAAGTTTTTCTTTTTGGCGTTCGTTTAGGAAACCAAAAAAGTTTTGAAATTTATCGAAACTATAATATTTTATATTTTTAATATTTTCTAAATCAGCCACATAAATACCCTGCGAATTCTGATAATCATCATTATTGCTTTTTCCGATTCCATAGTTCCCAACCAATAATCTTCTATCTGAAGAATCAAAATATTTGGCAGAAAGAAAAGCATAATTACTTGAGCCAAGTATTGGTGTAGATTTAATGATTTTTCCAGAAAACTGATATTCTCTGAAAATTATTTGTGTAGTTTTCTTTTGCTTATTCATGTAAGTAATCACCACACTATTATTGGTCAAATTCATAGACTGAATCTGAGTTTCTCCTTTGAGATTACTCGAATAGTACTTTGGAGTTGTATTTTCGTTTTCAATAAAAATCAAAAAAGGCTCATTTTTTACTGCACCACCTACACATATTCCTCTATCTGAAGCTACAAATTGTCCAAAGTTAAAACCTGAAACCGTCCGAATTTCAAACCTTTGAACGGCAGCAAAAGAAGTGGAAATCTTTAATAGTTGATAATTGATAGAATTTTTCTGCTCAAGTAAAATATACAAAAACTTACCATCATAAAACTCATCCAAGAAATTCATTTTAGAAGACAAATCAGTATCCACGTCCCACAAGACATTTAAATCTCTATCTATTTTCTTGATTTTAAGCAAACCTGATGAAGATTTATCTAAAAGTATCAATCCATTTTGTTTCAGATTGACAATCCGTACTTGGTTGCTTGAGCCAGCTATACCAATTTCTAATAGATTCTGAGCGTTAAGGCTCAAAACACTCAAAACACAAAATACAAAAAGTCTAATTCTCATTTGCTAAAGCTAATATTCTATCAAATTCCTCAACTTTTACAGGGACAACAGAAAGCCTCGAAAGCTTTACCAATGCCATGTTTTGTAGAATTGGGTCTGATTTTATTGTTTTTAAAGTCACAGTTTTGGGTAATTTTTCTACGGGCTCAAGATCCACTACCACCCATCTTGGATCCTCGGCAGTTGGGTCAGGATAATGTTCTTTTGCTACTTTTGCTATTCCAACTACTTCTAATCCAACATTAGAATGATAAAAAAGCACTAAGTCCCCCTTTTTCATTGCTATCAGATTTAACCTAGCTGCATAATTTCGTACACCGTCCCACATGTCGCCACCTTTACTAACGAAAAAATCCCAAGAAAATTTATTCGGCTCCGACTTTACTAACCAATAATTCATAACAAATATTTTAAAGTTCTATATCTATGTCGTCTTCGTTGATAAACTCCACCTTCCAAGTGTGATCAGCCATCAAAAAAACCTTGGCTAAAAATCTAGAAAATGGAAACTTCCTCCCCCACTCGCCAGGCCCAACCATCGATAACACATCGCCTCCGTCATTTCTTTCATACAGAAAATAGTTGTGATTGATGATTGGCTCAAAACTCATCTGAGCATCATATATACGTTCTGAAACTTCTATTCGATTATTTATTTCTTGTGCTTGTTTGCCCAATAGCTCAATCTGACGGTAAATTTTATGGAGTGCGTCCTGGGTTTGCTGCCGCATAGCCATCTGTGCCTTGCCTTTTACTTTGCCCATATCTTCAGGCTTGATTACCGCACTTCCAGCAGTGTGTGCGTAGCCGATTAAACCAGGATTGGTTGCTACATTTTTCTTATCTAATGCGTCGCTCACGTTTTGTTTTTTATTTGTTAAACCTAAAAAAAACGCAAATGTTTTCTTTAAAATGTAAAAATAGGGAATCTTTGATGAAGCAAAAATTAATATTTTTGGAATATTATTTAACCTTTCATTAATTTTTTACGTAGCTATTATTTTATCTTTACAAAAATCTAAAATACTAAAAACAATGACAGAAACTGAAAAGACAAACACAATTGACAGAAAAGACTTTATGAAGCAAGTAGGTCTTGGTTTTGGAGCTATTATGCTCATGAACTGCCTTCAAAGTTGCGGTGAAACCGAAATCCCTGACCCAAACCCTACAGGAAATGGAGACGTATTAGATTTTTCGATAGATATAACTGCATCTGGAAATACCGCATTGCAAACTAAAGGCGGTTTTTTGGTTGTTGCGAGTAAAAAGGTAATCATTGCTCGTACATTAAACGATACATGGATTGCCGTTTCGTCGGCATGTACACATGAAGGTACTACAGTTAATTACCGTTCTGCTTCAAATGATTTTTTATGCCCTAATCATGGGTCAACGTTTAGCTCAGTTGGTGCTGCCACTAAATCACCAGCTACTTCAGCTCTAAAAAAATACAATGTAACGTTCACCGCAAACTCAAATACCGTGAGGGTTTTTGGATAATATATGCTTTACATTTCTAAAGATGCTGAAATAATAAACACAGAAAGTAATAATCTGTATTACAAAAATGCGATTGACATTTACGAAAAGTGGCAAAATGGCAAAATAGAATTCAGTATAAAAACCTCTGGATCTACTGGTAAGCCTAAAGTTATTGTTTTAGATAGAAAACGTATAGAAGCTTCAATAGAATTGACAAAAAACAAGTTTAACTTAAATGAGGGAGACTTGTTTTTTTGTTGTTTAAATATTGAAAACATTGCAGGTTTGATGATGATGCTAAGGGCATTTTATCTAAATGCAGAGGTTTTAATAGTTGAGCCAAGCTCACAACCTTTCGAAAAACTCAAAAATCTAGCTTATCTTTTAACAAACAATAGAGGTCGAAATTTCTTCGCTTTTGTGCCGCTTCAATTGCAAAACCTAATTCAAAATGAGGGGGATTTGGCTATTTTGAAAACAGCAAAGGCAATATTGGTAGGCGGTGCTGCTGTAAACGAAAAATTAAAAAAAGAAGTCCAGGAAGAATATTTACCTGTTTTTGAAACTTACGGCATGACGGAAACCATAAGTCACATTGCCACTAAAGACTTCAGAAAAAATGAAGATTTTTTTAGAATCCTGAAAGGAGTTTCTATTGAAATAAACGAACAAAATTGCCTAAAAATTAAAGCCAAATCAACTGGAAATGAATGGATTCAGACCAATGATGTAGTAGAATTAAAAAACAAGAGTAGCTTTATTCTCAAAGGCCGAATTGATAATATCATCAATAGTGGTGGATTAAAAATCCAATTAGAAGAAATCGAACGTAAAATTTCACAGAATTTTGATTTTAAAAATAGGTTTTTCTGTTTTGGAATACCTGATGAAAAACTTGGGCAAAAACTCATATTAATAATGGAATCGAAAGAAAATATACTTGAGAAAAGTCAGCTATCAGCTATTTTCACTAAATTTGAGGTTCCAAAAGAGATATATTTCATAGAAAAATTCTTTGAAACATCTTCTGCGAAATTAGACAAACTGAAAATCATCCATGAAATCCTTGGTTCTTAGATTCCAAACCTCTGCTCTCGTTCCTGCACCCTATGCACATGCTATTGAGCTTTCTTTAAATCTTAAAAATGACAGTCTAGCTTATGTTTTTGAAATGGAATATCTGGACAGAAGCCAACTAAGCGAAGACGAAATCTACGAAGAAGGCTTCACGATGGAAGATGATTATAAGCTTGAAGGCGAACTCCCGAAGGTGTGGGCAGAAGAACTAAAATCTCTTATTGAAAAAACAGAAAAGACATTTCTTGAGGAACTCGAAGACGAGCAAGAATTTTGGGATATAGAAGTAGAAAAAACTAATTTTTACCCTAAAAACCATCCACAGTGGAAAGCATTCTTAGAAGAATTTCAACAAGCAGTAATTGAGCAAAACAAACTCGAAAATCCATTACAAATCACAGTATTAAGGATTGATAATGAACTAACTAACACATTTAATATAAAAGGTTTTTTTGAAAACAAAACCTTAGCTATTTCTAAAAATGGAGAAGAAAAATCATTGCCTTGGCAAAAACTAAAGCCTTTATTAAAAGACTATTACTCAGCTGAATTTGATTTTGAAAAAGCAACGGAAAAATTCCCAAAAAAAACGGGTTTGTTTATAAATTTTGGAGATGAGTGGTGGTTTGAATTGGGAAAATCTATTCTTACTAAACCTTCAAAAATTACTTCGTGGCTCGAAAATTAAGCATAAAATCTATTTCGGCTTTCAAGCTATCTACTTTAGATTGAACACTTTCTAATGAAATTTCGGGCAGCGGCATAGATTTGCTAATAAAACTTATCGGTTTCCAGATTTCCTTTATGTCAGAAACTTTAAATTCTTCACTTGAAACACCAGACTTGTCCGAATTAGTTAACAAAACACCTTTTAATCTTATCTGATTATAAACTCTGCGATATTTAAACCCAGAAGAAGTACTCACCAAAAGATGATTTTCGCCTTCAACAATATCCTCAAAATTCAATATTTTTTCGACAATCAAAACACAGTTTTCCATCAAAAAATCCTGCGGAGCATCAAAAGCCCAAAGGTTATCTTGCGTAAAAAAAGGTAGTTGTAAACTTGGCAAATTCTCAGAATACTGTGAAAAATCATTTCCAGAAATATATTTGTCAAACAAACTAGCCTTGATGTATTTTATTCCTTTTCCCCTAGTTTCCTGACTTTTTACTGGCTCAAATAGACTTGGCTGTACGGTTGGCAATTCCCTTTGGGTATTTTGAAAAACGGACTTTCGCTCTATTGGATATTGTTCAGAAGTATGAAGAACTGAATTATTATCTCTATGCCGATTAAATTCTTTCTCGTAGGAATAATTGATCAGTTGGTCTAAGGTAATACCAAAAACCTTGGAAATTCTATTGAGGTTATCTGCAGGCGGAATCGCCCTGTTTTCTTCATAAGCACCAATTAATGAACGTTTTATACCCAAAACCTCCGCAAATTTCTCTTGGGTCATACCCATTCGTTTGCGTAGAATTTTGATATTTTCGTTTACTAAAGGCATAAAAAAATCAGATATTTTTTCTAAAAATACAAAAAACTATAAAGTCTCAATCACAAAATTATGATTGGTATAAATACAAATGTCAGCAGCTATAGTCAATCCTTCTCTGACCATTTCCTCAGCTGTAAGATGAGGTGCGTGTTTTTTCAAAGCCAAGGCAGCAGACTGTGCATACATACTTCCAGAACCAATTGCAGCCACTTGATTATCAGGTTCTAAAACATCACCAGTACCTGATATTACCAACATTTCCTCAGCATTGGCAACTATCATCATGGCTTCAAGTTTACGCAAATACCTGTCAGTTCTCCATTCTTTGGCCAATTCTATAGCTGCTCGTTTTAAGTTTCCGCCGAATGAATTTATTTTTTCTTCGAATTTCTCTATTAAAGTAAATGCATCAGCAGTAGAACCTGCAAAACCTGCTACTATTTTTCCACCAGCCAATCGCCTGATTTTTTTAACGTTTGATTTTGCTACGGTATTTCCCATAGTAGCCTGTCCATCAGCACCTAATGCTAACTGACCGTTATGCAAAATCCCTAATACCGTCGTTGATTTGATCTGTGCCATTCTTGGATATAAAAAGAAATCCCTCCGTATTAGGGAGGGATTAAAATAAGATTTAAACTAATAGTTTATAAGGTTGCTCTAAGAGCTCTTTTAAAGTCACTAAAAATGCTGCTCCTGTGGCACCGTCCACTACACGATGATCACAAGTTAAAGTTACTTTCATAACGTTTGTTGCATAAAACTGTCCATCTTTTACAGCAACAGTTTCTTTTATTCCTCCAACTGAAAGTATACATGATTCATTTTTCGGATTGTTAATAATTGAAGTAAACTGCTCAATGCCAAACATACCCAAATTACTCACTGTAAATGTATTACCTTCCCAATCAGCCGGTTGAAGTTTACCACTTTTGGCTTTTCCTCCAAGGTCTTTGGTAGTAGCTGCTAAAACAGAAAGAGGCAATGTATCGGCAAATCTAATTACCGGCACTATCAATCCTTCGGGAATTGCGACCGCCATTCCTATATGTACATGGCTATTTTTTCTGATACTATCTCCTCTCCATGATGAATTCACGTTGGGGTGTTTTCTAAGAGCAACTCCACATGCTTTCAATACCATGTCATTGAATGATATTTTAACTGGCGAGGCCTCGTTCATAACAACACGAGCTTCCATGGAGTTATCCATGTTTATTTCCATAGTCAACGAGAAATCAACCGCCGTTGACTGCGAATCAGCCAAACTTCTTGCTATAGCTTTCCTCATTTGTGTCAAAGGAATCTCCTCGAAACTTTCAACTCCAGATGGAGCAGCTATTGCAGCGGCGGCTTGAGCAGCAGGTTTTGCAGAAGGAACGTAATTATCTACGTCCGCTTTTACAATTCTTCCACCTTCACCAGATCCTTTTACACTATTAATATCTATCCCTTTTTCTTTTGCTAAACTCTTAGCCAATGGTGATGCTAAAACACGACCATCTGCATTATTTACAACTATTTCTTCTACTTTCGGAGCAACAGGTATAGCTACTTCCACTTTTGGAGCTGCACTTGGTGCTGCTACTACAGGAGCTGCTTCTACTTTAGGGGCTGAACCAGCATTATGTGCTTTCAATAAAGTTTCGAAATCAGCATCTTTTTCTCCAATGATAGCAATTACAGAGTTAACTGGAGCCGCTTCACCTTCTTTTACACCAATATATAACAATACACCTTCGTCATAAGCTTCAATCTCCATTGTGGCTTTGTCGGTCTCGATTTCGGCCAACATATCCCCTGATTTTACTGTATCGCCAACTTTTTTCAACCATTTATGAATCACGCCTTCTGTCATGGTATCACTCAAAAGCGGCATTGAAACTATTGCAGCTTTAATGTTTGAGGTATCAATAGCAGGACTCGCCACAGCAACTGGTGCGGCAGCAACTTCAGCAGCAGGCGAAGCAACAGCAGGTGCCGACTCTCCACTAATTAATGAAGAATAATCCTCACCAGCAGCACCAATTACAGCTATAATAGCATCAATCGGAACCGCTTGACCTTTCTCAACGCCAATAAATAATATGGTGCCATCGTAATACGACTCCATATCCATAGTGGCCTTATCTGTTTCTACCTCTGCTAAAATGTCACCTGATTTTACAACATCTCCCACTTTCACATTCCATGCGGCTATTACGCCTTCTTCCATGGTATCGCTCATTTTGGGCATTCTGATAACTTCTGCCATAATTTGTTTTTTTGCTTAGAATTATATGTTTAAGTATTTTAGGCTAAAGACTAAACTCTTTTGTAGCCCAAAGTTCCCAAAAATCTTTCTGAAATTTATGTTTTTTTGATTTTTTATTCCTCCTTCACCTTAAATATCGCTCTAAAATAGGCAAAAATCTAAGATTTGGAACAAAACTCTCAATTATCCATTTATTTTTAGAACTGCCATAAATGCTTCCTGCGGAACCTCCACATTACCTATCTGACGCATTCTTTTCTTACCTTTTTTCTGTTTTTCAAGTAATTTTCTTTTTCTACTTATATCACCGCCATAACATTTGGCTGTAACGTCCTTTCTCATGGCCTTCACAGTTTCACGGGCTATGATTTTAGCTCCAATAGCTGCTTGGATTGCGATTTCGAACTGTTGACGTGGCAAAAGCTCTTTTAATTTTTCACAAAGTTTTTTGCCCCAATCGTAAGCTTTATCTCTATGTACAATTGCCGATAGGGCATCAACTGGGTCTCCGTTAAGCAAAACGTCAAGCTTTACCAATGCTGATTCACGATAGCCAATTAAATGATAATCCAAAGAAGCATAACCTCTTGAAATAGTTTTTAATCTATCGAAAAAGTCAAAAACAACCTCAGAAAGTGGCATGTCGAATGACAATTCAACACGAGTGGCTGTAAGGTAAACTTGATTTTTAACTTCTCCCCTTTTTTCCATACAAAGCTTCATAATTGGCCCAACATAGTCAGAGGCGGTTATGATCTGTGCAGCAATATAAGGCTCTTCTACTGAGACTATCAAATTTGGATCGGGCATTTCTGAAGGAGCAGAAACTTGAATTGTCTCCCCTCTCCTAGTTTTTACATTGAAGCGAACCGAAGGAACAGTAGTAATAACTGTCATGTCAAATTCACGTTCTAAACGCTCTTGGACAATCTCCATGTGGAGCATACCCAAGAATCCACAACGGAATCCAAAACCTAGAGCAGCAGAAGTTTCTGGCTCCCAAATCAAAGAGGCATCATTAAGCTGCAACTTATCCATTGACTCTCTAAGTTCCTCAAAATCAGTAGTATCAACTGGATAAATACCTGCAAAAACCATAGGTTTCACCTCTTCAAAACCTTGAATTTGTTCGGTAGATGGCCTGTCTGTATGGGTTATCGTATCACCTACTTTAACTTCTTTGGCAACTTTAATACCTGAAATCAAATAGCCTACATCACCACATTCAATAACATCTTTTGGTTGTTTTTTAAGTTTCAAACTACCAATTTCATCTGCAATATATTCTTTTCCGGTGGCTACAAACTTTACTTTATCGCCTTTCCGAATTGTTCCATTTTTAACCCTAAAAATAACCTCAATACCCCTATAAGAATTGAATACTGAATCAAAAATCAAACCTTGGAGAGGAGCTTTTGGGTCACCCACAGGTGCTGGAACCCTGTTTATAATTGCTTCCAATATATCATCAATACCGATGCCTTCTTTGGCACTCGCTAAAACTATTTTATCAGGATCTATTCCAATCAAATCCACGATTTGATCTTTTACTTCCTCAACCATGGCTCCTGGTAAATCAATTTTATTGATAACAGGAATAATTTCTAAGTCATGGTCAAGAGCCAAAAATAAGTTAGAAATGGTTTGAGCTTCGATTCCCTGAGCAGCATCCACTATTAAAAGTGCACCTTCACAAGCGGCAATTGACCTTGAAACTTCGTAACTAAAGTCAACATGGCCGGGCGTATCAATAAGATTTAACGTATATTTTTCACCATTAAAAAGGTAATCCATCTGTATTGCATGGCTTTTTATAGTAATTCCTCTCTCCCTTTCGAGGTCCATATCATCTAGTAGCTGTGCTTGCATTTCACGAGCAGTTACAGTACCAGTAAACTCCAACAATCTATCGGCAAGCGTGCTTTTTCCGTGATCAATATGGGCTATAATACAAAAGTTACGAATATTTTTCACAAAAAATTATTTAATCGAACTAAAAATCAAGGTGCAAAAATAGCATAAAAAAAGTAGAAAAATTATGGATTGATTTAATATATTTTAGACTAAAAAAGACTATTTCCAAATCCTTTTAAAAGAAGCGTAAATGCCATAATTGTCATAAATAAGGTCGCCATGTTCTATTCCAACATTGAAATTTAATATTCCATGAAGTTTTGGAGCGGGTATTTGGGCTTTTATTCCCATAGAAAATTGATCCGCTATACCCAATTCACCTAATTGGTGATTGCTAGACCCGAAATTCCTACTAAAAGACAATCTAGTTTCTAAATCTATGGAATTAAGCTTGTTATGTATCCCAATATAGCCTGCCTTGATATTGTTATTATTGGAAAACAATTGAACTTGACCATCATCTCTTTTTTCACTTCTAATTTCAGGATTTGGAATTAGAAATGGAGAACCAATTGTAAAACCATTATAAGACCAACCATCAAGATATTGCCCGTGGTTAAAGTAAAAATTCTGATTTCTTCCATAATGCTTGCCTTGAAAACCCAAAAGGCGTAAAAGCCCAGCTCTGTACATACCTTGATTAGTAGTTTGTAGTACCTCTAAAACAACTTTTTGGAAAGGCGTTGTCGAACTTTTAGAAATAAAAGAAATACCATAAAGCCCGTCGTCGATATTGGAAAGACTACTAAAAGTTTGTCCTGTTTCAAAAATTATTTGTTTGTAAAACAGAATCCTCATTCTTTTTAGATTCAAATCTCCTCCCATATCTATTTGCCCTAGATGATTCCCGAATCGATTTTCGGTATCGTAGGCAGAAATATTAGAAGACGAATCAACTTTGGGATTATTAAATGGAAAAACTATATTTCTGTAAGTGTACCATCCAGTAGGGAATTTACCATTTATAAAACGGGTATCACCTTCAGGAATGTCATATTTTGGCACCCCGCCCCATTGTGCATTGTGCAAAATTCCTCCATAAAGTTTGAGTTTAGAATTTGGCCTGCCTATTCTTCCGTAAAGACTTTTTTGATGTAAATAAAAATTCTTTGCAGATGCCTGATTCCCAAACCAACCGTGGGAATAATGACCTTTTATAGCTAAAAATGGAAAAATAAACTTGGTATATTCAGGAATTGAAAGTTGTATTTCAGGAAGAGGAAGTGAGTTGCCCGACCAAGTGATTGAGCCACTACTAAGTGTAGAATCAACTAATCCATGAATTTGTTTTTTTCGGCCTGCCAATAATGCCAATTTTCCATAATTTATCTGATAATAAGCTTCAGGAATAATTATTTTAGCTTGGGAACCAACAATAGTGACCATATCGACACAAAATTGTTTTTTAAACTTCTTACTACTTGTATCTTTTTTAGATTCAATATTTTGTCGAAAAAGAATAGTATTGTCAGCATTTGGAAACGCTCCAAATTGATTACTTCTAAGCCAAAAAGGAATTTTATTGTTGATGGAATAAAACCCTCCAAGTTCCACAGAATAAGCAATTTTTCGGTTAGATTGAGCATGAATATTCCAAGAAAAGCATAAAATTATGCTCAATAAGGTAAATATTGAATTTTGAAACACTCTCTTCATTCGATACCGTAAATGTTTAAACGGTACAAAAAACAAGGCAAATATCAAGCCAAATTTAAGATAATACCCACTGCATTAGTAATGCGGTGAGATATCCACCGTAAGTGCCAACTGCATACCCCAAAACCGAAAAAACCACACCAATAGGAACAAGAGAAGGATGAAAAGCTCCAGCAACAACACTCGCAGAAGCGGCACCGCCAATATTGGCTTGAGAACCAACAGCTAAAATAAAGAAAGGCGTTCTTAGAATCTTACTAACCAAAACTACAAAAGAAATATGAATCAATATCCAGATAATACCGACTAAAAACAACCATTTGTTTTCTGCAATAGCCAAAAGGTCCATCTGCATACCAATCGAAGCAACCAAAAAATACAAAAACAAACTTCCGATTTTCGAAGCACCTACTGTTTCAAGATTTCGCAATCGAGTCTTTGAAGCGATAATACCAAAAATAGTTATAAAAAATACCACCCAAAAAAAGCTTGAAGTCAAACTAAAACGATTTAAGTCTGGATAGTTTTGTTTAACAAAAGGCGTTATAATATCTGATAAAAAATATGCGATGCCTGTAAAAATAAATGCCACCGAAATCATTTTAAGATAATCGTGAAACTCTGGAATTCTTTGTTGTCCATAGCTCAAATTTGCTACTTTTTGTTTCATTTCTTCTACTATCTGGCCGTCAGCTTTGAGCCATTTGTCCATTTTGGCAGCATTTGCAACGCCAACTAATAAAATAGCCAGAAGTGATTCGGCAACAAGGACATCTACTGCAACTGACTGACTAAAAACATAAGCCGAAGGTTGCAGAATTTCTTTTAAAGCAGTTTGGTTTGCACCTCCGCCAATCCAACTGCCAGCAATAGTACCAAGTCCACGCCACACCTCGTTTGGAGGCCCAAACTGAAAAGTTTCAGGATGAATAAAATTCACAATTAAAACGGCCAATGGCCCACCAATAATGACACCGAATGTCCCTGCTAAAAAAACAATCAAGGCTTTCACGCCCAGCTTTTTTAGCATTTCTATATCCAAACTTAGTGTAAATAAAAACAAACAGGCAGGCAAAAGATATTTTGAAACGAAAGGATAAACTCCCGAATTCTCACCAGAGATAATACCTAAGGTATTGAGTATTCCAGGCAAAAAATAACACAACAAAATTGCAGGAAAAATCTTAAAGAAGCTTTTCAGAAAGGAATTATGACTTTTTGAAAGTTCGAATATGAATAATAAAAGTGCAAATAATATTGCCGTTACTACGGCATCATTTGTAATCAAGGCCTCAGGTTTCATCAAGTTTTTTTTCAAAGATACAAAAACTTGGATTGCTCTAAAAACAAAACACACAATCTACAAAATGAGACTGTGTGTCGCAATTACACTTCATCAACAAACTAAAAACCAAATAATGTCTTGAAATAAAAATTTCTAAGACAAATATGCAAAAAAAGGGCATGAAAAAAAAACAATTTTTATACTTTTCTTTTCCACGCCCATTTAAAGCTGTAGGAGGGGGAGTCGAACCGCCCACGATGCAGTTAGCCAAAGAGCAAAATTTGGTGGTCAACCCCAGTCGGAACTGAAAAAACCCGTTCGGCTTTACTCTTCGTTTATCCTGTTACCATCACCCCCGAGACAGGAGGGCACGGCTGCCAATTTCGTCATCCTACAGTATTATTAAGAACTCTTATTTGTTTGATGTCTCTCTCTAAAACAATGCAAAGATATAGCCAAAAATCGAAACGATAAAAGTTATTCATGAAAATTATAAAATATTAGAATTCTGTTTATTATTTTTGATGAAAAACAGAATAATATTTAAAAAACAAGTTCATAACTCTTCAAAAACTAAATATTTTTCAGATGCAAAAGGAGAACATTGACGAAATAGACCTAAAAATCCTTAGAATATTAACAGAAGACGCGAAGCTTTCTTATGGAGATATAGGAGAAAAGGTTTTTCTGTCGCCCGGAGCCGTGCATACCCGTGTAAAAAAAATGGAGCATTCTGGTATAATTACGGGAAGTAGCATAAGTATTGACATCAAAAAATTAGGCTGGGATATTGCTGCTTTTTTGGGTATTTATTTAGAAAAAAGTGAAATGTATGATGATGTGGCTTTACAATTAAAAATGATTCCAGAGATAGTGAGCATAAACTATACAACAGGAAATTACAGTATATTTGTGAAATTAATGTGTAGAGATACCGCTCATTTACGGAGCGTTTTGCACGATAAAATTCAAAAAGTTCAAGGAATTCAACGGACGGAGACCTTTATTTCGTTAGAAGAAAGTCTTTCCCGATCAGCACCAATTATTTAAAATGAAACGCATTTATTTTTTACTTTTTTGCTTACTTTTCAATGCAAATTTATTTGCACAGTTTCAACCTTCATTAATAGAAGCCAAATTAAAACTACCTCCCAAAAGCAATATTGGCGAAACTTTGATACAAATCGGTGAGACTTTTTTAGGTTTACCCTATGAAGGTGGCACTTTGGAAGGT
Source organism: Lacihabitans sp. LS3-19 (assembly GCF_024343575.1). Classification (GTDB taxonomy): domain Bacteria; phylum Bacteroidota; class Bacteroidia; order Cytophagales; family Spirosomataceae; genus Leadbetterella. The sequence continues at coordinate 2,228 of NZ_RJUA01000016.1, read as the reverse complement.
CCAGAAGAAAAGCTGGTTTGCAAACTTGATGCTTTTGATTGCTATACTTTTGTTGAAAATGTCATGGCAATTAGTCTTGTAAAACGCTCAAATGACGCAACATCAGACAATTATCAAAAAATCCTACAGAATCTTAGATATAGAAATGGCGTAATTAATGGTTATGCTTCAAGAATCCATTATTTCAGTGACTGGGCAAAAAATGCAGAAAAGAACAAATATTTACAAGATTTGAGTCCGATTTTAGGCGTAAAAATGGACAAGAAAATAGATTTTATGAGTAAACACAGAAATCTATATCCTGCATTTGCAAAAGATGAAAAAACATTAGCAGAGATTATTAAAATGGAAGAAAATCTTGCCAAAAAGCAACTTTATTATATCAAAAAAGAAGACTTCCAGACATATGAATCTGCCATAAAGGATGGAGATATTATTGCATTTACGAGCACTATTGCTGGTTTGGATGTGAATCACGAAGGATTTGCTGTTTGGAAAAACGGCAAATTGCATTTTATGCATGCATCATTAGAAAAGAAAAAGATTATCGTTTCAGACGAAACTCTCTATCAGTATTTAATGAGAATCAAAAAAGACTCCGGCGTGATGGTTTTGAGAGTGAATTAATAAAATCATTTCCATTTAATTTCAATAATTTTATCTTTTAATACTACAGTTGAAAACTTTATTTTCTCAGGCTTAACAATTGTTGATTTTCCGTCTAAAAAAACCACAATCTCCTGACTTTCAACATTCTTAGCATTGGTTTTATGAAAAACTACAGCTTTCTCCTCTCCTATTGAGCTAATTTTGTATTTTCCTTTTGCCTTAACTTTTTGTGCAGTTTTTAATTCAAAAAGCTTCCCTTCAAGTTGATTTAAAACCAATCTAGCATCTGGAATACCATAGCCCAGATAATTATTGGGTGAAGCTGTCAAACTTGAGGATTCTTGAAATATCTTCTTTATGTCTGAGGCTTTCAGTTTTGGATTAATTTGTAACATACAAGCTACAAATCCAGTGACAATTGGTGCTGCCAAAGAGGTGCCATTATAGGAATATACTGTTACATCTGGCTTTATAAAACTCACATTTCCAGAGCCTTTGCTACTGTATCCCATTTTCAAACTATTCTCGTCATTGGCACCAACACTTATCACTTCTTCTACATCGCCTGGTGTGGACACTATCCCTCCCCATTTTTTATTTTCACCCTCATTACCAGCTGAAACTATCAATATCATTCCTTTCTCATTTACAGCCATTTGGGCACCTTTTGCTATCACACTTGTATGGCCATTCATGTCATTTGGAGAATAGTTTTCGGCAGGATTGGTAAAACCCAAAGCATAGCCTAAAGAAGAATTTGCCAACCTTACGCCTAGGCTGTCTAACCATTCTATGGCAGCAATCCAATTGTCTTCTTCTATTCTCGACTCTTGCTGCGACGACTCTGTTCTTGCCAAATAATAGTTGCTTTGAAGAGCCAAACCACCTAATTGCTTTTTCTCCCCATCAAAACCACCCACCGCACTCATCACCATGGTGCCGTGTAAATCACCATTGGATTTGCGTTCGTTGAAAAACTCTTTTCTGGGTGGTATGAAAAAATCTTTGTAATCTTTTACTCTATTTTCAGTAAAAATATTTTTAAGAAATGGATTGATATCTGCCTGATAAAAACCGCCATCTATTATACCAATATCGACAGAATCACCGAGAAGTCCTCTCTCCAAAAAAGCCTCCGCATGTATTTGATGCAAAGCATAATTGAGATAAATTCCGTCGTCATATCCGAATTTTTTGTTAGAGGCTAAACTCTGGAAAGCATTGATTCTTTGAATTTTATCTACAAAATCTAATTTTGAAACCAATAGTTTTTGGGAAGAATTTAAATAAACAGAAACCGCGTTAAACCATCTTGAAGTATTTGAAATTTGAATTCCTAAACCCTTGATTTTTTCTAAATCAGTATATTTGGGCCCAAAATCAGAAATTTGGTTTTCACTCAAACCAAGCATTTTCCGATTTGAAAAAGTCTTATCAGAAACAGGATTTACCGATGACAAATCTCTGTTTTTTAAGAAAATCCAATATTTTTCTTGTCCATTGACTTTGAAAAACACCAAAAACATTAAAACCAAAATTCGAGAAAACAATTTACCCAAGTCCTTTTTATTAATTATTATTGCAAATATAAACTATTAACGAATGAGGTACGAAAATAT
>NZ_RJUA01000015.1 GCF_024343575.1 Lacihabitans sp. LS3-19 | reverse complement strand
TTAACTTTTTGTGGAGAATATCGGAGTCGAACCGATGACCCCTTGCTTGCAAAGCAAGTGCTCTAGCCAGCTGAGCTAATCCCCCAGATTAACTTGTTGATGGAAATAAAGACTAACACATTTTTTTTGTATCAAAGACCTTCCTTTATTGTTTATTTCATCTGTCTTGCGACAAATTATCTCTAAAAAGGAGGTGTTCCAGCATAACCTGATGGCAACAGACAATAGGGGTTGCGTTCGTTGCGGGACTTAACCCAACACCTCACGGCACGAACTGACGACGGCCATGCAGCACCTTGTTTCGCGTCATTGCTGACTAATCCATCTCTGAATTATTCGCTCACATTCTAGCCTAGGTAAGGTTCCTCGCGTATCATCGAATTAAACCACATGCTCCACCGCTTGTGCGGACCCCCGTCAATTCCTTTGAGTTTCACCGTTGCCGGCGTACTCCCCAGGTGGATTACTTATCGGTTTCCCTTGGTCACTGAGCTATTCACCCAACAACTAGTAATCATCGTTTACGGCGTGGACTACCAGGGTATCTAATCCTGTTTGATCCCCACGCTTTCGTGCATCAGCGTCAGTTTATTCGTAGCAACCTGCCTTCGCAATTGGTATTCCTTCCGGTATCTATGCATTTCACCGCTACACCGGAAATTCTAGCTGCCTCCAAATATCTCAAGCTCAACAGTATCGATGGCATGTAAAACAGTTAAGCTGCTACTTTTAACCACCGACTTATTAAGCCGCCTACGCACCCTTTAAACCCAATAAATCCGGATAACGCTCGCCACCTACGTATTACCGCGGCTGCTGGCACGTAGTTAGCCGTGGCTTATTCTAATGGTACCGTCATTATAGCTCGCAAGCCACACATTCTTCCCATTCAAAAGCAGTTTACAATCCAGAGGACCGTCTTCCTGCACGCGGCATGGCTGGGTCAGAGTTGCCTCCATTGCCCAATATTCCCTACTGCTGCCTCCCGTAGGAGTCTGGCCCGTATCTCAGTGCCAGTGTGGGGGATACTCCTCTCAGAGCCCCTAAGGATCGTAGCCTTGGTAAGCCGTTACCTTACCAACTAGCTAATCCTACGCATGCCCATCTACATCCTATAAATATTTCAAAAGTCTCTGATGCCAGAGTCTCTATTATGCGGTGTTAATCCCAGTTTCCTAGGGCTATCCCCCTGATGTAGGTAGGTTGCATACGCGTTACGCACCCGTTCGCCGGTGACATTGCTGCCCCCTCGACTTGCATGTATTAAGCCTGCCGCTAGCGTTCATCCTGAGCCAGGATCAAACTCTCCATAGTAATGTCTACTAACAGAAAGATCTCCCAACTTCGTGTTTCGTCTCTATCTCCAACAAGTTAATGAACTTTATCCCACTTTCGTGAGCTCGTTGCCTTTTCAAGCTTTTCCTTCTAAACTCTAAATCCTTCTCGTTTAATCGGGGTGCAAAGGTAACAACCTTTTTTTAAACTCCAAATATTTTAAACAAAAATTAAATTTATTTTTAAGAACTATATCCTTTAAAAAGCTTTTGGTTTTAAATCCCTCTGCCGTTTTGGGACTGCAAAGGTAGCACACACATTATTATATTTCCAAATGTTTTTTTTAATTATTTTTAAGTCCAAAAAGCACTTTTATTGATTATCAATTATTTAACCAAAACCCTCCTTAAATTAATCATATTCTTTCTTTTTTAGGTGAAATCTTGAAATGAAAAGAATTAATATTATTTCCATCCAGATTGACCTAATCGTACTTTATTGAATTAAAAAAAAGAGAAAAAATAATTATGGAGAAAAAGATACCAAGGCTAAAAAAAACAGAAAAGGCTCTTTATTTTCAAATTGAGCCCAATAAATTTCACAAAACCACTTTTAGTAGATGTGGTCTTTCTCTTTCAATATTTAAAATTAGCTCGCCAAATAAAGTATTTGCCCATGCAAACCATTTACGAGTAAACTTGAAGGAGTCATCTTTATCAAAAGACTCATGCATAAAGCCTGTGTTAGCATGTGTTGCTTTTAAAAACCTTAATTGCTTTAGAATCTCATCATCATTATTTGACGTTATTGCCCTCATTATAATACTCATTGGCCAAATTTGATCTCGTAAAGTATGTGGGCTTCCAATTCCTTCTGCTGCTTTACCATTAAAGTAATATGGATTATATTCACTTAATATAAACTTCCTGGTGTTTTGATATATTTTATTATTTGAATTAAGGCATCCCAAATAGGGCAAACTTAACAAATTTGGTACGTTTGCGTCATCTTGGAAAAGTGCATTTCCAAATCCATCAACTTCCATAGCATAAATTTCGCCAAATTTGAGATGTTTATATATTCCAAACTTTTGGATCGCTCCTTTTATTTCATCTGCTAAATCAGCACATTTTTTACTATTTGGTCTATCCTTATATATATAGGTAAAAATTTCAGCTAATTGGATAAGACTTGTAACCGCAAATAAATTTGATGGAATTAAAAAAGGATATTGTGTAGCATCATCTGAAGGACGAAAAACACTATGAATCATTCCGTTTGGTTTGGTGATATTTCCATAGCCATTTCCTGGAACTGTATCTGTGGACCATGAGGTTGTTCTTCCAAACCGATATGGCCCTTTGTCTTCTAACCTTTGTTGTTCTTTAAAAGTTTTTATTATTGCCAATGCACTTTGTTTCCATTTCTCAGAAAACGCATCTACCCTTCCTGTCTTTTTCCAAAAATGATAAGCCAACCTTATGGTATAACAAAGCGAATCAATTTCCCATTTACGTTCATGGAGCTCTGGTTTCATATCTGTGTGGTCTGTCACCCATTCAGATTTTCCGGGTCCGTCATTAAAAGCGTTTGCATAAGGATCTATAAGTATACAATCGGATTGTCGATTAATAACGCCAAGTATTAAATCTTGAAGTGGATTGGAGTTTCCTGATATTTCTAAATAAGGCCAAACTTGAGCGGTACTATCTCTTAGCCACATAGCATTGATATCTCCAGTAATGACAAAAGTATCTGGTTTATTATTTTTTAAGGAATAATTAACCGTCGTATCTAGGGTATTAGGAAAGCAATTTTCAAAAAGCCATGCCAATTCCTTGTCCGCACACTTTGACTTTATTCTTAAAATAGTATCTTCAACAATTACATCATTAAATTTCCTATCTCTTTGAGTTGTTCTAACAACTGGAAACTCTTTGTTTTCAAAATTCAATTCGAGTTTTGAGCCAACAAATAGCAAAGAAGCTTTTTTGTTAAATTCTCTCCTTGATAATTTTAAATCAATCATATTTAAAAAGTCTTTTTGCCATAAAAGCATTAACGCCCAAAATTTTGGCTAAATCACCTAAATTTGTCACCTCTATTTGCAAATCCTCTTTAAAGTCAGGCAAGCAGTATTTATTAATTGCATGTTCTACGGGATTCACAATAATTTTACCTGCCTTTGATAAGGCACCATCAATTACAATAATTTGTGGATTAAATAAGTGAACCGCCACAGATAAACCTTTTCCAAGTTCTATACCTATATTATATAGGATATCTATTGCAAAAGCGTCGCCATTCTTGGCAGCTTCGATTACCATTTCGAGGTTAATCTGCTCAAGTTTATCCTTATATTCCGACAAAATCGATATTTGGCCATCCTTAAGCCCCTCTTTTACCCTTTTTAAAAGGGAAGAGGCGGAAGTTACAGTATCTAAACATCCAACTTTACCACAAGAACATAATTCTCCTTCTGGATTAACTTGAATATGACCCAATTCACCAGCAAAACCTGAGGCTCCATTGAATATCTGCCCATTAAAAACAACTCCTAATCCAACTCCCCAGTCTACATTGATAGACAAAACATGGGAGAGGTTTTTACCAATTCCAAAAGTAGCTTCCCCAAAAGCAGCGGCTTTAGAGTCGTTTAGAATAAATACCGGGAGATTAAAATTTTCACTTATTTGCTTGCCTAGTGATTTATTATTTATGTTGAGATTTTTGTATGTCTTATTTATACCCGTCCTTTTGTTTACAAGGCCTGGAATGGACATTCCTATTGAAACAATTTCTTTTTCTAATAAATCATTTTTTTCAATCGTTTGTTTAATTATCTCTAAAAGATCTTGTAAAAAACTCGGTTCTTCTGTTAATTGTAAAGCGAAATGCTCTTCTTGTACAATTTCATTTTTAAAATTTAGAACAAAAACTTTAGTATCATGAGTAGTTACATCTAAAACAATCACATGTTTTTCGCTAGGATTTAAAGAATATATAGTAGGTCTTCTTCCTTGTTTTTTATTATCTAATTCTTCACCAACAAGCCAGTTTTCAGACAAAAGCTCTTCAATATGTGATGTTAAGGTAGGAATACTGATAAATAAGGCCTCAGAAAGGTCTGCTATCGCCATCTTTTCATTCTCATATAATGCTTTTAAAATACTCTTTTTTTGTTTGAATTTTTTTAGTTCAACGGCTGATTCTTTAAAAGAAATTTCGTTTTCTATATAATTCGAAGTAATTGAATCCATTTATTTGGTTTTATATACAATTCTAATTTACGAGAATTGCTTCAAATGGTTTAAAAAATAATTTTCTATTTTAGGTTTTTAAGCAATTTGAAATTTTGAAATACGAAAAATACAAAATCAAAAATTCTTGCCAATTCTTAAAAATTTTTCAAAAATAACTAAAAAGAGGTATAGAATTTAATAGCTTTTGTCATAGAATACGTAAAAATCAAAAAAACATACCTCATTTTATATATTTTTTTTAAAAAAAACCTAATTTTTAATTTTACTTTAATAAAAATTTCAAAAAAAGGGCCAACATTAAGTCGACCCTATTTAAACTTTCATTTTAACCAATCTATTAAATATGAATTTCTACTTAATATCCCAAAATATTTTGTTTCCTAATTTATCTTGATCCTGAATAATAGAATAATTCGCTTTGTTATAAGTAATTTCGTTACCAGGAATATTAAATCTATAAGGAGGCAAAGTTTGATTATTGGCATTATCTGTAACAAAATTAAACGAAAGTGCATCTAATCTTCTTTGCTCCGCCCAGTTTTCATAAGCTTGCAGGATATTGTAATGTATCCACTTTTGGGTAGCAATCAATTTGATTTTTTCTGCTTCATTGGTTGCTTTTTCCCAACTTACTGCATCCTGTGATGCATAATCAGCAATTTCAGTAGATGTCGGTTCTGAAGGAGCAGCAACAGAGTTATCGTTACTCACACTCCTTATTTTAACATATTGTGCTACAGAATTACTTATAGAAGCATTGTAATTTTCTTTTGCTAAAGCATCATTTCCATTTTTTAAATAATATTCAGCTTTGATTAAGTTTACTTCTGCGGCATTGATTAGAGTCCCAGGAATGTATTGATTTCTTGCATAAGTAGATGTATTATAAATTGCAATCTTACCAGTATTTGCAAGTTCTGTTTGCTCACTACTTGATGCCATTGGATCAATACCTAGATACTGACCGTCAGCACTTGATCCCGGCTGAAATATATAGGCCAACCTTGGGTCTTTTGTAGAAACCAATTGATCAATCATCTTTTTGCCCGCAGTATTTATAAACCAACCAGTTCCAGATTCAAGTGCACCTTGGAAGCCTTTTGAATTTATATTAGAGCTTAGATCGTAAACATTGATTTGGATATTTTGTGCTAAATTTTCAACAATAGGAAATGTAGCAGAATTACCTAGTATTTCTCCCATTTCAGTTTTAGCTCTTGCAGATAAATTTGCAGAGGCAGAAACTCTGTTCAACATTCTCAATCTTATTGAATTACAATACCTCTTCCACAAATCTATGCTTCCTTGATTAACATAATCTTGGGTTTTAAAGGCTAATTGAAAAGTTGAATTTAAAGTAATACCATTTAATTCTGTTGCAACGGTTTTCAATTCATCTAACATCATTGTATAAATAGCATCTGCTGAGTCAAATTTTGCCAGTGATATTGTGTAATCACCTTCATTTTGACTAATCTTACCTGCATCCGTAAAAGGCATAGCTCCAAAAACATCCACCATTCTTTGGGTATAATCATAAAGATATACTTTGGCCGCTAACATATATACTTTTCTATCTTTTTGAGAAGTAGCATCTTGGGCATTATATATTTTTTCCAACTCGCGATACTGAGCTAATGTACTGTAATAGTTGTACCAAATATCCTCAGCACCTGATGAGCCAGGAACATATTGCCCAGTTTCGTTTGCCCACCCAGTAGTTTGCACATAATGGTTCAGGGTGGTTCTTAAGGTAACAAAATAGTTACGATAAGCTGGTAAAACATAATCCTTATTGGTATAAAGAAATCCAGTAAATTGACGCTCTACAGATGTTGATGATAATTTACCAGGATTTGGATAAGCCTCTATAAAATCTTGTTGCTTACATGAGAATATCCCCAATAAAAATAGACCTAAAGTTAAAATATTTATTTTTTTCATTTGAATCATTAATTAAAATTAAAAACTAGCTCTTAACATCACACCCATCGAACGGAATGAAGGGTTGTTTCCAGCGTTATTTATGTTCTCGTACCATCTAGTACTTGATGTAGTTTGTTCTGCATCAAGGTCTTTAATGCTACGATACAAGAAGAATAAATTTCTACCAAATACTGATAAGTTGACGTTACTACTTCCTAATTTTCTTGCAACTGAACTAGGTAAACTATAGCCTAAAGAAATTTCTCTCATTTTGATATAATTGTTTTTTGTAACGTACAATTCATATCTTGAGCTACTGTATTGCGGTCCACCCCAGTTATAAGTATTGTTGTAGTATACAGCCTGCGAAATCACATTACTATTTGGCTCTCCAGTAGTAGTCACACCGTCCATCAGCATACCATCATGATAAACGGTTTCACCGCCAGGACCAGATGCAGAAGTCGTTTGGACACCTTTTCCATCAGCGTTGACATAATAACTTAAGCCTCCACTTGCAGCATCCATAAATTTGGTACTTTCCTCTAATAAACCTCTACTGATCATCCAATTTATACCTGTTGGCATTATGCTTCCACCAAAATTAAAATCAGTAACAATATTTAAATCGAAGTTTTTATAGGTAAGATTATTCAACAAGCCTCCAGTTAGTTTAGGCATTGCATTTCCAGCTACTACCCAGTTTGCTCCATCTAGTTTATATAAGCCATTTGGGTCAACTATTTTTTGACCCGAAGCATCAGTAGCAATAGCGTGAACATAGATATCACCCATTGGTCTACCAACAACTGACCTCAACTGTGCTGCATTACCATCGTAATCTGCATGTAGAAGTTCTGTTGAATTATTTGCAAGCTTAACTACCTTGTTTGTATTCTTGGCAAGATTTAGGGTAACATCCCAATTCAAATTATTGCTTTTAATAGGAACTGCTGTCAATCTTAATTCAAGACCCTGATTTCTTAAAGTTCCGATATTTGTCAAAATAGATCTTGCACCTGTTGATGCAGCAATGTCTAAAGGAAGAATTTGATCAACTATTTTAGCATTGTAATATGAGAAATCAAATCCAAATCTGTTATGCAAAAACTTTGTTTCCCAACCTATTTCCACTTCATGTTTTTGTTCAGGACGGATTGATTCATTTCCGAAATTAGAAGGAATAGTTGTATAAAGTACAGGTTTTCCTCCATTCGATTGCACTCCTAAAGTAGCCTGGGTATATGCGACATTGGCAGCATAAACCCCAGGATAATTACCAACAATACCATAACTTGCTCTTAATTTCGAATAAGAAATTCCAGTTGGCATTTTGAAGGCATCACTTAACACAAAACCAGTATTAACTGACGGATAAAAGAATGAGTTATTGTTAGGGTTCATAGTTGAATATCTGTCCTTTCTCAATGTTGCCTCTAAATATAAGTAATCCTTAATGTCAGCATTTACAGTTCCAATCCATGCATCGTTTACAAGGTTCTCTCTTGCAAATGAAGCGTTGGCTTGGTTAAGCGAAGAAGACAAATCAAAATAATTTTCTGTTGCTAAACCTCCATTGGTTGAGGTTGTCATATATCTATTTTGTTGTTTTCTTGCTATATATCCTCCCAAAACGTTAATACCTAAAGACTCATTAATTTTCTTTGTATAGGTCAATAAAACATCCCCATAAACATTGCTGTATCTATTCTGGCTTGATATAAAAGCTCCACTGTTGCCAATTACAAGAGGTACTTCGGTTGCCCTTTCAGACTTATTCTCTTCCGAAGTAAAGTCCGTAGCAATTCTTGTTCTGATGGACAAATCTTCAGTGATTTTGAAGTTCTCCGTAATACTTGCAATAACCCTATTGCTAGCTTCATCGTCATTGTGTTTGTAAACTCTCCAGACAAAATCAGCAATATCACCTCTAAATCCATTGTAAGTAATGTTTTCGTCAGGAGTTGCACTTGCTTGGGTACCTGTTCTGAATTTATATCCAAGACTGGTTTGGTAATATTTATTATACCATTCTGCTTTTTCAAACCTGTCCATCATACCCGTAAAATTATTAATCATACGATCCACTTTATAAGGTCTATTGTGCGTAGCTTGATTTACATAGTTCACCATCACGTCAGTTTTAGATCTTTTTCCAAGATTAAAACTAGTATTAAGGTTAGCTATATTTTTTGCATTTTTTGACCCTGGGCTAATCATTTGATTGTCTTGGCGAGTAAATGAAAATCTCATGTTAGAATTATCAGAACTTTTAGAGACTGACAAGTTAATATTTGAGGAATTTGCATTTTGAAAAAGATCAGCATAGCTACTATTTGAAGCAGAATATGGCACCATTTCGCCTGTCCAAGCTCTAACAGGTTGACCGTCAAACTTTGGACCAAAGTTCACACTCGTATTAATAAGCCCTCGTGAACCATCAGCATATTTTATAAAAAGGTTTTCGTCCTGATTTGCATTGGCTAGTGTTTTAGGGTATCCTGGCCCTCTAACATTTTGATATCTTGGAAGATATGCAATTTTGTCATAAGTAAAAGATGAGCTAAAATCAACACCAATTCCTTTTTTGCCTTTACCAGACTTTGTGGTAATTAACAAAACCCCATTAACAGCCTCTGAACCATATAATGCTGCTGCTGAAGCACCTTTTAGAATAGAAATATTTTCTATATCAGCAGGGTTAATATCCAAAAGTCCATTCCCTTGGATACGTTGATTACTCCAATAACTAGTGTTTCTAAACTCTCCACTTCTAATTGGAATACCATCAAGAACAATTAATGGCTGAGTATTTCCGGTTATAGATGCAAATCCTCTAATATTAATATTAACTCCACTAGTAGCACCGCCTGGAGTAGCATTGATAACAACACCTGGAGCTTTTCCATATAGTGCAGATGCAAAATTAGGCGAAGCAGTTCGAGTAATTTCTTCAGACTTAATAGTGGAAGTTGCGTACCCTATAGCTCGTTGCTCTTTGGTAATTCCTAGTGCTGTTACTACTACTTCGTCTAGAACTGAAACATCCTCCTGCATGGCCACATTTAGAACTGAAGAATTGCCCACTTCAACTTCTTGGTCTGCAAAACCGATAAATGAGAAAATCAATGTACTTTTTGGTGTGGCTTTAATAGAAAAAGCCCCTTTTGTATCAGTGGCTGTTCCGGTTGTGGTTCCTTTTACTACTACAGACACCCCAGGGAGTGGCTCTCCATCTATGGCGGAAACTACTACGCCACGGATATTTTGAGCAAAAATTTGAATACTAATCATCAAAAATAAGACAATCAGCGAAGGTAATTTTTTGACCATAATTATTAGGTTTAGATAAAACTTTGTTAGTAAAATACAATTATGGCGTAATTTTAATAATTTATTTTATTAAATAATAATTATTTAACAATTTAATTTTACTAAAATAGATATTTCAATATTTTTTTTACCTGAGAATGTCATTTTTAATATATTAAATTTTAATTGTATTTTAACATTTAATAAAGTTTCTTACAATCAAAAAAACTCACTAATTTGTACCCATATCATCTATATCAATTAACAAACTTTCATAAATCATGAATAAACTTTTCCTTTTAATCCTTTTTAGTATATCTGCATTTTCACAAAAAAATGATTTAAAAAAAATAAGTCAATGGGAGAAGCAAGCAGACAATGTAATTATTAAAAGAGATCAGTGGGGTATTCCGCATGTTGAAGGTAAAACTGATGCAGATGCAGTTTTTGGATTGATGTATGCTCAATGTGAGGATGACTTTGCTCGAGTGGAAATAAATTATTTGGAAAAACTTGGAAGACTTTCTGAAGTATACGGAGAGAAAAACCTATATAATGATTTACAAATAAGAATGCTTATAGATGAGCAGGAGGCAAAGGAAGAATATAAAAACGCAGAACCTTGGCTTAAGAAGTTGTTAAATGCTCACGCCGATGGCATCAATTATTTTCTTTATAAAAACCCCAGTGTAAAACCTAAAATCCTAAATAAATTTGAACCCTGGTATCCATTATTATGGACAGACGGAAGTATTGGAGCTATAAGTACAGCGGACTTGACGATAAATGACCTTGAAATGTTTTATGGAAATAAAGAGAAAGTAGGCCATGTTATTAAATCTGAGGAATATCAACAAACTGGCTCGAATGGATTTGCTATAGCTCCTCAACTCACTAGCACCAATCATGCTATGTTATATATAAATCCGCATACGACGTTTTATTTTAGACCTGAGGTACATATTAAAAGTAAGGAAGGACTTAATACCTATGGAGCAGTAACTTGGGGGCAGTTTTTTATATACCAAGGTTTTAATGAATATTGTGGTTGGATGCACACTTCCTCTAACGCCGATGTCTCGGACACTTATATTGAACATATAGAAAAAGAGAACGGCAAAATGTTTTATAAATACGAAGGAAGGCTAAGGCCTTTAATAACAAAAAACATCGCAATAAAATACATAGAAAATGGAATTATTAATTCTAAGACTTTTGAAACCTATGCAACCCATCATGGCCCGATAATGGCCAAAAGAGGTGGGAACTGGATAAGCCTGAAATCCTACAATCGAGCCAAACTTAGCCTTGTACAGAGTTGGATAAGAACCAAAGCCAAAGGGATGGAAGATTATAAAAAAGCCATGGACTTAAAAGCTAATACCTCTAATAATACAGTTTTTGCTGATAAATTTGGGAATATAGCCTATTGGCATGGAAACTATATGCCCATCAGAGATACTACCTTGAATTGGGCAAAACCACAAGACGGAACCGTAAAAGAAACTGAATACAAAGGTTTGCATTCTGTAGAAGAGGTTGTTCATATGTATAACCCTGAAAACGGCTGGATACAAAATTGTAATTCTACTCCATTTACTGTTTCTGGGAAATTTAGCCCCCGAAAAAGTACTTTTCCAGAATATATGGCTCCAGATGGGGAAAATTTCAGAGGAGTTAATGCCAATAGACTCTTGGAAACTGCTTCCAATTTGGATTTGGATAAGCTTATTAAACTGGGTTATGACAATTATTTGCCGGCCTTTGAAGTTTTGATCCCTAGCTTAAAAAAAATACAATCACCTGACAAAGAACTTTCAGAAGCATTGGAAATTTTGAAAAACTGGGATTATAGAACCACAAAAGAATCTGTTGCCACCACATTGGCCATAGAATGGGCTCAAAAGTTAAGCCCTGCCATTAGAAAAATATATGTAGACCAAGGAGAAAGTGACCAAGTAAGCAACACTAAAAGATTTGTAGGACAAGCAACTGAGGAAGAATTACTAAATCCTCTCAAAGAGGTTTTACAAACATTAAATAAAAACTTTGGAACTTGGAAAGTAAAATGGGGTGAGATAAATAGATTCCAAAGATTAAACAACAGTATCCCTTCTGAATTTGACGACAATGCTACAAGTTTGCCTATGGGAAATGCCTCCGCTCTTTGGGGATGCTTGCCTTCATTTAACAGCAGAAGTTTTAATAATTCTATAAAAAGATACGGATACAGTGGAAATAGCTTTGTTTGTGCTGTAGAATTTGGTGATAAAGTAAAAGCTAAATCACTTTTAGCGGGTGGAAACAGTTCGGATGTAAATTCCAAAAACTTTAATGATCAAGCCGAAATGTTTACAAAAGGAGAATTCAAAGATGTCCTTTTTTATGCTGAGGATATTGAGAAAAATACTGTAAGAAAGTATAATCCTGGGAAGTAGGTTTGGTTATTGGTTGATTGGTTATAGGTATATTGGTTATTGGTATATTGGTTATTGGTTGATTTGTTTATGGACAGCAATAGGCAGATTAATTGATTAATTAGAAACTTTTTGGATGTACAAATTGGTTTACAAAAAACGCCGAGTTAAAATATTTACAAGGTGAATTCAACCAATAAAGGAAACAGAGTCTAAATTATTTAATTTATTCACCCATTATTGTTAAAACTAAGTTTCGGCCATGATCTTGATTTCGGTGTTCGCAGAGGTATATTCCTTGCCAAGTTCCTAAATTGAGTTTTCCATTAGTGATTGGAATCATAACCTGGCAGCCTAAAGTTGAACTTTTTAAATGTGCTGGCATATCATCAGGACCTTCGTAATCGTGCTGATAATACGATGCATTTTCTGGAAATAAAATATTGAAATGCCTTTCAAAATCACCTCTGACAGTTGGATCACAGTTTTCGTTTATGGTCAAACTAGCTGAAGTATGTTTTATGAAAATCTGCAAAAAACCTACTCGAAAATCATTCATTTCGGATAATTGAGAAGTTATTACATTTGTTATTAAATGAAAACCTCTCGAAAAAGGTTTCAGTTTTATTTCTTTTTGAAAAAACATATTCTACTTTGAAAATTCTAAAATTGCTGCAACAAACTCAATCGGCTTAATGGCATGCACCCAATGATTGGCTCCTACGATGGTAACCAATTCAGCATTTACAAAACTATTTTTGAAACTTTGAAAATCAGCATCAGAAACATAGGACGAATCTGCTCCCCGAATAACTAATGCCGGTTTTTCAATTCTTTTCTCTAATAAAACCTCACCACCAACTTGGTAAATTTCCTTAGTTATAACAGGAATGTTTATTCTCCAATCAAAACCACCTTCGTCTGTCCTGTATAGGTTTTTAAGAATGAATTGTCTTTCTCCAAAATCTGAAACATAGTTAGCAAAAATATCTTCGGCGTCTTTCCTGTTCTCTAAAGTATTTACATTTATGGCATTTAAGCCAGCTAAAATATGATTGTGATGCGTAGGGTAAAACCTTGGAGCTATGTCAACAATAATTATTTTTGAGAAATTATCATATTTCTGAGCGAAAGTCATCACCGTTTTGCCACCCATAGAATGGCCCATTATGATAGGAGATTGAATTTTTTGTGTTACTAAAAACTCATTAAGATCATCCGCCATAACATCATAATTAAAATCCTCACTTCTTGGGGATTGTCCATGATTTCTGGCATCTAACATATAAACACAATAACCCGATTCTGCTATTTTTTTACAAACCGTAAAAAGATTATCAGATGAGCCAAAAACACCATGTAAAACCACAAAAGGTAGCCCCTCTCCTATTTTTCTAAAAAACAATTCCATTTTAAAAACATATAATTTTCACAAAAATATTGAATCTTTAGCATCGAACCACGTTTTCAAATCTTATTTAGAGCCTTTCGTCACATTTATATTGTGAAGCATGTAATTTTTTGTGAAAATTGAGGTTATTATGTTTCCCAAAATAATTGTAATAAAAAAATGCCTTTTGCTTATTTTTTAAAAAACCTATTTTCTGAGAAAACGCCTGAATTTCAAGAAATTCCAGATTTCGAACCCGAATCTCAGCAAAATTCTGTTGTGGAACATTCTCAAAAAAGAATGATAGAAGAATTAATTGGAAGCGACGAAGAGTTTCCGAATTGGTTGAGCAATGAGGATGCATTGCGTGATGAAGGCGTAATATTTGGACTCTCGGATACATTAGCTGAAGAAAAACTAAAAATCATAGAGGCTATTTTCTCCAAAAAAGCAGCTGGTTTAAACCAAAAAAGAGATGAACTCTCCGAAAAGATAGGCGAACTGAATCTGTTTATTGAGAAAAAACATGAAGATTTGGAAGATTTAAAATCAAAATCTGCCGTAGCCCTAGAAAAAGAAACAATTGATGAGAACGTTCTTCGAGTATCAATAGGATTGCTTTTATCCATCGGCATGTGCGTTGGAAATTATTTTTTGATAGACGAAGGACTTAAAAATGCCTATCCAAGCAGCCATCAGTGGATCAGTTGGGGAGTGTTTCTGACAGGAATGTTTAGCTTATTTAACCCGACAGCTGTGCTACACAATGATACCAAATTAGACTGGAAACGCTTGCTGGAAGAATTCGGAATGCCTTTTGCCGCTTCGTTTTTTGTTTTTGTACAAATCTGGGATACACTACCATTTTACAAATCTTTGGCTTTTTTACTATTTACTTTCTTTGCTTTTTTGATTTCTGGCAAAATTCTTTTGAGTAGCGTAGCCAAATTGAAATATGAAATCAAAGCCTTAAAACACAACCTGAAACTAAAATCTGATAAAAAGAAAGTGGATTCAGTTTGGTTAGATGACAAAGAAGGATTGGATGCTTCGATAGAAAACTTAAGAATACAAAAATGGAAAATATTGCCAGAATTGAACGAAGTTGAGGCTCAAATTCAAAAAATAAAAGCAGAAAAAGAAAATATTGAAAATGTGTTTTTGAGCGAATACAATTTGGCCAAAAACTACAGACAAAAACTAAGTAACAATCAAATCAAAAACATAATAAGATAATGAGTGATTTTGAAAAAGGCTTTGAAAATGGCCTCGAAAATATAGAAAAAGCAAACTACGAAGGATACCTTTCAAGCGAAGTGAGTTTGGATTGGTTGTTAGGCAATAAAGAAACATTGACCAAAGACCTTGAAGAAACCAAACAAAAAATCGAAGAAACGCGGACTGAAAAGCTTGAAATTTTTAAACATAAACAAGAAGTGTTAACCAATTTCAATGAGCAAGGCCATCTTACTACTCAATTGGAAAACGACATAGAAGCTCAAAAATTAAGAATAACCGAAGCCAAAGAGCAAAAAAACATTAATAAATCTCCTTATCCAATGTTGGCGGGTTTGATTTATTTAGCGGCAGGAATCACTTTTATTTTGGGCGACTTAATTATTTCGCACGAAATTGTTGCTTATGCATTGAATATTAGGAATACTTATGAAGCTTGGGCATTTGCTTGTGGTTTGGCTGGTGTTTCTATTTTGTTAAAACCTGCCTATGAAAGATTAGTAGAACAGCCTTATTTGACGCAATTAAGCTTAAGCTCGAAGAAAGTTCATGGGTATTTTCAAGTGGTTTTGATTGTAATTTCGATAGGAACTTTATCAATTTTGGGTTGGTTTAGGTACGAAGCCTACAAAACTGACAAACTAAAAGAAGCCATAAACCGAGAAATTAAGTCGCTTCAAATGGACGCAACGCCATTGATTCAAGGAGGACAAACAGTTGAAAACCCGGTTTTGACACAAAAAATAGAACAAAAACTCAAAGAATATGACCAACTCAACCAAAAATTGGTGAACAGTCCGTGGGCTTTGCTGTCGTTTGTACTTAGCGGCGTTTTATTTGCTATTGCTGGAGCTATTTGTTTGGGCATAGCTTTCCCAGTTTTGCAGGTGTATTGGAAGCGGTGGTTTCAGCTAAATCCGAAAGAAAACTGGGCAAACAGGCGAATCAGAAAGAAAACGAAAGCTTTAAACGAAATAAAAAAACCATGGTTTAAAGGACAAACTATGTTAGAATTAGCCGACCAAAGACTAGAACTTTTGCCTGATTTAGAAGAACTTAAAGCTAGAAAAACCAAACTTGAGACTGAAATATTAAGTTTAAACGAAAAAATAAAACTGGCGATTGAGTCTTCGAGAGTAAGTACCTACAATGAAGGTTATGAAAGTGGCAATATAAACCGAGATAATCTAACCACTGAAGAACTAGAAAAATACAGAAAAGACATGCTCGAGAGGATACAGTTGAATCAACAAGATGCAAATGTAAAATCCCCGAGGACGTATAAATCTAATGGCTTGAGACCTCACCAAGCATTGAGAAAAGCAATAACCAACAGTTTTAATGAAAATTGAATGGCATTTTAGATAGAAATGGCCATTTTTGCAAAAAAAGAAAACACTTTGGTAAATATTGTAAAAATCGGAGGAAACGTAATTGATAATTCTGACAAGCTAAATGCTTTTTTGAAGTCTTTTGCTGGTATATCTTGTCCAAAAATTTTGATACATGGCGGTGGTAAAATAGCCACAAAAATAGCTGAGCAATTAGGCATAAAAACTGTAATGGTGGAAGGCCGCAGAATCACCGACGAAGCCATGCGAGATGTGGTGACTATGGTTTATGGCGGACTGGTAAATAAACAAATAGTTGCAAAACTTCAATCAAATAATTGTAATGCAATAGGTTTGACTGGTGCTGATGGAAAGGTAATATTGGCACAAAAAAGACCTGTAAAAACGATAGACTATGGATTTGTTGGGGATATTCTGCAGGTGAATTCTACTTTTATCAAATCTCTTTTAGACCAGAATATTACACCAGTTTTTGCACCGCTGACCTTCGATATGGAAGGCAATATGCTCAATACCAATGCAGATACACAAGCTTCCACTATTGCTACTAGCCTGTCGGCTTTAGTTCCTGTCAATTTGATTTACTGTTTTGAAAAAAAAGGAGTGCTATCAGATGTGAACGATGAAGACTCGGTAATTTCGGCATTAAATCCTGAAAATTATGAATCATTCAAATCTGCTGGTGTTATTTATGAAGGCATGATTCCGAAACTCGACAATGCATTTGAAGCTTTGAAAAAAGGTGTACAAAAAGTAATCATTTGCCAAGCTGAAGATTTGCACGAAGCGATAGAAACAGGCAATGCAGGAACTAAAATAACTTTATAAATTGGAAAACGAAAGATTACTAAAAGCTGAAATTGCGAATGCTGTATCTCATGGCATTGGCCTAATATTAAGTTTGGCTTTTGGGCCTTTGATGATCAATTTGGCTGTAAATAAAGATATAAAACACCTTGGTTTTGGTGCTTCTGTTTACTTTTTAGGGCTTTTAATGGTTTTTACTTTCTCTACTTTATATCATGCAGTTTTCAATCCTTTGGCCAAACGGGCACTGAGAATCTTTGACCATATAAGCATTTTCTTTTTGATTGGTGGCACTTATATTCCATTTATAATATTATTTACCGAACCTGCCACTGCCAAAATGTTCTTTTTAGTACAATGGTCTCTGATAGCTTTGGGCATTATCAAAAAAGTATTTTACACGGGGAGATTTAGACTGCTCTCAAGCTTAATCTATATCTTCATAGGCTGCATGATTTTCTTTTTCGATGCAGGTTTTTGGAGTCGAATTCCAGATGTTCCTTTCTGTTTTTTAGTAGCTGGCGGATTAAGTTATTTAATCGGAGTGATATTTTACCAAAACCAGAAAATTCCGTACAATCACTTGATATGGCATTTATTTGTGCTTTTTGCTGCTGTTTTTCATTTTGTGGCGGTGTATTTGGTGCTTAGTTGAATCATTCTATTCATTTTTAGAAACATTTCCCAAAAAACCACTTAAAACCTTTAATGCATTTGTTAAAATTGCTTGGTTTTGGATTGGTATTTTTAGAAAAACATTTCCGTCTTTATCTCTTTCCGTTAAACTTTTTATTAATTCTTGCGTAGCATCAGGACTCTGCAATGTTTTTATTAAATTCTCAAAAAAAGACACTCCTTGATTTATCAAATCTATATTTGGTTTTTTTTCTGGAATTTCCAAAATGGGCACATCATCGTCACCAACAATCAACTCCATTTGTTTTTTAACATTTTCGACTTCATTTGCTATTTCTTCAGTTTCTGGTTCGTCATGCGTTTCTATCTCAACAGTTTTTTGTTCGGTTACGGTTTCTAAAGACTCCATAAATTCTTTAAACTGGTCATTGTTTAAGAAAATGGTATCTTCTCCCCCATCCAAAACTCCAATCGCCATCGAAGACTTAAACTTTAAGATATCTAGCATTTTGTGCTCAATGGTGCCTGTCGAAATCAAATTAATCACCGTAACTTTGTTTTTTTGACCAATTCGATACACTCTTCCAATTCTTTGTTCCAACACAGCTGGATTCCAAGGAATATCCAAATTGATGATCATTGAAGCGGATTGAAGATTTAAACCAACACCTCCAGCATCAGTTGAAAGAAAAACATTTGACTCTTTTTTGTCTTTAAAATTATCCAATAAAACCTTTCTTTTCTCACTTGGTACACTTCCATTTAAATATTCAAAGCCAATTTGCCGATTGGATAATTCTTGGCTTACCAATCTCGTCATACGCTCCCATTGACTGAAGATCACTACTTTTTCACCTCCATTTTCAAAATATTCTTCCAAAATACTCATCAATTCTTCTATTTTGGTGTCATTGCGTGAGTGTTGGTCTAAAATAAAAGTACTATCACAAACCATTCGCATTTGACTCAAAGACAATATCAATCTTTGGCGATCTATTTCATTTAAAAAACCCGAACTTCTCCATTTAGAAACCAACCGAGAAACCAAACCATAGAACTCATCATGCAGGTCTTTTTGTGTTTTTGTCATTGGCACAAAAAGGTTTTTATCCAGCCGTTCAGGCAATTGGCTCATTACTTCTTTTTTTGTTCTTCTGATGAGGACATCGGACATTATTCCCGAAATTTCATTTAGGTTTTTATAAGCAATCACCTTTCCCGTGTCTACGTTTTTCACCTGATATCTATCTAAAAAAGCATAAAGTGGGCCGAGTTTGAAAACATCTATAAACTGCATGATGGAATACAATTCTTCCAATTTGTTTTCAATCGGCGTACCTGTAAGTACCAATGCAAAAGGTGTCTCTATTTTTTTTACACTACGAGCTACTTTGGTTTTCCAGTTTTTAATCCTCTGAGCTTCATCAAGAATCACCAAATCAAATCCTGATGTACTCGAAAGATTTTCAATGTCATTAGCCACTGAATTATAGCTACTTATCACATAAAAACTATCCGTAAAAGTATATTGTTTTTTTCTGTCAGCGGCGGTACCTTCTATCACATGAACCTGACTTTCAGTAAATTTTTCAATTTCGGACTTCCATTGGTATTTAAGCGAAGTAGGACAAACAATCAAAACTTTATTGATGCCGAGATGCTTTTTGTATATTTCGGCTACCGCCAATGCTTGCAAGGTTTTCCCTAAACCCATTTCATCCGCTATCAGACTTCGTCCAGCTTTTGCAGCAAACTTAACTCC
This sequence comes from Lacihabitans sp. LS3-19, assembly GCF_024343575.1. GTDB lineage: Bacteria > Bacteroidota > Bacteroidia > Cytophagales > Spirosomataceae > Leadbetterella. The sequence continues at coordinate 60,931 of NZ_RJUA01000015.1, read as the reverse complement.
TTCAACCTGAAACGGGTAAAGCTTGACCTTTAAGCAATTATCAAAAGAGAAAGTTTTATTTTTCTTAGAAAAAAGATCAAAAAACAAAAGCCTACGCCTGATGTTTTCTCTTGTAGCTATCACAAAAGCCAAAGCATCTTCATAGCAGACAAAAGATTCATCAATTCTTTTGGCTTCAGAGAGAAATTGCTCGAAAATCGGAAAAGAAGTGGCCAGCAAAGTGTGGTTATTATCAAAATACTTTTGAGTCAGTTCCTTAAAAGCCTCCGATTTATATTTTCCAATTCTAATTTTGACAAATTGACCTTCCTGATAATCTAAATAAACGGAAGTATATGCATAATGAAAATTGTCGTTTTCGATTTCTTCAAAACCCGACGTAGATTTAAGTTCCTGATAAACAGCTGAAATATGCTTGCAAATACCTAAACGATTGGTTTTGAAATCTAAACAACTGCAGAAATTATTTTTGTTTTGAAAATCCCTAATCGAAACCTTATAACTATTTAAAGTAGACGGATTGAAAACATGAAAATCTGAAAAGAAAACTTGAGAGCCTACATTGCTTACCCGAAACTCGTTTTCTTGACCAAACTGAACTCTTAAGCTATGCTGCCAGTCTTCGAGACTTAGATTAGAAGGTTTTTTGTAATAAGAAACTTTGTTCATTAAAAGGGCACGTTTTTACACAAAACTACACCCAAAAACTCATTTTCTCACATAAGTATGCCCAAAACCGTCGTAAACTTCTTCAAACAAAAACAAGCTATCACCTTTGATGGAATAAGACAAAGTCATGGCATCGTCGTTGGGGAAAGTAATCAAAGGGACTGGTTCTGTGGAAGTTATAGATTTACCATTTTCTAATTTATATTTAGTAGTGAGAATCACAGTTCCATTCTTTTTCAATGTATAATTGCCAGCTGCATCAAATATCATCTGACGATTGTCCAACTCTGAAGGTTTTATAGTTAAACCAGCAATTCCACCTTGAGAAAGTACCCAATCCCATGTACCAACTATCTCGGGCGAATCGTTTTGTTTTTCGCATGAAACCAAAGTTAAAAATAATAATGCTATGAAAACTCTCATTTAAGTATCTGTTTTAATGTAAATCTAAGATTCTTTTTACTGAAAATAGGTTGTAAGGCTTGCCTATTTTATTTTTGCAAAACAAAAAAGGCAATATGGTACATTTGGAAATCACTTCTTTAATCGAAACTGCTATCAATTTTCTAAAGAAATTGATAGAAACGCCATCGTTGAGCAGAGAAGAAACTGGCACTTTGGAGCTTTTTAAGGCTTTTTTCGCAGAAAGAAATATTGAATTCCAAACCATAAAAAATAATATTTGGGCTAAGAATCTTCATTTTGATGATAAAAAACCAAGCATATTGCTCAATTCTCACCACGATACTGTAAAACCAAATGTTTCTTATTCAAGAGATCCTTTTAAGGCTGAAATAATTGATGGAAAATTGTTCGGATTAGGCAGCAACGATGCTGGCGGGCCTTTGGTCTCACTTTTAGCTACTTTTTTGTTTTTTTATGAAAAGGAAAACCTAAAATTCAATTTGGTATTTGCGGCATCGGCAGAAGAGGAAATTTCTGGAAAAGATGGAATAGAAATCTTAATTCCACACTTACCTAAGATAGATTTGGCAATAGTGGGTGAACCAACGCTAATGGATATGGCTGTGGCAGAAAAAGGCCTGATGGTGTTGGATTGTACTGCAAAAGGAATAGCAGGACATGCAGCTAGAAACGAAGGTAAAAATGCTATTTATGAAGCTTTGGAAGACATTAATTGGTTTCAAAATTTTGAATTTCCGAAAGTATCGGCTGCTCTTGGGCCAGTTAAAATGTCGGTAACGGTAATAAATGCTGGCACCCAACACAATGTTGTGCCAGATGAATGCCATTTTGTAGTTGATGTAAGAGCAACCGATGCCTATACTTTGGAAGAAACACTCGAGATAATAGAGCAAAATGTAAAATGTGAGGTAAAACCAAGAAGTATTAGATTGAACCCCTCGGGAATTTCGGAAGACCACCCAATAGTAAAACGAGGAATATCATTGGGTATGAAACCTTATGGTTCGCCTACGCTATCTGACCAAGCTTTGATGCCATTTACAAGTATAAAAATAGGTCCAGGAGATTCTGCTAGATCACATACCGCCGATGAATATATCTTTGTTGCGGAAATAGAAAAGGGGATTGCAGGGTATATTGGTTTGTTGGATAATTTAGAGATTTAAAAAACCAAAATTTAAATCAATAATAAAAAATTAAAGCATTACATCGAATTCAAAAACTCCTCAGCATTCATCACAGGCAAATCTGCCGATTTAAAATCTTTTTGATTTCTAGTAATGATGATTTCGCAAGAAGATTCAGAAGCTGAATAATACTGTAAACTGTCTTCGAAATCCGTGAATTTTGTATTATTGAGAGACAAATCTATTATTTTGTCAGACAAAGGAACAACTTCTACCAAAAGCCTAAACATCCTGAGTATTTCTTTTGCCTCTTGAGCAGTTTTAAGCTTTGATAAAACGTAATTGGTATTGGCAAATGTTTGAGCAGAAACTGACAATTTAAGCTTTTTTTTGTCCGCCAAAGAAAACAACAATGCCCCACTGGTGTAAAAAGGCATTCTTTTTGCTAACAAATCCAAAACAATATTGGTATCAACAAATAGCTTTCTCATTTGTATTTTTCTAGAAGAAAGTCCGTGTATCCTTCTTTAGCATCAAAATCATTTTCCAGTTTAATAACGCCACTTAGGCTTTTAACCAAAGGACTGATTTCGGATTCCTCTGATTTGGGGGAAACCAAAGAAGAAAGATAGCTTTCCACTAATCTTGACAAGCTAAGTTTTTGACTTTTAGCATATTGCTTAGCTTTTTCGATTATCTCTTTATCCGCAACTAAAGTTAGTTTTGTATCCATAATTTTAAATATACGTGTAAACATAAAAATATTACACGTAAAAATAAAGTATTTTTTTGATTTTTTTCCTTAATCAATGCCAAGTATTTTCTCTATAAATCCATGAATTTAATTTTTAAGCCTAATTTTGTACAAATCGGATTAAATTAAAAAATCTATAAAAAACATTCTTTTGGACACCGCCATCTTAAAAAAAGCCGCCAACTATTGTGTTTATCAGGAACGCACGCAGGATGAAGTCAGAAAAAGACTTAGAGAATGGAAGGTCTATGGCGATGAAGCCGAAGAGATTATTGCTTGGTTAATCGTTGAAAACTATTTGAACGAAGAAAGATTTGCCAAAGCATTTGCAGGAGGTAAATTTAGAATAAAAAAATGGGGTAAAAACAGAATCCTTGCCGAGCTAAAAGTTAGAAAAATAAGCAAATACAATTTAGACCAAGCTATAAAAGAGATATCTTTTGATGATTATATTTTAACTTTAGAAAATTTAATAATAAAAAAAACTGAGGATGTAAAAACGGAACCTAATTATTTAAAAAGGAAACAAAAAATATTTAACTATTTGATTTCTAAAGGATTTGAATCGAATCTAATATTGGAAACCATTAAAAAATTGGAATCAAAAACCAATTGATTTATTGTTTTTCTTTCTTGAAATGCTGAATCATTTCACCATAATCCATCTTATGTAATAAACCATACAAGCACATATAGATACGCTTAGTTTTGGTTTCGATGGTTTTGGCAGATTCTACCCAATTTGAATAATACCTTTGATGGCCTTTCGGAAAAGACTCAAACAGTGCCAAAGCTTCGGGCTCCATTTCAAGCGAAGCTATTAAATCTGGCGACATTAGAAATTCATCGGAATCAACTTCGAGTACCACCTCCACTTTATCTCCGACTTGCTTTTTTATGTGCTTTCGCATTTCCGCATTTAAAGCCAAAATAAAATCCCCCTCTCCTATTGGCACAAGTGCAACCTGAGCTATTTTATGTTTATCTATGGTGCCTTTTACTCTATAGGAGGTTTTAACTTCTGGTTTTAACTTATCCGCTATTTCTCTTAAAACTTCAATATAAGTCCAGCCAGTTTTCTCGCCATTTTTAATATATTTCCTTATTTCAGTTGAAAAAGAAACCATTTTTAATTTTTATTTTATGCGAATTTAAAAATAATTCTGTTCTTTTTCGGATTTGTAAATCTTAAAGCACCATCTATTAAATTACTAAATCATAAATTCACCATTTAAAACTTTAATTTTCCGTTAGATTAATTTTCGGAAAGTAAATATATGTCATCACATACTTTTGTTTTGTAGTTTTGTAATTTACTAAAATCAAAAAATCAAAATGGTCCAGTTCTTAAAATATGTTTTAGCCACCATAATAGGTATTTTCTTATTTACTTTGATTTCATTTTTCTTGATGATTGGCATAGGTGCGATGCTTTCAGGCGGAGATGATAAAACAGAAGTAAAGTCTAATTCAGTTTTACAGTTAAACTTGAATACTCAATTCACCGAAAATGGTGTTAAAGAAGATCCTTTTTCAAACATTTTCGGCAATAATGAAACAAAAACGAGTATTTCTGAGCTAAAAAGTGCTATTGCGAATGCAAAGCTTGATCCGAATATAAAAGGAATCAGCATGAAATTGGAATATCCTTCTGCTGGTTTTGCAGAATTAGAAGAAATTAGAAATGACCTTTTGGACTTTAAAAAATCTGGGAAATTCATTTATTCTTATGCAGAAATAATGACCGAAAAAGCGGTCTATCTTTCGTCGGCAGCTACCAAAAGTTTTATTAATCCAGCGGGAGGAATTGAGTTTAACGGACTTGATGCCGAGGTTACTTTTATGAAAGGTTTGTTTGACAAAATCGGCGTAAAACCTGTTATTTTCAGAGTTGGAGAATTTAAAAGTGCTATTGAGCCTTATATCAGAACCAATATGAGTCCTGAAAACAAAATGCAGGTTTCTGAATATATAAATTCTATTTCAAATCACATATATGGTAAAATGGCCGAATCAAAAGGCATGACAAAAGCAGAAATAGATGAAATATTGAACAAAGCATTGATTCAAAAACCAGAGGATGCTGTAAAATATAAGATATTGACAGATATTGGCTATGAAGACGAATACGATGCCGCTCTTCGCAAAGCACTTGGACTGAAAGATGATGCAAAAATCACCTCTGTAAGTTTGAGCTCATATGGAAAAGCTAAAAAATTAGTAAAAGAAGGTTCAAGAGATAATAGAATTGCGGTAATAGTAGCAGAAGGTGAGATTAACTCTGGAAAAGGACAATCAGAGACCATTGGTTCTGAGACTTTTGTAAAAGAGCTGATAAAAGCTAGAAAAGACAAGAAAATCAAAGCTATTGTACTGAGAATCAATTCTCCGGGCGGTAGTGCAATGGCTTCGGATATTATGTGGAGAGAAATAGAACTTACCAAAAAAGTTAAACCTGTGATAGCATCAATGGGTAATGTGGCTGCCTCTGGTGGATATTATATGGCAATGGGTTGCGATAGTATAGTGGCTCAACCAACAACTATTACAGGTTCTATCGGTATCTTCGGAATGTTGATAAACACGCAAGAATTGATGAACAATAAGTTAGGAATAACATTTGATGGTGTAAAAACCCACGAATTTGCTGACTCGCCCTCTATCACAAGAGAGATGAGCGATGCAGAAAAAATGATGATTCAGAATTCGGTAAACTTGGGCTATGAAAAATTCACATCGAAAGCTGCAGCTGGTAGAAGAATGAAAATAGAAGACTTAAAAGCTGTGGCTGGTGGTAGAGTTTGGACTGGAGAGCAAGCTATAAAAATAGGTTTGGTTGACAAACTTGGTGGAATAGATGAAGCCATAAAAGTAGCAGCAAATAAGGCAAAACTTAAAGCGGGTGATTATCAAGTAAAATATTATCCTTTCCCTAAGACTGAATTTGAGCAAATCATGGAGAAGTTTAATAAAAGCGGCGAAGATGCTAAATTGAAGGAATACTTGGGAATTTTGGCTCCGTTTGCAAAAGAGGTAAAATCCTTGCAAAAAATGGAAAAACTTCAAGCTAAAATGCCTTATGATTTAGAGATTAAGTAATCTGAGAATATTGAATATTTTGAAAAGCTCGGGGTGACTCGGGCTTTTTTTTATGGAAATATATTCTGGTTGTTTTTTTAAAACAGAAATTCAATTTAATAAAAATGGATAATTAATGGATTAATAATCAACACAATATCATAAACTAGACATTTTGTTTAATTATCTGTTGAGAAACATATTATATAGTTAAACAAATCAGTTTTATTACCATTTAACTTATGTACTTTTGATTTAAATCTTATCGATATACTTAAACGCCACAATCATGAAACTATACATAAAATACATGGTTAGCATCAGATGCAAAATGGTGGTAAAATCTGAGTTAGATAAACTTGGCATACTTTACGGGACAGTGGACTTAGGGCAAGTGGATGTTTTGGGTTTGATTACCCAAGAACAAAAAGATCAATTTGCAGCGGCTTTATTAAAGTCAGGACTTGAGCTCATGGATGACAAAAAAGCCATGTTGATAGAAAAAATTAAAAATATCATAGTGGAAATGATTCACTATGAAGAGGAACTACCGAAAATTAAAAACTCAGATTATATCAGTGAAAAGCTGAATCACGATTATACTTACCTAGCCAACTTGTTTTCAGAAGCTACCGGAACTACCATAGAGCAATTTATACTCCACCACAAAATCGAGCGAGTGAAAGAGTATTTGATATATGACGAATTGAACCTCACCGAAATCGCCTGGAAACTGCACTACAGCAGTGTGGCTCACCTTTCAAACCAATTCAAAAAAATCACTGGATTGACTCCAACTTTTTTTAAAAGCCTAAAATCAAAAAAAAGGCTCCCACTCGAAAACATGTGAATCATGTAATGTTTTCATTGAATAGTGTAATGGTACCTCCTAGGAAAAAGCTCACCTTTGAGCTATGGAAATTCGTTCACATAAAAATTTAGAAAATTCGAATCCATAAACAGCAATCGAACAAGATATTTTAAAAAAATATTAGAAATCGAATTACAATTTCCGGAACTGACGAAGTATTTGAGCGAAATGCCAAGCAAAGAAAAAATAAAAATCAACGCTGAGAATTTACAAGAATATGCCGATTCATTAGATGCTTTACTTACAAATTACCCTATAAGTCATAAATAAATCTACCATGGAAAATACAAAAAAAATGGGTATTTGGATGGATTATATGTCTGCACATTTAATAGAGTTCTTGCCACTTAGAGTAGACGCAATTGTCATAAAATCAAACATTAGTAATCCAGCAAAAAAAAGAAAAGCAATTGTAAATGAAGAGCTTGAATACATTAAAGAAAGAGAATTGATTGACATTTTTTACAAAAAAATCGCTAATGAAATTTTAAAATATGGCAAAGTTATTCTTTTTGGCCCTACTAAAGCAAAAACAGAATTAATGGATATGTTAGAAACCGACCAAAAATTTGAAGGCATAAAAATAGAGACTGAAGATTCAGAAAAAATGAATGAAAATCATAAACATGCTTTTGTGAAAAACTATTTTAGTCAGAAAATTTCTTGAAAATATGAAAAAGTTAATAGGCATTTTGGCAACTGTCGCAATCTTACAAAGTTGCGTACCTGGATATGTAAGTGTAAAGCCAAAATATACAAGTAGCATAAGACCAGCGAGACCAAGTAGTCAACATGTCTGGGTAGGAGACGGATGGAAATACAATAGAAAATCGAGGACTTACACCCAAAGAAATGGCCACTGGGTAGCTCCGAAAAATAAAAAAAACTATCGCGAAGGCGAGTGGAAATCTAACAAAAAAGGTAGTCGTTGGGTGAACGGAAGATGGAATTAAGATTTTCGATTAATACACAAATCTCAAAAAATGAAGAATAGTGCAATAGCAGTAATAATTTTAAGTTTTGGAATACTATTTTCGTGCAAAACAACCAAAATAGCGAGTAGTTGGAAACAGCCCGACAAGCAGATAGATATCCAAAGTCTAAAAAAAGTATTGGTAGTAGCGATGCTAAAAAGCGAGAATGCAAGACGCAAAGCAGAAGACGAAATGGTGAAATTTTTGGATGGAAAAGGTGTTCCTTCATACAGTTATCTGAAAGATTCATTTAATAGAAAAGACGAACAAGCTTTAAGAGCAAAAATAAAAGGAGATGGATTTGATGGAGCCATCACAATGACATTGATGGATGTGGAAAGAGAAAGAATATATACCCTTAGTTATGTTGGAATATATCCTGGCAATCCGATTTCCTTTACCAATTATTATTACAGACATTGGCCAGGCGATATCAGAGATGGATATTATTTAACAACTAAGATTTTTACTGTAGAAGTTGCAATATTCTCGATTTTGGAAGACCAAATTATTTGGACCAGCGAAACAAAAACTGTAAACCCTGATGGTGTTGATAAAATGACAAATGAAATAGCTAAAGTTTTACAAAAAAGAATGATAAAAGAAGGCTTTATTTCGAAAAAATAAACCAGAATTCGTCTCATGATTTTTCAAAAGAGAAAGAGCGAAAACCTTATCATTTAACAAGGCAAGAAATATTTACTTTAAAAAATCTAATTTAATCTAAAGGAAATGACATTGAAAAAATATTATCATCCTGAAATACAATGAATTGCAAATTTGAAAAGTTATTGTTTATTGTACATCAAATTACAATTCAATGATTTTCAATTATTTGGTTTTATCAATATTTCTAAGCATATTTACTTCTGCACCAACAAAAACCATAAACGAAAAGCAACAGCTTTATGATGATTGTAAAATAACGGGAGTGATAAATTTCGAAACATTTCAAAAATCTTTAGACGGTTTTGAAAAGTTTAAGCCTAAAAAAAACATTGTTACGATAGTTGATTTTAGTTTACCGTCAAATCAGGAACGTTTTTTTGTGATTGATCTTGATAAAAAGAAATTATTGTTTAAGTCTTTGGTGGCTCATGGCAAAAACTCGGGAGAGATGATGGCTAAGTCATTCTCAAACAAAATGGACTCACACCAAAGTAGTTTGGGTTTTTATTTAGTTGGAGATGAAATCATAAGCCCAAAACATGGCAAGGCACTTTTGTTATTTGGTTTAGAAAAAGGAATAAATGATAACGCACGCAAGCGTGAAATCATCATTCACGGTGCCGATTACGTTAGCTCGGCGTTTGTACAAAAACACGGCCGTCTGGGTCGAAGCTTCGGCTGCCCAGCATTGCCAAACGACTTAATTCCGCAGGTAGTACCTGTGTTAGCAAATGGAAGTTTACTTTACATACATTCGTAGTTTTAAAAATTTTCCAATAGCCAAAAAACTATTCATATTTTTCATTTCTCTTTTTGTACTTCCAAGCACGGTTTTCTCTTTAAATGCCTGCAAAAAAAACCATAAAGAAGGTTTTTTGCCCGATACTGCCATTTATTCTGGAATTAATTTCAGCGAAATAAAACTTGATACTAGCCAACTTTACTCATTTTATAACAAATATCAAGTAGAAGACTCCATACGAGAATATACCAATCAGTTTTATGCTAGAAGAGCTTACCAATTGGCCTGGTTCAATGCCAAAGGTATTACTGAAGCAAGCCATATTTTTTATAACCAACTCAGTTCCTATATTCAAACTTTTGACGACCAAAGTTTTGATATTCAAAAGATTGACTCGCTAATCAATCTAGCTCATCAAGACCATCAAAAAATAAATGAGGAAGACTCCAATACGATTGAATTGTTTCTTACAACCAATTATTTCAGGTTTGCAGAAAAAGCCTACGGAGGAATCCAGAAAGACCTTTTTGACCTCGAGTGGTTTATTCCTCGTAAAAAAAAGGATTACCTAACTACATTAGATTCACTGGTTTCTGACTCTGGAAATCCAAATGTAAAAGAGCCTGTAAATCAGTATTATAAATTATTGAAAGAGCAATTGGCTTTTTATAAAAATTTACAAAGGACTGTGAGTTTTCCTTTGATTAAGATTGATAAAAAAGAACTGATACTAAAAGATACTTCGGCAAGCATCAGACAAGTAAAAAACTTTCTCTTTTTTTACCAAGATTTAAAGAATAAAGACACTTCGGCGGTTTTTAATGAAGATTTAAAAACTGCTCTTTCTAACTTTCAAAAGCGAATGGGCTTGGTGTCAAATGGCAAACTCAACAGCCAAACTTTAGCTCAAATAAATACGCCAATCGAAGACCGAATAAAGCAAATGATGGTAAACCTAGAGAGACTTCGATGGCTGCCAGAAAAAATCGAGTCGGACTATTTGCTGGTGAATATTCCTGAATTTAAACTTCATGTTTTCGAAAAAGGCCAACAAGTTTTTGATGCAAATGTGGTAGTGGGAAAAACTGCAACTAAAACGAGCATATTTAAAGGAGAACTAGCCACAGTTGTTTTAAATCCATATTGGGGTGTTCCACAGAGTATAGTTGACAACGAGATTTTGCCGAAACTAAAAAAAGGGACATCGTATTTGACAAGAAACAATATGGAAGTTTCTAGAAATGGTAAACTTGTAGATCCAAATACAGTAAACTGGTCGCAATATTCGGGTAATACGCCATATAGTTTCAGACAAAAACCTGGCAAAAACAATTCCTTAGGAAAGATAAAATTCTTATTTCCAAACAATTACAGCATCTACCTCCACGACACTCCAGCAAAAAGTCTATTTGGACAAAACCAAAGAGCTTTTAGTCATGGATGCATTCGGGTTCAAAATCCAAAATCTCTGGCTGAGTATATTTTAAGAAATGACCCAAAATGGAAAATTGAAAATATAGACAAGGTTTTAGAAACCGACAAAGAACAGCAAATAAAAGTTGAGCCAAAAGTTCCAGTTTTCATCGTGTATCTAAGTGCCTGGGTAGATCATACGGGCCAGCTAAATTTCAGAAATGATATTTACGATTTTGACAAAAGACTTTCGGAGGAAATTTTCGAAACTTCTAAAAAATAACACTTCAAAAGACTTTTTTAATATTTTGCTCTCAAATCATAAATTGATATGAAAAACTTCATAACATTCCTCATAATTTCATTTTAAATTAGTTTTTCAATATTCTGTTCACAAAAATTCAGGCAAATCCAATGGAAGAAAATAATAATATCAAAGGTTTATCCCAAAAACAAGTGCTCGAAGCTAGGGAAAAATACGGCCTAAACTCATTGGATTTCAAAAAAGAAAATGGATTTTGGAAAGTCATAAAAAGCCTTGCAAACGACCCAATGGTAATTATGCTTTTGGTGGCGTCAATTATATATTTTGTAAGTGGTAAAACAGGCGATGGGATATTTCTGGCCGCTGCTATCATCTTCCAATCGGGTATTTCTCTTTACCAAAGTGCTCGAAGCCAAAATGCTCTCGAGAAACTCAAAGAATACATTAATCCCAAGTGTAAAGTCATAAGAAATGGAAAAAAAATAGAGATAAAAAGTGAAGAACTGGTGCAGGGCGATGCCATGATAGTAGAGGAAGGAACAGCTATTCCGGCAGATGGAATCATTATTCAATCCAATGATTTTTCAGTGAATGAATCGATCTTGACAGGGGAATCGATGGCGGTTTCTAAAAACTCCGAAAACAATCAAATATTTAAAGGCACAAACGTAGTAAGTGGCTTGGCAATAGCTACCGTAACCGCTATAGGCAACGAAACCTCACTCGGAAAAATAGGAAAATCTTTAGAGGATATAGAGGAAGAAAAAACACCTTTGGAGCTCCAAATAGCCAATTTCGTGAAGAAAATGGCTGTTTTAGGTGTAATTGTATTTCTAATAGTTTGGGCTATCAATTATATTCATTCAAAAGAAATACTCAACAGTTTGCTTCAATCTCTTACCTTGGCGATGAGCATTTTGCCAGAAGAAATACCTGTTGCTTTCACAACATTTATGGCCTTGGGAGCATGGCGATTGATGAAAAATGGAATTGTTGTAAAACAAATGAAAACCGTAGAAACGCTAGGAAGTGCTACTGTAATTTGCACCGACAAAACAGGCACATTGACCGAAAACAAAATGGATTTGGCAAGGCTTTATGATTTTGGCTCGGATAAAATATTCGACCCTAAGAATAAGCCAAATGAAACTGAAAAGCACCTGATAAAAATAGCCATGTTTGCCTCCGAACCGATTCCGTTCGACCCCATGGAAGTAGCTTTACATACTACGTACAGCCAGACAATCGAAAGTGATGAACGTCCACAATTCAAAATCATCCATGAATATCCTTTAGGTGGGACTCCGCCTATGATGACGCATATTTTTGAAAAAGAGAATGGAGACAGGATAATTGCGGCAAAAGGAGCTCCTGAAGCTATAATGAAGGTTTCAGGTCTTGATACCGAAGAAATCAAAAAAATAAATGCCGCCATAAAAACCTTCACCACAGAAGGTTACAGAGTATTGGGTGTTGGAGAAAGCACATTTACTGGCAATGATTTCCCTAAAACACAGCAAGAATTCAAATTCAGCTTCAAAGGAATTTTGGCTTTTTATGACCCGCCGAAACATAACATTACCAAAGTCTTGAAAGATTTTTATGATGCTGGAATCAAAGTAAAAATCATAACTGGCGATAATGAAGCTACTACTGTTTCTATTGCCAAACAAATCGGTTTCCAAGGATATGAAAACACTGTAACAGGACATGAATTAATGAAACTTTCAGATGCTGAATTTGGAAAAAAAGTCAAGAAAACAGAGATTTTCACGAGGATGTTTCCTGAGGCGAAACTGCGAATAATAGAAGCATTAAAAAAACAAAACGAAATAGTAGCCATGACTGGCGATGGTGTAAATGACGGCCCAGCACTCAAAGCAGCTCATATAGGCATAGCGATGGGCAAAAAAGGCTCAGAACTTGCTAAAGAGGCTGCTTCGCTAATACTTCTAAAAGACGATTTATCAAAAATGGTAGTGGCCGTGGCAATGGGAAGGAAAATATATACCAATCTCAAAAAAGCAATTCAATATATCATTTCTATACACATTCCTATTATCCTCACGGTGTTTTTGCCTTTGGCCTTTGGTTGGATTTATCCAAATATCTTTTCGCCCGTTCATATCATTTTTTTAGAATTGATCATGGGGCCAACATGCTCTATTATATATGAAAATGAGCCAATGGAGAAAAACACCATGCAAATAAAACCTCGACCGTTTACTGATACTTTTTTCAGTTGGAAAGAACTGACAACCAGCATAATTCAAGGTTTGGTTATTACACTAGGCACCATGTTTACTTATCAATATGCAGTTTACAATAATTTCAACGAAGCCATAACTCGAACAATGATTTTCACTGCTTTAATTACAGCTAACATAATGCTTACGCTCGTAAATCGTTCCTTTTACTATTCAATATTTACCACACTACGGTACAAAAACAATTTAGTTTTACTTATTATCCTTATCACAATTAGTATAACTGCCCTAATGATTTTTGTGAAACCACTCACCGTTTTCTTCCAATTTGAAATAATGAATATGGAGCAATTTGGTTTAAGTGTAGGTGTAGGAATGCTGAGTGTTCTATGGTACGAAATAGTGAAAGCAATAAAAAGAAGTCAGGTAAAAATCTAAATAAATGTCTATCAACATATCTTCATTAATCAAGAAACTGACGGTACTATTTTTAGTAATCGCTACTCTGATTTTGGGCAAAGCTTTTCTAATGCCCATTGTGATTGGCGGCATATTAGCGACTTTATTTTTGCCTTTTTCAAATTGGTTAGAACGTAACAAAATCTCCAGAGCTTTGGCTGCAACTTTTAGTCTGTTGGCTCTTTTAATAGCTTTTGGAATTCTTATATCATTATTAACTTGGAAAATCTCTAGCCTTTTAGACGATTTTGATATGCTAAAACAGAAAGCAATTGAAAGCCTAAGCGAAGCACAAACTTTTATTTTTGATCATTGGAGTATTTCTTTTAAAAAACAATCCGAAATATTCCAAAACGAGCAACCTTCGCTAACTGACCTTATGCAGATGACGGTAGGTTCTCTCAAGTCTTTGTTTACAAATTTAGTTTTAGTTCTAGCGTATTTCTTTTTCCTATTATATTCTAGGTCGCATATCAAACTTTTTTTTCTGAAACTCACCAAAGACAATCAGAAAATAGAATTAGAGAAAATTTTAAAGAGAACTACAGAAGTTTCTCAACAATATTTATTGGGACTTTCAAAAATGATTTTCCTACTTTGGATTATGTATAGCATAGGTTTTAGCATTCTTGGCGTCCAAAATCCCATATTTTTTGCCATTCTTTGTGGCCTTCTCGAGATCATTCCATTTATAGGTAACATCACAGGTACTACCCTAACAGTTTTGGTTTCGGCGATACATGGAGGTAGTTTTACTATGCTATTAGGTATAGTTATTACTTATGGCATAGTACAGTTTATCCAAGGTTGGATATTAGAACCCCTCATTTTAGGTGCACAGGTAAAAATCAATCCACTATTTACTATTATTGCTCTTGTGGTAGGCGATTTGATTTGGGGTATTTCGGGTATTTTATTAGCCATACCGATTACAGCCATGATAAAAATCGTCTGTGACCATGTAGAGCCACTAAAACCTTACGGTTTTTTAATCGGTGATTTGTCTTCAAAGAAAAAAAGGGAAGGAAGATTTAACCGAGTTTTCAACAAGCTTTTTAAAAGAACTAAGACCCCTTAATATACAAAAAGTCTATTTTTAATTTTACATTTATTTTAAAACATGTAAAGTGAGAATCATGTAAACATTATGAATTATTGTGTAACTCTTTGGGATTATTAATACTCACCTTTGTAGGGTAATAAAAAATAAACACCAAAATAATGTTAAAAAGAACACTTCTATCTATCTGCCTACTCTCGTTTTTTGGATTTCAGAGTATCGCACAAACTTTATCCGTAGGCCCTATGGTGGGCATAAACATTTCCTCAATTCAAAACTCAGTGGTAACGAAAGCCATAGCTGGCATGTCGATTGGGGGCTTTGCCAATTATAGTATAAACGAACATTTTGGAGTCGGGGCTAAACTTTTATATTCGCAATTAGGAGCCAACTATACCGACAACAGTGATTTAATTCGTCTGCACTACATTCAATTACCGCTGTCTGCAATTTATTTTTTCGGCAACAATGGCGATAAAATTAGACCAAAATTATATGCAGGGCCATATTTTGGTGGATTGTTGAAAGCCAAAAACAAAATTGGTGACGACATACTTGGTAGCGACAAAAAGTCAGCCTATACTCCGATTGACTTTGGAGCCCAAGGAGGAGCTGGACTTAATATTTTAGTAAAATCTAGGACTTGGCTAAACTTAGACGCAGGTCTAGGAGGAAGTTTGAATGACATTTTCAAAGCCTCTAAGCTAAATTATCACAATATTAATTTTAGCTTAAACGTCGGACTAAGTTTCCCTGTTGGAGATTAAAAACATCAATTGAATCCTTGGAAAGAAAACTTTAAAACACTCAATTGTTTTAAGGTTTTTTTTATTTAAATACTTTTAAAAAAAAAACTAAATTGTCATTCAAATATTTGATTTACAGCATCTTAAAATGTGTGAATTCTGTAAATTATAATTTTTATTGTGTAAGATAAAAGCTAAAACATTAGCGTCATTTGTATCATAAATAATAAGACAAACAATGACAAACATTAGCGAGCTAAAAGGCAACTGGGAAGAAACTAAAGGAAAACTTAAGCAATCATTCGCAATTTTGACGGACGACGACCTACTTTTTGCAGAAGGAAAACAAGAAGAAATGTGGGGAAGAATCCAAGCGAAACTTGGCAAAACCAAAGCGGAAATTCAAGAATACATATCAGGATTATAAAATTTAATTAAAAAAAACATGAAAATTTCAATTAATAAGTGGATAGCATTATCAATTATTTTGGGAATGTATGCCTTGAGTTGTAACTCACCGAAAGAGGAATCTGGTGATGAAAAAATAGAGATGAATGAGGCGACATCTAATCTTCAAGACGCCACAGAAAACCTCAAAGATGCCAAAGATGATTATTTGGCTGAGGTTGAAAAATACAAAGAAGAAAGCAAAACTCAACTAAGTGCAAACGAAGCGAGTATTAAAGAATTTAATGCAAGAATAGCTGATCAAAAAGCAGAAGCTAAAAAAGAATATCAAGAAAAAGTAGCATCGCTTGAAAAGAAAAATTCAGACATGCGGTTGAAACTAGACAATGCCAAATCTGACACAGAAGAAAACTGGGATAAATTTAAAAAAGAATTCAGCCATGATATGGAAGAATTGGGTAATTCATTAAAAGACTTTACGGTGAAAAACGTAAAAAAATAGGGTTGGTTGTCCACATGACTTTTTTTAACAAAAAAACACAAATAACATGAAAAAGATATTAATTACACTTGGAGTTTTGACATTGTTCACCTTAAAATCAATGGCCCAAGATGACCGTTCTAAATTTAAAATTGGCTTAAAAGCCGGTGCTAACATTTCAAACATTTACGATAAAACAGGTGAAGTTTTTACAGCAGATTACAAAATAGGATTTACTGGAGGTTTGTTTATGGGCATACCCATAGGTAAATTTCTTGGAATTCAACCCGAAATCTTATTTTCTCAAAAAGGTTACAATTCTTCTGGAACTTTAGGAGGGATAACATTCAGCCAAACCAGAACCACGGATTATATAGACATCCCCTTGTTTATTTCCATCAAACCATCGAATTTTTTGACCATAAAAGCTGGACCTCAATATTCATTTTTGATGAAGCAAAAAGATGTTTTTAAAAACTCAGTTTTTACCTCAGAACAAATTCAGCAATTTGACAACACCAACATCAGAAAGAATATTTTAGGATTGGTAGGCGGAGTGGATGTAAATATAAGCAAATTGATAATTGGTGCGAGAGTAGGAATGGAACTTCAGAATAACAACGGAGATGGTACCTCAACCAACCCGCGTTATAAAAATGCCTGGGGAGCTTTGACTTTGGGATTTAATGTAATTTAACAACTATTTGCCATAGGCACCAATAACATGAATTTTCCATTGCATTTATTTTTAATTATTGCCCTTCTTATTATCGCAGCCTATGAGATATTTAATTTAACCAACATGCACGATTTATGGTTAAAACATACTCGCAAGTCGAATAAACACAATTACTAAGTTGAATAGTTTTTATTATAGTGGGTTTGTAATTAGAAAAATCACCTTTTTTTAGGTGATTTTTTTTGTTTTAAAAAGCTTCAAAGTGTGAATCATGTAAATCTAAAGTTTTATTGTGTAACATACATTATAGGCATCTATATACCTTTGTTTAGTAGGGGAAGCCAAAACATCAATCGTTTTTCACCTCCAAAAAAATTAAATAGGTTAGGTTTTAGGGTAATATCCACACACTTTTTTTTCATTTTTAAGAAATCAGCAAAAAACATCAAAATGATAACGCAAACCAAATGGTCAATAGACCAAGCACACTCAGAGATTACTTTCAAAGTAAAACACCTTATGATTGCCCATGTAAAAGGCAGTTTCAAAATATTTAATGCCAGTATATATACCTACGGGACCGATTTTAAAACTGCTGAGGTGGATTTGTGGATTGACGTATCATCGATTGACACAGGAAATAAAGAAAGAGACGAGCACTTAAAAAGCCTAGATTTTTTGGATGTCGCGAATCACAAACAGATAACTTTTATATCAAGCACCATGCAAAAACCTGACAAAGAAGGCGAAAGTGAACTTTGGGGAGAATTGACAATATTGGGCGTAACGCAAAACGTCAAGTTAGAAGCGGATTTGGGTGGAATAGTAAACGACCCATGGGGTAACCAAAGGGCTGGCTTGAGTGTTAAAACCAAAATTAATAGAGTAGATTGGGGACTGGTTTGGAATACAAATCTGATCGAAAATGGCGTAATGGTAGGCGATGAAGTTTCAATTATCAGTGAATTAGAGTTGGTAAACATCGGCTTTAAGGAACTTAAAATGGAAGAACAAAAAACTGAAAATTTAAAAGCCTGAAAATGAGCACTGAAGAAAAAAACGATATCTGGAAGGTTCAGAAAAAAAAGCTATTGAATAAATACACATTCCTGACTGAGGACGATTTGGCCTTTAGAGATGGCAACAGAAGTGCAATGCTCGAAAACCTTCAAATAAAACTGTGTTTGAATGAAAATGAATTAGAGAAAATTTTCAAAAATCTATAAAAAAAATCATACCCTAACCAATTAACTTCATTATGGAAATACCAGAATTAGAAAAATCAAAAGCCGTGATTACGGTCGAAATCATAGAATACCTACCTAACTCGGTAGTCATAAAAACTATTCTTAAAAAATCCACCGGAAACATAAGTGTGATGTCTTTTGACTCAGGCGAAGGCCTTACTGAAAAGACCACACCGTTTGATTCGTTTGCACAAATTATTGACGGTACAGCCGAGATTGTAATAGATGGAATTTCGCATGTTTTGAACACTGGACAATCTATCGTTATACCTGCACATTCGCCAAACCTAGTAAAGCCAAACGGTAGATTTAAAATGATATTAACTGTAATAAAAAGTGGATACGAATAAAAAACAAAAATAATGAGCAAAGACAAAGGAAATAAAAACTCAAAAAAGATAGCCATTGATCATTCATTAGGCAAACAAAAAGAGCTTTCAGCTTACAAGTCTGAAAGTAAAAGTAAATATGCCGCAGTAGAAACTGCAAATCCAAAACTTGACCTTAAGGCTGGACAAAAACAAAAAAAATGATGCTAGAAGTAATAAAACATGGCGTATTATTAGGTAAGACAAACCTAAGTTTTGAAAACGAAGGGGTACTGAATCCTGCCGCAATTATGAACAATGGATTAATTCACCTCTTTTACAGAGCAGTTAGCATTGGTAATCATTCTAGTATTGGCTATTGTCAATTACACGACCCACTCAAAATATTTTTCCGCTCTGATAAGGCAGTACTTTTTCCGCAGTTTGAGTATGAATCTCAAGGAATCGAAGATCCAAGAATTGTCAAAATTGATGACATTTTTTATCTTTCCTACACAGCGTTTGATGGCATAAATGCACTAGGAGCATTAGCAACTTCGAAGGATTTGGTAAATTTCGAAAAACAAGGCATAATCGTTCCTCAAATCACCTATGAGAAATTCAAAGAACTCACCAACTCCAAAGTTAAGAACGACGAAAACGCCATTTGGTACGATGAACATCAAAGGGCATTAGGTGATACTAAAGAGCTGCTTTGGGATAAAAACCTGATATTTTTTCCAAGAAGAATAAACGGAGAGATTTGTTTTTTGCATAGAATCAAACCAAATATTCAGATTTTAGTGGGTGTAAAAGACTTAAAAGAACTCACAAAAGATTTCTGGGAAAAATATTTCGAAAATATTGATGATTTTATTGTCTTATCACCAAAATACCCTCACGAAAAAAGCTATGTAGGTGGTGGTTGCCCTCCGATTGAAACAGCAGAAGGATGGATAATGATTTACCATGGTGTACAAACATCAGACAAGGGTTTTGTCTATTCTGCCTGTGCTGCACTTTTAGATCTCGAAAATCCAAAAAAAGAAATTGCTAGATTACCTTACCCGCTTTTCAAACCAGAAAGAGAATGGGAACTCAAAGGTGAGGTAAACAATGTTTGTTTTCCTACTGGAACCGCGGTAATAGACGACAATCTGTATATATATTATGGTGCCGCAGATGAGCGAATAGCCTGTGCATCAGTTTCTATTTCAAAATTAATAGCAGAAATACTTTCAAATAAAGAATGAAAACTTCACTTTCACATAGCTCAGAAAACCACTTAGGAACTATTTTTCAAAAAAACATACAAATTAATACTATCAAAGTATTGATGATAACCTCTTATCCACCAAGACAATGCGGCATAGCCACCTATTCGCAGGATTTAGAAAAAGCCATAATTAATAAATTCGGGCATTCTTTTGCGATAGAAATATGTGCTCTTGAATCCAACAACGAAATCCATGAATATTCTCCAGAAATAAATCAAACTTTAAATGTTGACAATCCTGATGATTTTTTCAAAATTGCCAATTATATAAACGAAGACAAAGACATTCACTTGGTTTTGATTCAGCACGAATTTGGCTTTTACGCCAAAGTTGAATCCGCTTTTATATCATTTTTACATATTATAAAAAAACCAATTGCTATCGTCTTTCATACTGTTTTGCCTAAGCCTTCGAGCCACCTTTTGGCCAATGTAAAAGCCATCGCCAATCAGGCTGAAGAAATAATTGTAATGACCAATTCGTCCTCAAAAATCCTACACCGTGATTACTATATTTCGCCAGAAAAAATTAATGTAATACCGCATGGCACTCACTTGGTGGCACATTTGGACAAAAACATTCTTAAAGAAAAATATAAACTTAGCAACCGAAAAGTCCTATCGACTTTCGGCCTATTAGGCTCAGGAAAAAGTATAGAAACTACACTAAAAGCTTTACCCGGTATTATCAAAAATAATCAAGATGTGATGTTTTTGATAATTGGCAAAACTCACCCGTCCATTGTAAAAAACGAAGGCGAAGTGTATAGGAGAATGTTGACAGATTTGGTAAACGAACTAAATCTTCAAAACAATGTCCGATTTATAAATGAATTTCTGCCTCTACCTACGCTATTAGAATATCTACAACTTACTGATATTTATCTTTTTACATCAAAAGACCCTAACCAAGCTGTTAGTGGCACGTTCTCGTACGCAATAAGTTGTGGTTGCCCTATCATCTCAACTCCTATTCCTCATGCTATAGAAGTTTTGAGTCAAGATGCTGGCAAAATAATACCTTTTGAAGACTCCGAAAAATTGACTGAAGAGGTAATCAACCTTTTGAAAGACAAAACACAAATGTACAATTTCAGCCAAAATGGACTACATAAAATAGCTCCAACTGCCTGGGAAAACTCGGCCATAGCACATGCTGATTTATTTCAAAAACTTGATAAAAACCACTTTCAGCTTCACTATGCAGTTCCGGAAATAAATCTAGATCATATCATAAAGATGACGACAGATTTTGGAATAATTCAGTTTTCAAAAATCAATATTCCTGATATAGAAACTGGCTACACATTAGATGACAACGCAAGAGCCATGATTGCCTTTTGTAAACATTTCGAACTCACCAACGACAGTGAAGATTTAAAATATATTGAAACCTATCTAAACTTTATCGGTTTCTGTGTTACCAAAGATGGAGATTTCTTGAATTATGTTGACAAAAACAAAGCTTTTACGGCCCAAAATTTCGAAACAAATCTCGAAGACTCTAACGGAAGAGCAGTTTGGGCTTTGGGATATTTGATTCAAATGGATACACTTGTTCCATACAGATTGATCCGAAAAGCATTCGAGATTTTCGACAAAGTATATAGTGGCCTAAAAAGCATTCACTCCACACGTGCTATGGCATTTATAACCAAAGGTTTATGTCATATTTACAAACAAAATCCAAAGTTATACGTATTGGAATCTATCCAAATGTTTGCCGACAGAATAGTGCAAATGTACCGCCACGAAAGCAGTAAAAACTGGGAGTGGTACGAAGATTATCTAACTTACGGCAATAGCCTTTTGCCTGAAGCTATGGCCATGTCTTATGTAGCCACACAAAATCCAGTTTACAAACAAATAGCAATAGCATCTTTTGATTTTCTGTTAAAAAATATTTTCAGAAACGACAAAATCAAGGTAGTATCCAACCAAAACTGGATTAAAAAAGGCGAGGATTTTATAAAAGAAAATGAAGGTGGAGAGCAACCAATTGACGTGGCTTACACCATCTTGGCTTTGACCACGTTTTTCAATATTTTCAAAGACGAGTCTTATTTAATAAAAAGAGAAAGGGCATTTGAATGGTTTTTAGGCAACAATCACCTCCACCAAATCATCTACAATCCATGCACTGGCGGATGTTACGACGGACTTGAAAGCACTTATGTGAATCTAAACCAAGGGTCTGAATCAACAGTCAGCTATTTGATGGCAAGATTTTGTATGGAAAAAACTGAGCCAATGAGAACTAAAAAGACAAAAATCGAAGTAAAATCAAGAGAATTGGTTTGAAAATAAAAATCAAATTTTAGTTTTTCCAAAAAAGGATTTTCATTAAGGGAAGAATATTAAAATCTATTTATATTCAAAAAAACAATTTTGGTCGATAATAGCTGATTTTGAAAATCGATTAGGCAGAAAATGTCGGATAAAGTGTATCTTTGTTCTTCATTTTTCAACCCTACAATATGCAGCATCTCAGAATTTTATTTGGGACATTACTCATTTTTATAGCTAATTTCTCGTTTTCTCAATCTTCTTTTCCCTTAAAAGGAAGAATTGTTGATGCAAAAAACCAATCTCCATTAAGTTTTGCAAGTGTAAAAGTTTTTCAAAACAACAAAATGCTGACAGGCAATGTGAGCAATGAAAATGGAGAATTTGAATTCAAAGTAGCTGAGGGAAAATATCTGCTTGAAGTAGAATTTATAGGTTACAAAAAATACGCTTCTACTGAATTAATTCTTACTAATGAAGGCCTAAATCTTGGTGATATTGCTATCAATCCTTCGGACCAATCTTTAGACGAATTGGTTGTACAAGGCGAAAAAAGCAGCATGGAGCTTTCGCTAGACAAACGTGTTTTTAATGTAGGTAAAGATCTCGCAAATGCTGGAGGTTCAGCATCTGACATTTTGGTAAATATTCCATCAGTAACTGTTGACCCCGACGGAGCAATAAAACTTAGAGGAAGTAGTAACGTCAGAATATTAATAGACGGTAAACCATCTGGCATGGTTTCATTTAAAGGTGGTGCTGGCCTTAGGCAGCTTCAAGCCAGTATGATTGAGCGTGTAGAAATTATCACCAACCCATCTGCCAGATATGAAGCTGAAGGGCAAGCGGGCATCATCAATATTATCCTAAAAAAAGACTCAAAACAAGGGTTTAATGGTTCATTTGAATTGATTACGGGCAATCCGACCAATTATGGATTTGCTGCAAATCTCAATTACAGGCACAGAAAAGTCAATTTTTTCATTAATTATGGGCTTGCTTATCGATGGAATCCCTACAAAGGAGATTTGTACCAAGAAGTTTATGACGGTGATACCACCAAAATCTTAAATCAAGATAACAAAGGCGATGTATCTGGCTTTGACAACAACATAAGAGGAGGAATTGAATATTATTTCACAGAAAAAAGTGTCTTGACAGGTTCTTATATGTTTAGTCGTGCTGGTGGAATCAGATACACCAAAAATGTATATCAGGATTTTCTCAATAGTCAAAACAATCCTTTAGGTACCATTTCCCGAATTCAGGATGAAGTAGAAAAAGAGCCACTTTCAGAGTATGTTTTGAGCTATAAAAAGTCATTCAATAAGAAAGGGCATGAGCTTACTGGACAGTTTCGTTATCTTGACCATTCAGAAAATTCAGATCAAACTTTTTCACAAACAGCAGTATTGCCCAATGGAAAAACTGACCTTAAAAACACACTTTTACAAACTTCCATTAATGATGAGTTTGAGAAACAATACCTGTTCCAATTAGATTATGTGCAACCATTTGCCAAAGAGGGCAAGTTTGAACTTGGAGCGAGATCCTCTTTGCGAAACATGGTGAACGACTTTGTTGTAAATGACAAAATTGATGGCAAAGAAATCCCTATAGATTGGTTGGATAATTATTTTATATATGATGAAAACATCAGTGCGGCATATGGTATTGTTTCAAACAAAGCGAAAAAAATCAGTTATCAATTAGGACTTCGTTCTGAATGGACAGATGTAAGTACGACCCTACAAAAAACGAATGAATTTAACCCTAGAAAATACTTCAACTTGTTTCCAAGTTCACATTTTACTTATGCACTCAACACTGACAACTCCCTACAAGTCAGCTATAGTAGAAGAATTCGCCGACCAGTTTACAACGATTTAAGTCCATTTATGACGCTCTCAGACAGTCGGAATTTCAACAGCGGAAATCCAAACTTAAATCCGGAATACAGTGATGTATATGAGGTAGGTCATTTAAAAAACTTCGAAAAAGGTTCTTTCACATCATCAATATATTACAGAAACGCCCAAGATGCTATAAGCCGAATTAGAAGAGTAGACGAAAATGGTTTCTCAACTAATAGGCCGGAAAATTTAGTATCCGAAAAAGCTTACGGTTTAGATTTTACGGCCAATTATAAACTGTTCAAGTGGTGGAAGTTTGACTTAAATTTTAATCTTTTCCATGCCAATATAGATGGAAGCAATATCAACGAACTTTATGTGGTAGAAACCAACACATGGTTTGCTCGCCAAACTTCAAGATTCACACTGCCAAAAGGCTACGATATGCAGCTAAGATTCAATTACGAAGCTGCACAAAAAACTGCACAAGGTAGTAGTAAGGCAATATATTTCTTTGATTATTCATTAAAAAAAGACATTCTAAAAAAGAAAGGCTCAATAAACTTTTCTGTTCTGGATATTTTCAACACTCGTTGGAGTAGAACCATAAGTCAAGGACCAGGTTTTTATACTGAAAGCAACAGACAATTTAGGCCGAGACAAATAAACTTAACCTTCAGCTACCGATTAAAGCAATAATTGAAAGAGAGATAGCAAAATGGAAAATTTCTTAAATATAGATCTGAATTTCTGGCAGTTTTTAGTTTTTGTGGTCGTAGGAATACTTACCGGTATCATCAATACACTAGCTGGAAGCGGTTCTTTGATTACGCTGCCCGTTTTTATATTTATGTGTGGACTTTCGCCTTCGGTTGCCAATGCAACCAATAGAATAGGCGTATTTCTACAGTCTTTTGTGGCCACAAGCAAATACGCTAAAGAAAAGCCAGAGGTTTTTAAAGATTCGCTTTGGTTAATTATCCCTGCAATTCTTGGATCAATTTTGGGCTCAAAAATAGCTGTAAACATTGATGAGAAAATGATGAACTATACCATTGGTGGCTTGATGGTTTTTATGTTATTGATGTTATTATTTAAACCAGAAAGGTGGCTAATAGCAGACAAAATCACCAAAGCAAACAACAAAACCATTGGTACATTTATTACTTTTTTCATGATTGGTATTTATGGTGGATTCATTCAGGCAGGCGTGGGTTTCTTCCTATTGGCAGGCTTGGTATTGGTTTCTAAATACAGCTTAGTACAAAGCAATGGCCTTAAACTCGCACTAGTTTTGGCTTTTACTGCTCCTGCACTAGCCTTATTTATGTATTATGGAAAAGTACATTATGGTTATGGCCTATTGATGGGAATTTTTCAAGCTATCGGAGCTTGGTTAGGTGTAAACTATGTCACGAAAATTCCCAATGCCAACCTTTGGATTTATAGACTTCTGATTGTAATTGTGGCAGTTTCCGCCATTAAGTTTTTCGTTTAAACTATAATAATGGAACACGGATTTTATGGATTAGACACGGATATTTTTTTAAACATAAATCCGAATTTATTCTAATTACCATAAAACCTAGCTTCCATTATCCAAAATCATTACCTATCCGATGACCTCAGAGAGGTCAAATTATTTTAGAAAATAATGAAAATAGGCATTTCCGACCCTGTAAGGGTCGAATTATAACAAGTTTGATTTTAAATGTTAAAATAATAAATTTTCCAAAAATCAAGATTTAAATATCTGTCTCTGTTGGAGTATAAAAGAAAGAAAAAAATTAATAAAATTCAATCCGTGTCAAATCTGTGTTTATCCGTGTTCCTACCAATTTTGAATTAATGCACAAAAGGCCAAATTCTCTTATTAAATTAAATTGGGTAAATTGCGGCGGAATTTTTAAATAAACAGAATGAACGAAAAAGAAATAATAGAAAGAAGCGGAAATGTATGTGAACTTTGTGCAACAACCGAAAACCTACAAATATACGAAGTAAGCCATGCTCCAAACGACTCAAATGATGCTTACGCATATCTTTGTGGTAATTGTATAGAACAAATTGACGACCAAAACCAAACCGAACCAAACCATTGGAGATGCTTAAATGACAGTATGTGGTCAGAAGTGCCCGCGGTGAAGGTTTTGGCTTGGAGAATGTTAGACAGACTAAAAACCGAAGGATGGCCTGGCGATTTATTAGACATGCTATATCTTGACGAAGAAACATTGGCTTGGGCCGAAGCAGGTGCTGACAAACCAGAAGAAGAAGGTGATCCAGTCCATAGAGATAGCAATGGTGCCGTTTTAGAAGCTGGCGACACTGTAGTTTTAATAAAAGACCTTAATGTAAAAGGAACAACATTTACAGCCAAAAGAGGAACAGCTGTTAGAAACATACATTTGGTACACGATAACCACGAACATATTGAAGGCAAAGTAAACGGAACTGCTATTGTAATACTTACAAAGTTTACAAAAAAGTCTAGTTGATATAAGTAATTTTCATAAAACTTAATAAACACTAAGAGTAGGCAGATTTTTCATAAATAAACCTTCCTTTAGTGTTTTTTTTATTTTGTAATTTTCCCCAAAATCCATCCATATTTTTGAAGGAATCAAATTATTTTTTCACCAATCATGTAGATTTATATTGCCATTTTACTCTTCTCGAGTAATTTAGAATTATAAACAAAAACAAAACAACCACATGGAAATCCTAAATGATTTAGACCCTATTTTACGCTCTTTTTGGTATGTAGCCATACCTGCAAGCATCGTATTTCTTTTTCAAACTATCATGACCTTTATGGGCTCTGACGCCTCAGACGGGCTATCGGCAGACTTTGATGGAGACTTTCAACACGATGGACCTTTACAGATTTTCTCACTAAGAAACCTCATCAATTTCCTCTTGGGATTTAGCTGGACAGGCATTTCTTTTTACAATCTTATACCGAACAAAATACTGCTAATAGTAGTGGCATTGGGAATTGGTGTACTTTTTGTATTCGTGTTTTTTGTTATCATAAAACAAATGCAAAAATTGTCTGAAGACAATAGTTTTAAGATTTCAGAAACGCTGAACAAAACTGGAGAAGTTTACCTTAACATTCCTGCAAGCAAGACAGGACACGGTAAAATTCTGATAAGTATAAAAGGATCCAGCCATGAGTTGCCTGCCATTACAGAATATGAGGCAATAAATACTGGAACTTTAGTGAAAGTATCTAAAATTGAAAATAATAATATATTAATCGTAACTAAAATTTAATCACATGAACATGAGTAGTCCACTAATTATCATTGTAGTATTTGCAATCGTACTATTTGTAACCATCGCAGCATTGGTGTCGAGATACAAGCGATGCCCGTCCGACAAAATCCTCGTAATCTATGGCCGTACTGGCGGCACATCTGCCAAATGTATTCATGGCGGAGGAGCATTTGTCTGGCCCGTTATTCAAGATTACGCATTTCTTGACCTAAAACCGCTGTCTATTGAAGCCAATTTGACCAATGCGTTGAGTAGACAAAACATCAGAGTAGATGTGCCTTGTAGATTCACTATTGCTATTTCTACCGAAGGTGACAGTATGAATACTGCCGCGGAAAGACTTTTGGGTCTTACCTATGAGCAAATTCAAGAATTGGCGAAAGACATTCTTTTTGGACAATTAAGGTTGGTTATAGCAACTATGACCATTGAAGAAATAAACTCCGACAGAGACAAGTTTTTGGAAAATATCTCGAAAAACGTGGACAGTGAGCTTAAAAAAATAGGCTTAAAACTCATCAACGTAAACGTGACGGACATCAAAGACGAGTCGGGTTATATAGAGGCTTTAGGAAAAGAAGCTGCTGCTAAAGCAATAAACGAGGCAAAAATAAGCGTAGCCGAGCAAGAAAAAATTGGTGAAACTGGAAAAGCCTTGGCAGACAGAGAAAAAGACACCCAAATTGCTGAAACACATAGAGATAGAGATGTAAAAATAGCTATTACGCAAAAAGACAAAGAAGTAAGCATAGCTTTAGCTAAAAAGGACGAGTCTATCGGTAAAGCGGAAGCTGAAAGGGACACCAGAGTAAAAATGTCGGAAGCCAATGCGATAGCGATTCAAGGTGAAAACGAAGCTAAAATAGCCATTGCACAATCTGAAGCTTTAAGAAGAGAAAGAGAGGCAGAAGCTTTGAGAACGGCATTGGCTTCGGAAAAAGTACAGTCGGCACGTGCACTTGAGGAATCTTATGTGGCAGAGCAAAAAGCGGAAGAAGCTAGAGCAGACAGAGAAAGATCAACACAAAATGCCAACATTGTAATACCTGCTCAAATTGCCAAACAAAAAGCTATAATTGATGCCCAAGCGGAAGCGGAAAGAATCAGAGAGCAAGCAAAAGGTGAGGCAGATGCGATTTTTGCAAAAATGGAAGCAGAAGCCAAAGGTTTGTTTGAAATACTGACCAAACAAGCGGAAGGATATAAAGAAGTGGTTGCAGCAGCAGGTGGTGATCCATCAAAAGCTTTCCAATTGTTGCTGATTGAGAAATTGCCAGAATTGGTTAAAACGCAAGTAGAAGCAGTTAAAAACATCAAAATTGACAAAATTACAGTTTGGGATTCGGGCAATTCAGAACAAGGAAATGGCTCAACTGCCAACTTTGTTTCAGGAATGATGAAAGCAGTGCCGCCACTAAACGACTTATTTAATATGGCTGGTTTAAACTTGCCAAGTTACCTAAAAGGCGAAGCAGAAAAAGAAGCAGAAGGCACAGACTCAAAAACTGAAGCAGCTGAATAAGAGCTAATTAAACGCAGATTGATTGAATCAATCTGTGTTTTTATTTTATTGAAAACGAAATTGGAAGATTATAATAACATCTAACTGCTTTATTGGTGTTCATACCAGGAATCCAATTGGGCATAGTTTTTACCACTCTAATAGCTTCAAGATCACAGCCGTACCCTATTCCTTTCATCAATTGGATATCGCTCAATGAGCCATCTTTTTCTACAATAAATTTCAAAAATACCTTACCCGAAATTTTGTTTTTCATGGCTTCATTTGGGTATTTAATATTTTGAGATAAAAATTTATACATCTCACGAGTTCCACCTTTAAATTCTGGCCATTTTTCGGTGGCAGTAAAAACTAATTCATCTTGGTGATATTTTGGATTCTTTAGCGTGTCTGATATTGCTTCATTTCCAAAGCTTAAGAATGTAATGAAGCAAAAACAAAATAAGAGAAATATTTTACTCATTTTCATCAGTTTTGATGAAATTGATTTTGGTTTTTATCAAAATAACGCCGTCTTTGGCTCTTGGGCCATAAGCTTTTATAGCTTCTTCCCGTCTTAGGACACTTACACTTTCTATTGAATTTGGGCTTACGAAGTCTATTTTTTTATCTAAAATTTCGACATCATTGACAAAAATCAACCCTTTATCTAAATTAGTATTGTTGCCTCTAATTCGGATTTGTTCTTCTGTTTTAATTTCTCTATTTAAACCAATCATAGTAGGTTGTTTTGATTCAATAGATTGTTGAGAAGTTTCTTCCTTGGCATATCCAACCACCACGATTTCTTCACCTTCAAGTTCTTTAGTTCCTCCATCCAACTTAAAATTTATAGGTAAATTATAATATACCGACACGGCTTTGCCATTTTGCATAGCTGGTCGCCAATAGGGCATATTTTGAACTACTCTTATGGCTTCATTATCAAGTTCAGGACTGACGCTTTTTACTATATTGATTTTGTCAATTTTACCATCGGATTTTATGACGAATTTTACATAAACTTTACCTTGCATATTGGCTTTTTGTGCCTCGCTTGGATATTTAATGTTCTCACCGAGATATTTGTACATTGCAGTTGTACCTCCTGGGTATTCCGGGTTATGCTCAACAGTTGCAAATATTTCTTCATTAAGCGAAGGTTTTGAAGTATCGGATTTAATTTCGACTTTGGGCAAATCTGTTGTAATTCTTGTGGCATTTTCAGACGGATTTTCTTCCAACTTCGTTAATATTATTTCCAATTTTGGATTATTAACCACCGTAAACGAACTTATAGCCAACATCACAAAAAAAGTAGGTGCCAAAAGGCCAAATTTTAGAAGGGCGGTCTTCTTTGAAGGATTTTTCGATAACATGATAATTCGAGATTTAAGTGTTGAATGATTGAAAAAGTGTTGTGTGAATACAGCGGCGTTTTCTGCCCTAAACTGTTTACTTAAAAGGATTTGTGCGTATTGAGCTTTGTCTTTGGCAATAGCACTCGCTACCTCGTCTGCCAAAAACTCGTGAATTATTACTATTGCTTTTATATAAAAATAAACCACCGGATTAAACCAAAAGACAATTTTGAGAATTTCGAAAAACAATAAATCAGCAAAATGTAATTGGCGAACATGAATCTCTTCATGCTTTTCGATAAATTCTTGACCGGATAATGTTTTGTCAATAAACACTTTACCAAAAAACGAAAAAGCAGTTCCCAATTGGTTTCTATTGTTTTTTACCCAAAGTATAGTCTTTGAAATTCTGAACAATAAAAATAAAATGCTCAAACCTAAACCAACCAAATAGATATATTCACAAACTTCCAAATAGGTGATTTGATGCGTCAAATGCTTTTCAACAATTGCCGCAGTTACAAAATAATAGTCTGTTGCTATATGCTCAGCTTCTACTGGATATATCGGCAGTTCTTTCAAAAAAGGAGATTTAAAAAAAGGTAAAACTATGGCAAATACAGCTCCAAACAATAGAAAAAACCTATTTATGGCATGAAAAGTCTCTTTTTTGAAAAAGAAATAATAAAAGCCAAAAAATAGAATTAGAAATATATTGGCTTGTAAAAAGTAAATAAGTGTTGACATAGCGGGAGGTATTTATTCAAGTTTATAAACAACAGGCATATTATAATAAACCCTAACATTTTTACCGTTTTGAACACCTGGGTTCCATCTGGGCATGGTCTTCATTACCCTTATAGCCTCTTCATCACATCCAAAACCAATGCCTTTCATAACCTCCACATCACCAATTGAGCCATCTTTTTCAACTACGAATTTCACAAATACCCTTCCATTTATATTTGCTCTCTGTGCGGCACTTGGGTATTTAATGTTTTCTCCTAAAAATTTATACATTGCAACTACTCCTCCTGGAAACTCTGGGTTGGTTTCAACTGCGGTAAAAATTGGCTCTCCATCTTTTTGAATAATTTTATTTAAATCTTCGGTTTTAATGGCATTGAATTCATCTGCTATTGAGTCTTTTTCAGAACAAGAAACTGAAGTCAAAACCACAAAAACAAACAAAATCGGTGCTATTACGCCATATTTCAGCATCGCCCAACTTTCAGATTTCCCTTTCATCAACATTTGGATTCTAATTTTCAAAGTTGATTTATTATAAAAAGGTTGTACAAAAAGATGCTCGGGAGCAATTTTGAATTGTTTGCTTAATAACAATGTTGCATAATCTGCCACTGAGTTAAGCGTAGCCGATGCTTTCTCATCTGCCAAAAACTCATGGATGTTTTTAATGCTAAATTTGTAAAACATCACAACGGGATTGCACCAAAAAACCACACTCAATAGTTCAAAAAAGAACAAATCGAGGAAATGCAACTGCAAAGTATGTACACGCTCATGCTCTCTGATGGTTTTAAAATATGGCAATTTCTTGTCAATTTTTATTATTCCAAAAAACGAAAACGCATTGCTTTCCATAAATGAAGCTTTCTGTATGATAGCATAAGCTCTGGCAATGCCGTAGGCCAACCTTAAAAAAAGTAAAGCCACAACTGTAAGATACACAATACTGACTATCAACACCCAAGAGAGTTTTTCTTCCGAGTTTTGAGAAACCACTAACTCTGGCAAATTGTACTCATAAACCATTGTTTGGAACTGATAGGTTAATCCCCAAGATTTTACTGCAGAAAACTGCACAAACGGCAAAATGACCGAAAATACAGTGCTCAGCAACAAATAAAATCTATTGACTTGATGGAAGGTCTCTTTTTTTAGAAATAGCCAATAAATGGCATAAAAGACAACCAAAAATAAGTTGATCTGTACGAAGGGGATTAGCTTTTCCATAATTATTGTCGTTTTTTCATTTCTTCAATCATTTTCATAATCTCGTCTGCTTCTTTAAGGTTTATTTGCTCGTTTTCCATGAAAAACGACATCATCGCCCTCGCAGAATTATCAAAATACCCAACTCTGAGTTTATCAGTCACAAATTTCCTGTAATCTTCTTTGCTAACTGCCGGATAATATTGATGTGTTTTTCCGTAGGCTATGTGCTTTACAAAACCTTTTTGCTCCAAAATCCTAATAATAGTAGAGACCGTATTGTAGGCAGGTTTGGGTTCGGGTAATACCTCTAAAATGTCTTTTACAAACGCACTTTCCTGCTGCCACAATTCCTGCATTATCTCCTCTTCTGCTTTTGTCAATTCTTTTAAATCCATCGGTAAATATTTATTGTTTAACCAAACTTAAAACTATTATTTTAGTTTTGCAACTATTTTGTTAGTTTTTTTTGAAAAACATTTTGAATATTGGCACGCTGATGACGCAGATATTAAAATAACGCTGATTTTCACGGATTTTTTTTCGTAATCCACTCTCGACAGGTCAGCGTTATCTGAGTTCCATTCATAATGCTGATATTGGAGTAACCCTAATTAACGTGAATATTTTCAGAAATCCGCGTATATCGGCGTTCGACAGATCAGCGTCATCTGCGTTCCATTCATAATGCTAATATTAGAGTAACCCTGATTAACGTGAATATTTTCAGAAATCCGCGTATATCGGCGTTCGAAAGATCAGCATCATCTGTGTGCCATTCTAAGAAAGCTTTGTTCTGAAATTCTAATCGCTACAGAAGTATGTATTTTTTCAAAACAAAAGCTTATTTTTGGTGCAAATACCTTAGATATGTCTTTAGCTCAGCCTCCAAAAGAATTTACTGGAATAAATCAAGAAGTAAATACACCTAAAACAGCCGTTGGGTGGCCAGCAATATATTCGAGCGTAAAGCATGTGTTTGGAGCAATGCCGGTGGCTAGAGGTATCAAAACATTGTTGAACCTAAACCAAAAAGACGGCATAGACTGCCCAAGTTGTGCTTGGCCTGACCCTGATGGGCATAGATCCTCAATCGGTGAGTTTTGCGAAAATGGAGCAAAAGCTATTGCCGATGAGGCAACCACTAAAAAAGCAGGCCCCGTATTTTTTCAAAGATATTCTGTAAAAGAAATGGCAGAAAAATCCGACTTCTGGCTCGGGCAACAGGGCAGACTTACACATCCTATGCTTGTCAGAGAAGGCGATACCCATTATAAAAAAATAGAATGGAAAGATGCTTTTGACATTGTGGCAAAAGAACTAAACACACTCTCCCTTCCTGACGAGGCTGTATTTTATACTTCGGGTCGCTCAAGCAATGAAGCGGCTTTTTTGTATCAACTCTTTATCAGGGCTTATGGCACAAATAACCTACCAGATTGCTCCAACATGTGCCATGAGTCTAGTGGTGTAGCCCTTACCGAAACTTTAGGTTTAGGCAAAGGCTCAGTGACTTTGGATGATTTTGAAGAAGCCGAGGTAATCATCATAATGGGACAAAACCCAGGCACCAACCACCCAAGATTGCTCACGACCCTTGAGAAAGCAAAAAAGAAAGGAGCAAAAATTATCAGTATCAATCCACTTTTTGAAACTGGGCTTTTGGGCTTTAAAAACCCTCAAACCATGGAAGGCTTGCTTGGCAAAGGCACAACTTTGACAGATTTGTATCTTCAAATAAAAATAAACGGAGACTTGGCCTTGTTAAAAGCCGCCTGCAAAGTATTAATAGAAAAAGGGGCAATTGATAATGAATTCATAAAATCAAATACTGAAAATGTTGAAGAATTCCTTGCACAGTTTTCTAAAGTTTCTATCGAAAATTTACTCGAAGATGCAGGGATAAAGCAAGAAGAATTCGAAACTTTTTGTTCGATTCTTGAGAAAAACTCAAAAATAATAGTTTGCTGGGCAATGGGTTTAACACAACATAAAAACTCCGTGGCTACAATAAAAGAAGTAGTTAATCTGTTGCTTTTGAAAGGCTCAATTGGCAAACCTGGAGCTGGAACTTGTCCAGTAAGGGGTCATTCAAACGTGCAGGGCGACCGAACCGTAGGTATTATGCACAAACCTTCGGCGGCATTTAATGAAACCATTGAAACGAACTTTGGTTTTACACCTCCACAGCACCATGGATATGATGTGGTAGAAGCCATTGAAGCTATGTATGAACAAAAAGCCAAGGTGTTTTTTGCCCTCGGTGGCAATTTCCTCTCTGCATCACCAGATACAGAATATACGGCACAAGCTTTAAAAAATTGTAACCTGACAGTACAAGTTTCTACCAAACTCAACCGCAGCCATTTGATACATGGCAAAACAGCTTTGATTTTGCCATGTTTAGGAAGAACCGACAAAGATTTTCAGAAAAGCGGGGAGCAGTTTGTGAGTACTGAAAACTCTATGGGAGTGGTTCAAAAGTCTCAGGGTGTTTTGGAGCCACTTTCAGATGAAATGATGAGCGAGCCTGCTATTATTGCACAAGTGGCTCATGCTACTTTAGGAGAAAAATACAAAATTGATTGGCTTTCTTATGCCAACGATTATGCTTTAATAAGAAAAGATATTGAAAAAACGATTGCTGGTTTTAAAGCTTATGAAGAACGAATAAACAAATCAGGCGGTTTTTACCTACCCAACCAGCCACGTGAGGGAAATTTTAACACAAAAACTGGAAAAGCTCAATTCTCAGTAAATCCTTGGGAGCCAATAAATGTAAAACCCAACGAATATTTGATGATGACCATTCGAAGTCATGACCAGTTTAACACAACAGTTTATGGGCTAAATGATAGATACAGAGGGATTTTCAATGAAAGAAGAATAGTATTTATGCATCCAGCAGACATGCTGAAAGATGCTTTCAAAAATTACGACAAAGTGAACATTATCAATGAGTTTGAAGGTGTAAGAAGAATTGCCGAGGCGTTTATTATTGTTCCCTACAATATTCCACAAGGTTGTTTGGCTACCTATTTTCCTGAGGCAAATGTTTTGGTGCCTCTAAAATCAAGGGCAGATGGCAGCCAAACACCAACGAGTAAAAGCGTGGTGGTGAGATTGGAAAAGATTTGAATTAAAAAGGTAATTCTGAATCATCAACTTCATCTAAAAAATCAGGTCTATTATTTTTTAGTCTATCAATTACATCATCCAGAATCCCAGGCTTGCGGGGATTTAAAAGTTCTTTAAGACAAGGACATTTTTTCCCAAATCTACAATCATAAGCATCTCCAGAGCAAAAATCAATTGTGGTGTAACCAATAGTACATTCAAAAACGTCTTCAAGTAAACTTTCTTCAACCAATTCGTATTGTTTACTAACCGAAATGCCATCAGGAAAATCTAAACGGATATGAAAGCTTCCTAATGTCTCAACAAATGCTTCAATTATGCCTTCCTTCTGTTTTTTATTTAATCTTCTACCTGGAGGAAATTGATTTGGAAAAATACCCAAAAACTCATGTAAAGGCTTATGTGCTTCGCCTGATAGATATTTTTCTATTTCCTGAAAATGCGTCTCCAAATCTTCATCCGCTTTGTCTTCTTGCCGCTGCAGTTCCTCATCCGAATATTCTATGAATTCGTCCAAAGCATCCTCAATATCCACGTCTTCCCACGTTTCAGGTTCTTTTTCAGGTTTGGCTTTACTAATTATTTCTTCAATTAATTGCTCTACGTATCTTTCCATATCTCATACATGTTTTAATATAAAATGCACAAAAGTGCCCTCATCCTTTCTGTGATACTTTTTGTTTCTAAATTGTTCCACATAAGTTTGAAGTTCGTATTCTGTAAAAGTATTTTGAAGAGCATCTAAAACTGAAATAAAACTAGATTTTTCTATTCCCAAAAGCTCTTGATTTACATCCCAAGGATAACTCCCAAAATTATCAAAAATGTTTTTCAACACCGTTATTTTATTAACTTTTAACATACTCTCTAAATAGGGCTCAAACAATGAAATATACTTATAATCTTGAAGATAGGTTATCAACTTTTTAAACTCACTCACTCTTCCTAAAAGCGAAACACAAAACTTAGCTGAGTCATAATTGTCTGACAGCTTGGCCTTTGCTCTCATTTTTGCTAAAGTTTGATTTTTAAAAATCATTTTTTCTTCACCTAAAGGCATGTCATTGTAAATCTCAAAAAAGTCATCAATGTTTTGTGTATATGGCAATATTTCTTTCGCAATATTGAGGTAATTGTGACGATCCCCTTTTTTTAAAAATATCTCTTTAAGGATATTATAATAAGGCAAACTGTATTCAACATGAAAATTATTATCAATCTGCCTTTGACATAATTCCCTCGCCTTTTCTATTTTTCCAATCCCAACTAAAGCTTGTATTAAATCTATGTTGTATTCATTTGCGTAAACCACTGGCAGTAGAATATCCAAATACTGGTTTAAAGTTCCATTGGTACTCGCCATATTCCATAAAGCAAAGCTTAGGTTTTTATCTCCAGATTTTTTTCCTTTATGAAAAGCTGAATAAAATTGTGAGAAATTATCCGAAATTATTTTCTGTCTGCTTTGACTTGACATTTTATTAATCTCCATGATAATATTTACAAAAACAATATCATAGGTGTCAGGTTTGTAAATAATATTTCCAAAATACAAATCGATACCATTCGAAAATTTATCATCATCTTTCACAGAATCAAAAGCCACAACTATTTGGGCTTTAATATTCTTAATCAGATTGTTAAAATAAGTAAATGACTTGGAACGATAAACACTCACTAATTCATCTATTGCGTCTAGTGAATATTTAAGTATCTGAAAATTCACCAATATAGTTGGATCCAGAAAATAAGGTTTGCATGCCGAAAAAACAAAATTCTCCCATAAACCCATAATCTTTTTCAATTCTAGGGTTTCTAATGTTTTTCTTGAACCAACGACAGATTTCGACAAATCCTTTAAGGCTTTTTTAATTCCTTCCGCTGTATTATCTACCTTTAAATCAGCACTAAATTTTAACTCAAACTCAGCCTTCAGTGGTTTTTCTTTCTCAAAAACTTCCAGAAGCCAATTTTTCAAATCTTCGAAAGTCAATTCATCAAAAATAGTCTCTACTCCCGATTTCTTTTTCTTAACTATCTTCGGGGTTTCTACTTTTTTGTTTCCAGCCACAAAGAGCAGCAGTGCCAATTTATGATGACAAAAACCATCTCCTTTTTTACAGTCGCAACTGATTTGACTTATTTCTTTGGCTTTGCCAAAATCTACACTTACGTCATAAGTCTCTGAGCCTTGGTCCACAAACGCCACAAATCGACCTTTGGACTCTTCATCGCATTCTCTAACTACGCACTTTGTAGCCCATAACTTTGCCTGATCTGAAAAGAATTCGTTAAAATTTTTTAAACTAAAAACCGCCATTTAGTTTTGTTTTTTTAAAAGGTTTCTCAGCAATATTTTGCATAAAAATAAGTAGAAAATTTTAAACAAAAAAAGCAGCTCTCCTTTCGAAGAACTGCCCTTTTTTATTAAACACCCCTATGATTAATTCAAAGCAAACTCGCCACTAGCTCTTAGTTCTACTTCTTCGCTTACTACTGCACTTGGCATAGCTCCTACTCCGAAATCCGTACGGTTCACGTTACCAGTAACTTTAAAACCAACAAGCTTTTTACCTTGACGATTAGTACCTGTACCGATAAGAGTAAGATCTAAAGTTACAGGTTTTGTAACGCCTTTCATGGTAAGATTTCCAGTTAAAGAATATTTTTTACCGCCAACGTTTTTAATTCCTGTGCTTTTGAAAGTCAAAGTTGGAAACTTCTCCGTATCAAACATATCAGCTTTTTGAAGATGACCGTCACGCATATCATTGTTGGTAGTTACTGCCTTCAAATCTGCAGTTAGATCGAAAACTGCATCAGAAAAATCTTCTTTGGAAGAAGTAATATTCGCATCAAACGACTTGAACACACCGTCAACCTCTGACATCAAAAGGTGCGTAACTGTAAATGTCATTTTAGCGTGAGCTTTATCTAATGACCATTTTTGTGCTGAAACGGCAAAAGTCACAAACATTGCAATTGCCAATAAACTGATTCTTTTCATTCTTTTAAATTGAGTTTAATATATTATAGTTTAAATACGATACGTGTTAATTTGTAAAAAGGTTGATTAATTAGTATCTTCTCCACCGCTTTTAACGTCAGTGTTTTTGATTTTCTTGCCTTTATCAGCTACAAATTTCATATTACCAATTTTGTAACTGAAAGTTACTTTAACGTTGGTATTGTACATGTAGTTAGTTGATTTTTGAAGAATAGTAGGACTATCAGTTGTATTTTTCATCACCATGCCTCCAAAGAAATTATCAGCAGCTAAACCCAAACTTGTTTTTTTGCTAAAGTCTTTTCTAAAGCCTAATGAATACATTCCCATTCCTCTTTGGATTCCTTGAAGGTTTACTCTGTTTCCTCTCATTCCACCACTAGCTTGCATTGCCCAACCATCTTTCAGTTTAAGATTTGTCATCAATCTACCACTAACAGAATAACCACCATTACTAATAAGTTCAGACACGCCTTGTAGGTTTGGTTGTCTTCCCTCTAGGTATCTGTAATATACATCGACACCTCCGTTTAAAGTCCAATTTGACCTTAAAATCACATTGCCAAATACATTACCTCCTATTGTTTGTTCTTTTCCTATGTTTTCATAAGTCGTAATAATTGCTCCAGGAATTGAGTCTGACGGAGAGCTAACTCTGTTTATAGCATTGCCTGACGAACGACCAAACACTGCAATTGTCAAGTATGATTTTTTAATACTTTTGCTTAAGCTAAACTCAAGGTTATCTGTAAGTTCAGGACTTAAACTTGAATTACCAAAACTGATATTCAATGGATTTGAGACATCTCTGTTTGGATTCAATTGTTGTAAACCTGGTCTTTGAATTCTTTTATTATAAGCTACTTTGTATGTCGAAGTTTTTATCGTTTTTGAAATATTTACACTAGGTACCAAATTTTGGTAAGCTGGTATAGTTATAGCACCTCTAGAGTCGTCAGCTTTAATGTCCGTCAATTCATATCTTGCCCCAACTTTAAAGTTAAATTTGTTTTTAGTAGAAAAAAGATACGAAGTATAGCCAGCCATAATATTTTGACCATAGTTCAAATATCCTGAAGGATTACGAGCATCATTGCTAAAGCTTCCAGTAGAATTAGCAGTTAAATATTCAAAATTGCTGTCCACATTTCTAAAAACGCCTTTTACGCCAAACTCTATTTGTTGCTTTTTGCCAATTGGACTTACATAATCCGTTTGGAATGTCATCTCTGTATTTATGTTGTCATTTAAGTTTTTAAGTCTGCTTTGGATTATTTGAGCCTCGTTTAATATATCCGTATTGAAATTATTCACCAAATTGTTTTGGCTATATTGGCTTGAAATAGACCACTCTTGACCTGGTTTGAAAGTTCTTATATAATCAAGATTGAAATCTACCGAATTTGACCTATCTGTAGAGTTTACGTCTCTAATAGTTGAGCTAAGAAGTGCAGAGTTTAAAAAACTACTTGAATTCAATAATTGATCTCTATTAAAAGTTCTAGTGCCAAAGGCAATTGTTCCTGACAAAGATTGATTTTTTGTCAAATCATAATCTAATCCCAAATTATACCTTCCAAACATTCCAAAATGCGTTCCATCTTGATTTTGTTCGGTACTAACACCTGTTGTTTTCAATAACTGTGATGATATGCTAGAAGATTTATTGTAAAAAGCTCTTCCATAACCGCCTAAACTAACGCCCAATTTGCCTTGTCTGTAGTTTCCATTAAGTCCCAAATTGGATCCTCTCAAACCTGCACCAGAGTCAATATTAAGATTCAAACCTTTAAGATTTGATTTTTTTGTTATTATGTTTATAATACCCGCGGAACCTTCGGCATCGTACTTAGCAGATGGCGACGTGATAACTTCTACACTTTTTATGATATCTGCTGGTATCATTTTAAGGGCATCAGCTATA
Source organism: Lacihabitans sp. LS3-19 (assembly GCF_024343575.1). Taxonomy (GTDB): domain Bacteria; phylum Bacteroidota; class Bacteroidia; order Cytophagales; family Spirosomataceae; genus Leadbetterella. The sequence goes on along the minus strand of NZ_RJUA01000015.1, from coordinate 20,764 downwards.
CTACTGGCCACAATAGTTGAAGGCTTATTATTAATCAAAACTCTGACATTTCCACTTCCTCTTAGCGACACATTACCATCCAAGTCAACACTAAGCATAGGTACATTTTTCAATATATCTGATGCGTCACCACCTTTCGCAGATAAATCTTTCTCGGCGTTATATACCAATCTATCTACTTTTTCTTCTATCATAGCAGCTTCTCCTTGAACTACTAGTTCATCCAACTGTTTGGTATTTTGTTTCAGTTTAATAACACCTAAATCAACATCTTTACCTTTTTCAACTACAATTTTTTCTAAAACCATAGTTTCAAAACCAATAAATGAAATTTTAATATTGTAAGTACCTTCACCAACTCTTTTCATTGTAAAAGCACCTTTTTCATCTGCCATTGTACCATCCAATACTTTTTTTGTTTTGGCATCTAATATCGCAATATTGGCAAACTCAACGGCAGATGTAAGGGCTTCATCCACTACATTTCCTGATATTTTTGAGTTGCCTTTTGGAAGACTACCTTCCAAATCCAAAGTAGCACTTTTGGACTGATTGTTGTTAGTTGGTCTACCATTTTCTCCACCTGGGCGACCTCCACCTGGAGGGCCAAACTGAGCGTAAGTTGCCGATAGGCCGAGTGAAACTAATGCTGTTAATAAAATCTTTTTCATTTTTTTGTATTATTAATGATTCTTTAAATGTCTTTCAGTGGAATTATGACACAAAGTAAACCAAGAAGTTTAAGTGTATTTATTGTAAATAGACCAAAGGCCGTAATAATTCGACAATTACGCCAGAAAATGGTTTTTATGGAAAGAAAGGCTTAAAATAGCAGTTTTCGATTAAAAGACGCAAAAGATAGAAAAAAACCAAGCATGCATATAATAGAAAACAAAAAATACAAGTCCAATATAAACTTATGAGTAATATTGGAGGATTTATTAGAAAATACAAATGACGACAAAACCGATATTAATCAATAAAAGAGTTCTTATAATGCACCTATCTTTTTGGTGTTTATACTTCTCTTTTTTCTTTTATCAGATCACTTTCTTCAGGCATAAAGAAGACCTAGACCTTGGCAGAGCATCAGTGGATGCATTTACGCATGTGGCTTTTATGGCATTGGTTAGTTATCTAAATTATTTTATTTGGCTTCCAAGGTTTTTGAAACATAAAAACCTTTTGAAATATATCATAGAATTTACTATTCCGTTTGTTATTATTGTCACACTTCACATTTTGTTTAAACGATTCCTTTATTCAGAATTCATAGAACAAGGAAAAGGTTTTATGGCATCTGGGAAATTCATTTTTCAGCATGTAGCGGTTACATTGTTTATAGTTTTTTTTGTTGGAATGTTGAAATTTGTGGAAGATTGGTTTACAATTGAAGCCAATAAAAAGGAGATGGAAAACGAGAAATTAAGCTCTGAATTGCGTTTTCTTAAAGCTCAGATCAATCCTCATTTTCTTTTTAATACGCTAAATAACCTTTATTACTTGGCTACGGTAAATTCGCCAAATACCACAAGCGTTATTGAAAAACTATCACACATGATGCGGTATATGCTTTATGAATCAAATCATCCTTTGGTTTCTCTTGAAAAAGAATTGGACTATATGGAAAATTATATTAGCCTAGAAAAACTGAGACTAGACAATCAAGTACCTATAGCATTTGAAATTAAAGGAAATCCTGAAAACGTAAAGATTGTGCCTTTGATATTTATTACTTTTTTAGAAAATGCATTTAAACACGGTGTAAGTAACAGTTTCAGTGGCTCATTTGTAAATGTAAGTGTAGAAATAAGTCCTGAAAAAATTGAATATACGGTAAAAAACAGTAAATTGCCTAAAGAGAATATAATGGCAAAATCGGGTATTGGACTCCAAAATGTAAATAGGAGGCTTGAACTCAGTTATCCAGAGAAGTATGTTTTAAAGAAAAATGAAACTGAGGATACTTACGAAATACACCTGACAATAGCGATATGAAAGTTTATAGTTGTATAATAGTCGAAGACGAACCATTGGCAAGAAATCTTCTTACGGCTTATATCTCAAAAGTGCCTAGGCTTGAACTTAAAAAAGCTTTTTCTAACGCTTTAGAAGCTTTAGAATATCTCCGTGAAAACACCATTGATATTTTGTTCTCTGATATTCAGATGCCCGAAGTTACAGGCATTACACTTCTCAAACTATTAAAAAACAAACCATTAACTATCCTTACCACCGCCTATTCTGAATATGCTCTCGAAGGCTATGAACTTGAGGTTTACGATTATTTATTGAAACCGATAAGTTTTGAAAGATTTCTAAAAGCCGTAGAAAAGGGCATAAATCGGCTGGACGGCAATGGCACAAAAGAGGTAGTAGTGGTTCAAGAAAGCTCGACTTCAAACAACCAAGATTATATTTTTGTAAAAGATGGCACTAAACTCATAAAGATAAACCTTGGAGATATCCAGTTCATTGAAGGCCTAAAAGACTATGTTTGTATTCATACTTTAACAAAAAAAATAGTCTCTCTTCAAACCATGAAATCGTTAGATTCAGCCTTGCCCGAAAATAGATTTGTGAGAGTTCATAACAGTTATATAATTGCTGTTGATGCAATAGACACCATCGAAAAAGATAGATTAGTTATTGGAAAAAACACCATTCCAATCTCAGATACTTACAAAAAGGCTTTCAGAGAACTCATTGATAAAAAGCAAATTGGAGCTCTGTAAAACCCCAATCCTATTTATTTTATTTTAGTAGTTAAGGATATTATATGTGATACCATTCCGTTGGTGCGGTTATAATGGCCATATCTTATCTCGAAAGAATTCCACCATCTGTTACCCATTATTCCCCCAGGAGGTGCTACTCTTAACCCTGCCCCCCAGAAAGCACTATTAAAATCCGAAATATCATAATCTGAAGTATAATAAGCTTCGCTCAGGGTATGTTTTTGATATGGAGCAAAATATTTAACGGCAGATTGACTGTTAAATCTATAGTGTGGCGTAATGGACAAAAAAGAATTGATTTTATAGGATGTTTCGGCACTAAACGTATGGGCTGTCATACCCCAGTTATCGATATAATACCTATAAAACGAGCGAATGACTATTTTGTCTCCAAGAAAATAATTGGCTCTCAAACTCATCGGCAACTTTGCTCTTTGACCAGGCAGTTTTTCAACCTTCAAGGTATTGTCTGTAAAATATACTCTATGAAAAGGCGTGCTCAATAATCCTTCTTGATAAGCAGGCTCAATACTAAAGAGCAACTGCATTCGCTTAGAAACAACTCTTGAAATTCCGATACTTGTATTATAAGAATTCCGCTGTTTATAAGCTATTCCTACTTGGTCACCTTCCGCTCCAGACGGATAACCTGTCGGCCGGAGTTCATAAGGCAAAATGGCCATCCATTGGTCAAAAAAAGCTCCAATCTTTAAATTCAGCTCAGTATTGTTGTCTTTTGAAGACTTAGAGTAGCTCAAATTCCCTCCAAAAGATTGATAATCCCATTCGGTAGAATAGGCAAAATTCACTCCTACACTGCTGTGTTTTTTCTCGTCTTTTCTACTCCAAGTTATGGATGGATAAAAATGCAGGTCTGTCATGGAAGCGGAAGACAAAGAACGAGAATCAATCATATCAGACGAAGCTGAAGAATAATAATCCATTGAAGCATCTATAGTTAGATAATTTGTCCTTTGTAATTTATCCAAAAAAGACATTTTAATATCCAAAGAATTGGCAACATCCCAAAGCTTTTCGCTTCCGATGCCACCTGTTACAGGGGAATTATTTCCATCTTGTTGATAATAAGCACTAACTATATTGGCCTCCTCAAATTTCAAACTTCTAAAACCCGTTTTCACTTGCTTAGGTGTTTCTTGTAATTTTAAATCTGTGGTATTGGTTTGGCTTTTTGCAGAAACCATACCCAAACAATATAATCCTATCGCTATTGCTACTTTTTTCATTCTTATTTTAATGAATTTTACTGCCTAATTCTTAGAGGTTAAATTTTAAAAACTTTAGAATAGCTTAGTTGCAACCACATCCTCCACCGCTTTTTCCGCCATTGGCACCAGCAGCACCTTCGCGATATAGATAAAAATTGGTCTCAAACTTCTCAACTTTTCTATTAGCCAGCTCCATTTCAGAGTCGTTTATTCTGCTTTTTTGGTATTCTTTTACACTTACACAAGAACCTAAAAATAGTGTTGAAGCTAAAATTGAAAGGAATGTTCGCATATTTAAGATATTTTTATATTATCTGATTTATAAACAAAGTTGTGGTCATCTATAATCACACATGCCACATTGTTCATTTGGTTAATTAAGTCCAAGCCTTTTTCTACCCCTAAAATTGTGACGGGCGTAGCTAATGCATCAGCTAGCTCTGCAATAGGACAAATTATACTAACACTTTTTATCCCTGAAATCGGCAAGCCTGTTTTTGGATCAATCGTATGAGAATATTTTTTACCGTCGATTATTACAAACTTTTCGTAGTTGCCAGAAGTAGCAACTGCTAGATTACTGATATTCAATTCAGAAAAAGCCTTTGTTGGTAAGTCTGGATGTGCAAGCGAAATAGTCCAAGGTTGACCATTTATATTGTTTCCCCATGTGATCAAATCGCCACTTGCATTTACAATTCCACTTTCTACGCCTAGTTTTTTAAGCAATTGAGCCGCCCTGTCGGCTGCGAATCCTTTGCCAATTCCACCAAAACCAATTCTCATTCCTTTGTCTTTCAAAAAAACCGTTTGATTGGTTTTGTCCAAAATAATATTTCTATAATTTATCAGTCTTACATTATTTTTTGCTGTTTCTATATCTGGAAGACTCGTCATATTCTTGTCAAAATTCCATAGACTTTTATCTAAAGAACCATAAGACAAGTCAAATGCTCCATCTGTAAGTTTAGAAATTCTACCAGCTCGCTCTATCAAGCTAAACACCTCACTATCAAGTTCCACAGGCATGATTCCTGCATTCTGATTTATTCTAAATGTTTGACTATTTTCAGAAAACGTAGTTAAAAGATTTTCAATCCGACTTATTTCGGCTACTGCTTTATCGATATTAGATTCAGCATTTTTGGCATCTTTATCAGATACCGTAATGGCGAACCTGTTCCCCATGAGTTTGAGGGTTCTCGAAAAAAGCTCTTGCATTAAAAATGTGCGGTAATTTCTGATTTTAAAGAATTTGTATCCATGTTTTTTGGATAACCATCCCACTCTTGAAGAACCTTTCCATCTGGATCAATTAAAACTGTCAGCGGAAACTTGCCTTTGGGGTTATATTTTTCTGCCAATTTCTCATTGTATTGCGTTTGCTCTTTTGACAACTGATTTTTTTTCATTCGAGGAAAATCAGCCCGTACCAAATTCAAATGGTCTTTTGAAAATGCCTGAAATTCTGAGGTTTCAAGGACTTCTTGTTTCAATTTTATACATGGCCCGCACCAATCAGAGCCTGAAAAATAAAGCAAAACCAGTTTATGGTTTTCTTTGGCATCTGTTTTTGCAGTTTCTAAGTTTTGCCCCCAAAAACCTTCTCCAAAAAGAAAAATAAAAAATAACTTTACGATTAAAATTTTCATTATTAATAAATTATGAGTGTATTTCCATCTGTGGCAGTTTTGTAAATTGTTAAACCACCATTGGCTCTTGAGTTTAAGCCAGTTCCGTTTAAAGAAAAACGAGCACCATGATCTGTACAATACCACTCTTCGTTTGAAAAAACGATTCTATTTCTAGGTTGATGAGAGCAAGTCACTGTTGCAGCTATATATTTTCCAGTTTTAGAAAGAGCAATTACATAAGAATTATTAATTACAAAATAAGCACCTAATGATGTTCTTAACTTAGCGTAAGTAGTTGTAGAAAGGTCTAATTTTACTTTGGCAGAAAATCTATTTAGTGCTTCGGTGGTAATAAACAAAGATTGATCAGCAACGGTACTAAGGGAGCTAGTTGTTGTACCTGTTGTACCTGTAGTGCCAGAGGTTGTGGTAGAATCTGAGCTGCCGTTTGTGGTGCTATTAGTTGCTCCAGTGTTAGTTTCTGGAGTAATCACCAATGCCTCAACATAAGTATCTTCTACTCGCACACAAGATAACAAAGCCATAAGAGATGCTCCGGAAAACCCTGCTTGTTTCAAAAAATCGTATCTCGTCATACCTTGTATATTAATACTAATCTTTACGATTATATGTATTTTGACGTTGCCTTTGTTTAAAAAAAATATTCTTTTTAAAACTCAAACTTTGCCTTTCGTAAAATTAATTAAAAAAAATAAGATTTAGTTTTTTTTAAACCTTTTGAAAATACCAAACGTTGAAAAACAAAAAAACAATATTATGGAACTTAGCAATCAAAAAATATTAATAACGGGAGGTGCAACAGGAATAGGATGGGGTCTGACTGAGAAATTTTTAGCAGAAAAAAATACTATTATTATTTGTGGAAGACGAGAATCGGTCTTAGCAGATGCTAAAGCCAAACATCCTGATATAATTACGAAAATTTGTGATGTTGCCAACTTTGAAGAAAGAAATAAATTATACAATTGGATAGCTGAAAATCATAGTGATTTAACTGTGTTAATCAACAATGCTGGTATCCAAAATTGGATGGATATTTCAGACGAAAATTTCTTTAAAAAAGCACAAGAAGAAATAAAAATAAACATAGAAGCACCACTTCACTTGACGCAGCTTTTCTCCAAATTGCCGAACCTTAAAACTATAATGAATGTAACTTCAGGCTTGTCTTTTACCCCTTTGGCTAAAACGCCTGTTTACTCAGCCACAAAAGCTTTTTTCCACTCTTTAACGCTATCTCTTAGATATTTACTGAAAGATATTGAGGTTATAGAAATTATTCCTCCAGCTCTAAATACAGATTTGGGAGGTATAGGACTACATGACTATGCTCCTCCAGTAAGTGAATTTATTACTTCAATTTTTGAGCAATTAAAACAAGGTAAAAATGAATTAACTTTTGGCTTTAGTGAAAACATGCTGAAAGCTGGCCCAGAAGAGCTAAAAGCAGCTTTTTCTAGAATGAATCCTTAATTCGCAAATCAAGGATTCATATATTTAAACTAATAAATTCGGCCAATATGTTTTGGCTAAATTTATTCTTTTAAGCTATCTATCCATAGGGCAATAAGTTCTACTCCTTCCTTATGAATACTCACTCTTCCTATCTCAGGCATCATGATGCCTGGATGCGTGGAATTCATGCGATAAGTAAGTATAGATTCCATACCATGTCCAGGATAAATGTCGTATTTGAAATCCCCCGCACCGATTCCTGCTGCAACAGGAGATTTTTTTACTCCCCAATGATATGGATCTGTAACTTCATAATTTAATCTCAAGCCTGAGCTTGCTGCAGGGCCATAGGTACTGTGGCAATGGCCGCAGTTAGCATCTAAATAAGACCTTGCTTTAGCATCCAAACTTGCTGTTTGATCTTTCATATTCTTGAGACCATTTATCTTGGTTTGATCTGGAAGTCCGTTCAAATAGCCCACTTCAACCCATTTTTCCAACTGATTCTTTTTCTCATCACCATAAGCTATGGTATGATTTAACTGCTTGATTTTAGGGCCAATTGGACTGAAAGTTCCATTTCTATTGTGACAACTTTTACATTGGTTTTTATTGGGCATTGCATATTTTATATCATGCTTCTCCCCTTTTTCATCTTTCCAAGAAGCAGGAAAAACCCCACCCGTTGCTTTATACTTTGCATCTTTTTGGTCGTCGGCCCATTTATAAGGATATGCATCCCACTTATCTTTTCTTTTTACCAAAAGCCTAGTTTCCATAACTTTACGTTCACCTTCTGGTTTTGAAAAATCTTCTGGGTAGTAAAAATTTTTAACTAAGATAGTGTTTTCAGGAAAATCCAAAGGTTTGTCTTGATCATTTATATCAAAATTAGCCTTCGATCCTTTTGGCATCCAAACAAAGCGAGTTTTGAAAGCATAGTCTGTAAACAAGGTAGAGATTGGCTCGTAAAGCAAAACACTTTCATTTGCCTCTAATTCATTTATTTCTCCTTTAAAAAAACCATACTCAGACAGATTTTTATAAGGAAGTTTTGTAAAATCAATATCTGCGGGCGTAGTGCTTTTTGTCATTTTAAAACATGCAACAGAGCCCCAAACTAATAAAGCGAATACAAGCGAAATCTTTAAACCTTTCATTTTTTCAAATACCTTTTACATCTGTAGCAACTGCTACTTTACAACTATTAAAATTCTCAGGATCATTTACAACATTTATATCCATAATACCTCCTTTGGCAGGAATAACAAATCTTGAAAATCTTAAACCTTCAGTTTTCTCTGCAATACAAATATTCATTGGATTTTTAGTAGGGTCAGTTCCTACTTTTTCATCTATTATTCCATCATAAATAACATCTTGTGGTGCTTTGCATTTGGCAGTTATTAGTTTCCCAAAGTCTTTAGAAATATCTGGAATAGCCATTTTACGTTCGTAAATGTTATCATGAAAATATATATCGGAAGAATATGGGGACCAGCCTGGATGATTCGGCACTTTTAGTTCGGTTATCTGATAATCCAAAATCGCAACCCCTGTAGTTTTATGATTAATTATTTGGTTTTCATATACTTCTACATTTTTTCCGGCCATAATTATAACACCACTACCTGGAGGAATCATAGAAATAGGATTACCATTTTCAGAAGCCACACCTTGTGCAAAATTGTCGTGATTATTCTCTTTTATTAAATTGCGGTACACTTTAGTATTGGTACCAAAAGCTTTTGGCAAACCTGGCAAATTAAATACTAAAATACCAGATGTATTGTTTATGGTCTCATTATCATATACTTCTGCATTGTCTGAGTTTTCGATTTCAATACCTGCTACATTTTCAAAAACATAATTGTTTCTTACCACAATACCTTCTGATTGACCAACATAGATTCCTGCATCTCGAGAGTGGGAAACTTCGCAATATTCTACCAGAACGTTTTTGCATTGTACAGGATAAATACCATAAGTGCCGCTTTTGGCTAAATCTGAATGACTCCAAGTTGTATTTACTCTTCTAAAAACTATCCCATCACAATGTTGGGTTTTTATATCGTCACCGGGAGCATCTATTACTGTAAAATCTTCAAGAACTATGTTATTTCCAGCGATTTTCATTCCCTCTCCACCTGTAGTTTGGGTTTTAAATGAAATTACACTTTTATACATTCCAGCACCTTTTATGGTGATGTTATTCAAACTATCTAGTATTAACTGTGTGCCAATTTCATAGTATCCTTCTGGTATATTGATTACAGCTCCATCTTGAGCATCAATAAACTGTACCAATAATTCTTCGATTTCCTCTTCAGAGGCTTTTTTGAGAATAGAAGTATCTAATTTGGAGCTTGTTTTTTCAGAGGAAGAACAAGAAAATAAAAATGCAGAGCATAAAAATGCTAAAAAGATATTTTTCATATTGATAAGGTTTAAATAGAAAACGTAAAATTATCTTATAAATAAGAAAAATAAAATTGACATTAGTCAATTTTATGTCTTTTTGGCTCGAATTCGGCTTAAAGTTTCTTTAGAAACACCCAAATAACTGGCGATCTGGTGCAAAGATACGCGATTGAATATCCACATTTTTTCACTTTGGAGTTTTTCAAATCGCTCAATAGCAGTCAAGTAATGAAAATCGTAATGATAACTTTCTGTTGAAAGAAGATAGTGTTCAGTAACTACCCTACCTAAACGCTCAATACTGTGAAACTTGGAGTATAAATTATTTAAATCTTCATAGTTAATATAGAACCCTGAACATCTTTCAAGTGCTTGAAATCCTGTGTGGCTTCCTTTTTGGTTTACCATGCTAGACAATGATGCAACAACGTCGCCTTCAAAGCCAAACCATACAGATATTTCATTTTGTTTTTTATCTAAAATAAACTCTCTAACAGCACCTTCTGCTAGAAAATAGATTTTATCGCAAACATTACCTTTTTGCAGAATTAATTCTTTTTTCTCAAACTCAAACGATTGCAAGCTATCCGAAAGTGCTAAAACCGCTTCCGATTCCAAAGCCACCATTTCTTGGAGATTCTGTATTATTGATTTTTTTATTTCATTCAATATCAATCTATTTTTTTCAACAATTTAATAAGATAATAATCATCTACCAAAAAACTCAATCACTGCTTGCTGACCAGCCGTCATCATTTGCACTTTCTCAAAATCTGGAACTTTCCGAACTCTCGCACTTAGCCCTAAGTCATTTATGTAAATTGTTCTCTCAGTATCTCTTGGATTAGGTGGATTTACATTTCGCATAATTAATCCGCCTAAAGCGTCCATATAAGATCCAAAATCCACAATATCTTGCTCAGCTAAACCAGATTTCTTTGATAATTCATGATCAATCTGTTGACACTTTTCCAATCTTAAGCCTAATGTTTGTTCATTAAAAAAATCACCAGAATTTAGATTTTCATTGTATTTTTTGTCATCAAAAACATCAATTGGATAATTCAAAAGTAATCCACCATCTACGAACAATCGGGTGTTTTCTTCGGGTGTATTTTGTTCGAAAACCTTTCCCTCCTTGCTAATCCAAAGGCTTCTGTAATATAAGGGAATTGACATGGAAACCCTTACGGCATCCGCTATTCTCATTTTAGGGTATGTTTCGTAAGAAAAAACCTCTAATACTTGCTCAGTAAGATTGCTTCCTGTTACATATAGGTCTCTATAAGGAGTTGTTCTTGCTAAATGATGTAGCTCTTCGAAAGTCAAGTTTGCATTTCCTGTCTTTTGATAAATTAAATTCTCTAAGGTTCTTAAAAAGCTATCTCCTCTAAACCAACCGAATTCTTTGAAGAGCCTTTTAGAACCTCTGGCTATAAATCCATCGTCATTAAATGTTTCGATTGGTGTTTCATTTACAATTTTCACAATGTCTTTGGGCGAATAACCAATTGCCAATAAAGACGCTTGAATAGCTCCTGCGGAGGTCCCAGCTACCCTAGAGATATTTTGCAAAATTCCATTTTTTTCTAACTCCACCAGTGCACCTCCGTAAGCTATTCCTTTTATTCCTCCACCTTCCATTACGAGGTTTCGATAAACAGTTTTTTGTTGGGCAGGTAATTGAAAGCTACAGAAAATCAATATAAATACTAATACTTTTTGGATCATAAAATATTTTTTAAGTCTAAAAAAACAACTTAATATTGTTTGATTTATTGCTTAAAAATACCACACTTTTAAACAAAAAAGGCAAATATGCCGTACTTTTGTAGGCCAACAAAGCATCTTTAATGAAATTTAGCATTATCACCGTTTGCTATAACAGCATCAGTACTATAGAACAAACCATAAAAAGTGTTTTAAGCCAAACTTTTAAGGATTTTGAATACATAGTAGTGGATGGAGGATCGATTGACGGCACTTTTCAGGTTTTGGAAAAATACAAAGCCCAAATTCGTTATATCTCAGAAAAAGACAAAGGCATTTACGACGCCATGAACAAAGGCCTAAAAATGGCCAATGGTGAGATTATTGGCATGATTGGCTCTGATGACTTTTACCCTTCAAATGACGTTTTAGAATCTATAGCTGCTGCTTTTGATAAATACAAAACGGATGCAATTTACGGCGACAAACAATATGTAAACCCTGAAGACACCTCAAGAATAGTAAGATATTGGACGGTAGGCGAATACAAAAAAGAGAATTGGCTTAAAGGCTGGATGCCACCACATTTATCATTTTATCTTAAAAAATCAATCTACGACAAAATCGGACCGTATAGAACTGACTTCACTTGCTCGGCTGACTATGAATTGATGCTAAGGGCTTTATACAAAAACGATGCTTCTGCAAAGTATTTACCAAAAGTAGTAATGACCATGCGGAATGGCGGCACAAGTACAGCCTCTTGGAAACACAGATTGGTAGCTAACAAAGAGGACAGAAAAGCATGGAAAGTGAATGATTTAAAACCAAAATGGTATACTCTTTGGTGGAAACCGCTATCAAAAATCACTCAACTGTTTAAAAATAAATAAAAGAATACCTGCAAAAGGAATATGAGAATTGTAATATTGACGCAAGATGACCCATTTTATTTGGGAAAAAACATTGACTTTTTAGTAAAAAACATGCCCAAAGAGGCCGAAATAGTAGGTACGGTGCTTTTTGATGTTTCGCCTTTCGGCAAACGAGAGTCTTTTTTAGACAAAATGAAAAAGACTTTTGATGTTTTTGGGTTTAGGTTTTTTGCTTATTACAGTTTTAAATTTATAAAATCCAAACTCGATGCCGCAAATTCTGTAGCTAAAGTTTTAGCAAAACACAATATCCCACTTATACAAATCGAGGGCAGTATAAACAGCAAAGAAAACCGCAAAAGATTAAAAGAATACGAGCCAGATTTATTAATTTCGATAGGTGGAAATCAGATTTTCAAAAGACCTTTACTGGATTTGGCGACACATGGCTGTTTGAATTTGCATACTGCACTTTTACCTAAATATCGTGGTTTGATGCCTTCTTTTTGGGTTTTAAAAAACAATGAAAAATATACCGGAGTCTCCGTATTTTTTGTGGATGAAGGCATAGACTCAGGTGAGATTTTGGTACAAAAAAAAGTAGAAATAGGAAATAGAAGCCAAGAGGAATTAATAAAACACACCAAACAAATAGGCATGGAATCGATAATAGAATGTGTGGAATTGATTCAAAAAGGTGGATACAATTTAATACCTAATCCTGCCGAAGAAATGACCTATTTTTCGTTTCCAACAAGGAAAGATGTTGATGAATTTTATAAAGCAGGCAAAAGATTCTTTTGATGAAAATATTGACTTTTGACATAGAAGAATGGTTTCATATACTTGACAATGACGCCACCAAAACCGAAGCAGAGTGGGAAGGTTTTGAGTCTAGGATTCACGGGAATATGGACAAAATTCATGGAATTCTAGAAAATCAAAAAGCAACTTTTTTCTGCTTGGGATGGATTGCTAGGAAATATCCTGAAATACTTAAAGAAATAGATAGAAGAGGTCATGAGATAGCTACGCACTCAGATTTACACCAATTGGCTTATGAGCAAAATCGCCAAACATTCGAGCAAGACTTGGAACGCTCTATAAAATCTATAGAAGATACAATTGGAAAAAAAGTCAGAGCTTACCGTGCTCCGGGTTTCTCTTTAATGGAAGAAAACAAATGGGTGTTCGAAGTATTGCTAAAAAATGGTATTGAAATCGACGCTTCTATTTTCCCTGCCAAAAGATCACATGGAGGTTTTGAGCAATTTGGCCATGCCGAACCCTGTTGGATTGAAATAGACGGCATGAAACTGAAAGAATTTCCTATAAACTTGTCTTCCATAGCTGGAAAAAATATGATATTTTCGGGAGGTGGGTATTTTAGACTCTTACCCTTTCCTCTTCTAGATTTGATGACCAAAAACTCCGACTATGTTATGACATATTTTCATCCAAGAGATTTTGACGCCGAACAACCAATGGTGCCAGGATTAAATTATGTAAGGAAGTTCAAGTCATATTACGGCCTCAAAGGCTGCCTTTCAAAGCTTGATAAATTGATTAAAAAACACGAATTTGTGGATATTCGGACAGCTGAGGCTTCTATTGACTGGGAAAAAGCTAAGGTTGTGAAGTTGTAAAAAAAAGGACACGAATTACAAAATCCGTGTCCAATCCGTAAAATCCGTGTGCCAATTCTAACCCAAAAACGGATATTTATAATCAGTTGGAGAAACAAAAGTCTCTTTTATTGTACGGGCATTTACCCAACGTAAAAGATTCAATTTCGAACCTGCTTTATCATTAGTTCCTGATGCTCTAGCTCCACCAAAAGGTTGCTGTCCCACTACCGCTCCAGTTGGTTTGTCATTGATATAAAAATTTCCAGCTGCGTCTACCAAAGCAGAAGTGGCTTGATCTATCGCATATCTATCTTGAGAGAAAACTGCTCCTGTCAAAGCATAAGGTGAAGTAGTATTTACCAAATCCAAAGTTTCTTCCCAAGCATTTTCGTCATAAACATAGATTGTCAAAACTGGCCCAAAAATCTCTTCGCACATGGTTGTATATTTTGGATCTTTGGCCAATAATACAGTCGGTTCTATGAAATAACCAACAGATTTATCGAAACCTCCACCTGCAACAATTTCTACATTTGCATCATTTTTTGCAGCTGTAATATAAGCAGAAATTTTATCGAATGCCTTTTCGTCTATTACGGCATTCACAAAATTCGAAAAGTCTTCGGTTGGTCCCATTTTTATGTCAGACAAATCTGCCAACATATATTTTTTAACATCTTCCCAAAGGTTAGATGGTATATAAGCTCTTGATGCCGCAGAACATTTTTGACCTTGATATTCAAAAGCCCCTCTTACCAATCCCACAGCTACAGCTTTAGCATCCGCAGATTTGTGAGCAATCACAAAATCTTTGCCGCCAGTTTCTCCTACAATTCGAGGATAAGCCTTGTATTTATGAATATTACCTCCAATAGTTTTCCAGATATTTTGAAATACGCCCGTACTACCTGTAAAATGTATTCCAGCAAAATCTGCATGATTAAAAACGATTTCGCCAGTTAGTGGCCCATCCACATAAATCATATTGATAACGCCATCTGGCAAGCCTGCCAGTTTAAAAACTTCCATGATTACATTGGCCGAATATATTTGTGTGTAAGCTGGTTTCCAAACGATTACGTTACCCATCATAGCCGCACTAGCAGGCAAGTTACCCGCTATGGCCGTAAAATTGAAAGGTGTCAAAGCAAAAACAAAACCTTCAAGCGGACGATATTCTAATTTATTCCACACACCTTTTGAAGACTGTGGCTGCTCGTTCATTATTTCCTGATAAAAAGCCACATTGAATCTCAAGAAATCAATTAGTTCGCAAGCTGCATCTATTTCAGCTTGATAAGCATTTTTTGATTGCCCTAGCATCGTAGCTGCATTGATTTTAGCTCTGTATGGCCCAGCCAATAAATCGGCTGCTTTTAAAAAGATGGCTGCCCGCTCATTCCAAGGCAGATTTGCCCATTTTTTTCGAGCTGAAAGAGCTGCCTCAATGGCTGCATTTACATGCGAAGCATCTCCTTCTGAAGCATTACCAAGTATATGATGGTGGTCATGAGGAGGTGAAAGCTTGATTTTTTTATCTGTAAAAACCTTTTCAGCACCAATATACATGGGCACTTCGACCTGCTGACTTCTAAGTTCAGCTAAAGCTTTTTTAGTATTTTCTGTTTCGGCACTTCCTGGAGCATAGTTGAGTACAGGCTCGTTTTGTGGAAGCGGAACTTTATAAATGGCATTATGCATTTTATCTACTTACGTTTTATTGATGAAATATGCTGCAAGTTCGGAATTTTTTTAGAATTCCATAAACTTTGATTAAAAGTGCAAAAAAAATGTCGAAATGAGTTATCATTTCGACATTTCCTTTATCAAAAAAAAGATAAAAAATTAATTATTTGTCTGTATTGGTTATTTTAATGCTTTTCGAATCCTCTAGACTTGCAAGTTCTGACTTAAGTACTTTTACATCACCAGACAATTTTTCAATCATTGCTTGTTGTTCTTTTATTGCATTTATCAACACAGGAACCAACTCACCATAATTCATCCCTAATCGCTCTTCACCAATTTTGCCATCTTTTGTTAAACCATTCACTACCTCAGGAACTAGTATAGCAACCTCTTGTGCAATTAGCCCCAGTTTTCTACCTTTAACGGCCTTGTTTTTCCAATAATAAGTAACTGGATTGAGTTTTAAAATTTCATTAAGACCATAGTTTGAGCTCAATATATTTTCTTTTTCTCTTTTATCTGAAGTTTGTATTACGCCATTTGTGGCGAAAACATCATCAAATCTGAAAGATGCACTTCCCAAGTCGTTAGTGTTATCTGTTGCAGGACGAAAAGACCCTGAGTCCATAATATATTCTTCGGTAGTAGAAGTGAAGTCATTAAATGAAACTCCAAACTTTAAGCTTCCACCTTCATTTTGCATTCTCCAATCATTAAAACTTGTTCCAGTTCGCAGTAATTCTATTCCTATTGCACTTCCACCAGAAACATCAGAAACTCTAATAAACGGGGATCCTGCGTCTGAAACTTCAAGGGAGCGATTTGGAGATTCTGTGCCAATTCCAACAAATCCACTACTTTTAATATTTATACCTCCAGCACCACCACCACCTGCAGAAGCATTGATTTTCACTGCTGCCGAGCTATTTTCATAAAATACCCAGCCTTTAGAACTGCCTAATTGTTGGAAATTCAAACCGGCATTGTCATTTGCTCCGGTTGAATTAAGAAAAACAAAAGGAAATGAAGTATTTAATGTTAAATCGCCTTGTAAATGGGTATTACCTGCAACTTGAAGTTTATTTGTCGGATTACTTAATCCAATTCCTACATTACCATTGCCTGTAACAGTTAAAATATTGCCTGTTGTTGTGTGATAAATATTCCACCTAGAGTCTGCTGTACTACTACCAACATTAGCTGACATAATCCACTTTCCAGTTCTACCCAAATTTTCAAAGTTTAACCTATTAAAGCCAGTTGAGGTTGAATGAAGCAACCTCAAACTTGCATCTGAATCTCCAGAGGATGAATTTGCCACATCTAATTTAGCTGCGGGTGACGAAGTGCCTATTCCTAAATAGCCATTATGGTCGAGTCTCATCCATTCAGTTAAAACTGTAGAACCTTTAGGGGTTGTACTGAAACGCATAGTAGTTCCCCTAGCTGATAAAGTAAATAGTTCATCAGAGACAAAGTCAATAGCTGCTTGATCACTCGAGGAGGTTGTATTGTAAAAACCACTTCCTCGTAACCTAAGAAGGTTACTACCGCTAGTTACGGCACTTGGACTGGATATTGAACCAGAAGACCTAAGCCCCCTAATATCAGGTAAACTTGAAGACCTCAAAACCAAATCAGGAGCGGAGTTGGTGGTTGTTTGATTTCCAGGCGTTATCAATACCGATTGGGCATTGATTTTCAAGAACGGAAACAAAATCAACAAAAATAATATAAGTTTTTTCATAGTTTTAATTGTTTTATTTAAAAAAGTAAATCTAAATTAAAAGAGGTTTTTGGTTTTGATTCAAGTGTTTTATCTAATGGTAAATTGTTTTATTTTATGGCGTATTAATTAGGTTATCTAGTTCATTTTTAAATAAATAATCAAGAAAAGCTTTACCTTTTCTTCGAGAAAGTATATGTGATTTCCCATCTGACATCATAGCATAATATACGCCATCTTGTTGGTATACTTTCTCCAAATAGTCAACATTTAAAAGGAGCCCTTTACGAGGAGAGAAAAAGTTATTGAATGTTTCTAAACTGTCTGAAAACAGACGCATCGTAAAAGAGCTTGTAAGTAAGCCATTGGTTTTAGTTCTAATTAGGCTATAATTACCTTCTCCAACTATATATTGTATTTCGGGTGTTGGTAATGCCTGTTTTCCGTAATTAAGTATAATGCAAGGTGTACCAGTAGTAGTAAAAGTAGTTTTCATGGTGTTTTTAATTTATAGTTTAAAAGTTTTAAGGAATTTATTTCACTCAGAACAAATTCTTAAACAAACCTAAAAAAATAAAAAATATGAGATTGGACTATTAAACAATTGGTATGAAAAAGTAAATAATCGGCTAGTTTTAACAGACAAATTGAAAGATTGAAATTAAAACAAAATTAAAATATTCATTAAAACACTGATTATCAACAACAAAATACTGGTATCTATAAAAATCTTTTGGACAATTGTACTGTAGGCAACCAGCAAGTTTCTCTTTTCCCAAACCATCTATATCTGTTCTTGGCAATCAAGTCATAAAGAAAATCAGTGATGTAAAGAGGCAAAAATGAAAAGAATGATAGCCAACGATATTTAGGTAGAAATAGAATGATTTTAAAAACTGCTTCGGATTTTTTGTAAATCTTATTATCAAGTATTAGAATAATAGAAGATAAGTCGTCTGATGGAATTTTATATTTAAGGAAAAAAGCTTTGCTGTATGCAGATTGTAAGGACGAAAAAAGAAAAAGTTCTTCGGGGTCATTTTTGATAATAAACTGTACAGAAAAATTGCACAGATTACATACTCCATCGAAAAGAACTATAGGCGAATTCATAATAAAAAGCCCCTTTCGGGGCTATCTCTTTTAAAATAATTTCTCAAATGGCAAACGACTCAAAATCAGAATCAAGGCCAAACCAAAGAAAATCATCGAAACTTTGAATTTACGACCATTCCCTATAGCTTTTTTTGACTTTGCATTACCGATTGTGGCTAAAACCACAGCAATAATATTAGTAAATGGATGCTCAACTACTGCTTTTCTAATAGCTCCGTCTTTCATTGCTGCTCCCATATCAGAAAATGCATTTTGGGCAACTGGCGAAACGGCCAAAAGAATCAAACCTAAAAGGAACATAAAATGTGTTGAAATCAAAGCAAATAAATTGATTTTACGATTAGAATCATCAAATATTTTCTCAGAATTGGAGCCAATAATGCCGTTTACAGTAGCATAAGCCAATAAAGCTAAGCAAATAAATGCGATCCAATGATGGGCTTGAAGAATAATGGAATACATAAAATTGGGTTTAATTGTTTGTCAAAATTAATTCAATATTTCTAAATAAACACCCAAAAGGCATATTTTGGTTTTAAACTAGGTAGAAAATTCTCGATTTAATTTTTTTTCGGATAAATTACGTGTTCAATTATTATCCTAAAAAAAGCTCTTAATGAAAAAATGGCATGAATATATTCCTCACCCAATTGTAATGTTGTTTGGAATTTTAGTATTGGCGTCAATACTCAGCTATATAATTCCTGCTGGGGAATATCTAAGAGTAGAAATAGACGGCAAAATGAATGCTGTACCAGGTTCTTATCATTTGATAGAGAAAAGCCCTGTTAATATTGTAAAAATGTTTTTTGCCTTTCCTCAAGGTTTTAAAACAGCCGTCGATATTGTATTCATTATTTTGTCAAGTGGTATAATGTTTGGTTTTCTAGAAGCAAGTGGGGCTATTGAAAACGGAGTTGGCACCTTTGTAAATATGCTGGGCGACAAAAACAAAAACTTCTTAGTGGTAGCAATGACATTCCTTTATGGAGGTTTAGGGATTTTTATGGGATACGAAAACAATATCGCCATGATACCGATTGCTGCACTTTTAAGTTTAGCCATAGGTGGAGATTTAATTCTTGCTGCTGGTATAGCTGTGGGAGGCGTAACAATCGGTTTTGGCCTTTCACCATTTAACGCATATACAGTAGGAACTGCTCACAAAATTGCCCAATTGCCATTGTTTTCTGGAGCGGGTTTAAGAAGTATTTTATGCTTCATAGGCATCGCAGCATTGGCTTGGCACAATGTAAGATATCTCAAAAAGCTGAAAATAAAACCCGAAAATGGACTAGGAATTGGCCTTGAAACAAAAGGTTTAGAATTATCAAAACCACTTTCAGAATATAGCATGTCAGCAAAAGATATTTTTACGCTTTTGCTTTTTTTAGGTATGTTAGTCGTGATGTTAATTGGTGTGTTTCAATGGCATTGGTATTTAAATGAGATATCGGGATTGTTTCTCATTCTGGCTTTTGTTTTAGCATTATTGTCTAAAACTAATACCAATAAAATTGGCTCAATTGTTCTGGATAGTGTAGCCAAAGTAGCTCCTGGGGCATTTATGGTGGGGTTTGCTTCTACCATAAAGGTTGTATTGGAAATGGGAAAAATAAACGATACAATAGCACATTATTTATCTGGACTTTTAGTTGGACTTCCATCTTATTTATCAGCTGTTGGAATGGTTTTTACACAAAGTCTAATGAATTTTGCGATTCCTTCAGGTAGCGGCCAAGCATTGGCTACTTTACCTGTTCTTTTACCTGTGGGTGAGGTTTTAGGTTTAACAAAACAGACAGTGGTCTTGGCATTTCAAATAGGAGATGGATTAACTAACTTGATAAACCCAGCTCTTGGAGGACTCGTGGCTATGATAGCTATCTGTCGTGTGCCTTTTGACAGATGGGTTAGATTTATTCTACCATTAATGTTAATTTTGATTGCTGTCAGCCTTATTTTTGTGGTCATTTCTGTTTTGATTCATTACGGACCTGCTTGATTTTGGTTGAATTAGTTATTGGTTTATTTGTGTATTTGTTATTTGTGTATTTGTAAATTAGGAATTTGTGTATTTGTTGATTAGTCTCCAGTTAATCATCGAAAAGTAATTGACAAATCGGCTATTTATGAAATGGATATATAAAATTTGGTTTGATTAGGTTTTAGAAAAAAAGATTGATTTTTCCTTGAAACAGGAAAATTTTGATAAAAAAGGATTTAATAAAAATATATGAGACTTCAGAAAACAAAAGAAATATTGACAGAATTGGTAGCTTTCCAGGTTTTGGGAGGTGACGGAAATTTAAGTATTATTGAATATTTAAAAAACTATTTAAAATCTCAAGATGTAGATTTTGAGGTAGTTCCTAACCCAGAAGGAGACAAAGCACTGATGCATTGCAGAATAGGGCCTGCAGTGGATGGCGGCGTAATATTATCTGGCCAGACCGACGTAGTGCCTGTAAAAGGGCAAGATTGGATTACTGAGCCTTTTACACTTACCGAAAAAGACGAGA
>NZ_RJUA01000014.1 GCF_024343575.1 Lacihabitans sp. LS3-19 | reverse complement strand
AACATCTCAATGCACAGGCAGGCATGATAGCCGTATTGCACACCTGGGGACAGAATTTGAGTCTTCATCCGCACTTGCATTGCATAGTGCCCGGTGGTGGAGTTGATGCCAAAGGACATTGGCGAAAAGCTCGCTCTAAAGGCAAATTTCTGTTTCCTGTAAAAGCCATGAGTGTGGTATTCAGAGCAAAATACCTAGCTGAACTCAGGCAAAGGCTAAAGGAAAAAGTACCCCAAACGCTACTTAATGCTCTTTACAAGAAAGATTGGGTGGTGTATGCCAAGCGTCCGTTTGGAAGTCCTAAATCGGTAGTGGAATATCTGGGTAGATATACCCATAAGGTAGCCATTAGCAATCATCGGATTAAAATTGTTGATGACAAGACGATAACATTCAGCTACAAAGACTACAAAACGGGTGCCCAAATCAAAGAAATGACACTAAGTCATGAGGAGTTTGTGAGGCGATTTAGCCAGCACATTCTTCCTAAAGGACTTGTCAGAATTCGGCATTATGGAATATTGAGCAGCACTTGGAAACGAGCCAGATTACCTGCATTGCAGCAAAAACTTGGACAAAAACAAACAGAAATCAAAGGGAAAACTCAAAGAGTAAGACCTTGCAAATGTTGCAAAACGGGCAGTTTGCGAACAATACTATGCTTTGACCAGCGAGGGCCTCCAGAGTTTTACAAGGAAATTTGGGAAAAGCTAAACCGCTCGGTTCTGGTATGAACGTGGGTAAGGGTAGGTATGCCCAAAATTTATAGAATCAGACTAGAAATGGGATAAAAACATCAAATCCAAACAAAACTTCATATCAGAGTGTCAGATCACTCTCAAAAAGCAAGGCTAAACATCACGAAAACCCCATAGGTGCGGAAAATCAGGTGTTTATAAGGAAAAAACTACCAAAGATTAAGTTCAACATTGGCTTCATTCTAGGCACGTTGTGCCGAACGAAGCCTTAGTTGTTATGTGGCGTTTTATATTTCGTTTCCAATTTTTTTCATTAATTCTTTGTCGGTAAATTCAAGTACTCTTTCTTTAGGAACAAGTAGTTTGTCAATTTGATTTTTATCAATATTTGACTTTTGCTCTTTTACAAATTCTGTAATGTCCATTATAAATTCGATTTGCTCCTTTCCAAACTTTTCAAGGACTTCATCTTTTAAGCCAAGTTGAATAGCTCGTCTTTCTATTTTATCACCATTATAGTTGTGGTCTGGGTCCCATTGTAATCGTACTTTTTTATTTTCTAATTCACTTCGCCATTCGTCTTCGCTTGAAAAATAATTAGGTTGAAATGAAGTAAATGTTGAATTTCTTAAAATCTCTTCAAAAACTTCTTTCTTTATCCAAATCGCCAAGACCCTTTCTTGATTTTCTTTTTCTGCCCAACCACACCTGTACATCATCCAAAGGAAATTGGGTTTTATCCAACTCATTCTTGAATAATTAAAATCGTTCCCACCAAGTTTTTGGTTTTTAACTGCAAAATCAGCAATGCTTGGCTTGTAAGCTTGATAAACAACTATGTAATTATCAACGATAGTTTTTAACTTACCTGTTTGATAATTTTCAACCTCGTGATGTAGTATATTTTGATTGAATCCAATTATCCTCTGTCCGTCTTTTGGTAATTCTTTAATACTATTTGAATAGTTATCAAGAGAAATATTGAAAGAATAATTTACGTCACTTCTTAACATTTGTCCTTTTCTTCGTAATTCACTTTCCCAATTTTGAAGTCTTTTAGTTGCAAAAGAAGCAACTGTCTTATTGGCTTTTGATTCAATTTCTTTTAAGTAATTTATTGCCTCAATTGTTCCAATGTCTGCTAAAGCCCAAACACATTTTCTTTGCATTGGGAATGTATCATTCCATTTATCATACTCAGTCAGCTTGAATGCCATTCGAAATAATGATTTTGCAGTTACTGGATTTTTGACAAACTGAAAGCTGGAAGCTAAATCTTCCTGTCTTAAATGCCAATCGGATTCAAATATCTCACAAAGTAATAATAGGATTTCTTCGTCTCTTGGATAACATTGAATAAAGCCAAAAGCTTTTTCTTCAACACCCAAAGAGTCTTTTTCCGCTATTAATCTTTGAATTTCGTTTATGTCGATTTCTCTTTGGTTCATTGTTTATTCGTTGGGTCTCTTAAAATGCCACATAACGAGTCAGTTTACGCTACTACTTTTTTGAGTAGCGTAAATATCTCAATTGTTTTTTTTCGAATATTTTATCTAAGTTACTGATATTGATTAACTTGCATCCTCTATTGTGTTACATTACTATTTCAATATGAGTTTAAAAGTATCGTAAACCAATATTTATGTGCTTCCTTAATTTGTATTACTATACAAACTTATTCATTTTCAAGAATAAATACTACCCGAAAAATAAAAAACTTTAAGGCATAGACAAGCTCATCTTGCCACCTCAATTTTCATCTTTTTGCCCTTTATTTTTTGGTCTTGTATGTTTTTTAGGAAGGTCTTTAGGGCTGTTGTTTTTATGGCGGCGTAGGAGGCAAAGTCTTGCACTTCTATCTTGCCGAGGGCGTCTTTTTCAAGGCCACCTTTTTGCATACAAAACCCTACTATGTCTATCTTATTTATCTTGTCTTTTTTTCCTCCACTGATATATATCGTCGTAAATTCCTCCGCTTTTATCTCAGACTTTTCGTCTTTTAGCTGCAGCTCCTCCACGGCGTCGCCAAGGTAGGCTGGCAGTTTGTCGGTTTTGTCAATCAAAAAATAAGCTACGCCTGTTGCGTTCATTCTGGCCGTGCGTCCGTTGCGGTGTACAAACTCCTGCTCGTGGTAAGGCAGGCTGTAATGTATCACGTTTTCAACCTCCGGTATGTCCAATCCCCTGGCTGCCAAATCGGTACTGATCAAATACCGCACACTGCCGTTTCTGAATCTTATCAGGGCTTTTTCGCGGTCTACCTGCTCTATTTTTCCATGAAACACGCCGCAGTTTATGCCTCGCTTGGCCATTAAGCCTGCCACCTCTTCCACCTCGTCTCTTTGGTTGCAAAATATCAGCGTGGCCGACTGTGTTATCTGCCCCAAAAGCAGCCCAAGGCCTTGTATTTTATCGGTGGTTTTTACAAGTTTCAGTGCCAAACCTCGGTTTTTTTGGCCATCGCTTATGTAGTCCAGTTGGTTTAGTGTTGGGGTTTTTATAAATTCTGGCAGAGAAATTCCCTGCGTGGCCGACACAAAAACCTGTTTGTTGATTTTGGGCAAATGCTCCAATATAAACTGGATTTGCTCATGAAAACCCATCTCCAGCGACTTGTCAAACTCATCAAAAATGAGGGTTTTAACCTGGCGGCTGTCTATGGTGCGGCGGGTATAGTGGTCTGCTATACGCCCAGGCGTACCCACCAACACGGCAGGCGGATTTTTAAGGCTATTTATCTCAACTTCCATGCTGTGACCACCATAAAAAGCGTTGATTTTATGCCCCGTACCGAGGCTTTTCCAAACGGCCTCTATCTGTAGCGAAAGCTCACGCGTAGGCACCAATATCATCACTTGTATTTGGTTTTCGATGTTTTCGAGTATGTCCAAAAGTGGCAACAAAAACGCCAAAGTTTTGCCCGAACCAGTTGGAGAAAGCAAGAGGGTGTTTTCGTTTTCGGCTATGCTTTTGATAGTGGCTTTTTGCATTTCGTTCAATGCCGCAATGCCTATTTTTGCTAAGATTTTTTCCATACACAAAGGTAGATAATTTATTGAAACAGAATTTGGATAAAAACAAATGAAGCGTGGACATTGGATTTTAAAAAAATTGGGACATATTGCAAAATAAAAGATATTTAAAAGACTTAAATATTCTAAATTTAAAAGATGTAACAACCTAATTGTTAAATTATTGCAGTTTATTTTGAAAATAAATTATATCGAAGAATGAAGGTAATTTCATTTAATAAAAATCTATGATTTTTTTTGATAAACATAAATTAGATGGCCTTTTGAGCCAAACTGATTTTAAAAAATTAAAAATCCGTGTCCAATCCATAAAATCCGTGTGCCATTCTCAAAAAGCATATTGACAAACAAACAGAATTAGAAATGAAAAGATATTGTTTTGCTCTCGACCTAATAGACGACGCCGAAAAAATAGCGGAATACGAAAAGATTCATGAGAGTATTTGGCCCGAAATAAGGCAGACGATTGTAGATGCTGCAATCAAGGACATGCAGATATACAGAATAGGCACCAGGATGTTTATGATTATGGATACGGAAGATGATTTTTCGTTCGAAGCCAAAGCCAAAGCCGATGCCGAAAATCCGATTGTGCAAAAATGGGAGAATTTCATGTGGACATTCCAACAGGCCCTTCCAATGGCCAAACCAGGGGAAAAATGGGTACGAATGAACAAGATTTTTGGATTGAAGTAAGTTATTTAACTAAAATTTCCGTGTAAATTAAAGCACTAAAAATCAATCATTTAAAATATTTTCGAAATTTTAAAATGCATATTATCAGTATTTTACTAATTTCTAAATAAATACTAATTGGTCCTTATATTTTTTTTGCAGTCCGTTGTAAAATTTCGCTTCAAAAGGATTTTTTATAGCCCAAAAAGTGTTTGACGAAATTTTTCAGAGGATCATTGCAAAAAAAGTGTTTTTTTTGATTCTTTTTTTTCGAAAAAAAAGAATGCCCGCCTGGCAAGGCACATAAAGTATATTTTATTATCAGTCCTTAAAAATCTAATTTAAAATAGTTTAAAAAAGAATATTTTTCAATTCAAATCCCCAAAAGCAGCAGCTTTAAACTAAACTGCGTATTCAGTTTAAAAGTAAAACCAATATGAATTTAAAATTTAAGCTTTTACTGATTGTTTCGCTTCTAACGTTTTTTTCATGTGAGAAAAATGCAAAAGACACCGTAGATCCTGAAATAGGAAGCACCAATTCGGATTGGACCACGGCCTCGCACGCCAAAGAAGGCGAGCCAGACTATAGCGTGGTATTCCCGCAAGACAAAGTAAACAGTTTAGAAATAATCATCG
The DNA here is from genome assembly GCF_024343575.1 of Lacihabitans sp. LS3-19. Lineage (GTDB taxonomy): Bacteria > Bacteroidota > Bacteroidia > Cytophagales > Spirosomataceae > Leadbetterella. The sequence continues at coordinate 102,128 of NZ_RJUA01000014.1, read as the reverse complement.
GGAAGACGAATTGGGAAGCCATAAAGACAGATATGGTAGCCAAAAATAAAGGCACATTTGGTGTAGGTGGTGGCGGCCCTCAAGGTGGCGGAATGCCCGGAGGTGGCGGTCAACCTGGCGGTGGCGGAATAACTGACTTTGGCGAAGAGCCAGCCTACGTACCAGTTACGCTAAACTTTAATGGTAAAAAATGGGAGAATGCAGGATTTAGATTAAAAGGCAATTCCACCCTAAATTCGACCTGGAAGTCAGGCATTTATAAATTGCCATTCAGACTAAATATGGACAAATATGAAGACGAACATCCCGAAATATCCAACCAAAGGTTGTACGGCTTTAAAGAGCTTTCGTTTTCGCCTGGAGCCAAAGACAATTCGCTCATTAGAGAAAAAGTGTCTGCCGATATATTCAGAATGGCGGGCATTCCTGCCGCTCAAACTGCTTTCTGTAAGGTGTATATCGACTTTGGCGATGGACTAAAATACTGCGGCGTTTACACTACAGTAGAAGTAATTGACGACACGATGATAAAGTCTCAATTTGGTGGTGATGATGGCAATATCTATAAACCTGAGTCCAATTTCACTTCGTTTGTTGAGGCCAATTTTGAAAAGAAAAACAACAGCAAGGCGGCGGATTTTTCGGATGTTAAAAATATCATTTCTGCCCTAAATGCCACCAACAGAACCTCCGACGCTGCAGCATGGCGAAGTAAATTGGAGGAAAACATGAACATGGACCAATTTGTAAAATGGTTGGCCGTAAATACCACCCTCGTAAACTGGGATACCTACGGTGCCATGGCTCACAATTATTACCTTTACAATCACCCTACCGAAAAGGTGGTTTGGATACCATGGGACAACAACGAAGCCTTGACCAGTGCCGCCAGAGTAAACTTAAATTTGTCTGGCGTGGCCAGCAATTGGCCATTGATAAAATACGTGGCCGAAGATCCAGTTTACTATGCTAAATACAAAACCTACGTGAAAGAATTTAATGATAACGTATTCACTACCAGCAAAATGAACACTTTGTTTGACAATGCCACAAATATGATAACGCCATTTGTAAATGGAAGCGAAAAGGAAGTATCGCCTTATACCAATTTGACGAATCTGTCTAATTTCACAGCCGCTCTGCCTATTCTCAAAACGCACGTGAGTACTAGAAATACTGCTGTGAAGGGTTTTGTGCAGTGACGGTTTGCAACTACAAGAAGTTGGCGATTTCGGTGACGAAAACTGTCTGCCAGCACTGAACTTGATACGAACCACAAACCTTCATTTAAGCACTGAACCGCCAATTTCTGGTGGGTGCTGTTATAGCCCCGTGTTTCTTGTCATTCGTTGCAATATTTCTTTAATTCTTCTTCAGCGTCTTTGTAGCCAAGTTGTTTTGACTTTTTAAGGTTCTCGCAAGCCAAGTCAGTCTGTCCTGTAGAAATATAAATAAAGCCAAGCCAAAAATAGCACTCTCCTTTCATATAATTTTTTTGTATTGCCGCATTAAAGTCATTGAATGCTCTATGCAAACTGTCAATGTTATAATAAGCGATTCCCCTTTCATAATGTATTTCGTGTCCTGGAACGTCAAACTCACTAAGGTCAATAAAATCGTTTGGAGTTAGGTCTAAATAAATTATTTGTCCGCCTTTGGTGTCAAAAGCTTTATCATAATATTCAACTGCTGTTTTGAAGTCGGCAATTCGTTTGTAATTATTCCCAATGTTAAAAAGTGCAAGTGTATTTTTTGGGTCAATTTGTAAAACACTTTTGTAGTCTTCGATAGCTCCCTTATAGTCTCCAAGTGCTGATTTCTCTGCTCCACGATTTATATATGAACCAAGATATTTAGGATCTTTCTCAATTGCTTTGTCAAGTAATTCTATTGCTTCTTTATATTTCCCCTTTTCAGAAAGTTTGTCCGCTTCGTTCAAATAGTCTTTAGCTGACTTGAAATCGCAACTTGTCACAAAAAGTATTATTGTCAGTATGAATATTACTTGCTTCAATGTCTTTTTAACATAGGTCATAACGTAAAAGTATTGCTGATGTGGTGGGATTTGAAATACTTTCAGCCCGCAACAAAATTTCATAAATGTACCAATTGCTGAGGAATATTACAAAAGTTCAGTCGGTTTCCGTCAGCTGGAAATACTGCCCAATATCGAATAAAAAGCTCATTTACTTCCGTCTGCCACCATATTGGCAATACGTTGTTAGGCACAGTGATTCGTTCTATTGCCAAAAGTAGCCATCATAAAATCTTATTTCTAAACTATACTTTTGAGCAAATTCCGCCATAAATTTCAGATTTTCAGTTTCGTGCTTTGTTTCTTCATGATATTCTTCTATGTAATTTTTGGTTAGGTAATTATGCAAGCCAGTCATGAGTTTGTAAATGTCAGATGAATCAGATGTGTCTAAATCATCATCCCAATAATCTTCCCCTTGTTTTATACAACTATGAATTTTTTCTCCCACATAATCAAAATAACTCAAAGTCTCAATGGTTGCCTCTGGAATATATTTTTCTATTTTTTCTATTTCTTCTTTTGTTCCATTAAAGTTATCTTCATCTGGAATTCTATAACTTGATGTGATTATTTTATAAAGTGGCTCGTAATGAATAATAAATTTATAAGTTTTAAAATCTTCAATTTCATATTTTTCAAATCTATTGTTAAGATTTTCTAAGTCTTCCAAAGACATTATTGCCTCACAGTTAGCTCTAATAAAAGCTATTACTTGGTGTCTTTCATTTCGTGGTCTTGCCATATTTATTCAATTTGATTTTTTATGAAATTTATGTTTTCTTCAATTTTATTTTGACTTAATGTCCGAATAGGTAAATTATTAAAATATTTAATTTCATAATTTTCCATTACACTTTCAAAATTAACTCCATCAATTTTTGGTAAGAGGTCAATAGTTAATGATTTATAATTAATTCGTATTATTTTATCGAAGATATAGTTGTTTAGTTTGTTTCGTCGATCAAATTTTAATATTAGTCCTATCAACTTTTCTGAATTATTTAACTCAGCAGGTATGTAGAAATCTAAATCTTTAATATCGATTTTGTCGTCATATAGATATTTGCCAAAGCCACCTATAGCAAAAAAAATAATGTCCGAATCCAATATTTCAGAAATTATTTCTTCTATGATTTGTTGCTTTTCCATATCATTGTGCCTAACAAGTCAGTTTACGCTACAATTTTTAAGAGTAGCGTTAATATCGCAATTGATTTTTTTGTGATTATTTTTTCTAAGTAACTGAAAGATAAGTATTTGTGTTTCGTATTTTATAGCTTTAATATTTTCATGTGAGTTTTGGAGTTTCGTAAACCGATATTTTTGTGTTTCCTTAATTTTTATTTCATTACAAACTTATTCATTTTCAAGAATATATACTATCTGAATAACAATAAAATTTAAGGCAAAAAAAAGCTCCCTTCACCGACCTAATTTCCATCTTTTTGTCCTTATTATTTTTGGGTTTGGTATTCCGCTTTTCCACTTGTTATGCAAGACATCTTACAGTAATATTATGAGGATTTTAAATCTGAATTATGAATTCCCAAGACTTAAGTTCCAAAAATTTTTCATAATTATCACAACAAACCTTTTCAAATATCAACTCTAAACTTGTTGGCCTAAGTTTTTGAAAATTAAAATAAATAGGATTGGAAATCCTGTCTTATTTAGCTTCGGTATGTCATTTGGAGCAGGGCGAAGAGCTGAAAACGCTATTGAAACCTGTTTTACTATAATATTTTAGTGTTTTATAATTAGGTCAATAAACATCCCCAAAAGGAAAGCCAAAATTCCAAAAGTTAACATACCTAATAAATATGCAAATATGGCTTTTACATAATTGAATATTTTGTCTCTTCCAAAGAATTGTCCGATTGCCCAAGAAATATAGATCATGCCTACAATGCCACCTATTTGTGATATTTTCAGGTTTGTCAGTCCAGCAAGCATCGCAAATATTGAAAAAATTAACATCGCAATACCTAAAACAAAGCAAAGCAATATTAAGATTTCAAAGTAATTATATTGATGTTTTTTGAAGAACAGCTTTGTCCAAAACGCGATGAATGCACCCATAATAATATTTGCATAACCATAGTGGCCTTTTATCCAAGCGAAAACTTTCATTGGTGTTCCCAACTTCGCCCCATCACCTTCAAATTTCACATACTGTTCTTCGATATGAAAAAAGTTGATAATAATAGAGTAAATTAATGAAGTCAGAATAATAAAAATAATTGGTTTAACAAGTCGGCTTCTGTTCTCAGTAAGATACCTTCTAATATTTTGACCTGGATTTATAGTGAGTTCTCTAATTGTATATAAAATTCCACGTTCAAAATGTAAGACATGTTCTATTTCGTGGATTATATAATGTCCATCAATTCTTTTAAGAGCAGAAGGTTGCCCACAGTCCGGACAAAACTTTGAGCTTACCTCGGTTTTACAGTTATTACAGTTCATTTATTTTATTCTAATATTTTATTAATTTGTTTATTTGCAGCGGGTTGGGTAACAAATGTTGTAACGATTGGGCTATGAGAAGGCGGTTTTGTGCGTTAGCCTTGTGCGGTTTGCAACCGCTTTCTTATAGCCTCGTGTTATCGGATTTATTCCATTTTTTTGAGTGTTCCGTCAAGTCTTTTAATAAAAAGGTTTTCTGTAAGTTTATAATGTCCATTTTGGAATAAATCTTGAGCTCCTTCTTTCAATTGTTGAATACCTGTTGGGTTACTTGCTAAAGAAATAAGTAGTAATTCTCTTGAAGGTATACTTATTACAATGTCGTCTGAGTAATCAATGCAGAATTTAGTCCAAAGTTCATCATAAAGGATTAATGATGATTCTAAAACCCTATCAAGCTTAATCATTTGAATATTTTCGTCACCTTCAATATTAATACCTTTTAGATTTACATATTTCTTAAGGTTTTCTATTGCTATAGACCGAAGTTCATCTTTATTAATTTTCAAAGCTATCAAAGTCGTTTCATTGATGAACTCAAACTGTTCACCTTTGTCAATAGCGAAAAGAATATCAATGTCGTCGAATAATTGAATACTAATTGGTTCTCCGACAACACTATTTGTCAATGAATTAGTCAGTTTACCTTTCAGTATTGGAAATATTTTATTCAAGTCGATTTCTGGAACGTGACTTCCATCTTTCTTTTTAAATAAGTTTTTAAACATGTTTTATAGAGTTTTATGTTATTATAGAAGTTCCCAACCACCTACATACTCGTCTCCAGTAATTTCTTTTAATTTTTCACAAAATTTAGTCCAACCTTCTAGCTCTCCATCTCCTCCTTCAATAGAAACAACATTATTTCTATCAATATATTCAAAATCTTCTGGGCCCTCCATAACACCATAGTTAGATTCTGAAATTAACAGAGAAATATCTTTAAAATAATAATGGTTTCTATCAAGTTGGGGCTCAAGATAATTGTTAATTGACAATCCAGGTTCATAAGCAGGTTTGCCCAAAAAATCTTTAACACCTCCAATAATTTTGGCCTTTGTAAGCCCTTCCTTTATTAATTCTATTTTTATTTCAGCAACTTCTTCCTGAGGCCAAAACTTTAAGATAATGTCAGACATCTATTTTTTGTTTTAATCTTTATTTCCGATAACAAGTCAGTTTACGCTACTATTTTTAAGAGTAGCGTAAATATCGCAATTGGTTTTTTTGTGATTATTTTTTCTAAGTAATTGATAAATAAATGTTTGTGTTTTATCATGCGGAGTGTTAATATTTTCATGTGAGTTTTGGAGTTTCGTAAACCGATATTTTTGTGTTTCCTTAATTTTTATTTCATTACAAACTTATTCATTTTCAAGAATAAATGCTAACCGAATAGTAAAAAACCTTTGAGCAAAATCAAGCTCATTTCGCCACCTAATTTCCATCTTTTTATCCTTATTTTTTGGATTTAATATTTTGGTGAAAAATTTATTTTCAAGAAAATACTAAGAAAAGAAATTTCCAAGAAATCTAAAACCTTCCATGATATTTCATCTGATTTCTAAATTTGTATTCTCTGTGTGTTTTTAAGATATTTTATTGCGTAATTTTAAGTTTATTCTTAACCTTATTTAAAATAAATGAAACTTGTCGTATTCCTTTTCCTGTCCATTTCTGCATTTGCTCAAATAAATCCTGAAAAAATCAACATTCTGAGAGACAAATGGGGCGTTCCGCACATTTTTGCCAAAACGGATCCTGAGGTGGCTTATGGCCTAGCCTACGCACATGCCGAGGATGATTTTAAAACCATTCAGTTGACTTTATTGGCCGGAAAAGGTATGTTGGGCAGACTAAAGGGCAAAGAAGGAGCCTCGGTAGATTATGTGGTAGAACTATTGCATTGCCGCGAAATCGTAAAAGAAAAATATAAAACCGACCTCTCGGAAGATTACAAAGCATTGATAGAAGGCTATGTGCAAGGCCTAAATGCGTATGCCAAAAATCACCCAAAGGAGGTTTTGGTCAAAAAGTCTTTCCCCGTCAATACCGAAGATTATATGACGACGGTTACGCTTTCACTTTCGGTTATTTCGGGCGTGGATGGCGTTTTGGGCGATATTTTTAAAGGAAAAATAAAGACGCTGGAGAGTTTCAAAGCGGCTGGCTCTAATGCTTTTGCTATATCGGGTTCAAAAACTACGGACGGCGTGCCTTATCTCAACATCAACTCCCACCAACCGCTCGAAGGGCCTGTGGCGTGGTATGAGGCACATTTGTGTAGCGAAGAGGGACTGAACATTATCGGTGGCCTATTTCCGGGCTCGCCAGTGGTGCTGCATGGCGTAAACGAAAACTTGGGTTGGGCACATACCGTAAACTATCCTGACAGAATAGATGTGTACCAGATGGAAATAAATCCTGCCAACAAATACCAATATAAATTCGATAATAATTGGGAAACGCTTAACCAAAAAACGGTAAAACTAAAGGTAAAATTAGGCCCGATAGTAATACCCGTAAAAAAGAAGGCTCTTTGGAGTAAATACGGTGCCACGGTGCAAACCGACAAGGGCACATTTGCGATAAGATACGGTGCCAACCAAGACATCAGAGGCATGGAGCAATGGTACAGAATGGACAAAGCCCGCAACTATTCGGAGTTTTACAAAGCCATGGAAATGGTGGCCATTCCGATGTTTAACACCATCTACGCCGACCGAAACGACACGATTTTTTATGTGAGCAATGCCAAAATCCCCTTGAGACCAACAGGTTATGACTGGAAAAATACACTTCCGGGCAATACTTCTGCCACGCTGACTACGGGATTCCATAAACTTCAAGATTTGCCACAATACGTAAATCCTGAAAGTGGGTATTTGTTTAACACCAACAATACGCCCTTTAATGCTTCAGGCGAAAAGGATAATCTGAAAGCCGAAAAATTTGATGAAACGATGGGCTATGAAACCCATGACAATAACCGCAGCATGCGGTTTCAGGAATTGATAGCTCAACATCAAAAACTTAGTTATGAGGACTTTAAAAAAATAAAATACGATAGTCAGTTGCCCGAAAAACTGGCGTTTCAGACAGATTTGAGTGAATTCTATCTTTTGAAATCCGCAGAACATCCCGCTATAAAAACCCAAATAGAGAGCATCCAAAACTGGAACAAAAAAGCTGAAATAGAAAGCAAAGGAGCGGCGAGTTTTTTGGTGATGTATTATTATTTATTCAAAAAACTAAAAAATACAGAAAGCGGTTTTGATACAAAATTGAGCAAGGATGATTGCATAGAAGCCTTGACGTATGTAAAAAAATATTTGGTGGATAATTTCGGAAAGGAAGAAATCAACTTGGGAGAATTACAGAAATTGGTAAGAGGAAAAGACGAAAAGGCGATTTGGGGAATGCCAGATGTTTTGACGGCCATACATTCTAAACCCTACAAAAATGGCACCATGAAAGCCGAGGCTGGAGAATCTTACATAGAATTGGTAAGATTCCCCAAGGTTGGACTGCCAGAAATAGAATCAGTAATAAATTATGGAGCATCTAACCACGAAAGCGACCCAAATTATGCCAGTCAAATGGATTTGTATCTAAATAAAGAAACAAAAAAAATGACATTGGATAAAGCACAGGTTATTAAAGATGCGGTTAGGAATTATCATCCGAAATGATAATATCAAAATCCATAAGAAACACCAACAAACACCATAGAGGATTTCACTCGGAATCTATCATTGTCTGATGGAACGGTTTGTACTTTGGTACTGGTAGTCAATTCATTAAACAAAAACTGATAGGCTAGCTTAAGTCCGATTTTGTTTGAAATATCATACTTTGCATAAAGATGTGAATTTAAAGAACCTTTATCTCTGTCGCCAACCAGTAAAAGATTAAGACTTGTTGGTTTTGCAGACACAACGGTGCTTTTTCCGTTGGTGATATAAGAAGGCGAGCCTGTCGGCCCATACGATAGGCCAAGAGCATCAATATTAAATCCAAATTCAATTTTTTTGTTGAGTCTATAGCCCAAATTAATCATTGCATTTAAAGAACTAAGAGATGGCTTTGGAGCTAAAAGCGTATCAAGGTTTTTAGGGTCTGAGGTCAAGTCTGCTGGTGCCGTGATAAAATTGATGTCAGTTCCAAAAAATGATGTAAATCTCAGACCAGTTCCTATTACAAATTTATTATTCTTTCCTAAAGTCCAGTTTTTGTGGAGTGCCGCTCCAAAACTACCAGACGAAGCACCAATGCCTCCACCTATTTCAGCATAATTATTTTTTTGTTGAGCCAATAAATTGGTGTTGATTAAAACAAAGAGCAATATTGATATTTTTTTCATTTTGATTTTTTTTTTGCAAAGAAGGAAAAAAACATATTGTTAGATTGTCGCTTTGCCGACAAACAAAAAAAGCAGTTTCCGTTTCAGAAAACTGCTCTTAATCAAGACGATAAAATGCTTATTGGTTTACGCCTTTCTTTAATAATTCAGGAAAGTTTTTGATTGCTTTGTAATACCTTGGTAAAGATACTCCTTGCACATATCCCTGGTTTGGATTAAGCTTTACGTAGTCTTGGTGATAGCCTTCAGCCTCATAAAATTTGGTAAAAGGAACTACCTCAATTGCCGCCGAAACTTTGCTTTTGTATTTACCAGATGCATCTAAAGTTTTGATATATGCCTCGGCTTGTTGTTTTTCTTGTTCGTTTTTATAAAAAATAATAGAACGGTATTGCCTTCCTCTGTCTGGTCCTTGTCCATTTACCTGCGTGATGTCGCCTGAATTAAAATACACTTTGAGTAATTGCTCGTAAGTTACGACTTTGGGATCGTAAATAACCTCAACAGACTCCGCATGAGATGTAACACCGCTGCCCACTTGCTCATAGGTGGGATTTTTCTCTGTGCCGCCTGCGTATCCCGAAATCACTTCCTGCACACCATTTACCATTTCGAAAATCTCCTCTACACACCAAAAACAACCTTGTGCAAAAACGGCTTTTTCTAACATTGGGGCTTTCTGGAAATACATGGCATCTCCGTCCATGCAATATCTCAATCCTGTTGGATTGGGGCCATCGTTAAATACATGACCTAAGTGAGCTTCACAACGAGCACAAACCACTTCGTCACGTACCATTCCGAGGGAATTGTCCATACCTACAGAAACGCTTTTTGAGGCCAATGGCTGCCAGAAACTAGGCCAGCCCGTGCCTGAGTCAAACTTTGTGGCTGAACTAAACAAGGGATTTTTGCAAGAAACACAAAAGAATATTCCGTCGCCTTTTACGTGGTTCAGTTCGCTTGAAAATGGACGTTCGGTTCCTTGCTCGCGGGTGATGTAATATTGCTGCGGGGTCAAGATTTTTTTCCACTCTTTGTCAGATTTTATAACTTTTTCGGTCCAAGTGGTATCTTCAGCAGCCAATCCAAGGTAGGCTGCCTTAGGAGCAGAAACTTTTTGTTTTTTGCGTGATTGCGAACAACCTGTTATACTAAAAAACAAGAAAAACAGTAAAAGGAGATTTGAGAAGGTTTTCATTTTTTATATTATTGTTTTATTTAAATTATTTCATTCGTTATGTCTTACTTACGTGTAAACTTAGGATTTTGTTTAAAAATAAATTCTTGTTGGTAAGGCATTTAGTTCTTTAACGTCAAAAATGGCGGATTTGAATCAATTTGTAAAATAAGTTTTTGTTTTTTGTCGGAAGGGTGACATTCTTGGCTGTGATTTTGGGGAATTCAGTAAGAAATTATGATGAAATTTGACAATTAAGCTGTTGATTAAAAGCGAGTTGCCCTTGCAGCAGGGATAGAGCCTTTGTTTGAGCTCCTTTGTTTGCTGGCGATAGCCGCAGACAAAGAGCGAGTGGCGAAAGCCCGGCCGCTGCCCAAAAAAATAAAAAACATTAGTGCGAAATTTGTTAACAAAAAAAGGTCAATATTGTATTTGAAAAGATTGGGAAGAGGGTTTTAAAGATTATTTGAAAGTTTTTTTGAAAAAATTAAAGTAAAATCGGGCTTGATACGTCTACTCAAAAAAAAGAAGATTATTAGCAAATGAGCGAAGAGACCAAAACGATTAAATCCACTATTCAGGCTTTTGGAAAAAAGCTGTTCGGGTTTATCCGTGGGAAAGTTCGGTCAAACGAAGACGCTGAGGATATTCTTCAGGATGTGTGGTATCAGCTTTCGAGTTTTGGCAATCTGGAAGACATCGAAAATGTGTCGGCGTGGCTCTATCAAGTGGCTAGAAATAAGGTGACAGACAGGTATAGGAAGAAATCGACGGACTCGTTGGACGATTATGCTTTTGAAGACGCTGACGGCGACTTGATTTTTAAGGAAATATTGCTTTTGGACGACAGCAATGACCCTGATTTGGCACTTTTTAAGGAGACTTTTTGGAAAGAACTTGAAAAAGCTTTGGAGGAATTGCCCGAAAACCAGCGGGAGGTTTTTGTGTTAAACGAAATGGAAGATTTAACTTTGCAGCAGATAGCGGACCTGAAAGGAGAAAAATTGAAGACGATCATCAGCAGGAAGGGCTATGCTGTGAAACACTTGAGAAATAGATTGAATTATTTATACGAAGAATTAAATTATTAAGACAATGAAAAAACGGCTTTTCTTTATTCCGGTAATCATGGCAGGGGTTTTGGCCTTTGGATGGGTGGTAATGACGCTTTGGAACTGGCTGGTTCCGGGTATTTTTCATTGGTCTAAAATCAATTATTTGCAAGCTTTGGGTCTTTTTGTTTTGAGCCGGATTTTGTTTGGTGGGTTTAATTTCAGAGGTGCAGGCTACAGAAAACCGCCCTTTGGGAATCCGAAATTCAAAGAAAAATTTATGGATATGAGCGATGAAGAAAAGCGGGCTTTTAAAGAACAATGGAGGCAAAGGTGCGGGAAGTGAGGTCCAATTTTTACAATAAAACTTAAAGGTCTTTCAACAATGAAAGGCCTTTTTTTATACTTTAAAACATTAAAAATTAAACAGTTAGAATTAAAACTTAAGAAAACTTCAAAAATTTTAAAGTAAAATCTCCACTTGCTCGTCTTCCATTATATAAACAAGAAATATAAAATGTTAAGATCAATTTTTTTCGGAGTATTTATGGGAGCCGCTTTATTTTTTGCTCCATTTATTATGTTGTTCTTTTTGCTGTTCTTCTTCATTATGGGTATGGGATTTAGAAGAAGAATGCGATATGCCCAGGCCCACTATCGCACCGTTAGGAATGATGTGTATGCTATGTCTGGATTTGAAAGCGTGGTTTTCAAAAACAGAAATCAAAATAGCCAAATCATCAATATAGATTAATTTTTAATCGTACAAATTATGAAAAGAAGACCAAGATTTTTTGTGAGTATCATAGCAGCTATGCTCACTTTCGGTGCACTGACGGCCCATTTCGGCTGGAGACACCACGGAAACCATCACGGCCGCCACGCAAATCATTGCGAAAAGGGCCATGAAACTCAAGATAATATTAACCAAAAAAACAATTAAAACCATGTGTAGAGATAGAGCTCATTTTCATCCGGCATTTCGTCAAATGCCTAACTTCAGCGGAGGTTTCCGTCGTCCAAAATACAATGTACCTTTGAATATTTCGGAAAATGAAACCGAATATTTGGTACAAGTTTATGCCACGGGATTTGGCAAAGAAAATATTTCGATAGCCGTAAAAGAGGATGTTTTGTACATCAACGGCCAAAAAGAAATTGAAAATCCACCGAAATTTACCCAACAGGAATTTCCTGTGAAAACATTCGAAAGAGTAGTAGCCTTAAATAGAAAAGTTGATATAGAAAACATCTCAGCCAAGCACGAAGATGGGGTTTTGATAATCACTCTTCCTAAGTCAAAAGAAGCTCTGCAAAAAGATGTAAGTATTGAAGTAATGTAATAGCTAATAATTTGATGTAAAAGGCAGCTTCTCTGAGGCTGCCTTTTTTGTGTTTATGTAAATTAATCTATTTCTAATGTCAGGAAAGCGAACATTTGCTTAATTTTACAAATAATCAAATCATAATTTTAAAATATGAAAACCACAAAAAGCATCTTAATTGTAGCATTATTGGCTATTTCCAGTGTAAGTTTTGCTCAATTCCCAAAGGCACTTGCAAAGCCTGCTGAAACAGTTGACGCTGTTACAGATTCTACTGAAATGATGTTGGATAATGTACTGAGCTTGAGTGCTGGAAAAGATAATGCAGCTACAGCGATGGCATTGACCAAGACTGTTGAAAGCATCGAAAAGTCTTCTGAAAGTTCTTCTGGCGAGTTTAAAGACAAACTCTTAGGTCAAGTTGGGAATTTGAAAAAACTTATTCCATTGATTTCGGGTGGTGGTGTTCAAAGCGGCGTTCTGCAAAAAGCTATAGCAATGGTAAAGATGGCTTTGGGAGCAAATAAATTAAGCTCGCTTATGGGTGGAAAAAGTCTTGTTGGACAAGCTTCTGCATTAACTGGCAATTTGGGTATGATGAAAAGTGGCCTGTCGCTTTTGGGTGGAAGTTCGGCTGCTTCTGGCGGTTCTTTGATTTCAACGGCTATGTCGAGTGTTAATCTTTTGAAAACTGGTGGTGCAGCGGCTGAGCCAAAAGTACGTGATTCTTTGGGTGGCGTATTAAAATTCGCTAAAGGTATATTATAAGAAATAGTTATGGAGAGGTGGCCAATTTGCTGCCTCTTCAAAGTTTACTACTAAAAAACTCCAATGTTTCGACAATATGCTCCGACCAATATTCCCACTGGTGAGCACCAAGATTTTCTTTATAAGTGTGCTCGATATTGTAATTTGTCAAATCTTCGTGGAGTTTCCTGTTTTGTTCAATTAAAATATCTTCTGAGCCGCAATCAAACCTAAAAGGTGGAAGTTCTGATTTGTTCTTTATCATCCAATCCAACACCCCGTCTAGCTCCAAAGCTTGGTTTTTAAGTTCAGAAAAATCAGATACAAATTGTTCTATTTGCTCAAAATGGGTAATCGACGATAAACCAGAAAATGCTTTGAAAATCTTTGGATATTTTGCTCCCAATCTCAAAGCTCCAAAACCACCCATTGAAAGTCCAGCAATGAAAACAGGCGAAGTTTCGTCAACTTTCGGTATTAGCTCTTTAGCTACTTCTATCACATCTTCCACTATCCATTTTTCGTAATTCTCGGTTTTATGAGGAATATACGCACTTCCATCTCCAAAAAGTCCGTCCGAAGGCATAAGCAAGACCATTGGTTTTATTTTACTTTCAGAAATTAAACGCTGAGCTGTTTCATGCACTTTGCCTTTCATCGCCCAAGCCCAGTGGCTACCATAAACGCCGTGTAGAAGAATAACTACGGGTAAAGATTTTGCATTTATATCGTCTTTTGAAGGATTATAAACCGTGATATCGGCACGCTTTTTTAGAGCATTGCTTTTTACAGTAATGAATTCAAGGTTTTGATAATCAGCTATTTCTGTTGTAAAAAAACTACTCATAGTATTCGTTAAATATTTACCTCCATAAAACAAATGCAAGCGTATGAAAATTAAACCCTTTCATGGTTTTTTTTTTCAAAGAGGTTCGTTTTTGTTATAATAATGTCACCTCTTCGGGGTTCAAATTGTCTAAGATTTAGAATGCTAATTTTCAATATTTTTGTCAGATGAAATTAATTTTAAATCAATTCAATTATAAATCTAAAATCGTCAATCGAATTAATCTAAAATCGCATTAATCGAAAATCTAAAATCGTAAATCAAATTAATCGTAAATCAAATCAATCATCAAATCGAATCAATCAAATCAATCTTCAAATCGAATCACGCCTTTGGCATTTTTGCCTTCGTGCATATCTTGGAATGCTTGAGCTAGGTCTTCTAAAGCGTAAGTTCGCGTAACCATTTCATCCAAAAACAAGTCGCCTTTGGCATATAGATCTTGCAAAATAGGAAAATCTATTTGCGGTCGACATTTTCCATAAAGCGGATTTATATACACTTTATCCCATTCAAAAAGATTCATGTCTATCGTGATTTCTTGCTCAATGCCACTGACTTGAACTGCCGTACCTGCATTGCGTATCATAGCCAATGGTGCAGCTCCTAAGTCAGGAATGGCAGTACATTCAAAAGCATAGTCTGCTCCTCTCCCACCACACAAATCTTTTACGGCTTCGGCTGCTTTTAATAAACCGACATCTTCTTTTTCTGTCAAAAGTGTATGCGTAGCACCGTATTCCAAGGCCATTTCAAGTCTTAAAGGATTTACATCAACAGCAATTATTTTGCCTGCTCCCGCTATTCTTGCTCCTTGAATCACATTGAGACCAACGCCACCAGTTCCCAATACCGCCACATTGGCTCCTGGCTTTACTTTGGCGGCATTGATAACAGAACCGTAACCCGTCATTACACCACAACCTACTATTGCAGCTGAAGTAAATGGCATATCTACATGAATTTTAACACAAGCAGCTTCTCTTACCAAGGTGTATTCCGACATGGTTCCTAAGCTAAATGCTTTTTCGATGGCTTGGCCATTAAAGATGGTTGACTCAAAAGTAGCATGGCCTCCACTTACTTTATTTCCAGCCGTTACTGCCGAATTACGTTCGCAAATATGTTGGTTTCCTTCTTGACACTGAAAACATTCATAACATGGAATCGCCCAATTGAGCATTACTTTGTCTCCAAGAGAAAAGTTTTTAACAGCCTCGCCAATGGCCACAACTTCGCCAGCACCTTCGTGGCCCATTACCAAAGTTTTGCCCCACGACTGCGAATCCCAATCGGTATGACAAATACCTGCGGCCTTTATTTTTACCAATATTTCATCGTTTATAGGTTCTGATATTTCGATGGTTTGAATCGAAAATTTACCCTCGCCTGATGCTATTGCTGCTTTAGATTTTATCATATTTTTAAAAACTTGTTTGTCTTAAAACCGTTTTTCCGAAAGGTATTAAAGTAACAGGCTCAATTTTGTTGTTTTCTAAATTTTTAAGCTGAGCTATAATATTTCCATTTTTATAAGTTGCCTTATGGTTTTCAACAAATTTAAATCTTTGATTCGATTTGGGTTTATAGGTTAAATCATTAAAAGCGTCGGCATAAGATTTCCCAATTTCGGAAATTGAGGCTATTGGTTTTGCGTAAACAATGGCTCCATATTTAAAATATTTTTCCTTATTTAAATCTTCCTTTATTGCGATGTATGTAGTAAAGTTAATCGAAAATTCATCATTTTTTTGAAATTCTCTTTCTATTACTATATACCCATCTTCGATACTAAACTTTTCTCTTGTAATGATATTTTTTACCCATTCTGGTTTCCTGATTTTTAGTTTAAAACCTATCGCTTTTTCACCAGTAATTTTGAATTTAAATTCATTTTTGTAAGGATATTCTGTTATCTCTTCAATTTTGACTGGGATTCCATTTATCGTTGTTTCCAAAATATTTGGACAAAGTAATGTGGCTACCAAAGTATTATCAGATTGTTTCATCCAGGCAGATTTTACGAAATACGGACTTATTTTGCCTGCATTAGGATTGCAACAAACTGCCACATCTTGGTGAGCTGGAGAATACTTATAGCGGGTTTGTTTTCGGTTGGGTTCTACCTCCCCATTTTTTGTACCATCCATTACGAAACTATTGTCGGTTTTAAGGTAGGCAATAGCCGAATGATTGGGGTCACGGCTACCTTGGGCGGCATTGTAAAAAATATTTTCTATATCATCTGCAATAGCCGCATTTCCACTTTTTTGTAACAATGAAGTATAGCTATCCATCAACTCATGCAAAGAACAATACTCATAACCAGTAGCGGTGGCATCGGCTATTTGTTTCCAAATCCATTCGTCTCCAGTAGCACCTCCAGTCATGGTAGTTGCCTTTTTTATTTTCGTTAAATAGAGCTTTAATGCCTTTTCTAATTGAGGATTTCCAGTAGCATAAGTGGCCGTAATGAGCGGTCGAAGGTGTTCGTAAGTATGAACGGCATGAGACCTTAAAAGGTACTTTTCATCTAAAATATTATTTAATTGAGCATCTGACTCCGAAGTATGATTTTCTGAAAAATCAGCGTATAAAAATGCGGCATACTCCCAATATTTTTTATCATTGGTCAACTGATACATCCTATCCAAAACATCCGTAAAGGTAAGTCCATGGGCTACACCACCCGAAAATCCATCACCTGAATAAAAAGGATGGGATTTATAAATCGGATAATTCTCCATTACATTAGCAACCGCTTTCTGTAGTGCCTTCCATACAATTGTATCTTGAGTAGCCTCAAAATACCCCAAAAGTCCACGATACAAAGTAGCTTTTGCCCATAATTCTCCATTTTCAGAATTGAAATTATACCGCAGTTCTTTATCATAAATACCTAAATACCCATCATTATCTTGGGTTTTTAAGATTTCATAAACATGTTTTCTGGACTTTTCAATGGCCGCTTTATCATTTAACAAAAAAGCATTTCGCATGTAGCCATCCCACCAATTGGATTGCGTTTCAGAATTCCACCACATGTACTGACTTGAGCCTTCGATATCTCCCGATTTCGAATTTCCCAGGTCCTTTTCTTTGCTATTTTTGTGCATTCGGCCCTCGCCATATATGGGGTCATTGATTAAAGAAGGAACTAATCTGTCTAAGTTTCCTACAAACCCTTGCAGGTCTTTTTGCATTTGTTCTTTCAGCCATCCGCTAGGTTTGATACTTCCAAATGGCAGGGCATGGTATTTTTCATTTAGTGACTGTGCAAATGAAATATCATAGGACAGCAACAAACAAATTATTAAGAATTGTTTTATTTTCATCTAAATTAATTTTGGAAAGAATACATGAGTTTACTTTAAAATCAAAAATTTATTTTTTCTGAAATAAAGTACAGTTTCAGTAAACCACAGGATTCAATTCCGTATTTATCACCTCTCCAATTTGTGCACCCGGACACCAAACTTCCCAATCTTTCTTTTGATTTTCGTTTTCAGGTTCTTTTAAAATCATATTTTTGTCCATGTAAATTACCGTCATTACTTTACGCATCTTATCTGTTTGGTTGGCACCTGCTCGGTGAAAAACCCAACCCGAATGGAAACTTACTTCGCACAAGTCAAATGGCTCAATAACATGTTTGAAATCAGTAACTCTTAACTTTTGGGCAATCATATTTTCACTATCATCGCTGATGGCCAATTCTCTACCTTCAACTATAGCATGGCTGCCCGCACTAAACTCCAAGGGGCCCATTTCTAGTGGAATTTCTTGTAAAGGAATCCAAGCGGTGATTGTTTTATCTGTCTCTAAAGGCCAATAATATTGATCAGCATGCCATGGCGTGATGCCACCACCACCTTCTTTAAAAAGTGCTTGGTCATGATAAATTCTTGCTCCTTCTGCCTGCATAAGTTCGGCGGCTATTTGACCCAAACGGCGGCTCATCACAAATTCTTTAATGGTTTCGTCTTCTCGCCAAAGGTTGAAAATCTGCAAAAAAGCCTTACCATAAGTATCACGAGCATCAAGAGGTTTTTCTTGATTGTTGAGTTCGTTTACTTTTTCCGAGATTTTTTGGCCATAATAAGCCAAAGTTTCTGCATCAAACACATTTTTTAGCTTGATGTATCTGTTTTTTTGATAAAAGTCGATTTGTTCTTGCGACAGTTCGTAGGTTAGGTCGAGTTTCATAAAAGGTTTAAATTTTGATGATGCAAGTTGGAGAGAATTCAGGAAAATAAATTTGACAAAATTTTCAAAAAATTGTCTAATATTATCATTAATGAAAATAATTAATGATATTTTTGATAAAAAAAGACAATTGAAAGCTGTTTTTGAAAAATTAGACCAAAATATTACAAGCTCATTTCTACTTCGAAAATTTGAGCTTCCTGCTTTTGACGCACCTTTCCATTTTCATCCCGAATTTGAACTTACACATATAAAAAAAGGCGAAGGCCAACGCTACGTGGGTACTCAAGTTGAAGATTTTGGAACGGACGACTTAATTTTTTTAGGTTCAAATCTGCCGCATTGTTGGATTTCCAAATCTTTGCCGGAAGGCGAAACCGTTGAGGCAACAGTTGTTCAATTTAAAAGAGATTTTTTAGGTTCTGCCTTTATGGAATTGCCCGAAATACAAAAAATAAAAGCTCTTTTTGCAGCATCAAACGCTGGATTAAAGATTTCGGGTAAAGTAAAAACAGAAATATTAACAGAAATGGGGCTTTTGGATGAGAAAGACGATTACCAAAAACTATTAGCTCTTTTAAAAATTCTAGGTATTTTGGCAAATTCAAATGATTTGAAGCCCATTGATCCATCTTTTTCAAGCATAAAACATTCTAATAATGAAACAATAAGATTTCAGCGTGTTTTCGCCTATTTAATCGAACATTATCGCGAAGAAATATCGCTTGAGAAAATAGCAGAAATTGCACATCTTTCACCCACTTCTTTTTGCAGATATTTTAAAACCTTAACTGGCAAAACATTTCTAGAAATTGTAAACGAATATAGAATACAATATGCTTGTCAGCTTCTTAGAAAAAACGAATTGTCAGTTAGCCAAATAGCCTATGAAAGCGGCTTTAATGATGTGCCGTATTTCAATAAATTGTTTAAAAAAATGAAGGGAGTGAGTCCGTTGGGGTATTGATTTCAATCACAACCAAATTCTTTTCATATTGAATTTAATGCTTGCTCGATGTCCCAAATTATATCTGAATAGTTTTCTACACCAACTGACAGTCTAATCATTTTATCCGTGATATTCATTCTTTTTTTATGCTCAATATCCACTCCGGCATGGGTCATGGTTGCAGGGTGTTCTACTAATGACTCAGTGCTTCCCAAGCTTACAGCGAGCTTTATGAGTTTAAGATTATTCAAAAATACAAAAGCTTCTTTTTCTCCACCTTTTAGGTCAAAAGCTATCATTGCTCCAGCCGAGGAATACTGTTTTTTATATATTTCGAATTGCTCTCCGTCTTTTTCTTCCAATAAACCTAGAAAATAAACTTTTTCTATCTTGTCATTAGATTGTAAAAATTCTACCACTTTTAAGGCATTATTTGCTTGTTGTTCCATTCGAACTTTGAGCGTTTCTAGGCTCCTCAGCAGTAACCAACCTGTCCAAGGTCCAGCCATGTTGCCAAGAAAAGTCCGCAAGACTTTTATTCTACCCATCAAAGGTTTATTTCCCAAAACTGCACCCGCTATAACATCGCTATGTCCGCCAATATACTTTGTAGCAGAATATATTGAGAAATCGGCACCGAATTTTAATGGATGCTGCCAAAGCGGTCCCATATAGGTATTGTCTACAGCTACAATTACCTTATCGTGTCCATCTTTTTGAAATCGATCTGCAATTTTTCTACACATTGCAATATCTATCAGAGTATTGGTTGGATTGGCAGGGGTTTCTAAATAAACCATTGCCAGATTGCCTTCTGAAATCTCAACTTTTTTAATTATTTCTTCTTCTGTATCAAATGGACTAAACTCAACAACCTTAATACCGAATTTTGGAAGAAAATGAGTTATAAAATGATCCGTGCCGCCATAAAGAGGACTACTTACTAAAATGATGTCATTGGGTTTTAGAAATTCCAAAAAAACGGTAGTTATGGCTGACATGCCGCTCTCAAAAACTGCACAATCCTCCGCTCCATCCCAAAGCGTAAGTCTGTTTTCTAGAATTTCTAAATCAGGATTATTAATTCTGCTATAAATTAATCCTAACTCTTCTTTTTCTTTTTTATCTCTCAGCCCGTAGGCAATTTCAAAATAAGCCTTGCCTTCTTCAGCGTTTTTAAAAACGAAGGTAGAAGTTTGAAAAATGGGGCATTTAATGGCTCCTTCTGACAAATGAGGATTATAGCCATATGACATCATTAAACTTTCAGGACTAAAACTTCTTGTCTCCATTTTATTTACTTTTTATTGGTCAAAGTTTAAAATTTTAATTAAAAAAATCAAACAAGATATACTTTTAAATAAAAATCACTGAAATATGATTATATTTAAAGTAAATTCACTTTTACTATAAAATTTTATAATAACATTCAGCGAAAATAACTGTGGAAAATTTAGATAATGTAGACCTAACAATATTAAAACTTTTACAACAAAATGCTCAGATAACTTCAAAAGAGTTATCAACTCATTTAAATTTGTCTTTGTCACCAATATATGAGCGAATAAAACGCTTAGAAAAAGATGGTTATATAAACGCTTATGTTACGATATTGGATAAAGAAAAAATGGGTTTTACCTTAATTGGCTTCTGCCATGTATCTTTAAAGGAACATGCAAAACCTTTCTTGGATAAATTTGAAGAAGATGTTTTACAATTTAACGAGGTTGTGGAATGTTATCATGTAACAGGCAATTTCGATTATATGTTAAAGGTTTTAATAAAAGACATGAAAGAATATCAAAATTTTATTGTGAACAAATTGGCTATTTTAGAAAACATAGGCAATGCTCAAAGTCAATTTGTTATGACTGAAATAAAAAACACCACTTTTTTGCCAATTTAAATAAAATCTAATTTAAAATATCATGCTACAAACAAAAATTCAATACCTAGGTCATTCATCATTTTTGGTGAACTTTGGAGGCAAAAAACTCTTATTCGACCCTTTTATTTCTGGAAATCCTATGGCTAGTGGCATCAAGATAGATGAAATAGAAGCCGATTATATTTTTATTTCGCATGGACATGGCGACCACATGGCTGATGCTGAAGCTATTGCAAAGCAAACAGGTGCTTTGATAATTTCAAATTATGAAATCATGGGCTGGTTTGAGCAAAAAGGCTTGAAAGGCCACGGAATGAATATCGGAGGCAAATTGAGTTTGGATGGTTTTACTTTTAAAAATGTAATAGCAATACACTCCAGCGTACTTCCTGATGGCACCTATGGAGGTAATCCCATGGGTTTTGTGGTTTGGAACGACACCAATTGTTTCTATTATGCAGGAGATACTGCTTTAACTTTAGACATGCAATTGCTCCCAAAAATATGTCCGCCGCTTGATTTCGCCATTCTGCCAATAGGCGATTATTTCACAATGGGTTACGAAGATGCTGTTATTGCTGCCGATTTTATTGAATGTAGCAAAATCATCGGTTGCCATTTTGATTCATTTCCGCCCATCAAAATCGACCATCATGCGGCCAAGGCCGCTTTTTCAAGTGCAGATAAGGAGTTGATACTTTTGAATGTTGGTAAAGAGGTTTTGGTTTGATTTTTTTCTTTTTGGAATTTTGTTTAATTAATTTTATTTTAAATGTTGCCCTAAAGCAACATTATTGTGCTTAAAGTAATTTATTGTTGTCTTTTAGCGACATATTTTTTTATTCCATATTTATTTGGTATATTTGTTGTGTAAAGAAAACATTAATATAAAACATCAAGCATAATGTCGTATTTATACAACAATTTAAATTGGTATAGCATGAGTGATGCTGCCATAATAACCGAGCTTGGTAAGCAGCTAAAACGTATGCGTATCAAGGCCAATATTACCCAGCAAGAGTTGGCTGACAAAAGTGGTATATTTCGTAGTACCATTAGCGAAATTGAGAATGGGCGTGTAAGTAATATGCTGAGTTTTGTTCAGATTTTACGTGGGTTGGAGCAGCTTGACATACTTGGGGCATTTGTGGTTCCGGATAGCATCAGCCCACTTATGGTGGCCGAGCAACAAGCCAAATACCGTAAAAGAGCTACTGGAAATAAAAAAACTAAGCCCGCAAGCGAATGGTAAATCTAGCAAATGTGATATTGTGGGATAAGCTAGTGGGTGCCGTTTTGTGGGATGAGGCTCGTGAGGTAGCATCTTTTGAGATGGATGCTGCCTTTGTTCGTCTAGGACTTGATATTGCCCCACTAACTATGTCGCTTCAAAGTGCATCAAAGGGTACGATTTTTCAGTTTCCAGCTTTACCAAGAGAAACATACCAAGGTTTGCCCGGTTTATTGGCCGATGCACTTCCCGATAGATTTGGTGGACAGTTGATAGATATTTGGCTGGCATCACAGGGTAGGGCCCGCAATAGTATGAATCCTGTAGAACGACTCTGCTACCAGGGCAACAGAGGCATGGGTGCATTGGAATTTGACCCAGCCATAAAGCAAGAGAAAGAAACGGATAAAAATCTAGAAATAAGTAATTTGGTGGCTTTGTCAAAAAAAGCTTTGGAACAAAAAACCGAATTGAGTACCGCTCTAAGTCAAACAGAAGCTGAAGCTCTGAAAGATATCGTAAAGGTGGGGACATCAGCGGGTGGTGCAAGAGCAAAAGCCGTAATAGCCTATAATCCACTCACTAAAGCGGTACGAAGCGGCCAGCTCGTTGCCCCAGAAGGCTTTGAGCATTGGTTGATAAAGTTTGATGGTGTAACAAACGAACAATTAAGCGACCCCAAGGGTTATGGCCGAATAGAATATGCCTACTATAAAATGGCGATAGCATGCGGCATAAACATGACCGAAAGTAAACTATTGGAAGAAGGCGGAAGAGCCCATTTTATGACTAAGCGGTTTGATAGATTACCCAACAACCAAAAACTACACATGCAGACACTCTGCGGTCTGTGTCATTATGACTACAACAATCCGAATGCCTACGCTTACGAGCAGGCGTTTCAGGCCATGCGTGAGTTAAGGCTTCCCTATACCGATGCCGAGCAATTGTACCTCAGAATGGTGTTTAACGTAATTGCCCGTAACCAAGACGACCACACTAAAAACATTTCGTTTCTGATGGACAACTCTGGCAAATGGAAGCTTTCGCCAGCTTATGATGTCACCTATGCCTATAATCCCGAAAACAAATGGATAGCTCGCCATCAAATGTCAGTGAACGGAAAACGTGAGGGTATTGATCAAAGTGATTTGCTGAACGTAGCAAAACAAATGAACATCAAGAAACCCAAAGACATCATAGCCCAAGTAAAAGAAACGGTGAGCAATTGGAAAAACTTCGCTCAAGAAGCCCAAATGCCTGAAAGGCAAGCTATTGCTTTGGAAAAGACTTTTTTGTAGGGGATATAGAAAGGTTAAAGCTTGGTTGGATTGGAAACCCTTTTTGTCTGGTTTTGAAGATGCCATTCGAGGTGTCTCAAAGAGAAAAATAGAATTTTCAAGATTCTCGAATAATGATGAAATAATTATAGGGCGGATTAAAACAAACAATCCGCAAGTATTGAAATAGTTTTTTGATTAGGTAGAATCCAAGTAACTATTGCTCTTGAGCCATCAAAACAAGGTTTGCTATATAAATCTTTTTTAAAAGGGTCATTGTTGTTTTTTTGAATTTTTAGATTCCAAAGCCCATCTCCAATTGAATTTGAATGTGTTTTGAAACTTAGAGTATCTACTTCTATTTTATGCTGGTAAGGTTTTTTAGTCCAGTTTATCTCATTTATTTTAAAGGCGATACTGTCGTCTAAAAGCGTAATATCATAGTAATTACAATTTAGACAAATGTTGTCGAAATACTCAACAAGGATTAGTGTGTCTCTTCTGTTTTCTAAGTTAATACTCTTTGTATTTGAAACAAATTCTAAAAAATCATTTCTAAAAACATCCATTTTTTGAAGTTGTTTTTTGAGTTTTTCATTTCTTATATGTTTTCTGCTTTGAATAATAGATTTATTGAGAGTATTATAAGATGACTTTGTGCATTCAATAAGAAAGAAGCTGCTAATAGTTAGTAGGGCCAGCAACAGACTGGTGGATTTTATTATCCTCATTTCGATTTTTTTTGGTTGAAAATAATTTACGAAATCATATTTGGTCTCTTAATTTTTTCTTCGAATTTACAATGTTTTATTGGATATAATTGGAAGTGGATCTACAAGAGAAGAAATATTTTTATCTTTTCCTAAAAACAACAAAAAAGCCACCCCAAACGAGGTGGCTTTCGTATAAAATCTAATCTCTAAATCATTTCGGATCCAAAGCAGCTTCTATTCTAGCTATCAAATCTTGCAAATGGTATTTGCTCAATTTATCCGACATTCTCATTGAAGATGCTTTCATTTCGTTTTTCAAAGCCGTCAATTGGCCTCTTGCTATAGAAGGCAAATCAGTTTCTTGAAGGTTAACCGTTCTTGTGCTAAAACCATACGTCACACCAACTGGAATAGATCTTACAGAAGCCTTTCCTGGTTTCAACAATGCAATTACTTTGTCTACATAAAGTTTCTGCATGTTTCTTCTATAAATATCAATACTTGACTTTCCTTTAAGCTCTGAGAAAATTCCGTTTTTCAAATCGCTCATCATTTCGTCCAAAGAATAATTATTTCCACTTGCAGCTCCACTTTCCATCAATCTCACGGCTCTATCACCAGCCAAAAGACTTGAGAGTGTTGCATCTTGCATAGCTTTTATAGCCTCCACACCATTCTCTGGTTTGATTTTCGAAAGAATTTTCTGATCCATCAACCAAATTGGCGTGTCAAACAATTGCGTATTCAAAAAGGCCACGGCATCTTTTTGAATAGCTTTTGGTACTATTTCAAATTGATCACCTTCCATGTCATAAGTTTTAGGCGAATCATATATACCACCCACGTTTTTTGTTACATGGCCCATATATCTTCTGTACTGACCTACCAAGTTCATGTATAGCTCGTCTAACTCTTGATAACTTTCGCCATTTTCTTTGCTATATTCCATTAAGTTAGGCAAGATTCTTTTCAAGTTTTTAATGCCATACTCTGATGCACGCATAGCGTTATCACCAATGTCTTCTGTCTGATAACGAGGGTCATAAGGGCTAATTTCAGTACCAAACCAAAGTCTACGATTTTTGTAAGCTTCTTTGGTCATATCGTTCAAAATTGCCTTTTCTGCTTTCTCGTCTTTGGCGTCAGCAAAATAGCTATAGCCCCAAGTGATTGCCCACTTGTCATAGTCACCAATTCTCGGGAAAAAGTGCTTCACGCCGTCTTCAGGCTGAGCTACATAGTTAAATCTAGCATAGTCCATAATAGAGGAAGTATGTCCGTTTTTCTCTTGGAAAGCTGGATCTCTCAAACTCTCAACAGGTGTTGCCGAACTAGCTCCCATGTTGTGACGTAAGCCTAAAGTATGTCCTACCTCGTGAGACGAAACAAAACGTATCAATTCGCCCATCAATTGGTCATCAAATTTCTTCATTCTAGCGGCTGGGTCAGCAGCGGCAGTTTGTATCAAATACCAGTTTCTCAACAAACTCATGATATTGTGGTACCAACCAATATGACTTTCGATAATTTCTCCAGAGCGGGGATCATGAACGTTTGGACCATAAGCATTTTGAATATCTGCTGCAAAATATCTCACTACTGAGAATCTTGCATCTTCCAAACTCATTGTGGTGTCATTTTCTGGCCAATACTCACCTCGGATGGCGTTTTTCCAACCTGCGGCTTCGTATGCTGGCTGCCAGTCGTCAATACCAGCTTTTATATATTTTTTCCATTTGTCAGGCGTAGAAGGGTCAATGTAATATACAATTGGCTTTTTAGGCTCAATCAGTTCTCCATTTTTTTGTCTTTCCGCATCCTCTTTTGATTTAGGCTCTAATCTCCATCTTACTGCAAATACATCTTTATCAGATTTTTGAGATTCTTCACCAAAAACGGCATAACTATTGGCAAAATATCCTACACGTGCATCAAAAGTTCTTTTACGCATTGGTACTTTTGGCAACAAAATCATAGAAGTATTAAACTCCATAGTCACAACTCCAGCATCCAAGCCAGCAGGTAGATTTCTGCCGATTTGCGGCATAGGCGTTAATGAAATCCTTGGAGGTGTAGTGGCATAAGTTTTAACCGTTCTTATTTCTGTATTTATAGGATAAGTAGATATTTTTTGAATAAATGATTTATCCTTTTGAAAAGAGGTAATATTCAAAACCTGCTTATCAATAGAACCCAAAGAGAATGTTTGCATATCGCTATCGAAAGTACTTGTTACATCAATTACATAGGCCATTTTCACTTTTCCTGACGAATCCGTTTTGTAGGCTTTGATCTCGAAGTTTCCTATTATTGGATCAGCACTTGAGTTTTTCACGGCTTGAGCCATAGGTTTGGTACTATCTGGCGACATTATAACTGTAGTAATAGATCTTAATAGCAAATTTTTATTCTGCCCCAATTCCCATTTAACTACTTGTCTGTTAACTTCTTCACCACCAAATATTCCACCTCCAGCAGGAGTCTTAGAAAATCTAGTGATGGACATTATGTCTCTACCAATTAATGAATCTGGAATTTCAAATAGATATTTATCATCCATTTTATGTACAGTCATTAATCCAACTTGGGTTACAGCAGTACTATCAATAACCTCTTTATAAGGCTTTGGACCTTTCTTAGCTGCGTCAGGCTTTTTGGCTGGAGCTTCTGGTTTTTTGGCCGGGGTTTCTACTGGGGCGGCTTCCTCCTTTTTCTTCTTCTTTTGTGCATGTGTAGCAGACCCTGCAAACACCAAGATAGCTAGCAAAAGGACATAGATTTTTTTTGTCATAGTTTGTTTTTTGTTAAAATGAAATAAGGATTTTGGCGTAAATCGAATCACCGTTTTACTCGAAATACTATAATTTTAGAAATTGTTTAAAATCAAAAGTAAATAAATAGGATAAATGCTAAGAAAAAAAGTGATTAATGGTCAAATAATAGTTTTAATTTAAAGAAATTTACTCAGCGGTTCATTACGCCAAAGGTTTTCTTGGCAAGTTCCCACAAAAAAATTAAAAAAATGCAAAATATAAGTCAAAAACTAATAACAATTATACTCGAATTTAAAGAAAAACTCAGCCTGATTTCAGATGAAGAAGCCAGCATAAAACTAAACCCTAAAAAATGGTCGAAAAAAGAAATTTTGGGACATTTAATAGATTCAGCTTGCAACAATCAACAAAAATTTGTGAGAATGATGAACGAAACCGAGCTTCATTTCATGGGTTATAGGCAAGATGAGTGGGTGGCATCGCAAAATTATAATGCTGCTTATTGGCCAGAATTGATTGATCTTTGGGCGACATTTAATCTACATATAGCACATATAATGGCTAATGTAAATCCAGCAGTATTAGAAAACGTGATTTACATCGATGACGAAGGACCTTCCACTTTGGCTTATATTATGAAGGATTACCCTGAGCATTTAAAGCATCACTTAAAGCAGATATTTCCATTAGAACCTGGCCTTGAAAATAGTTTTGAGAATGTTTATCGAGCATGAATATTTTTCGAATCATTTTACTTAAAAAATCGAATATTAAAAACAAAACAGGCTGCCCAAATAATATAGACAGCCTGTCTGAGCATAAACATTACAAATAAAACCCTAATCTGAATTGTAATTATTTTTAGAAAAAGCTAAAATCTAGAATATGGGATGTTTTTAATTCCAACCACCACCCAATGCTCTATAAATATTAACCCTTGCGTTCATTTGTTGTTTTTTGGTTTCTACCAATTCAAATCTTGACTCCAAAGCATCTCTTTGCGTAAGTAAAACCTCCATATAATCTGCTCTGGCATTTTTAAATAAATCATTTGATATGCCAATTGACGCTGTTAGAGCCTCCACCTGTTTTGATTTTAGCTCATAACTTTGTGCTAAATTTGTGATTTTCGCTTGTTGATTCACGATTTCCAGATATGCGTTCAATATGGTTCTTTCATAATTGTAAACTGACTGAATTTGGCTCGCATTTGCATTAAAATAAGTGGCCGTTATCGCATTTTTATTTATCAAAGGCCCTACTAAATCCGATGATAATGAAGTCAATAAAGACTTCGGATTTATCAAATAAATAGGATTGAAAGCTTTTAAACCTAAGGCTGCCGAAATACCCAGTGAAGGATAAAAATTTGCTCTAGCAACCTGAACATCTATTTTAGCAGCCTCAAGATTTAGCTCAGCTTGCCGAATGTCAGGTCTGTTGGCTAAAAGCTGCGATGGCAGACCCGTGCTCATATACTGAGGAACCATGGTGTTGAAATCCGATGAATTTCTTGGAATTGGAGAAGGAAATCTACCAACAAGAAAATTTAGTCTGTTTTCAGTTTCGATAATATTCTGTTGGATATCAAACTGAAGACTTCGGGTTTTAAAAACCTCCGCTTCAAACTTCTTTACGGCCAATTCCGTCACTCTAGATCCTTCCTTTTGAATATTAACAATCCCAAGTGCATTACTTTGAATTTCAATATTCTGTTTCACGATGACCAATTGATTATCAAGGGCTAAAAGCTCATAATACGAATTGGCTATCTCAGCAATCAGATTCGTAATCATAAAATTTCGGGCCTCAGTTGTTGCTAAATATCTCGACATGGCAGCTTTTCGGGCATTTCGTAGTTTATGCCAAATATCCAGCTCCCAGTTGGCATACAATCCGCCACCAAAATCAGGCAAAGGGTCCGGCATTTCTCTGCCAGGTTTCATTTCCGTATTGGCTTCCATAGCTCCAATATTGGTATATCGAGGTACTTTGTCTAAACCTGCCGAGCCGCCATATCTCACAAAAGGCATGTATTCCCCTTTTCTGGCCATTACCTCATTTTTCGCAATTTCTATTTCCTGCCTTGTGATGTTCAGCTCTTGGTTGTTTTTCAAAGCTGTATCTATCAAACTATTTAGGAATGAATCCTGGAAATAGTCTTTCCAATTTACTCTCTCTATAGCTGAATTAGACGTTACATTTCCAAAACTTGAAGGCAGGTTTTTATTTTCAGTTTTACCAACAATTTCAGGCGTTTTGCAAGCATTCAAAAACAAAGAAATGCTAGCAAAAACTATATAAATTATGTTTCGTTTCATGTTATTCTTCATTTTTGTTTTCATCATTTCTCCTTAATAATTTCTTTATTCTTTCAAGAAGTTTACCTTTTTCTTCGCCTGAGCGAACAAAACTTTCAGATAGCGACTCATCGTCTTCGTCTTTGATAAGATGCTTACCATCAGACAGTGTACCGAAAATATAATACAAGCCAGGGATGATAATTACACCAAACATGGTACCGAACAACATGCCACCCATAGCAGACCCACCAATAGTACGGTTACCAATAGCACCTGCTCCGTGGGCAAGTACCAATGGTATCAAACCAGCCACAAAAGCGAATGAAGTCATCAAAATTGGTCGGAATCTTACCTTTGCTCCTTCGATAGCCGCATCTAGCACACTCATGCCTTGCTGTCGTTTCATTACGGCAAATTCTACAATCAATACTGCGTTTTTTCCCAGCAAACCAACCAACATAATCAATCCTACTTGAGCATAAACGTCATTTGCCAATCCCATGGCTTTCAGCATCACAAATGAGCCAAAAATACCTACAGGAAGTGAAAATATTACCGCCATTGGCAAAAGGAAACTTTCGTACTGGGCAGCCAAAACCAAATACACGAATATCAAAACAACCCCAAAAATATACAAAGACTCATTGCCTCTTTGGGCTTCGTCAAAAGACAATCCTTCCCATGCAATATCATATCCTCTTGGTAGGGTGGCCTTGGAAACTTCTCTGATGGCTTGAATAGCATCCGCAGTAGTGTAACCTTTTGAAGGCAAACCTCTTATAGAAGAAGAATTATACATATTGTAACGCGTAATTTCATTCGGACCTTGTTTTTTCACGATTTTCATAAACGAAGAATAGGGCACCATATCACCATTTTCGTTTTTCACAAACATGTTTAAAACATCTGATGGCAACCTCCTAAACTCAGGAGACGATTGTACATAAACCTTAAAAAATCTATCAAAACGAATGAAACCTTGCTCATAGGTACTTCCGATCATGATATTCAGATTTTCCATTGCTTTGCCAATAGACACGCCTTTTTGCATAGCGGCATTATTGTCAATCTGCAGCTCGTACTGAGGATAATTTGCCGCAAAAAATGTAAACAAACCCGTCAATTCTTTTCGTTTGCTCAGTGCAGCCATGAAATCCTTGTTGATTTTATCAAACTCATGATAATCTGTAGTGCCAGATTTATCCAATAAACGCAAAGAAAAACCAGCAGACGAACCGAAGCCTGGCACAGCCGGAGGCTCGAAATATTCAATAATTGCCCCTAAATCTTTTGATTTTTTTTCAAGTTCTTCTATTACCTCATTTACTGACGATTCTCGTTCAGACCAAGGCTTTAGATTTATCAAACATGTACCTGCGTTTGAGCCTCTACCTTCGGTCATGATTTCATAACCTGCTAAGGATGATACAGACTCCACCCCTTCCACTTCTTTACATATTTTCTGCAGCTCCAAAGTCACCTTGTTGGTACGTTCCAAAGTAGCCCCAGGAGGAGTTTGTATTATTGCATAAATAGTCCCTTGGTCTTCGCTTGGTATAAAACCTGCTGGAAGAATTTTGTTGGCAAAGATTATTCCCAAACCAAAGCCAAAAAGAATCAGAAAAGTCAGAAGTCTTTTATTTACAATTAACTTAAGGAGACTGACATATTTCCCAGTCATTTTATCAAAACCTTGGTTGAATTTACCTATCAACCAGTCTATCGGCGATTTTTTCTTTGGTTTGCCATGGTTATTTTTCAAAATCATACCGCACAAAACAGGCGTAAGTGTCAAAGCCACAATAGCGGATAATATGATAGCACTAGCCATAGTAATAGAAAACTGCCGGTAAAAAGTACCTACAGGACCAGACATAAATGCAATTGGCAAAAACACAGAAACCATCACCAATGTTATTGCTATAATTGCCCCGCTGATTTCGCCCATTACTTTTTTTACGGCATTGTAAGGCGACAGATGCTCCTCTTCCATTTTGGCATGTACGGCTTCCACCACCACTATGGCGTCGTCAACCACAATACCAATGGCAAGTACAAGTGCAAAAAGCGTGATTAGATTTATAGATAGGCCAAAAAGTTGCATCACAAAAAATGCTCCGATAAGCGAAACAGGAACTGCAATAATCGGAATAATCGTAGATCGCCAGTCCCCCAAAAATAAGAATACCACCAAAGCCACAAGTATAAATGCATCTCTCAAAGTATGCGTGACCTGCTCCACAGAGGCATCCAGAAACTTCGAAACGTCATAACTGATTTTGTAATCTACCCCAGGTGGAAATGAAGCTTTCATTTCTTCTAGCTTACTTTTTACGTTTTCTATCACTTCGGTGGCATTACTTCCCACATTTTGTTTTAGCAAAATAGCAGCAGACGGGTGTCCGTCGAGATTGGAATAGATATCGAAAAACTCACTTCCCAATTCAATTTTTGCAACATCCTTTAATCGTATACTTTCTCCGGCAGCGTTTGCTCTTACTATTACGTTTCCGTACTCTTCTGGTGTATTAAACCTTCCTTTGTAAGTTAAAACATACTCAAGAGACTGAGCAGAAATACCCGAACTTTGTCCAATCCGACCCGGCCTACCAACGATACTTTGTTCGGCGAGCGATTTCATAATATCCTCTGCCGAAATATTATAAGCACGCATACGGTCAGGATTTAGCCACACTCTCATAGCAAACTGGCGGCTACCTAAAATCTGGGTACGTGCCACCCCGTTTATTCTATTTATCTCAGGGATGATTTTTACGTTGGCATAATTGTATAAAAACTTCTCGTCTAGGCTTTTATCTTTAGCATAGAGGTTTACGTACATCAACATACTCGGCTGAATAGGCGTGATAACCACCCCTTCTCTTTGTACCAAATCAGGTAATAGTGGCATCACTTGGTCAACTCTAGTTTTGACTCGAATTACCGCCAAGTTGGGGTCAGTACCAGGGTCAAAAATTATTCTAAGTGTAGCCTCTCCCGCACTCGTTGCATCGGTAGCCATATACCGCATGCCTTGCACACCATTTATGGCATTTTCAAGTGTAATTAATGTTGATTTTACCAACACATCAGCACTCGAACCAGGATAAGCAATGAAAATATTGACCGTGGTGGGAGCAATCTCAGGAAACTGTGAAGTAGGCAGTTGTTTTATAGCAAGTAATCCCGTAAAAACTATAATAACAGAAATCACAATGGCCAAAACTGGCCTATGAATTATATTTCTAAACATGATTTTAAATTATTTTAGTGGATAATATTTATTCAGCATAAAGGCCTAAGTGCGTAATTACCTCTGAAGGATTTTCGAACTTGAATTCGATTTTCTCGTTCTCTTTTACCTTCCTAAGGCCTTCTAAAAGTATCTTGTCGCCAGTAGATAAACCTGAGGCAACGGCATACAGGTGAGGCATTTCGGCGGCTATTGTAATTGCTCTTGACCGAACTTTATTTTCTTTGTCAATCACATAAACGTAGATTTTATCCAATACCTCGAACGTGGCTTTTTGGGGAATAAGAATAGCATTTTTTAAAGGCACAGTTACTTGTATATTTCCCGTTTCGCCATGTCTAAGCAATCCTTCTGGGTTAGGAAAAGTAGCTCTGAAGGCGATATTTCCAGTTTCATTGTCAAATTCTCCCTCTATGGTTTCCACTACTCCTGCATGTTTAAACAACTCATTGTTAGCCATCAACAAATTGACACTTAACATTTTATCTTTACTAGTTTTGGTTTTATAATTGAGATATTCAGCTTCAGGAACATTAAAATACACCCACATTTTGCTGTTGTCCGAAAGGGTCGTTAGTAGATCTCCTTCGTCTACAAGGCTTCCTTTTCTTACTTTCAGTCGGTCCATTATTCCTGAAAATGGAGCAGTAATCTGCGTAAAACCTAAATGTACTTTTGCCAATTGTCTTTCTGCTTTTGCTTTTTCGAGCTTGGCTTCCGCCATGAGTAGTTCATTTTTAGAAACAACATTTTTTTCGGCCAAAGTTTTAACATTTAAAACCTCAATTTCAGCTCCTTTAACTTCCGCCTCGTTTTTCATCAACTCTGCCTCGTATATATTTGGCATAATTTGAAACATCATTTGGCCTTGTTTTACAAATTTTCCTTCGTCAACATAAATACCTTTCAGATAACCTTTTTCGAGGGCTCTGATTTCGATATTTTGAATAGATTTGATTTGACAAACATATTGTTTTATTACAGTTGTGTCTTTTTTAATTGGGCTTGTAACAGTAAAGTTAGTAGCCTCTTCTTTCATTTCTTTATTTTCAGATTTACAGGCAAAAGTGCATAGAAATACGCCCAAGCCTAATAGCATGCTTATTTTTTTCATTTTTTTGTAATGTTAAATTGAGATTAGGCAAACAAAAAACCACAACAGAATCTGGCTAGTTGATTGGTTTGTTTGCAAAAAAATAATAATGAGTACTGGCAACAGAAGGGTTGCTAAATTAGCATATCACAGCCTAAATACTTGCAGCAGTAGGTATCTTTCTAAGGTTTTGTATTTCCAAAAATGGTAAAAACCAAAAGATACAATTAAGAAAATAAGGTATTTTACAAAAATTCGAGGAATAGAAAGAGGATCTAAAAAATAGCTATTGGCTACAAATTTGAATTGATGATTAACTTCATCCTCTTCGACAATTTCCTCTGCTAAAAATTTCTGACTTAGTTTTTCTTGATTTAAGAAATTGGAAAAATAAAAATTATTAGAATTCGCAAATTCTGTTAATTGTATAGAATAGTTATCATTTTTAAAAAATTCACCAGCATTGGACTGCTGCAGATTGACAGCATTAGAAAGGTATATCCCTCCAAAAAGAAAAATACCTAAAAGTGGTAAAATATTTTTTAAAAATCTATTCATTTATTCCAATCTCACAGCTTTTAGAATTATGATTTATTATAAAAAAAACCTTAACAAATTCTATTTATGCGATACAATACCCTAGGACAGGTAATTATTTTAACATTTCAAAACAAACGAATTAAAGTAGGATTGGGTTTAAATATTTCTTAAAAAAATTTAAAAACCTTAAATATTCTAAAATTTTCACGAAAAATGAACATTTCGAAAGGTTTTTAACTAAGAAAAAATCCTGAAAATAGATTAAAACAAACAAAATCTCTAAATTAAATTTTCGCTTAATTATCAATTCAAATGCAATTCTTTCGAAAAACTAAAGATTTTTACCAAGAAAAACTGAGATTTTAAAAACATCAAATTCGATTGAATTCCATTTAACGACAAAAACTATTCATTTATCGGTAAAAGTTTGAACCCTTACCGAATTCCTGTTTTCTTTGGAGTATGTTCAATATAATTTTGAAGCATAAAAAAAACAAATTATGAATTCGAATAACAAAAACTCTGTCTTTTTCTGGTCTATAGCTTTAGTAGCTGCTGGAAGTTTATTTTTACTTAGAAATTTTGGCTTATTAAATTTCGCCTTTCCTGTCAAAATATTCACTTGGCGTCTAATTCCTCTAATCATTGGCATCAATGCTTTTTTGAAGGGTAAAAATATGGAAGGGATTATTGCAACCTCGATTGCAGTCATATTTTTTGTTCCTGATTTCCTTACCATTGCCGAACGCCAAACTTATTACAAACTTTGGCCATTGTTATTGGTAGGATTTGGAGGTTTGACACTTTACAAATATTACAATCCAAAATTTGATATGCCAAGGCGAGAACTCAAGCCCGACGGATCTGAATATGAATTAATAAACGAGTCAAATATCATGGCTGGAACCAACAAAAAAGTGTTTTCGAAGAGCTTTGAAGGTGGCCGAGTAAACTGTGTAATGGGCGGTGCACAAATAGACCTAACAGAGGCAGATTTAGCCGAAAAATCAGGCCTTAATGTATTTATTTTGATGGGTGGCTTGGAATTAAAAATACCGAAAGAGTGGAACGTTATCATCGATGTTTTACCTATTATGGGCGGTGTAGAAGACCAAATCACAAAGTTTCCTGACTCTGTAGTAAACAAAGAGAAGAAATTCTACCTGTCTGGAAATGTTATAATGGGCGGTGTAGAAATCAAAAGATTTTAATCATATATTTTCAATAAAAACTATTATTAAAAATGGAAAACAGGAAATTATTTATAAAATATTTGGTAATCATATTGGTCTTGATTGGTGGCCTAGGTGTTTTAGGTAAACTTCAAGAGAGAGTTTCTGGACATAAAGAAGATGTGGACGAAAAAGAGATGTTTGAAGTAAATAACTTAATGGGAGCTAGTAAGAAAACCATAAAAGATGAAGAATTAAGAAATGGTTACATAAATTGTGCTATGGGTGAAGTTCAAATAGACTTAACACAAGCCTTACCTTCTAAAAACTCCAACATTGAGGTATTTGTAACCATGGGTGCAGTAAAAATCACGGTGCCAAAAGATTGGAGAGTTGTATTGGATGCTACTAGCATAATGGGTGCCTCTAAAGATTTCAATGATGGTCTAGAAGGGCAAATTGACGAAAATAAAGTGCTGAATATAGAAGGTACCGTAATAATGGGAGCCTTAGAAATATATAGAATTTAAGGTATGCAAAACCCAATATTGAGCGGCAAATTAAGGCTTTTAAGGTATTTCTCTATATGGGCATTATTCGGAATGATATTCTTTATTATCATGTCGAATTTGATCGATGTTCCGAAAGACTTTTTAGGGGCGGATATGTTCCTTCAGAACTTTATTATGGCCTGCTTGATGTTGGGAATGTGGTATCCGATAAATTATATGTCATGGGAAAACCAGAAAATTCCCATGCTTTTATTAAACCACCTTTTGCTCTTTTTGCTTTTTTCATTTACCTGGATTAACCTCACCCATTTACTCTTAAAGTTAATATTCCCAGTTCCTGAAATAAAACATTATATATCAGGAGCTTTAGTGAGTAAAATACCATTTTGCTTTTTTGCTTACATCGTTTTTGTGATCTCTATTTATTTGCTTAAATATTATAATTCTTATGTCGAAAAAAAAGAGATTGAAAGCAGATTGAGTGAGTCAATAAAAGAAGCAGAACTGACGCTTTTACGCAATCAAATGAACCCGCACTTTATTTTTAATAGTCTAAACAGTATCAGTTCACTGACTATTATTGACCCAGAAAAAGCCCATGAAATGGTGATAAAACTTTCGGATTTTTTGAGGTATACGGTTGGTTATGGCAAAATGAACAAAGTGCCCCTCAAAAAAGAACTCGAGATGTGTGAAGCATATTTAGATATCGAAAAGATTAGGTTTGGAGAAAAAATAAAGGTGGAATTTGAAGTAGCACCAGAAACTTTAGATATAGAAATTCCAAGTATGTTGCTTCAAACGCTCTTTGAAAATGCCATAAAACATGGCATTTATAACTCGCTGAATCCTGAAAAGATATTTTTCAAAACAAAAATTGAAGAAAACCGACTCGAACTGATCATGGAAAACACTTTTGACAAAGACAGCGGCACAAAAATTGGCACAAAAACGGGCTTAAAGAATATACAAGAACGCCTAAAGTTGATATATAAAAACTTAGCAATTTTTAAAACTCAAACCGATAACAACAAATTTATTGTTTGGCTTAATCTACCATTAGAATCATGAAAATCAGGACATTACTTATAGACGATGAAGCTTTAGCAAGGACATTGGTTCAAAATTTCATAAAAGCAGACCCCGACTTTGAGGTTGTGGGCGAAGCAGCTGATGGTTTTGAAGCAATGAAACTCATAACCGAACTTAAACCAGATCTGATATTTCTTGATATCCAGATGCCCAAGCTAACTGGACTGGAACTTTTAGAGCTTTTACCTGAGCCACCCATTGTGGTTTTCTCAACTGCTTATGACCAATATGCTATCGAGGCCTTTGAAAAAAATGCGGTAGACTATCTTCTTAAACCGTTTTCAAGGGACCGTTTCAGTAAGGCTTTGTCAAAAATTAAAGAGAAGATAGAAGCAAAAGTAGATACAAAAGAAGAAATCAAAAACTTGCTGTCTGCTCCTCTTCATCCCGAAAAACCGCTTGAGAGAATCGTGATAAAAGATGGCTCCAAAATAGAAATGGTGCCTTTTCAAGACATTACCTATCTCGAAACCTATGGTGACTATGTTTGGATTTACACCGAGAAGGGTAAGTTTCTAAAACAAAAAACAATGAAAGAGTTTGAATTGCTCCTTCCTTCTACTTTTCTTAGAGTCCATCGCTCGTTTTTGGTAAATATCACATGTATCCAAAAACTAGAATTATACGAGAAAAATTCGTATCAATTATTACTCAAAAATGGGGTGAGAGTGGGAGTAAGCAAAAGCGGCTATAAAGAACTGAAGGAGACCTTGGGATGGTGAGATTTTGAGTTTCAGAATTGGCAAATAAACATTTTAGACTTGAGGAAATATTCTTTTCTGGAAATTCAAAAAAGAAAAATTGAAAGCAAAAAACATCACCCTAAAACACCACAAGCACCCAAAATATTCTCTGAAAGGTTTATAAACCATCGCAATTGTTCCAAAATCACTTTTCCTTCTTGGAGTTTGCTTCGCATTTCGTCCGACATAATGCTTACACCTGAGTCAATCTCTTTGTTTCTTTGAATATTAAGTTCAGCATATTTTTTATCTAAAACATCAAAAGCCTTACGGGTTTTACCCTCCATTTCCGCAATATCTTTTTCTTCAAAAACTCCAATAGCCATGTTTAGATTATGATATACATTTTCCATTACTATCTCAAACTCTACCGAAGGCTTGGTAGTTTTATGTCCTTGTATATAAGCCGAATACGACGCAACAGCGGAAAGAAAATTGTGATTCAGAAGCACTATGGCATAAATATTACTAAGTGAATCCTTTTTAGATTTTGGTTCGTCCTTTAACCTTTGGAATGCACCATTCAAGTTGCCATTTTTCAAAAATGCTTCTTTCCTCACCAACCTATATTGGGTATCTAGCGGCTCTTTGGTTTTATAAACCACATTTACAGATTCCAAATACGCTAGATTAGCTGAAATAGCGTTTTTTACGGCATCTTTAATGTTTTCTTTTTCCCAAATTGGCCAGACAAAATACATAGCAAATAGCGATATTAGGACTCCAATAAGTGTGTACAGCCCTCTAAATAGAATTACATCTATAGTCCCTTTTTCATTCAAAACATAAAGCAATAAAATACTGATTGTCAAACCAGCTGAAGCTAAAAGATAGTTTTTTTGAATATTTGAAAAGCCTACCAAAAGGGCAACAACAGCCACCCAACCATACAAGAGATGATTACCGGAAAAGTAAACCAATGCCAATGTAAAAATCATACCTAAAACAGTCCCAATCATTCGACTTTTTGCTCGACTTTTGGTTAAGCCATAGTTGGGTCTTAAAATCACCATTGTAGTTACAATGATCCAGTTTGAATAGGCGGGGTTCAGAGCTTGGCCGATAAAATAACTCAACAAAAATGCAACAGTTAACCTAACAGCATGCCTGAAAATTACAGAGTCAGTATTGAGGTTGTTTTTTATGGTATTCCATGAATAGTTGTTTGTAGTTATAAAGGCACTATTCCGCTGCGGTACAATGCTATTTTGATTCAATAAATTATTATAAACTCTGTACAGAAATTTAAGTTTTTCAAACTGTTTTAGCTTTAAATCATATAAACTTCTCATCATCAGAGCACCCTCTCTGGCGGCAGGAAGTTTGATTTTTTGTACATAAACGGCGATATTTTTCTCTGCAGAAATTAGTAAAATTTCTAAATCCAAGCTAAGCTCAAACGAATTATTTTTCCTCAATGCATCACATAGGCTTTCCAAATTCTCAATGACTTTTTCGGAATAAATAGTGAAGGGCTCTAAAAGATCAATTTGGTCTCCCAAAACCTCCTGAAAAGTCTCTATTTCAGGATTCGAGGCTATTGCCATCTCATAAATGTCAAGCATCTCAATGAACAAGAGATACAATTTCTGACTCTGCTCGTTAGAAATAAGCTTTGTTTTTTCACTCAATAGTAGGCTTCTGAGCAATTCATGGTTATCGTTTATTGCACTCTGTACTTTCAATAATTGGAATTGTGAGTCAGCAGTTTCCCCATTTTTGTGCCATTTGATGGCATCACTCAGTTTCAAATATTTGGCAGTTAATTCTACACAATCGGCCAACAGTAATTGTGTATGTCGTTTTTGGAATAAAAAATGAGATATTGAAGACACCAAAATATAAAAAAGGCCTCCAAAAGCAACAAGAGATGCAATCTCATACCACGCCAAAGGGCTCTTTTTCAGCATAAAACCCATTACAATTGCGAAAAGCCCTGCAAAACCTATCATTGATCCCCGAAACCCAAAAACCGACAACATTGAGGAGCCAAATATCAAATCAGATAAAATGGCCAAGTTGAATAAAACAGGAAGGTCTTTTACCAAAAAAAATATTATTACCACCACCAAACCTAAGGTAAGGCTCGAAAACATACCGAAAATACGGTTGCGGTTGGTGCCTTCAATATTCGAAAAATAGGCCAACATCACCCCCACTACTATAGATATTCCTTGTGGATATTGATGCGTGGAGAATCCCCAAAAGATTGCAGCCGAAAGAATCAAACTCACGATAGCTGCCCTGAAAAAGTCGAAGGAATTAATATGTTTGGCTATTTTAGCAATCAATATTTTCAAAAAATAATGTACAAAAATACGCATTTTTGATCGCAGATTTCAGACCAATTTTCAACGAATATCCGTATTTCTTTTTTTTGGTATGATTTATCACTAAATAATAAAATTATAGATTGTAATTTTATTATTTAAAAATCACAAAATGCAAAATCGTTCTCCAAAAGACTATTGGTTTGTAGGCATACAATTCACCTTATTTTTTGCTTTTTTATTTAATTTTCCCTATTCTATTGGCATCCACTTTTGGGTAAAATATTTAGGATTGGGAATAGCAATTTTAGGTTTAGCAATAGTCATTATTGCCTTATTTCATTTAGATAAAAATCTCACTGCATTTCCAACGCCCAAAGTTCAATCTGAACTCATTACATCAGGCTTGTATGCTTTTATGCGGCATCCAATATATTCAGGAATTTTGTTGACCGTTTTCGGCTTTTCAGCATTTTCAGATTCAATTTATCGCCTTATTATATCTTTTTCACTTTTGGTTTTATTTTATTTTAAAACAAATTATGAAGAAAAAAAACTAAAAAACAAATACCCAGAATATTCAAATTACAAGGCTAAAACTGGAAGGTTTTTACCTCGCTTTTAATTTAGTTTTACTACGATTTTCCCATTGTGTTTCCCATTACCAAAATACTGGATAAGTTTTGGGATTTCTTCAAATTTATAAGGCCCATCTATTTGCGTTTTAAGCCTATTTTCTTTTATCAATTCCAAAACCTCAGCTATTCCATAGTTCGGTTTTAATGCCAAAACTTTTAACTGTTTTGAAGAAAAAAGTGAAATGATTTTTCCCAAAACAAAAACCATAATTAAGTTATTAATTTCGCCACCAATTGTAATATATTTACCTCCCGAACTCAAAGACCTTAGAAATGAATAGGCTGGCTTATTTGTTTTGCAATCTAATACAACATCATATTTTTCGCCATTTTTGGTGAAATTTTCCTTTTTGTAATCTATCACATTATCAAAACCAAGCTTCTTTAATCTTTCAATTTTGTTCGCAGAATCAACTCCCGTAACATTACAATTGTGCATCTTAACCAATTGAATAGCAAAACTTCCAACTCCTCCACCAGCACCATTTATCAATATTTTTTGTCCATCTTTTATACCACCTATTTGTTTAAAAGCTTGAAAAGCCAAACCCAAAGCATGGGGAATGGCAGCGGCTTCTTCCATACTTAAATAATCAGGTTTTTTAAGAAGGGCTCTTTCGTCTACGCAGCAGAAATCGGCAAAACTACTAAATCCATATTGAGAAATATCTCCAAAAACAGCATCCCCAACTTTAAACATTTTTACTTTCGAGCCTATTTTTTCTATTATTCCAGCCAACTCCATGCCTGGAATTGGATTTTTTGGCTTGGTAAAACCGAACATTAATCTATATAAATAAGGTTTTCCTCTAACCAAACTCCAGTCGTAATCATTGATAGTTGTGGCATACACTTTTACCAACACTTCATTTTCCTTAGGTTCTGGCTTATCAACTTCACTTATTCTAAGTACTTTTTCTGGGGAACCGTATTTTTCAAATTTTATAGCCTTCATAATTTTAAAATTTCATATAATGAATATTCACAAATCTAAACAAAGATAAATCCGGCAAAAAATACTTTATGATAAAAGGCTAAAGGAAAGATTATTTCTTAAAAAAATCAATTTTGTTCAATTTTAATAAAACTTTCGAAAATCCAAAATACAGCATAAAAACCAAAAACAAAACACCAACCACCTAATTACAAGCACATTGAAGAAAAATAAAAATTCAATGGATTTTATTTTTATAGACTTTTTTCTCTAAAAACTTGACATATGAAAATATTACCATATATTTGAATCATTTTAAAACAAGCTGTGTTTATTGACTATGACGTACGAAATGGACTTAGAGAAATTTGAAAAGGCTGCCTTTATTTTGAAGACAGTCGCTCACCCAATGCGACTAGCAATTGTAGAATTATTAACAGAAAATAACAAATTGTCTGTTAACGAAATATGCTTGAAGTTGCAAAGTGAACAATCTTTAGTTTCTCACCATTTGATTAATATGAAACTGAAGGGAATTTTACAATCAAGTAGAGATGGTCAGTTTATCAATTATTCGTTAAGGCTAAAAGAAATCAACAACTTATTAGATTGTATTGAAAATTGTACATGCAATTTTTGATATTTTTTTAATATACATATGATTAAATTATCATTTATTCATAAATTATTAATTAATCACAAAACTTTAATTAAATTCAAAAAATAAAGATTGGAATAAAAAGAATATGATAGAAATTATTGGATACATAGGTGCATTATTAATGGGAGTTTCGCTTGGCTTAATAGGAGGCGGAGGCTCTATTCTTACAGTTCCTATTTTAGTATATTTGTTCTCAGTCGATGCCGTACTAGCCACCGCCTATTCATTATTTATAGTCGGGTTTACCAGCATTTTAGGTTCTGCAAGCCACATAAAACAAGGAAATATCCATTGGCGTACAGCCATCGTATTTGGTATTCCGGCCATTATAAGTGTTTTTATTACGCGTCAGTTTTTAGTACCTCTTATTCCAAAAGAAATTTTTACGATTGGTACTTTTCATCTCGACAAGCCTCTTTTGATGCTCCTCCTTTTTGCTTTCCTCATGGTTTTTGCCTCTTATTCTATGATTAAACCAAGCAAAAAAATCAAAGAAGAAGCTGAAACTGCACCAAAATACAATTATCCGCTTATTCTTATTGAAGGGGCAGTTGTGGGAATGGTCACAGGAATGGTTGGTGCTGGTGGTGGATTCTTAATAATTCCGGCCTTGGTATTATTGGCCAAATTACCAATGAAAAAAGCGGTAGGTACTTCTTTGGTAATCATAGGTTTCAAATCTCTAATTGGATTCCTTGGTGATGTAAACGGCTCAGAAGTAATTGATTGGAAATTCTTGATGATATTTTCAAGCATTGCCGCAGTAGGAATATTTCTCGGCAGCTACTATTCTAAAAAAGTCAAAGACGAAAAACTTAAACCTGCTTTTGGCTATTTTGTATTGATAATGGGTATTTATATCATCACGAAAGAACTATTTTTTAAATAAATTTTCTCCTTAAATAATTTTCAAAACAAACTTTTTAAAAAAATGATAATAGAACAAATATATACGGGATGTTTGGCTCAAGGAGCTTACTACGTAGAATCTGATGGCGAATGTATGATTATCGATCCACTTCGTGAGGTGAATCAATACATCGAAAAGGCAACCGAAAATGGTGCAAAAATCAAATATATTCTAGAAACGCACTTTCATGCGGACTTTGTGAGTGGACATCTTGAACTGTCAAAAAAAACAGGTGCTACCATAGTTTATGGACCAACAGCTACTCCATCTTTTGACGCTCTTATCGCTACTGATGGGCAAATACTTGAACTTGGAAAGCTAAAAATAAAAGTATTACATACGCCAGGACACACGATGGAGTCAACAACTTATTTATTGTTTGATGAAAACGGCAAAGAATATTGCATTTTCTCTGGAGACACGTTGTTTATTGGTGATGTTGGACGTCCGGATTTAGCTCAAAAATCTACCGTTACTATTGAAGACCTAGCTGGGTATCTTTTTGATTCTCTGAGAAACAAAATTATGACTTTGCCAGACGATTTGATAGTTTATCCAGCCCATGGAGCAGGTTCAGCATGTGGAAAAAACATGAGCAAAGAGACTTTTGATACGCTAGGAAATCAAAAACAAACAAACTATGCCCTAAGAGCTAATATGACCAGGGAAGAGTTTATCAAAGAAGTTACGGATGGTCTTGAATTAGTACCTCCACCATACTACTTCCCTAAAAACGTGATGATAAACAAGTCAGGAGCACAAGATGTAGACACGGTAAAATCTCATGTACAAGCACTTTCTCCAGCTGCATTTGAAGCCGCAGCTAACGAAACTGGGGCAATCATGATAGACACGCGTCAGCAGCAAACATTTAAAAATGCTTTTGTTCCAAACTCTATTTTTATTGGTATCAAGGGTGATTTTGCTCCTTGGGTGGGTACACTTTTGACTGACATTGAGCAACCAATTCTTATAATAGCTGACGAAGAAAGTCGCGAGGACGTTATAACGAGACTATCAAGAGTTGGATATGACAATATCATTGGATACTTGGAAGGTGGAATACAAGCATGGGAAAATGCAGGTAAAGAAACAGACAGCATCGTATCTATCAGTGCTGAAGAATTTGCTAATAAATTTAAAGAATCAGAAGGCAAAATCATTGTAAAAGATGTAAGAAAACCATCAGAGTATATGGCTGAGCATATTGACGAAGCTATGAATATTCCATTGGCTAACTTGAGCAAAAACATGGTTGAGTTTTCAAAAGACGAAACCAACTACTTACATTGTGCTAGCGGATACAGATCCATGGTTGCAGCATCTATCTTAAAATCAAGAGGGTATGACAATGTAGTAGATATAGCAGGTGGGTTTAAAGCAATTTCTGAAACAGACGTTCCAAGAACTGACTTTGTTTGTCAGACTAAAATGAAATAATTTTTAAGCCATAGTTTTTTCAAAACCGGGCCAAGGTTTAAATAGCAAATCAAATATTGGGGTACATGAATGTGAACCCCAATATTTTTTTCAAATTTTAATATGGTAATATTCAAATAAAAATTATAAATAATTTTAATATCTGAATCAATGCTATAATCCTTGTGTATTA
This sequence comes from Lacihabitans sp. LS3-19, assembly GCF_024343575.1. Lineage (GTDB taxonomy): Bacteria > Bacteroidota > Bacteroidia > Cytophagales > Spirosomataceae > Leadbetterella. The sequence continues at coordinate 57,336 of NZ_RJUA01000014.1, read as the reverse complement.
TTTAAAGTATTTAAATCATAAATAAAAATGTTGGAATTTATAAAACAGCCTTGGCATTGGTCTATTGCAGGCATATTTATTGGACTTACCGTCCCCGTTCTTTTGATTATCGGAAATAAAAATTTCGGTATCTCATCCTCCCTAAGGCATATTTGTGCAGCATGTGTTCCTGCCAATATTCCACTTTTTAAATACAATTGGAAAAAAGAAATATGGAATCTATTTTTTGTAGTTGGCGTATTATTTGGGGGATTTATTGGCACATATTTTTTAGGCAACCCTTCTGATATCCAAATTGCTTCAAGTACAATGCAAGATTTAAAAGCATTAGGTGTTAGCGATTTTTCTAGTTTGATGCCTTCAGATATTTTCAATTTCGAAAATCTATTTACTTTAAAAGGCTTATTCTTTTTCGTAATAGGTGGATTCCTTGTTGGTTTCGGAACCCGTTACGCTGGAGGTTGTACTTCTGGACATGCTATTATGGGTATAGCAAGCTTACAGTGGCCATCTCTGGTAGCTACTGGTTTCTTTATGCTTGGCGGCTTTGTGATGACGCATTTCGGCCTTCCAATAATTTTTAACCTAATCAATAAATAAAAAAATGCTAGTAGATACCCATCCGGTGTGTGACGCACCTAACGAACTCAAACAAAAAGAAAGCTATTTTTCAGACATTAAATATCTGATTGTGGGAGCACTTTTCGGTATCGTTTTTGTAAAAGCCGAAATCATTTCTTGGTTCAGAATTCAGGAAATGTTCAGACTCCAAAGCTTCCACATGTATGGCGTAATTGGCACTGCCATTGTAGTCGGCATGATTTCGATATTCCTAATTAAAAAATTCAATATAAAGACTTTAAATGGAGAGGAAATTATTATTGGAAAGAAATCCTTTTCTAAAGGAAATATCTATGGTGGTTTTATTTTTGGCCTTGGTTGGGCTTTAACTGGAGCATGTCCAGGTCCACTCTTTGCTCAAATTGGTTCAGGATTTATGGTAGTAATTGTCACGTTTTTAAGTGCAATTGTAGGAACATGGACCTATGGTTTGCTGCAAAAAAAACTTCCACATTAAAACTTTAATTGTTTAATTTAAAATTCAACCTTATGAAAAATGAAAACATAGACCAGAGGAGAGATTTTTTAAAAAAATCAATCTTATCTGGCTTAGGCATGGCTGTAACGCCTTTGGCTTTAAATGCAAAAAGTCCGGAAACATTAGATTCTCCAAAGGATTCTAACAAAATTACTTTTTTAATAACATCTGATATTCACGGACAAGTAAACACCCATGACGAGTTTTTTTTGGAAAACAAACAGAATGTTTTTAGAAAAAGAGGCGGTCTGGCAGTTTTAAAGACCATGATAAAGGAATTGAAAAAAGAAAATCCTGAAAATACGATTGTGTATGACGGAGGAGATTTTTTCCATGGACATGCACTTGCCACCTTGACAGAAGGAGAGGCACTTATTCCAATTTTTAATGAAATAGGTTATGACCTTATGCTACCTGGAAACTGGGAAGTGGTTTACAAAAAGAAACAAATGCTCTATGACATGGGGCATGCCAATGCTGCCAAAATATGTGCAAACATGTGGCATAAAACCAATGACGAGTACAGCGGAGATTTGGTATACCCTGCCTATTGGATTAAATATTTAAATGGAATCAAAATAGGGGTGATTGGCTATACGGACCATTTAATTCCAAAAAGACAACCACCAGCATACAGCGAGGGCTTAGAATTTACTCTACCTCAGGAAAACTTAGCAAAATATGTAAAATATCTAAGAGAGGTAGAAGCATGTACATTGGTAATGGTAGCCACACATACAGGTTTGGCACAACAGGTTGGCTTAGCTAATCATCCCTCTTCAGAAAATGTAGATTTTATCTTAGGTGCGGATACTCACGAAAGACTCCGAGAACCTATACAAGGCAAATACACTAAAGTGATAGAATGTGGCTCTTTTGGTTCATTTCTTGGCAAATTGGATTTAATTATAAAAGACGGGAAATTAGCGGATTTCAAATATCAATTGCTAGAGGTTGACCCTGAAAAATATAAGCCGGACCAGAAATTGCAAAAAATGATAGATAATGCAATGGCTCCTTACACCAAAGATTTGAATAAGATAATCGGCACATCTAAAGTACCTTTGATGCGGTATTATGTAATGGAAACACCCATGGACAACATGATAACCGACGCCATCATGTGGAAATTCAAGCCAGATATTGCCCTTTCAAACGGGTTCAGGTTTTGCCAACCGCTATCGACAAAAAACCCAAAAACTGGCTTAATAGACATATCAAAGGAGTTTTTATGGAATATGCTGCCACTTGACACCGAAGCTAAATCTGCCTGGGTAAGTGGAAAACAAATAATGGCATGGCTTGAAAAAGAACTACAAAATGCTTTCGCACCTGAGCCTTCCAAACGTTTCGGAGGTTGGTTTGTTAGATTTGCGGGTATGCAAGTAAATTTTACCATTGGCAATGAAACTGGAAAACGTGTAAATTGGGTTAAAATTGGTGGTATGCCTTTGGACTTAGATAAAGAATACTCTATATTAGCATGTGACCGAGAAGGAGACCCGATAGATACCCTTTGCAGAATAGACCATGTAAAAGAACCTAAAACGCTCAATATACTTTTGCATGATGCGGTAGAAGAGTACCTTGCAGCTAATTCGCCTGTGTCGCCAAAACTCGAAAAACGAGCTACAGCAACGGACGCTCCAGATACACTTCTGACACAGTTGAGAGGTTATAATTATGAATTTAAGTAAATAGAAATGGAAGGCAAAAATTTGTTTACGACTTTCAAAGTATTAAAAAACGTACTTTATATTTTGGCTATCATGCCTTTTCTTTTGGTTACAGGTTTGGCACTTAATTCTAGCAATGTTTTAGATTTTTCAAGTGATGAAAAAGAAGTAGAGAAAAAAGAAAAATCAGAAGTTTTTGTTCCCCAAAAACCCATGTGGCAAGCCATGAGTATGGATGCATTGGTGCATGAAAAAGATCCAGAACTCATAAAATATGGAAAAGAATTAATAGCCAACACATCGGTATATTTAGGCCCAAAGGGAAAAGTTGCTCATACTTCAAACGGCATGAATTGCCAGAATTGCCACTTGGATGCAGGAACAAGACCGTGGGGGAACAATTACGGAGCTGTATTGGCCAACTACCCAAAAATGCGTAAACGCTCTGGAACAGTAGAGGGCATTGAAAAACGCATCAACGATTGTTTTGAAAGAAGTCTGAATGGTAGAGGACTTGATAGCAATAGCCGCGAAATGAGAGCAATGGTGAGTTATATCAAATTTATTGGGCAGTTTGTTCCGAAAGATAGCATCCCGAATGGTACAGGAATTTGGAAGTTAAAATATTTGGACCGAGCAGCAGACCCAGCTAGAGGCCAAATAGCTTATGAAGAAAAATGTGTAGTTTGCCATGGCAAAAATGGTGAAGGAATAATGAATGCAGAAGGAAATGCATATACTTACCCGCCACTTTGGGGACCTCATAGCTATAACCATGGGGCTGGTTTGTTTAGATTGTCCAGATTTGCGGGTTATATTAAAGCCAATATGCCATTTGGAGCGACTTATGACAAGCCGCAACTAACAGATGAGGAGTCTTGGGACATTGCTGCATATGTGGATTCAAGACCAAGACCAGGAAAAGATTTAAGCAAAGACTGGCCAAAAGTGGCAGGAAAGCCTGTGGATCATCCATTTGGGCCTTATGCAGATGCTTTTTCAGAGCAACAACATAAGTTTGGACCTTTTAAACCAATTGACGATTTTTACAAAAAAAATAAATAAAACTTTTAAAATATCATGAAAAAAATCCTTTTTTTCTTATTGACTATCAGTACCTTATCTTTTGCTCAAAAAATTGACGACGGAAGTAAACATAAGGTGGTTTTCCAGTTTGTTTCTCCAGATTCATTGTCTCAACTATCTCTGATTAGCAATTTAAAAAACATTAGAGAAGGCTGGCCTAAAGCCCAAGTTGAGGTAGTATTTCATGGAGGAAGTATAGCTATGGCCATGACTGAAAAAACATATTTTGCCAAAGAATTGAAAGATTTTGTGGAAAATAAAAACATAAAAATGGTAGTCTGCGAAAACACTATGAGGAAGAAAAAAGTGACCAAAGACCAATTGTTACCTTTTATGCAAACAGTGCCGATGGGTATAGGCGAAATTATCATGAAGCAAGAACAAGGTTGGTCATATATAAAAGCTGGATTATAAAAATTTAAACTTTGCTCCAATGGAAAAGAAAATCCTAAAATATACCATAGAGCAAATCAACAATTGCGGCTCCAACATAAGTATGAATTTAGATATTCGTCGTCTAGAAGATCATATTGCTGTTATGGATAACGTACACTTTCCACATCGACACGACTTTTACAATCTTCTTTATATCACACAGGGTAGCGGTACACATGATATCGATTTTAAGCGGTTTGAAGTTGTACCCAATACCTTGTTTTTTATGAACGATACGCAGATTCATGAATGGAATCTCTCAGATGACATACAGGGTTTTACGTTATTTTTCAAAAAAGAATTTTACAATGTAGCAGAACCGATGTTCTCCTTACCCAATTTGCCTTTTTTTCATAATAGCCAAAACGAAGCTCAAATGGTGTTTTTTGAAGAAAATGAAGCAATGGTAATTAATCATTTTTTTGAAGACATGCTGAACGAATTCAATAAAAGGCTAGACAACCATGAAGCTATAATAAAAACACTTTTGAAAATTATTTTGATCCGTTCGTTGAGAGTTTATCAGCCAAACTTTTCTTCTTCAGGCTCAAGCTTGATATTATCTAAAATCCGCCAGTTCGAATCTCTAATAGAGACCAAACATAGCAAATTAAAAAGTGTCAGAGAGTACGCTTCCATCATGAACATGACACCTAATTACCTAAACGCCATTTGCTCCAACACATTAGGCAAAACTGCAGGTGAAATGATAAGAGAGAGAATCATTTTAGAAGCCAAAAGATTGCTAATACACACGCCACTGTCCATATGCGAAATGGGCTACAATTTAGGTTATGAGGATTGCTCTTATTTTATCAGAGTTTTTAAAAAAGCAGTAGGACAAACTCCCGAACAATTTCGATTAAAACTCACTTAATCTATACTTTAATTTCAAAAATTCTTAACTGAAGCACATATATTAATGCTTTAATTATAAGACTTCTATCCTACAAAATCGTTTTTTTTCAGGTTCATTATCAGAGAATAATTTTATAAGTAATAATTACAATACAAATAGTAAAATGTCCTATTCAAAAAGGAGATACTTTTATGAACTTTGTAAGAAAAAATTAGACAATTACTTTATAGTTCTAAATATCAATCTCTAATTATTAAATATAAAATTTAAAATGACTCACCATCAGATTATTATCGTGGGAGGCGGAAACGCAGGTATTTCGGTAGCTGCTCAGCTTTTCAGAAAAAACCCAAAATTGGATATCGCTATAATTGACCCAGCAGACAAACATTACTATCAACCAGCCTGGACTTTGGTTGGAGGTGGAGCTTTTGATATAGCCAAAACCGAAAGAACAGAAGCTAGTGTGATGCCCAAAAAGGCAAAATGGATCAAAGAAGCAGCAGAATCTTTTAATCCAGAGCAAAACCAAGTTACTACAAGTGGTGGAACTTATTCTTACGATTATATGGTGGTTTGTCCTGGTATTCAACTAAACTGGGGAGCCATAAAAGGACTTCCAGAAACCCTTGGCAAAAACAACGTTTGCTCTAATTATAGCTTCAAAACTGCTCCCTATACATTTGAAGTTTTAAAGAACTTTAAAGGAGGCAAAGCGATTTTCCATAATCCACATACACCTGTGAAATGTGGAGGTGCCCCTCATAAAATCATGTATTTGGCAGCCGACTATTTCAGAAAACATGGTGTTTTAGACAAAGCTGACATTCACTACTGGAGTGGTGCTGGTAGACTTTTTGCTGTTGACAAATACGAAAAAACATTATTGGAAGTATGTAGAAAGGCCGACATCAAATTGCACATGATGGAGCGACTAGATGAAATAGATGGTGCCAACAAGAAATTGAAATTTACGGGAATAGGCGAAGGCAATAAAGACAAAGAAACTTGGGTTGATTTTGACATGGTACACATCACGCCACCTCAATCTGCCCCAGATTTTATCCAAAAAAGTCCATTAGCGAACGCTGCTGGATGGATAGATACCAACATTAATACACTTCAACATAATAAATATGCTAATATCTTCTCATTAGGAGATTCAGCAGGATTGCCAATCTCTAAAACGGGTGCAGCTATCAGAAAGCAAGCACCCGTAGTGGTTGGCAATTTACTTTCATTGATGGAAAATCAGCCATTCGAAGGAGAATATACTGGCTATACTTCGTGCCCATTGGTTACAGGCTACGGCAAACTGGTTTTGGCAGAATTTGACTACCAAAACAACCCAATGGAGACATTCCCATTTGATCAAAGCAAAGAACGCTGGAGTATGTATCAACTTAAAAAACAAGTACTTCCACGTATGTATTGGAGCCAAATCTTAACAGGCAAGGCCTAAAAATTGAATAAATGATAATTGCAAAAAAAGCTTCCAGTGGAAGCTTTTTTTGTTGTTATTTTACATAATAAGATTTATATAAATAATTAATTATCAAAAGATTAATTTCAATTACCACTGGCTTTAGCCAGTGGATATTCCAACAAAACCTTACCCAAACAATCCAATAAATAATCAGCGTCGGCTATAGAAAAACACATAGGCGGCTTAATTTTCAGAACGTTATGATCTGGTCCATCTACACTCATTAGAATTTTAAAATCCTTCATTCTATTGGCCAAATAATTGGTCTGATCAGGCAAAGGTTGAAGATTTTCGTCACAAAGTTCTATTCCCAAAAACAGGCCTTCTCCTCTTATATCAGCAAAAATTGGAAATTCTTTTTGTAGTTCATTTAGGGAATTTTTTAAATACTCCCCTACTTCCAGGGCATTTTCTTGCATTTTTTCTTCTTTTATAGTAGCTAAAACCTGCCTACCAATCGCACAAGAAACTGGATTGCCTCCAAACGTATTGAAATACTCCATGCCATTGGCAAATGCTTCTGCCACTTCTCTGGTACAAACTACAGCAGCCAAAGGATGCCCATTTCCGATGGGCTTACCCATTGTGACAATATCTGGCATAACTCCATGCAATTGAAAACCCCAAAAAGCCTTCCCAACTCTCCCAAATCCAACTTGCACTTCATCAGCAATACAAACACCTCCTGCCGCTCTGATATATCCATAAGCTTCTTTCAGAAAACCATCCGGCAAGTCTATCTGACCACCGCAACTTACAATGCTTTCTGCTATAAATCCAGCCACATTTCTACCATTTGATTGTATATTTTCTATCGCATCTTTTACGTGTTTTGCATATTTGCTTCCTGCACCTTTCCCTCTGTAAATCCCTCGAAAAGCATCAGGAAGTGGCACAATATGGGTATGCTCTGGGCAACCTGCTCCTCCTTTTCCATTGAATTTATACGAACTCACATCTATGCAGGCTTGTGTGTTGCCATGATACCCAACTTCCAAGGCTAGCATATCTTTTTGACCTGAAAATGCCTTAGCCATTCGCATAGCTAGCTCGTTGGCCTCACTGCCTGAGTTTACAAAATGCAAAACCGAAAGTTCTGGCGGAAAAGTCTGTAAAAGTTCCTCCGCAAAAACCAAGATTTCATCATTCAGATACCTTGTATTGGTGTTTAATAGAGCCATTTGGGATGCACCAGCCTCCACCACTTTTGGGTGTTCGTGCCCTACATGTGCAACATTATTAACGGTATCTAGGTATTTTTGACCAGCATCATCTATCAAAAACTGCCCTTGACCACGCACTATATTTAGAGGTTTTTCGTAAGACAAACTCAAGCTTTTTCCCAAATGTTGCTTTCTAAAATTCAGGTTTTCTGCAAAGGTTTTTGATTCTTTTTGTTTCAATTCCGAAATCTTAAAAAAAGCATTTGGATCAGGACAAATACTCGAATATACGGGCCAAAGACTTGGCGTAGACACGCCTATAAAGTCTGTTTCATGACCCAACATGTCCAAAATCACCTGAAAATGCAAATGTGGAGCCCAACCGCCATTTACTATCTCCTCACCTATTTCCGCTATTTTTTCACCTTTTTTTATCTTTTTACCAATATATTTTTCTTTCAAACTCTCCCTACTCAAATGACCGTAAAGGGTATAAAAAACCAAACCCTCTTTTTTATGTTTCAGTATCAAAGTTGGGCCATAGTCTTTCGGATGGGCATTGTCAAAACAACCAAATACCTCTCCATCTTCGATAGCCAGAATACTCGTACCAGCTTTTTGCCAAAAATCAACGCCTAAATGAACCGTACGATGTTCAAAGCCTTCATTTACTCTAGTTTTGAATGCATCCGTGGTATAAACTGGTCGCACTTCTCCATAACCGCCCACCAACAATGAGCCATTTTGGGTATAGTTTTCAACTATTTTTTCATACAATTTATCACTTCCGATATAGTTGGCGTAATTGCCGACATATTTTGAAGAAATAGAAATATCCAAAGTTTCTACTTCCCAAAATTCTGCTTCTGGCAAAAGCTCTTTTACTGTCCATAGATTGTTTTTGGTGTATTCTTGAAATGCCAAATTTTGAGGACAAGGTTCAAATCCGCAAGCAGATCTAAAGCAATAGAAGGCAAAGTTTTCAGGAATATCTTTCCATTTTTTCAATAAATCCCAAGCGGGTCTTTCGCTTACCAAAAGGTATTTATTTTCTGGTTCTTTTTGTTTGTTAATGGCTGATTTTGTTACACTTATCACGAGTCGCATAGCAACCAAAATATACAAAACCTCCAGCTCTTTTTCTTGTAATGGAAATGCCTCATGATAACCTTTTACGATTGGAATGGCCGCTTGCAAGGGTTGCTCGGTATCCATAATGGCATAAGCCAAACTAACAGCCAAATCATTGATAATCTGAGAATAAACAGCATCTCCATAGTCTATGATGGCTGCAATTTCTCCATTTTTAGAATTTACCACGATATTGTTTTCGTTGGCATCATTGTGTATGGTACTTTTTCTTAATTGAGCATAATCTTTTTGGATATTCTTGAATTTCTCTAAAAAATACACCACAATTTCTCTTTCGTTTTCCGTAAAAACATCCAAATGGTTCGCTGTCCAAAGTCCGTTGGCTAGGTCCCAATCGAAAGTACGAATGGCTAGCTGATGCTTAAAATCCAAAAGTGCATTTGTGATTTCTCCACCTTTTTTACCCAAAGAATAATACAAACTTTCTGATTTGGGAAAATAGTCTGAAAACAAATCACCTTCAATCCATTCCAACATTCGCACTTTTCTAAGCTGTCCATTCGCATCCAAATAATCCATTTGGCCATCTCCAGCCTGATTTTTGATAATTTTCGGAAACAAAAAAGGAACGTTTTTGCTTTCTAAATGCTGCAACAATTCATTCTGAAAATCAAGGTATTTTAAATCAAAATCAGGTCGACTTACTTTCAAAATAAAGTTATTTTCGCCTGATTTGACCTTAAAATTAAAATCTATTTCACCAGGGAGAAATGATATTTCATCAACAACAGAAAGATATTCCGAAGCAATTTTATGAGCTTCAATTAAGGTAATCTGAATCTTTTCAAATTCCATTTTCGACATAAGCAATTGGTAAAAAACTTTAAATCTAAGCGAAAAATTTAAACGAAAGTTAATAATTTAAAATATATGGAATTCTTTCGAAATCTTAAACCGAAATATCTCGTATTTTTATTCTAACTTGTCTTAATTTCAATCAACCTAAAAATAAGAAAAATGAATTTCGTTGCAGATACCGTAAGTACCGACCAAATTGAAAAGATATTTTTGGCACAAAAGGCCAATCAATATGCTGTTGCCAACGAGCCCATCAAAGCCCGAAAAGCTAAACTAAAATCTCTATTAAAAGCCTTGGAAATTACTTTCCGTCAGGAAATTAGAGATGCCATGATGGCAGACTTCAAAAAACCACAGGCAGACGTGGATTTGTCGGAGATATTTCCGGTGACAAGCGAAATCAAACATACCATAAGCCACCTTTCAAAATGGACCGCCAAACAACCTGCTGATACACCTTTGGCGTTTTTTGGTTCTACATCTTACATCACTTACGAGCCCAAAGGCGTTTGTTTGATCATAGCCCCGTGGAATTTCCCGGTTAACTTACTCTTGAGTCCTTTGGTATCGGCCATTGCAGGTGGCAATACCGTGATTCTGAAACCATCGGAGTTTACGCCAGAAACCTCAAAAGTTTTGGCCAAACTTATCAAAAGCCTTTTCAACGAAAATGAAATAGCCTTGATAGAAGGCGGAATAGAAACTTCGACTTCTCTACTCGACTTGCCATTTAACCATATTTTTTTCACCGGGGCACCTTCAATAGGCAAAATCGTAATGAAAGCTGCGGCCAAAAACTTGGCTTCGGTAACACTCGAATTGGGTGGAAAATCACCAACCATAGTAGACGAAACAGCCTCTATCGGCACAGCAGCCAAGCGTATAGTTTGGGGAAAATTTCATAACAGCGGTCAGATATGTATTGCTCCTGATTATATTTTGGTACATGAAAGCAAAAAAGATGCATTGATAGCCGCCATGGAAAAAGTCATGACGACCTTCTTTGGCCAAGACCCGAGCAAGTCCGAATCCTATGGAAACATAGTGAACGAAAAACACACCGAAAGAGTAGTTGGCTATATCCAAGACTCGGTTTCGAAAGGTGCAAAAGTGATATTTGGAGGAAAATCAGACAGCAAAAACAGTTTTCTTGAGCCAACACTTGTATGTGATGTCCCACAAGAATCGGCACTGATGCAAAACGAAATATTCGGGCCAGTTTTGCCAATTTTGACCTATCAAAACCTCGACGATGCTATCAACAGAATCAACGATGGAGAAAAGCCTTTGGCACTTTATATTTATAGCAAGAGCAACAAAAACATAGAGAAAATAATGGCCAATACCCGTGCAGGCAACTCTTGTATCAACAACAACGACCTGCACTATTTCAATCCAAACTTACCGTTTGGAGGCTCTAACAACTCCGGAATAGGCAAAACACACGGAATTTTTGGTTTTCAAGAATTCACAAATGCCCGAGGCGTATATCGCCAACACTTACCGAGTACACTCGAGTTATTAATGCCACCCTATAATGGCTTCAAAGAAAAAATGATTGCCCTAATTGTGAAGTTGTTTTGATGGAAGAATAAAATTCAGTGTAGATTTTCGTTAGAAATAAAAAAGGCTTTAACTCGTATATAAATCAAAAAATAAATTGAAAATATTAGTCAAAATAGCTGACGAAAATTCCGCTTTTGGAATGGAAATTTTAAAAAGCCTCTCATTTGTTAAGAAAACCCAACAAATGACTAAGGAAAAAATAGCATTCTATTAAAAATGACTTCTCCAATCTTCTGAAAAAAACTTGAAAACAATCCTTTAACTGGTGTTTCAATCGGGAAAAATTGTTACAAAATAAGAATGACAATTCAATCAAAAGGTAAAGGGAAGAGTGGATGAGCAAGAGTAATTACATATTTTTATTTTGAAAAAGACACAGTTTATCTACTTTCAATTTAAAATAAATCAGAAAAAGAAAACCTCAAGCTGGTCGAATTACCAGAAATGATTGATAGCTTAGATTTAGATTAAATTTTATTGTTCAAATTTTATTATTGCTTTATAAAACTCCCTTAATACTCATGAAAAAACCAATATTTTACGCCCTACTAATAATTACAATATTAAGCTCCCTCACCTCCAATGCCCAAAAAATCAAAGCCCTCGTGGGTGGAACATTGATTGACGGCTTTGGTGGTGCACCCATCCAAAACTCCGTGGTCATCATTGAAGGCGACCGCATAAAAGCCGTGGGTAGAGAGGGCGAATTGGCCATACCAAAAGATGCCGAGATAATTTCTACCGAAGGTATGAGCGTGATGCCTGGCCTTTGGGACATGCACGTGCACCTCATGATCAACGGCCACAGCAATTATACCCATTGGGATAGCACCTATATCAACAAATTCGAGTCTATCATTATGCCCTCTTCCGCACACCAGCTTTTGATGGCAGGCGTAACAAGTGCCCGCGACTTGGGAGCACCGCTGGAGGCAAGCATAAAAGTAAGAGATAAAATAAACCAAGGCAAAATACCCGGACCTACTATTTATGTCTCGGGGCCATTTCTACAACACCGCCCCTACCCCAACACAGAGGCGTTCCGTTGGGGCATATATGGCGAGGCAGATGCAAAGGCCAAAGTTAAAAAACTAGCTGACGCAGGTGTAGACGTGATAAAACTCATAGACCACGACGAAATGACCAAAGCCGAAGCACAGACCATAGTAAACGAAGCCCACAAATACGGCCTGCCCGTAATAGCCCACAGCCATAGACCTAACGAAATACGCGTGGGCCTCGAGATTGGCGTTGACTGTTTTGAGCATACGGGATTGTCCTCAGCACCGGAGTATCCTGAGGATATATTGATAGCCATAAAAGAACGCACCGCCAAGATGAATATGGGGCCGCTATTCTGGACACCTACTGTGGAGGGACTCTACAACTACGAATACATGAGAGACAACCCCGAAAAACTCGACGACCCTAGCTGGCATTTGGGCCTACCGCAAGACATCATAGACGACATAAAAGGTTCCCTAAAACACCCTGGACAGATGCCCTACTTTCAGTTGACTCCCATACGGAAGCCCACGCTTACCAAAAAACTCATGCAACTAAAAGACACCGGTGTGGTGATGATGATAGGCACCGACAGCGGCATACCGATGAAGTTCCACAGCCAAAGCACCTGGAACGAGCTGGATGTATGGGTAAACAAAATGGGCATAGACCCTATGTACGCTATAAAAGCCGCCACCTATTGGCCGGCAGTGGCCATGAAAGTAGACAAAGACTACGGCAGCATAAGCGAGGGAAAATACGCCGATATCATAACCGTAAGAGGTGATGTGCTACGCTATATCTCGCTTTTGCAAGATGTAAAAATGGTGATAAAACATGGCGAGAGAGTGAAATGATTATAAAGAACAAACAGCATCTTTTAAAATTAGAAAGGCATTTTATAGAAAAAATAAATGTCTTTCTTCAATGTTAGGTAGTGGAGTTAATTATAGGCAATTTTCCTTTTTTATAAACAAAACACCACTTAAACAATTAATAAAAAGCACTTTACAAATAAACATTTATAACGGTTAGTATCAGATATCATTTGAAAAACTGAATTTCATAATAAATCAAATAAAAGCAAGATTTATTGCTTAAAACCTAAAATAGGGTTGATATTTGGATCAAAATTGCAAATATTTAGGGAAGAATTTTTATCTTGTTGCGGATATTGAAATGTTGTAGGGCATTTTAAAAGACGACACATTGACAAAAATCTTAAATATATTAATTGGACTAAGTATTCTGACATCTTGCGACTGTTATCAACGAGTTACGGGGACAGTAATTGACAAGGAAACAGGAAAACCATTGCAAGGTGTATCAGTTTGCATTAAAAATAAAGACTGGAATAAAACAACAACTGACTCGACAGGTCATTTTGAGCTATCAAGTATTTCAGGTGGTTTTCGATGTCCCCCTATGACAATTATTGTCGAGAATATAAATTACAATAAACACGAAACAAGTATTCCTGAAGGCGGTCAAGAAATAATAAAACTCGAAAAAGAAATAATTTTACCATCTAAAGACTCGACATGCATTCCAAATCCTGACATTCTGGACAATCAACAAGTATATCTAATTGCTGAGCAAAACGCTGAATTCTTTGGCGGACAAACTGCTTTCATGGCATACTTGGCAAAAAATCTTCGATATCCAAAAGAGCAAGAAGAATGGCAAGGTTCAATTTATATTACTTTCATTGTCGATACTTTAGGAAATATAAGAAACGAATGTATTTTTAAGCGATATTTTAAAGGAGAAATATCACCAATAGAAAAGGTCGCTCTAAATTTAATAAAAGAAATGCCGAAATGGACACCAGCAGAAAAAGACGGCAAGAAAGTTTACATGAGAGTAACTTTACCAATTAAATTTTAGGACATAACAAACAAAAAATCGCCCTATAACAGCACCTACCCAAAAGGCGGGGTTTCGTGTTCCAAAGAAAGTTTTGTGGTAAAAATCCAGCCCTTCGGGTAGCTGCAAAACGTTGGTAGTGGCGTTAAATAAAGGCAATTTTCCTTTTTTCTCTACAAAAACACCACTTAAACAATTAATAAAAAGCACTTTACAAATAAACGTTTATAACGGTTAATATCAGATATCATTTGAAAAACTGAATTTCATAATAGATCAAATAAAAACATGATTTATTGCTTAAAACCTAAAATGGGTTTGATATTTGAATCAAAATTGCAAATATTTATGGAAGAATTTTTATTTTGTTGCGGATATTGGAATGTTGTGTTAAATGCTAGGAAACCGAGCCAATGCCACCCACAAACAATACATTTAAAAATCCCACTTGCTGACCCACTTCCAAAATTTTTAAAAGAGTTATTTTTTGCCATACCACAAATAAAACGTAGTAATAATTTGAGATTAATGTTATTTTAGCCTATCTTTCTCGAAAATATACTAAGATTGACAGTTGCGACTTATATAAAACAGCTTTTATCATATGAGGAGTATTCATTTTCCTTAGATGAGTTAATTGATAATATCAATAAACCAGAGACTTCTATAAAAAGTGAACTCTCTCGATTGATTAAAAAAAAAGAGATTTTAAATCTCAGAAAGGGGTTTTATTTAATTATAACACCTAGATATTCTTCTTCCCAGAAATTACCAATACAGCTATATTGTGAGAAACTTTTTAGGCATTTAAATAGAAAATATTATATAGGATTATTTTCTGCATCGAAATTTCATGGAGCGAGCCATCAGCAAGTCCAGAGAGATTACCTAATTACAGAAAAACCAAAATTCAACGATATCTCAAAAGACGCAATTGACATTCGTTTTTTTACAACAACTAATTGGAGTAATAAAAATATTCAGTACAAGAAATCAGATGCGGGAATTTATAAAATATCTAGTCCTGCCTTAACAATAGTTGACTTAATTCATTATCAAACAAAGCTTGGAGGAATCAATAGAATGTTAGCGACTATTGAGGAGTTATGCGAAGAATTAACAAAATCTGATTTAATCGAACTTTTAAGTTGGTATCCTAATAGAAGTACATTGCAAAGACTAGGCTTTTTGATTGAAGAATTGGAGCTAAATGAGGAATTTCAGGAAGTGATATTTACAAACTTGAAGTCAGGAATTTTTTTCCCTGTATTGTTAAGTCCAAAGTCAAATGAAAAACCTGGTGCTGTTGGGAATCGGTGGAAGGTTGATGTTAATATAAAACTTGAAAGCGATTTATGATACCAAGACCAGATATAGCAAAATGGCAACAATATGCTCCATGGAAAGAATTTGCACAGGTTGAACAAGATTTAATTATCTCAAGAGCTTTAGTAGAAATCTTTTCCGATGAATTTTTGAGAGAAAATCTTGCATTTAGAGGCGGAACAGCATTGCATAAATTATATTTAAAGCCTGCTCCCAGATATTCAGAGGATATTGATTTAGTTCAAATAAAAGAAGGTCCGATTAAGCCAATAATGGAAAGACTTGCTAAAGTAATTGCCTTTTTCGAAGAACCACGAAAGACTCAAGTGAGAGGACATGGAGCAAAAGCCTTATATCGTTTTACATCGGAATATGAAGAAATACGAATGAGATTGAAATTGGAAATAAACTGCAAAGAGCATTTTAATGTTTTAGATTGGGTTGAATTTCCATTTGAAGTAGAAAGTGATTGGTTTTCAGGTAAAGTAGAAATCCGAACTTATGACATTAATGAATTATTGGGGACTAAACTGAGGGCACTTTATCAACGAAGTAAAGGACGAGATTTGTTTGATTTAAATTATGCCCGACTAAATCTCGAATTGGACTTTGAAAAGATAATTACATGCTTCAAAGAATACACAACTTTTGCAACGGGAAACCGACCACCAAGTAAAAAAGAGTTTCTATTAAACATCGAAGAGAAAGAAAATGATGTTGCTTTTACAGGGGATATGGAAGCTTTATTGAGATCGGGTATTTCTTATAATAAAAAAGAGGCTTTTGATTGGTTAAAAACAGAATTAATTGAAAAGATTTAAATGAACAATTTAACATCAATAATAAGATCAATTAGAATATTTATTAGCATTTTTTTGATTTCTATTATTTGCCATTTTTTATTATCCCTTGAATAAAAATTTGCCCTATTGATTAAACTTTAAGCTTTTTAAAAACCAATTTTCTCAATCCCACTTTTAGGAATAAATAGTTTTTTGCCATTTCTTTACAGTATAGATAAACTTTGAAAATGTTTTTACACATCATTGGTAGAAATGATAGTGTGAACTTTTCGAAATTGTTTAAAATTGAACCAAACTCAATCTTAAAAAACACCAAATGAGAATATTATTTACAGGAGGAACAGGCAAGGCGGGCAAACACGTAATACCTTATCTGCTCGAGCAAGGCCATAAAGTGCTGAATGTTGATCTGCGGCCTTTGGATTATCCTGGGGTTGATAATCTTATAGCAGACATTACGGATTCTGGGCAAATGTTTAATGCCATGAGCTCCTATACGGGTTTGCACGAACTGGAAATCGGCAATGGCGTACCCAAATTTGACGCGGTGGTGCATTTCGCGGCCGTTCCCAGAATATTGATAAAACCTGACAACGAGACTTTTAGAGTAAACACGATTGGCACTTACAATGTGATAGAAGCAGCCGTGAAACTGGGAATTAAAAAAATTATCATTGCTTCGTCTGAGACCACCTACGGCATTTGTTTTTCGGATGGTGAAACTGACCCAAAATCATTGCCGCTGGAAGAAGACTATGACGTTGACCCGATGGATAGCTATGGGTTGTCAAAAGTTGTGAACGAAAAAACGGCAAGGAGCTTCCAGCGTCGCTCGGGCTTTGATATTTATGCTCTTCGCATCGGCAATGTGATAGAACCGCATGAATACGCCGAACTGTTTCCCCATTATTTTAAAAACCCCAGAGTCCGCCGTAGAAATGCCTTCTGTTATATTGATGCCCGAGACTTGGGCCAGATTGTGGATTTATGTTTGCAAAAAGACGGCCTTGGCTATCAGGTTTTCAATGCCGGAAATGATCACAATGGAGCAATTTTGACCAACAAAGAGTTAATTGAAAGGTTTTTCGCCAATGTGCCAATCACCCGTGAATTGGAAGAGCACGAGGCTTTGTTTTCAAATCAAAAAATCCGTGAAGTGTTGGGCTTTAAAGAGCAACACAATTGGCGAAAATATGTAAAAGAGGAATGATTTGGCTTTAAACATAGGCCAAAACTCTAATTTATAAGTAAGCATGCGAAAGATAAAATTACAAGTTAGAATTACGATCGACGGTTTTGTGTCCGCACCAAATGGCGAAGAAGATTGGGACTTAATGCCAGACCCAGAAGTTTGGGAACTCGTCAATGAGCTTCCGGATAGCTCAGATACACTATTGCTTGGCAGAAAAATGGCGGAAAATTTCATTCCACATTTTGAAAGTTTTGAGGCCGAAAATCCTAGATATGCCTTTGCACAAAAAATGGTGAACATTCCAAAAGTTATCTTCAGCAAAACACTGGACCAACCTTTTGGCAAAAACACCAAACTTGCAAAAGGAAAACTTACAGACGAAATAGCAAACCTAAAAAATCAAACGGGCAAAGATATTTTGGTCTATGGCGGTGCAAGTTTTGTTTCTGCTTTGATAGCTGGAGGACACATTGACGAATTTTATTTCCTAGTAATACCAGAAATGAGATTTGAAGGCATCAGGATTTTTGATCTTTTAGAAAAACGACAAAAACTTACTTTGCTAGAAGCTAAACCTTTTGAAAATGGCATTTCATTGTTACATTACCAATTGAAAAAGGATATTTAAATTGTCCTTTCATTTTTTGTTATTTTAGATTTTTTAATACCGTTATCCGAGTAAAAATAAATAAATAGGGTTCATTATATCAGCCAGCACTGTTTGAACGCAATCAAAATTCTCTTTCGGAAATATTCCTAATATAAACTACCGATTAAGAGAATTTTGAGTGCGTGAGTTTGCTGGGTGCT
Organism: Lacihabitans sp. LS3-19; assembly: GCF_024343575.1. Lineage (GTDB taxonomy): Bacteria > Bacteroidota > Bacteroidia > Cytophagales > Spirosomataceae > Leadbetterella. The sequence goes on along the minus strand of NZ_RJUA01000014.1, from coordinate 39,014 downwards.
GTTTTTTTTGCTTCGTTTTTTTTCGAAAAAAAATGAAGGCCCAGGCGGCAGCCGACACAAAGTAAATATGGGGTCATTTTCACCCAAGACAAAAAAAGTAGCTTAAATGGCCATGTATGACCGATTTGTTTCTAAAATATATTTTTGTGGTATACCAGTAATTTTTAAATACAAAACACTTTCAAAAAAACATGAGTAAAAAACCATTTTCTAAGATTATAGCCGGTACAATGACATGGGGCGTTTGGGGAAAAGACTGCAATACCAAGCAGATGATTGACCTGATGAATTGTTGCCTTGAAAACGAAATCACAACATTTGACCACGCTGACATTTACGGAGACTACACCACTGAAGCGGCTTTTGGAGAGGCTTTTAGCGAAAGCAAAATAGACAGAAGTCAAATTCAGTTGGTTTCGAAATGTGGTATTCAAATGCTGTCAGAGCCAAGAAAAACCTTTGTAAAACATTATGATTATTCTGCATCTTATATTGTTTGGTCTGTAGAGCAATCATTAAAAAACTTACAAACCGATTATTTAGATTTGCTATTATTGCATCGCCCGAGCCCATTGATGCAAGCCGACGAAATAGCAAAAGCCATAGAAAAACTTAAAAGTGATGGAAAAATTATTGATTTCGGCCTTTCAAATTTCACCCCATCACAAACAGATTTAATAGAGACAAAAACAAAAGTAGATTATAACCAAATCAAGTTTTCAATCACAGATTTTGAGGCCATGCTTGATGGCAGTTTAGACTACATGCAAACCCATAACATCAGGCCGATGAGTTGGTCTCCTTTGGGAACTGTTTTTAAAAAAGACGATGAAAAATCTCAAAGAATCAAGAAAATCGCGTCGGAATTTGCTTCAAAATATGAAGTTTCGATAGATATAATACTTCTTGCTTGGATTCTTAAACACCCCGCAGGAATTCTGCCAGTTTGTGGTACAGCTGACCCAGTCCGTATCGCCAACCTAATGAAGGCCACTAAAGTAGAGATGGAAATGCAAGATTGGTTTGCCCTTTGGACAAAAAGTGCAGGTGTTCCTGTGCCTTGATTTTATTTAAAATGTTAGTTTTGAATTGATTATAAAACCTGTAAGGCAAATAAATCTTGATATCATCTTTATTTTTACCCAAAAACAGGAAGGGTGCTAAAAAATTCATGGAAAAAGATTGGGAAAGAATTCCCTTGTTCATATTATTGCGAAAAACTAATAAATAAGAGCATCGTAAAATGAATTCCTATTCAGAAAAAGAAGAGAAAATTGCAAAGTATGCCAAAGTTTTGGGTCATCCTGCTCGTATTTTTATACTTAACTTTTTAGAGAAAAGATGCAGTTGCTTTGCTGGTGACATTTCAAGTCAACTGCCCATTGCAAACTCTACAGTCTCACAACACCTTTCGGCCTTAAAAGAAGCAGGTCTAATTCAAGGTACTATTTCACCTCCGACCATAAAATATTGCATAAACAAAGAAAATTGGGTTGAGGCAAAAGAGCTTTTCAAAGAGTTTTTTGAATTGTGACCTCAGTCATTTTTTTTAGGCTTTTATATTCGTTATTTTACGAAATACTAAATACTAATATAATGGATATCAAAGTACTTGGGCCGGGTTGCCCCAAATGTAAAACCACGTATAACAATGTTTTGGAAGCTTTAAAACAAACGGGAACACAAGCCATTGTTACCAAGATAGAGGATATTGAAGAAATGATGAAATACAATATACTTACCACGCCTGTATTGATGATCGACGACGTGATTAAAGTAAAAGGAAGAGTTGCTGACATAAAAGAAATCAAAGCGTTTTTAACAGCATAAATTAATGGAAACACAAAGCTTAGTAAAAGAAATTTGCCCAACAAGCACCCAAAAATGGGTAAAAGACGGTGCGGTATTGGTAGATGTCCGAGAAAAAGACGAAGTAGAAAAATCAACTTTTGATGTACCTAACATCCTTTACATTCCACTGAGTGAATTCGAAGATCGTTTTTCTGAAATTCCTCGTAATAAAAACGTTGTAGTGGTTTGTCAAAATGGAGGAAGGAGCTTGAGAGCTGCTGGATTTTTGGTAAATCATGGATATGAAAATGTGGTAAATATGCAACATGGCATGAACCGTTGGGTGGAGCGTGGTTTTCCTGTCAAGGGCATTGTAAATATTTCACCAAAAAACACTTCTTGCTGCTCAAGTTCAGGATGTTGTTAAATCCAAATAATACATAATGTTTACCTGGACTCAGAAACTCGCAGATTGGTTGGTGTATAGTATTTTGGGCATTCCCTATGGGAGCAAATTGGGCGACGCCTTAGATTTTTTCATATTGGATACGATCAAAATCCTAATCCTTTTATTTCTGATAACATCTATCATGGGTTTGGTCAACTCTTATTTTCCTGTAGACAAAATCCGTAATTTCCTATCTAGAAACAAGCTTTTTGGTTTGGAATACTTATTTGCCTCCACTTTTGGAGCCATCACGCCATTTTGTTCTTGTAGTTCAGTTCCTCTTTTTATTGGTTTTGTAAAAGGAGGTATTCCGCTTGGGGTAACATTCGCATTTTTAATTACCTCACCATTGGTTAATGAAGTTGCCGTTGCTATGTTTATTGGCTTATTTGGATTAAAACCTACCCTTATTTATGTATCGAGTGGTATCATTTTGGGTATGATTGGGGGCGGAATTCTTGGTAAACTAAAACTAGAAAAATACCTAACGCCATGGGTGCGAGGTATTTTAAAAAATGCTGAAAAGGAAGGTGGTTTTGAAGAAGAAAAGAAAAGTTTTCTTCAAAGAATACCAGAGGTTTTTAAAGAAGCAATGGGAATAATCAAAGGCGTATTTTGGTATATTATTATTGGTATTGGCATAGGAGCTGGTATGCATGGATTTATCCCGACAGGATTTTTTGAAGCATATATCAGCAAAGAAAACCCTCTGGCAGTGCCTATAGCTGTACTTTTGGGTGTTCCTATGTACAGCAATGCTGCAGGTGTTTTGCCAATAATTCAAGTTTTTGTACAGAAAGGTATACCAATAGGAACCGCCATAGCTTTTATGATGGCTGTAGTAGGTTTATCCATTCCAGAAGCTACGCTTTTGAAAAAAGTAATGACCTGGAAATTGATCGCTATTTTCTTTTCAGTAATTACGATTTTTATCATTATTTCAGGTTACATGTTTAATCTAATTTTATGATTTCATAAGCGTTATCCCTTTGCACGTTATTTACTTCCAATTTGATATTTAATTAGGGCAAAAACATTACTTTGATTTAATTGAAAAAGATAAGACGCTGGATTTTTTAATGTACAAATAGAATTTCGGTTTTAGCATTACCAAACACAAATTGATTCAGGAGAAAACAGGAAGAGACCTTTCAAGAATAAAAGCTAATTTGCAGAAAATGAAATAATTAAATCTCAAAAAAAAGACCAATGAAAACAAAAACTGAATTACAAATTGAACTTCTTACTGAGGCTCGAACACGACTCTCAAACCAATTGGAAAACATAAAAGAAGAGGATTTGAAAAAGAAACTAGGTTTATCGCCCAATTCTGTAGGTTTCCTCCTTCGACATATTGGAGATGTTGAATTGCTTTTTTCAAAAAATGTATTCGGAGCAGCTGACATAAAAGTCACCGCAAAAACGGTAATAGATAAGAGAGACACAGGCGAATGGACAAACCTTGGAGAGCTAATTGAATACATTAAATATTCATTTGAAAGTTTGAGAACAATTGTTGAAAAACAAACTGACGCTGACTGGGAGATAGAAATAAGCACAAAAGAATTTGGCACAAAAAGCAAGATTGAGGCCTTTGGGAGGATTGTTTCGCATACAGCATATCATGCCGGTCAAATAGCTATAATTAATAAATATGGCATATTTTAATATTGAAATAATAGGATACTATATTGAAAATAACCTATAAAATGATACTTTTAGAATTTAAAAAAATAAATTTCGCTATTTTTAAAGTAGAAGCCAAACATGAAAAAACACTCAAGTCAAAAATTTAACATCCTTCCGATTCATTTCTCTAAACGTATTCATTTTTAGCATTTTATCTGGCTTTCATATTATTATAATTCTTAGAATACTCTAATAATTAATCAACTAAATAAAAGCATTTGCACCGTTTGAGGTTTATTTGTACTTTGGTACAATGGCTTTCCTTTGGCCATTAAAGCAAATAACCATTTAAATTATAGATGTATGCGAACCCTCATTTTCATTTTAGCCATTAGTTTTACTTTTTCTTGTCAACAAAAAACTACCTCGTCGGAGGTTTCACAGGAAAATTATTTCAACTACGGAGATTCCCCAGAATCTGGTGGAGTAAAAATGATTCCGATCAAAACTCCAGTTGGCGATTTTAAGGTTTGGACCAAGCGTTTTGGCACCAATCCAAAAATAAAAATATTGCTTTTGCACGGAGGTCCAGCTATGACGCATGAATATATGGAGTGTTTCGAAACGTTTTTTCAAAGACAAGGTTTTGAGTTTTATGAATACGACCAGTTGGGTTCATACTACAGCGACCAACCCAAAGACCAAAGTTTATGGACTACCGAGCGTTTTGTGGAAGAAGTGGAACAAGTTCGACAGGCTATAGGGGCAGATAGTTCAAATTTTTATGTACTTGGCAACTCTTGGGGAGGCATACTTGCCATGGAATATGCCTTGAAATACCAAAAGAATTTAAAAGGATTGTTGGTAGCCAACATGGTAGCGAGTGCTCCAGAATATGGCAAATATGCCGACGAAGTACTTGGAAAGCAAATGAAGCCAGAAGTACTTGCCGAAATCAGAGCCATAGAAGCCAAAAAAGATTTTGATAATCCTCGCTATATGGAATTGCTCCTCCCAAATTATTACAAAGAACATTTGTGCCGCTTGGAAGAATGGCCAGATGGATTTAACCGATCAATGAAACACGGAAATATGGAAGTATATACCTTGATGCAAGGTCCGAGCGAGTTTGGAATTAGCGGGCGATTAGCCAACTGGGACATAAAAAATCGTTTAAAAGAAATCGCAGTTCCGACTTTAATGATTGGTGCCAAATATGACACTATGGACCCAAAAGCGATGGAAGAACAAAGCAAAATGGTACAAAAGGGCCGATATCTCTATTGTCCAAACGGTAGCCACTTGGCCATGTGGGATGATCAAAAAGTATTCATGGATGGCGTTATACAATTTATTAAAGATGTTGACGCTGAAACTTTATAATTCAAAAACCATATTGGTTTAATATTCTAGAAAAACTAAAATCATATTTTAAGCCAAATATACTTCATTTAAAAAATTCAAGAATAATGAAAAGAATTAATCTCTTTACTTTAACATTTTTACTAATCAGCAAACTCATATTAGCACAAAGTACGACGACACAAATCAATAAAAAATTATACGATCCAACAGAAGATGCTAAAGCAGAAATAGCTTCAGCAATAAAAAAAGCTAATGCCGAAGGAAAACATGTGTTATTACAAATTGGAGGAAATTGGTGCTCTTGGTGCCTTTTATTTGACCGAAAAATAAACTCGAATGATACATTGAGAAATGCCGTCGATAAGAATTTTGTAATATACCATTTAAATTATAGTCCCGAAAACTACAACAAAGAGGTATTGGCTTCATTGGATTTTCCGCAGCGATTTGGTTTTCCAGTTTTTGTAGTTTTAGATGGAAAAGGGAATAGAATCCATACCGAAAACAGTGCATATCTTGAGGAAGGCAAAGGACATAGCACAAAAAAAGTGTTGGCTTTTTTCCAAAATTGGTCTCCATCAGCACTTGATCCAAAGCATTATGAAAAGTGAGCTTATAACCCAATTTGAAATTTAACATTTGCTGGATTTCTTGTTTTTTAAAAATTTAAAACACTATAAATCAAATATTTAAAACAAAAACTATCAGAGAATGAAAAAAACTATTTTGACGATAAATTAATTACTATTTCATTTCTTTTAGGATATAGATTCAATTCTATATTAATAAATAAAAAACATTATTCAAACATGAAAAGAGTGACTGGCATTGGGGGAATTTTCTTTAAGAGCAAAGACCCAAAGGCAACAAACGAATGGTATAAAACACACCTAGGATTTGACACCACGCCTTATGGAACGACATTTGAGTGGAAAGACAATGATGATAGCACCAAAACAGGACAAACGCAGTGGAATCCATTTCCAGAAACCACGAAATATTTCGAACCATCAACAAAGGAGTTTATGATAAACTATAGAGTTGAAAACTTGGAAGCTATGGTCGAAGAACTACGCAAAGAAAACGTGACAATCCTAGATAAAATCGAGACGTATGATTACGGTAAATTTGTCCATATTTTAGACTTGGAAGGCAACAAAATCGAATTGTGGGAGCCTGTTGATTAATTGGTAATTGCTAAATGTTACGAGAAAACCAAAAGCCACGAATGCACTAATTTTCACTAATCTAGAAGTTAAAATCATTCGTGTTCAATTGTGAATTCGTGGCAAAAAAACAAAACCGATTACCAATAATGCACTATTTTTAACCAATCTAAACGTAAAAATTATTCGTGTTCATTCGTGCATTCGTGGCAAAAAAAATAAACCCAATTGCCACAAATGCACTAATTTTCACTGATCTAGACGTTAAAAATAATTCGTGATTATTCGTGAATTCGTGGCATAAATACTAAATCAATTGCCTCTAATACACTAGTTTTAACCAATCTAAACGTAAAAAAAATTTGTATTCATTCGTATATTCATGGCAAAAAATACTAAACCAAATGCCACGAATGCACTAATTTTCACTAATCTAAACGGTAAAAATCATTAGTGTTCATTTGTCAATTTGTGGCTAAAAATACTAAACCAATTGCCACTAATGCTTTAATTTTCACTAATCAGTGAGTTATGAATATCTATATTAATGAATGTATTCCTGGCTAAAAAAAACTTTATTTTCATCCCATCAAGTTTTCCAATTTTAAGTATTGAAGTAACATAATGGTTTTTGCATCTTTTATCTCTCCTGTTTTAATCATTTTTAAGGATTCTTCGAAATCTAACTCAAGCACCTCAATATTTTCATTATCAATACCTCCACCTTCATTAATTTTTAAATCTTCAGAATATTCGGCAACAAAAAAATACAATATCTCAGTAACCGAGCCGGGCGACATGTAAACTTCAAAAACCTTTTTTACCTCGCTTAATTTGTAGCCTGTTTCCTCTTCAGTTTCGCGTTTGATACAATCCTCCGGATTATCGGCATCCAAAAGTCCCGCACAAGCTTCTATAAGCATGCCATCAAGATTGCCATTAAGATAAGTCGGCATTCTAAACTGTTTGGTCAGAATAACTTTCTGTTTAGTTTTATTGTACAATAAAATAACAGCTCCGTTTCCTCTGTCATAAGCTTCTCTACTTTGCGTGACCCATTCTCCATTTTTCATTTGGTGATCAAAGGTAACTTTTTGCAAAACATACCAATTGTCGGAAAGCACCTCCTTCTTAATATTTTTTATATTCATTTTGATTGTTTTTGTTTATTTTTGATTATTTTTGAACAAATATAAAACTTAGAATGAGTTTCCAAACTAGAAAGCCTAAAATTTTAGAAATAATAGAGCAAAATGGCTCCGTTGAAGTTCAATCTTTGGCGTTTTTAATGCGAACTTCCGAAATAACTATAAGGAGAGATTTAAATACTTTAGCAGAGGATGGCTTGGTTTACAGAACACACGGAGGAGCAATGAAAATCAGCCTTACTAAAACCCCAATTGACTTTGCCAACAAATCCACAATAAATGCTGACTTGAAAGACGAAATATGTGTAAAAGCAGCCAAACTTATTCAAGATGGCGATATTGTTTTTTTAGATTGCGGAAGTACGGTTTTTAGGATGTGCCCATATATAAAAAGTAAAAAAATAAAAGTCGTAACGAATTCACTTCCAATAGTTAACGAACTTTTAAACACTGAGGTACAAGTGAATTTTGCTGGAGGCGAAATAGACGCAGAAAGACAGGCGGCCCATGGCAAAATAGCGAATGAGCACATAACCAGATACAAAGCCAATAAAGCTTTTTTAGGTGTTGATGGGATTTCTATAAAAAACGGTTTAAGTTCAAGCTCTGAAAAAGAAGCAGAAATGACTATGACTATGGCAAACAATGCTCTGGAAACTTTCTTTCTTTGTGATTCCACCAAATTTGAAAAAGATAAATACCTGCCTTTTGCGGAAATATCTTATGTAAAAAACTTAATTACAGATTCGAAAATTCCTTTAGAAATTGCCGATAAATATACATCCTCAGGTCTAAATCTACAATAATAAAATTTATCTCCGGCAAATTTGAATATTTCAATAAATATGACTTTATTTAGATATATTTTGATAAAATCTTGAATAAAATAATTGTAGTTGGTAGCTCAAATACCGACATGGTCATAAAGTCGGGCAAATTACCCGCCCCCGGTGAGACCATCCTTGGAGGAGAGTTTTTTATGAACGCAGGTGGTAAAGGAGCAAATCAGGCTGTTGCGGCGGCTAGACTTGGAGGCAAAACCGTCTTCGTTTGCAAAGTTGGTACAGACATTTTCGGCGACCAAGCACTTCAACAATTTGACAAAGAAGGCATTGATACTTCTTTTGTTTTTACTGACCCAATTCTACCTTCAGGTGTAGCCCTAATAAACGTTGATGCAAAAGGAGAAAACAGCATCACGGTAGCTTCTGGAGCTAACAGCACACTTTCTGAAAATGAATTAGATAAAGCAAGTTTAATTTTCGAAGCTGAAGATTTATTGTTAATACAATTAGAAACCCCACTAGAAACTGTAATTCATACCATTAAAAATGCGGCAGCAAAAGGGCTTAAAATTGTTTTAAATCCAGCACCTGCCACGAATTTACCAGAGGAAATATTCCAATATTTGTTCGCAATTACACCCAATGAAACAGAAGCTGAAATTTTAACAGGAATAAGTGTAACAGATGAAAACTCTGCTCAAAAAGCCGCAGAAATTTTAATGCAAAAAGGGGTGGAAAATGTTGTGATAACCTTAGGCTCAAAAGGAGCTTACCTTAAAAATGAAAATTTTTCGGGTATAATATCAACCGAAAAAGTAGATGCATTAGACACAACTGCTGCAGGAGATTGCTTTAGTGGAGCTTTTTGTGTGGGCGTATTAGAAGGCAAAACTATAGAAAATGCCGTAAAGTTTGCTTGCCAAGCTGCATCTATATCCGTAACCCGAATGGGTGCTCAAGCTTCGATTCCTTACCGAAATGAACTAAATAGCTAATTTTAAAAATGAAAAAAAGATTTACAGTATTCTTCCTCATTATTAGTTTCTGGACAAATGCACAAAGACAAAAAGTAATCTTTGATTGCGACTTAGGAGATGATATAGATGATGCTTTTGCTTTGGCGATGCTTTTAACCCAACAAGACAAACTCGAGATTTTGGGAATTACGACTTGCTATGGCAGAACTGACGATCGGGCAAAAGTAGCTCAAAAAATGCTTTATGAAACAGGCCAAAGCCATATACCTGTTGCCTTGGGAAGAAATACTTCCTCAAAAGATGCTCGTGCCAATTGGTATGCAGAGCAATATTATTGGGCAAAAGACTTCAATAAATTGCAACCTATTAAGCAATCAGCGGCGGATTTTATCATTGAAAACATCAAAAAATACCCCAAAGAAGTCATTATCATTTCTGTCGGTCCAGTCACTAATATGGCAGATGTGATAGACAAAGACCCGAATGCCCTCAAAATGGCAAAGAAAGTTTATGCCATGTTTGGTTCGTTTTATATTGGCTACAATACTAGCCCAGAAATCAACGCGGAATGGAACGTAAAAGTGGATATTCCCGCTTCGCAAAAATTTGTAAACTCTGGTGCAGACATAGTATACGCTGGTTTGGACGTAACCGCCATGGTAAAACTCGACAAAGCCAAAAGAGATTTATTGCTTATGCGTCAGTCGCCGATTACCAACGCATTGTCTGCCCTTTATGTACTTTGGGGGCACGAAACGCCCACCTTGTTTGACCCTGTGGCCATTGGCATGATCATTTATCCAGAGCTTTTTAAAACTAAAAAAGTCAATACTTATGTTGATGATCAAGGTTTTACAAGAATGAATGAAACAAAACCACCCAATGCCGAAATAGGCGTTTGGATAGATTCCAATGAGTTTTTGAAAAGAATAATGCAAGGGTATATGTTGCAAAATTTGGAAAGATGAGGAGATTTTCGATTGATTCGATTTACGATTTACGATTTACGATTTACGATTTTACAATTGAAGATTTGAATACATGGTTCAAATAATTGATATAAATTTGATTGCACTTCTTTAGTTTTCTTTTAAAATTCTATTTTTAAAAATCCAACAAAATAAAATTTCTATTCAATAATTAAACAAAAAATAATTATCATAAAACACTAATTATAAGATATATGAAAGTTTTTAAAGTCGTTTTTTTAATTCTGATTTTGGGAAATATTTCCTTTGCTCAACAAAAAACTATAACCTTTACCAAAACCCAATTGAAAGACAAAATAATGGGAGGCTGGGCAGGTCAAACCATAGGCGTGACTTTTGGCGGACCGATGGAATTTCGATACAATGGCACCATCATCAACGAATATCAACCTGTGCCTTGGTATGATGGTTACCTCAAAAAAACAATGCTCAATAATCCAGGCTTGTACGATGATCTTTACATGGATTTGACATTTGTCGATGTTTTCGAAAAAGAAGGTCTGGATGCTCCAGTTTCTTCACATGCCAATGCCTTCGCCAATGCTGGTTATGCACTTTGGCATGCGAACCAAGCCGCCAGATATAATATTTTGCATGGCATATCGGCACCAGAGTCTGGCCAATGGAAAAATAACCCACATGCCGACTGTATCGACTATCAAATCGAATGTGATTTCGCTGGTTTGATGTCTCCCGGAATGCCAAATACTGCATCTGCTATTTCTGACAAAATTGGCCATATCATGAACTCCGGCGATGGCTATTATGGAGGCGTATTTCTTGGAGCTTGTTACACATTGGCATTTACGTCCACAGACATCAAATACATTATAAATGAGGCACTTAAGACTATACCAAAAGAAAGTAATTATTACAAATGTATAGCAGATGTGATCGTATTACACAAGGCAAATCCGACGGACTGGAAAAAAACTTGGTATGCCTTACAAGACAAATGGGCTCAAGATATTGGTTGTCCAGACGGTGTTTTTGCACCTTTCAACATAGACGCAACCTTAAACTCGGCTTATGTGGTTTTGGGTTTATTATACGGCAACGGCGACTATACCCAAACCATGGAAATAACGACACGTTGCGGCCAAGATGCCGACTGTAATCCTTCCTCAGCAGGTGGAATTTTGGGAACTGTTTTGGGTTATTCAAATATCCCAGACTATTGGAAAATGGGTTTAAAAGAAGCAGAAGACATTGATTTTAAATACACTACCATTTCATTAAACAAAGTTTATGATATTGGATTCAAACACGCACTTCAAAATATTGAAAGAAATGGCGGCAAAATTAATGGGGATAAAATCACGATAGCTCTACAAAAACCCGAAACTGTAAAAATGGAAAAGAGTTTTGAAGGTGTATATCCGGTAGACAAAGTTTATGCAAATGTAAATCTTAAAGATGAGTACAGTTTCGATTTTGAAGGTACTGGATTTGTCGTAAAAGGCGAAATGGCAAAATGGGCTTCTGAAAGTCAGTATGTATTCGAAGTAGAAGTTTATTTAGATGATAAACTTATAGAAAAAGCCCTTTTACCGACAAGTTTTAAAGACCGAAGACATGAAATAGCTTGGAAATATGACATTCCAAAAGGAAAACATCAGGTGAAATTAAAAATCTTGAACCCTAGCCAAACTTTAGATTGTAGAGTGAGTGAGGTGTTAGTTTATAGTGACCAAGCCAATGATTTTACTAACCAGACAATTTATCGTTTTGGTCCGAAGAAGTTTTTTCCTAAGAAGAATTGAAAAGTCATGATTAGCACACGGATCTAAGGGATTAGACACGGATATTTTTTAAATAACCCTAAAAAAATTTAAAACTATTATGTTTATCATTGAAAACTATTCTATTGCAGTCCTTTTTTGCATAGTTACTATGCTTTGTTGGGGCTCTTGGGCAAATACCCAAAAACTCGCCAACGCAGGTTGGAGATTTGAGCTTTTTTATTGGGACTATGTGATCGGCATACTGCTTACAAGTTTACTTTTTGCTTTTACTTTAGGCAGTTCCGGGGAAGGTGGCAGAAGTTTTCTGGAAGATTTCCACCAAGCAGATCAAGGCAATATCAATTCGGCTTTGATTGGAGGATTGGTATTTAATATTGCCAATATTTTGCTCGTGGCTGCAATTTCCATCGCGGGCATGTCCGTTGCATTTCCAGTCGGGATAGGTTTAGCTTTGGTAGTTGGCGTAATTGTAAACTATCTTGACAATCCATTGGGCAATTCGACTTTGTTGTTTTTGGGTGTAGCATTGGTTGTAGCTGCTATATTATTAAATGCCTCAGCATACCGTAAAATGGCATCTGCCGCGTCTAAAGTTTCAACAAAAGGCTTAGCACTGTCGGTAATTGCCGGTTTGTTGATGGGATTATTTTATAAATATGTAGCAAACAGCATGTTTACTGACTTCACACAACCTGAAGCTGGTAAACTTAGTCCTTACACCGCCGTGGTATTCTTTTCAATAGGTATATTTCTAAGCAATTTTATCATCAATACCATCTTAATGTATAAACCTTTCGTAGGTGATCCTGTTAGTTTTGGAGATTATTTCAAAGGCACTAGCAAGAGTCATTTGATGGGAATTTTGGGAGGTTCTATTTGGTGTATCGGCATGTCTTTCAGCATATTGGCTTCGGACAAAGCAGGTGCTGCCATTTCTTATGGTTTGGGGCAAGGTGCAACAATTATAGCGGCTATTTGGGGAATATTTATTTGGAAAGAATTTAAAGATGCTCCAAAAGGCACTTCTACCTTACTCAACATTATGCTATTGTGCTATTTGGTAGGCTTGGGAATGATTATTATGGCAAGATAAAGTTAGAAATTTGCCAAATATTCAAAATGATTTTAAAAATTTGATTTATAAAAACACTTTCTATAACTCATAATTTGATTATATTTGAGCTATAAAAACAATTTCTATAGCTCATGCAATGGATCTGGGAAAATAAAAACTGGCCAAATTTCGAATATGATTCTTCAAAATTAGTGGAATTGGAGAATGAATTTCTTCAGAATTCAGGTAAAATAATTGGCATAATAAGTCATATTCAGCCAAATGATATAGAAAATCTTAAAATAGAAATTTTAACTCAAGAAGCTGTTTCTTCATCAGGTATCGAAGGTGAAATATTACAAAGAGAATCCGTCCAAAGTTCTATCAGAAAGCATCTTGGTTTAAAAACCGATTATATAAAAATACCTGCCAATGCAGCTGGTGTTTCTGAAATGATGGTAGATGTGCATCTTAAATTTGACCAAACACTTGCTCACCAGACATTTTTTGAATGGCACAAAATGCTCATGAATGGCAGAAGAGATATTGAAGTAATTGGAAATTACAGGCAGCATATTGAACCTATGCAAATTGTTTCAGGAAATTTGAATGCTCCAAAAGTATATTATGAAGCCCCACCATCAGCAGTTGTTAAATCCGAAATGGAGCAATTTATCAATTGGTATTTGGAAAACATATCGAATTCTGAAAAATATTCTTTCATTGAATTTGTCGGAATTGCACATTTGGTTTTTGAAATAATTCACCCTTTTGAAGATGGGAACGGCAGATTGGGTAGGGCTTTAGTTGAAAAGGCAATTTCACAAAAACTAAAAACGCCTACGCTAAATTCGTTCTCAAAAGTCATTGAATTAAATAAAAAAGAATATTATGAGGCACTTCAGAGTTCAAATTTTAGTTTGAATATAGACAAATGGCTGTTGTTTTTTGGAAAAAAAATTTTAGAATCTCAAGAATATACAATCAAATTAATAGAATTTATTATAGCAAAAACCAAGTTTTTTATAAAATTCAATTCCTCCTTAAACGAAAGACAATTAAAGGTTTTACTTCGTGTTTTTGAAGAAGGCATTGTTGGATTTAAAGGTGGTTTAAGTGCTGCAAATTATAAAACAATTTGTGGGACATCATCTGCAACAGCAACAAGAGATTTACAAGAATTGGTAAGTATTAATGCACTCACTAAAACCGGCGAATTAAAACATACGCGATATCATATAAATTTTGAAAATCTCGAATCTTTCTTTATGCTATAAATTTTTCAAAAATAAAGTGCGTTTCTTTTCGTTAAAAATCCAAATTAAAAACACCTATTTATCATGAAAAAATTATTATTCACTTCAATCTTTGTCGCATTTATTTTCATTTCTTGGACTTCTAAACCTACCATCTCAAAAAAACTTGATAAAATAATAAAAGGAAACTGGGCATACATTCCTGCTGGAAAAGCAAAAGTGGATGACAAATTTCAGGAGGTAAAAGAGTTTTATATTCTAAAATCTGAGGTCAGCAATTTAGACTATCAAGAGTTTCTAAAAGCTATCAAAAATACACCCGACTACCAAAAAGCTCTTCCTGATCCTGAGGTATGGAGTAGCCCAAATGGTAAAAATGAAGATTTCAAAAATCAATATTTTACTTATCCTGGTTTTAAAAACTATCCTGTAGTTGGTGTGAGTTATAACGCTGCAAAAATATACTGCCGATGGTTAGAAAAGACAATAAATGCAGAATTAGAATCAAAAGAAAAAATAGAAATTAAACTACCAAGTGAAGCAGAATGGGTAAGAGCAGCAAGGGGAGATAAACATACCTCTATGTTTCCTTGGGGCAGCCCTTATTTAAAAACCGGAAAAGGAAAATACTTAGCTAATTATAAAACAGGTGAACCCATAAACGGTAATATTTCTGTAATTACATCAGATGTTTATTCATTTTATAAAAACGCATTTGGAGTATATCAAATGAGCGGAAATGTATCAGAAATGACCGATGAACCTAAAGCTGTAAAAGGCGGTAGTTGGAACTCCGAAGCAAAAGCTTTAGAAATAAATAATAAACAATTCATAGAAGTACCGAGCAAAGAAGTTGGTTTTAGACCAATTTTAAAGCTTTTGGTACAATAAATATTTCTTCAAATATCATAGGTAATATACAGCCTTTTAAAAAAAATATCGAAATTGTGATTAATTTTATCGTTTACTACGAAATACAGGTAATTAATTAAATATTAATCTATTAAAAAAATAAACGTTGCTTTTTCGAAAGGAATAACGATTAAATGAAATTTCTAAAAATACTATTTATTACACTTTTTGTTGGCCTTTTGGCTTTGATTATTACGTTTTGGAAGAATGATTTATCCGTAGATTATTTAAAATCCAAATACGCAAATGAAGAATCGGAATTTATGCCGATTAATGGTATTCAGGTGCATTTTAGAGATCAAGGTCTAGCTTCAGACTCTTTACCTTTAGTGCTTATCCATGGCACTGCTGCGAGCCTTCATACTTGGGAACCTTGGGTCTCTGAACTTAAAGAAACAAAACGCATTATTACCTTCGATTTACCAGCTTACGGACTTACTGGGCCAAATGCCAATCACGATTATTCGCAAAAAGCTTATGTAGAAATGCTGGACAGTTTGTTAATTAAGCTAAAAAAAAATCGGTGCATTTTGGGAGGAAACTCTTTAGGAGGATCGGTTAGCTGGAATTACGCAATTGAGCATCCTGAAAAAATAGAAAAGCTAATATTGGTAGATGCAGGAGGATATCCGCTAAAGTCTACCTCTGTTCCATTAGCATTTAAATTGGCCAAAATACCCATTTTAAGCAATTTACTAGAATATATTACGCCAAGAGCGATGGTTGAATCCAGTGTTAAGAATGTTTATTTTGACCCATCAAAAGTTTCAAACGAATTGATTGATAGATATTATGAACTTACACTAAGAGAGGGCAATCGAGAAGCGTTTAAAGAGCGTTTGGCTTCAACAAAAAATACAGCTAGCAAAAACAATACAAGCGAACTAATTAAAACTATAAAAGTACCTACCTTAATTTTATGGGGTGACGGTGACCAACTTATTCCTGTGGAATCTGCCTATAAATTCCATGACGATTTGCCAAATGACACTTTGGTAATATTGAAAAACCTAGGTCATGTACCTATGGAAGAAGACCCAAAAGCAAGCGTAAAAGCAGTGAAAGAATTTATCAATAAGGTTTATTGAGTGTAATTAGCCGATAAAAACCTCCAATTTGTCATCTAAACAACATTCTTTTTGAACAAAATAGCGATATTTGAGAAAAAACTAAAATCATGAGAAAAAACATTTCGTACATTATTCTTCTATTAACTATTACAATTACCACCCAAGCCCAACAATTCAGGGGTCTTGACAAAAGCGTGATGGATATGTCTTACTACCCAGACAATTACGCCCATGATCGCACTTACGCTCCAGAAAAAATAGGTGGTGAAAAAGCCCGTGTTCGTATTACTTATACAAGGCCAGCTAAAATAGACAGAGAGATTTTTGGCAAATTGGTGCCCTATGACAAATTATGGAGATTAGGAGCCAACGAAGCTTCTGAAATTAAGTTTTATCAAAACGTTACCATAATGGGACAAAAGGTAAAAGCAGGAAGCTACACGTTATTTGCCATACCTTCTGAAAACGAATGGACCATTATTCTAAACAAAGAATTGGATGTTTGGGGAGATGCAGAGTATAAAGAAAAAGACAATGTATTGAGCGTAAAAGTTAAAACTAAACCAACAGAAGAAATGGTAGAAAACTTTTCGATACAGTTTTCAAAAAGTGCTACCAAAGGAGCAGACATGAATATTGCCTGGGACAAAACAATGGTTTCAGTGCCAATAGAATTTTAAAAATTGAAGCTTAAGTATAGGTAAAGCTCATTCGCAAGAATGGGCTTTTTTTGTTTCAAACGATTCAAAAATATAGTATATTTAGCCTTAAAATCAACCCAAAAATGAAAAAGAATTTCTCAATCTTAGTTTTCTTATTTATCCTCACCCATTCTTGCTTTGCCAAAACTCCCCAACTTTCATTTTTCAATGAAATGAAGGGACCTGAATTAAAAACTTTTTTCGCTGACCCAAGAATAATTCCGACGCTTTCTACCCTAAAAGCGGAAATAAGAATGGGCATTTTGGACTTAACACCCGAGCGAGCCGAAATATTGAGAGAATTAAATAAAGCAGGAATTCCTGTGGTGGCTTGGTTACTATTATCAGAAGAAAAAGGCTATTTTTTCCATGCGGGCAATGGTGAATTGGCCATAGAACGTTATAAAGAAGTTAAGGCTTGGGCTGACAAAGAAGGGATTGTTTTCAAAGGAATTGGCATAGATTTAGAGCTTGATATGAACGACCTAAAAGCTTTCAAAGCCAACAAATGGAAGTTTTTTATGAGTTTACCACCAAGACTTTACGACAAAAAAAAGATCATAGATGGACTCAAAACATATAATAAATTATTAGAAATCATAAAAAAAGATGGGTATCCAATAGAAAGTTATTTTGCTTCGTTTATTAAAGATGAAACTAAAAACGGAACTACCTCTATACAACAACTCAGTGGATTTTTAGATGTAAAAGTCGAAAAAGAAATACCGATGCTTTATACTTCATTTATGGGAAATGCCTACGGAATTTTGGAGGTAAATGGTAGAGAGCAAAATCTAAAAGCAGTGGCACTAGGAAGTACAGGTGGCGGAATAGATCCTTCTATGCCTTCACTTACATGGGAAGACCTTTCTAATGATTTGAGGCATGCCGCTCAATTTGCCGACGAAATCCATATCTTTAGCCTCGAAGGTGCCGTTTGGAAAGGTTTTATGCCTCGACTTATTGGTTTTGATTATGACATTAAAATCGAAGAAAAACCTGAGGAAATAGAAAATGTCAAAAAATTACAATCTAGAATAATCATGCTATCAAATATTCTTAGTCATCCTACTCTTATGTTTATTGGCGTTTTCATAATTTTTACAACAATAATTTGGTTGCTATATAAACTCATAAAGTTCATTTATGGCAGAATAGCCAATAAATAATATTTTACCAAACGATTGTTTTGTAAAAAATAAAATTATACGTTTGTGAATGCCTATTTCAAAAACAAATAAGGAAGAAATTATAGTGGAAGCCCTGAAGGTGTTCCGCAAAAACGGTTATTACAACACTTCCATGAGCGACCTTGCCCAAGCTTGCGGATTACAGAAGGGCAGTTTTTACCATTATTTCCCTTCTAAAGAAATTCTTATGGAGGAAGTATTAAAAAACGTCAGAACTTATCTCCAAACAAAAGTATTTTCTATAGCCTATTTGATAGAATTATCTGGTCAAGAAAGAATGGAAAAGATGCTTCTCAAGCTAGGAAAAGCCCTTTTGGGCACTGAAGGAGGATGTATTGTGGGCAATACTACGCTGGAAACCGCTGGCCAAGCATTGGTTTTTAAAGAAACACTAAAAGGAGTTTTTGATGATTGGAAAGCAGCTATGACGCACATTTTTTTAGAAAAACACACAGAAAGCACCTCAAAAAGATTGGCAGAACAATCCGTGATGGAGTTTGAAGGAGCCGTAATGTTTAGCCAATTGTATGACTCCGACCAATATCTCAAAGATGTTTTTGTGAGAACAATGGCAAAAATGAATTAAAAAAAAATTAATTATTTATAAAACAAACGTTTGGTATAAATGTCAAATAAGGTTCAAATAAGTAGTAAAAACGATGTAAATCTGGCTGGAATTTTACTAAAACCAGAGAATCCGAAAGCCATAATACAAATAAATTCGGCAACAGCAGTTCCGAAAGAATTCTACAGTTCTTTTGCTCAATATTTAATGGACAACAATTTCGCAGTTTTGTATTATGACTACCACGGCATAGGCAAATCGAAGCCAAAAACTGGACTAAAGGGAATCATATACCAATATACAGATTGGGCAAAATACGACATGGCAGCTGCTATTGATTTTTGCAAAAAGGAGTTTCCAAACTTACCTCTTTTAATTTTAGGACATAGCGTTGGTGGCCAAATGATAGGTTTGGTGCCCAATACAAACGGAAACGTAAAAGGTATGGTGACGGTAAATACCTCCTCGGGTTATGGTGGAAACATGAAATTGAAAGACCGATTCCGAAATTTTTATTTCTTTGAAATCATCAGACCAATAAGTTTGGCATTGTTTGGCTATGGAAAACTAAAAAAATTGGGAATTATGGAAGATATTCCAAAGAACATTTTCAACGATTGGCGAGATTGGTGTAGTGTTTCTGATTACTTTTTTGATAAAAAATACTTTAATAACATTGAAGGAATTGAAGGTTTTCAAAATATTAGTTTCCCGATAGAGGTCTATATCTCCACAGACGATGACATAGCCACTGAGAAAAACGTAACAGCATTTTGGAAACATGTAAAAAGCTCAAAATCAATAAATTTCAATTGGCTAAACCCCAAAGATTATGGTTTAAAAGAAATTGGACACTTTAGCCTTTTTCGCAAAAAACATAAAGAAATTCTTTGGCCTATCATCCTAAATAAACTCGAACAATTTATAAAGTAAACATTATGAAAAAAGAAGAAATCATTGACATGCTCAAAAGCACCTGCGATAGCCTAATTGCAGAAACGCAAAACATTAATAATGAAGAGTTTTTCGCTTCAAAAAACAACAAATGGTCAGCAGCTCAAAACTTCGCTCACTTAACATTGAGTGCAAAAATCATCAACAGAGCATTGGCAGCACCAAAAATAGCCCTTTGGTATAAGTTCGGAAGAAAGTTTAAAGGTGGCTCAAGAGATTATCAAACCATCGTTGATATTTATATTATCGAAAACGCCAAACCTAGAACACAAGCCACAGGTTTTGAACCGAGAATGAAACCCGACGCCAATCTGGAATCAGAGAAAAAAGCTTTTGTAGAAATACATGAAAAGCTTATCAGCTTATTAGGAAATTGGTCTGAAAAACAATTAAATACGTACCAATTACCACATCCTTTAATAGGGAAACTAACCATTTCAGAAATGATGGGATTTGTGGATTACCATATCAAACACCATCAAAAAGCAGTAAGAATCGCTCTTGAGAAATAGGAATTTTATTTTCTAGAACTAGAAAAAAATCTCTTTTCTTCCGCCATCTAAGTACCTAAAAGAACCGTTTTCGTAAAAAAAGCCATCTTTTTCGAGCATAATTTCAATGGTCTTTTTCCATTCAGGTATTTTCATTTCCTGATTGAACTAAATAAAATATGCAGCATTTGGTTTCAATGGAAATTCTTTAGTTCCAATGGATTTCTACCTATTTCTTTTAGAATTTAGTAAATTTTAAATTTTTGCCACGAATGCACAAATATGCCAAACGTTTTCTTTATTTGGGTAAATTTATTCGTGCATTCGTGGCAATCCTTTCTGGGTTTTCAAATATATTTCCTCAGCATTTCTACACTTTTTCTAACACCAGTTTCTGCGGCTTCATTGCCTTCAAATTCGATTGAAATATACCCTTGGTAATTCACTTTGTTAAGAATTTTTACGATTCTCTCATAGTCCAGGTCTAGGCTATACCAAACCCCACCACCATAATAAGTTTTGGCTTGTACAAAACAAGTATCTTTGGCTATCATCTCTAGTTTATCGTAAGGATCTTCCAAAAAATTGCCTGTATCCATTAGCAATTGTAGCCAAGGAGAATTGATGGCTTTGTGGATTCTTAACATGCCTTGTGGAGTTGCAGCTAAACCCCAATGGTTTTCCAATGCCAACAAAACCCCCAACTCTTCTGCTTTCTTCACACATTGAGCCACGCCATCTATACACCAACCAAAAGCGTCATCTTCGGTGTAGCCAGCTATGGCTGGTTCTATACCACGAGCTTTCATGAAGTCATCAAAAGATTTTATGGTATTCCATCGCCCAGTGTTTAGTCGTAAACAGGGAATGCCCATTTTGGCGGCCAGTTCAATGCAATGTAGCGTGTGATCAATATTTTTTTTGCGTTCGTCGGCATCGGGAAACACAAATCCTTGGTGGATAGACAAACAGGTGAGTGCTATTCCGTTTTCAAAAGCAAGGCGTTTGAGTTTTTGAATATAAGCATTGTCTTCACCTTCCATTTGTCGGTGCAAAATGTCAATACCATCGAGACCCATTCGGGCGGCATCGTCAATTACTTTTTCTATCGGAAACTTATCGCCCTTAAAGTGCCAGTAAGAATAGCTAGACACACTGAGTTTTATACGAGGTTTTAAGCTGATTTCAGTTTGAATTGGAGGCTGGGGCAGTACCAATGCCGCCGATCCAAGTCCGGCGTTCTTTAAAAAATCTCTTCTTTCCATGGGTTGAATTTTGTTTGATTTGTATTCTGAATTATTTTCTCGGAATCATGTAAATCTCCTTCTGCCTTCCATCTATGTATCTAAAAGCTCCGTTTTCGTCAAAAAAGCCGTCTTCTTCTAACATAATTCTAACTGTCTTTTTCCATTCGGGTATTTGCACAGCGGCATTCAGCTCAATAGAATATGCCGTATTCGGATTCAAGGGATAATCACCAGGCCCGATGGTTTTCCCTTGATTATCCCACATACCTATAGTTGGACCCGCAGCGTGCCCGTGGTTGCCAATCGGGTGCGTATAAATAGTCCCGTTTATTCCTTCTTTTTTGGTTTGGGCCAAAGCATCCGCCAAAATCTCATTTCCAGTTTTTCCAGCCTTAAAGTTCTCCGTTAGATAATCTTGAACTCTATTGCCTTGGGCAAATGCCTTTACCAAATAATCAGGTATAATTTCTTCACCAGGTTTTAAAATATAAGCATGCTGCTGCTGGTCGGTATTGAGCCTTAAATAGGTAATACCAAAATCACAATGCAATAAATCCCCAGGCATAATAACCTGTTTTTCAGGTCTTTTAGAGAAAGTACGTAAGTGGTCAAAATTTTCCGGATCATATCTTTGTACATCAACCGTTGGATGAAACCAAGTCTCCAAGCCCAAGTCCGTAACTTTCTGACGCATCCACCAAACCACATCATCAGTGGTAGTAACACCCGGTTGTATGACCTTATCAGAAAACGCTTCCGCAATAATTTCATGTGAAATTCTACAAATCTGCTGATAGATTACCATTTCTCTTTCGGTGCGGGTTTCAAGCCAGTTTACCGCCAGATCAGAAGCCGAAACTACTTTCTTTTGAAATTCAGGCGGTAATTTCTTAAAAAACTCTTCATGTTCGGTAAAAGTCAATCCGTCGGCATGTGCATAATATTTGGAAAAATTCAAGCCTATTTTTTTTGGATTTCTTTCTTTTATTAGCTTTACCAAAGCATCCCATTGGTCTGGATTGGTGTTGAGGTCCCATTCGCCTTTTAGCAGATGTCCTACATCATAGCGAGCTATGGCCAATCTTTCCACACCTTCGTCACCACCTTTGTCCATAAAAACCATCATGGTACGACGACGAGCCGAAAGCCAAACTGCTGGCAACATAGTTTTCATGACAGGATCCTCATTGTATTCTCTGCCGATAATCACCCACATATCTATGCCCGCTTTTCGCATCAATTTCGGCAAAAGATTGGTCATTCTGTCCTCGAGTATTTCATCAATAACTACTGCTCTTTCTTTTTCAGAGAGTATTTTTTGAGAAAAAACCAAAGAAGTCGTAAGTACAAAGAAGGAAATCAAAATAGTTCTCATATTTATCAAATATCTGTTTTTTAATAATTTAAATATATTTTTTGGTTTAGAAATAGTTTAATCTAAACATTCAATTGCTTCTTCCCCCAAGCCAATACTTTAACACCTTTTGAATACTGAATTTTATCCGGCGTATTCCCAATTAAATTTTCAAATCTATTATAATTTAACTTAAAATAAGAAACTTCTATAGCTTTGAGCGGCCATTCTAAATGATGAATATCAAAAGAATTTATTTTTAAATCGGCGTCTTGAAAAAGTGCATATCTTTCAGTTAGCCACTTATCTAAATCACTCTTTTCATTTACATTTTCACTTAGTTGATATTCAATTTTAAGACTCTCCTCAAAGGTATTATTTACTGAATGGATTTTACCAAAACTCCTTTTAATATTAGAAAACCGATAGGGTAATTCTGATATTTTTCTTGCTATAAAACATGATATCCTAGAACTCGCCTCTATACTTAAAAAATAAACGCCTGTTTTATTTCCTGATTTCACATAAGTTCGAATATTTATCTCGTCAAAGTTTGATATTGGCGAAAAAGCAGGAAAACCTTTCGGTCGAATCTTTTCCATTTTAAACACAACCAGTGAAACCCAGGCCTGACCTTCAAAAAGGTCTATTTCCAAGCCATTAGGAATATATTTCTGTAAAATATCTACTTCAACTTTCCAATGGAAAAAGACAGCTTCATTCCATTCTTGATAAAACCTCCAACTTTCTTTAGGCTTCACCCAATTTCGGTGTTCAGTTGAATTTAATATTTCATTGATCGTCAATTCTTGCTTAGTTTTAAATTCAGTTTAATTTTCTTTTTGCAAAATACTAATATAAATTACAATTGAGAATTTTGGATAAAAAATCTTAAATTTCATTTTCAAAACTATTGCTAAACATAAAATGAAAATTTTACTCTTTATTTTTTTAACCATACAAGTTTATGCCCAAAATCCTTACGTAATCATACTTGGAACTGCACAAGACGGTGGATTCCCTCAGGCTGCTTGCATGAAAGAATGCTGCAAAAACATTTGGGTTAAACCTGAGAAACATATTGGGGTTTCGTGCATTGCTTTAGTTGACCCAATAAGCAATGAAAAATGGTTATTCGATGCTACGCCTGACTTTTCGGAACAATTATATCTGCTCAATAAAACAACCGAAAACAATAAATCTCTAGACGGGATTTTCCTCACCCATGCCCACATTGGACATTACACGGGTCTTATGAATTTGGGCAGAGAAGTGATGGGTGCTACAGAAACCAAAGTGTACGCTATGCCCAAAATGAAGGTTTTTTTAGAAACCAATAACCCTTGGAGCCAATTGGTAAGTTTGCAAAATATAAGCTTAGAAAACCTTGAAGACGGCAAAGAAATGGTTTTAAATTCACGAATTACAGTGATGCCTTTCAAAGTACCACATCGCGATGAATTCTCAGAAACCGTTGGTTATAAAATAATTACGAATACAAAAAGCCTGATATTTATACCAGACATTGACAAATGGCAAAAATGGAATAAAGATCTAAAAGAATTGGTGAAAGAAAACGATTTTCTTCTACTAGATGGCACTTTTTATAAAGATGGAGAAATAGCCAGACCTATGAGTGAAGTGCCACATCCATTCGTAACTGAAACGATGGGATTGTTAGCGGATTTGCCACAAAATGAAAAAGAAAAAGTGCATTTTATTCATCTCAACCACACCAATCCACTTTTGAATATTAAATCAAAAGAGACCATATATACTCTAAAATCAGGTTTTAAAATTTCAAAAAGTGGTCAAGTTATCAATCTTTAAAAAATTCAAAATATGAATAAAACAATAGCCATTTTGTTCTTCTAATTATCGACTGCTTTTAATTTCGAAAATGAAAAAAAAAAATCAACCAATAAACGTTCTTTTTATCCCTGTGGATGATTTAAGACCTGATTTTGCAGCATATAAAAACCCTGATATTATAAGTTCGAATCTTAGTCGCTTGGCCCAAAACGGCGTCGTATTTGAAAGAGCCTATTGCCAACAAGCAGTTTGTAATCTGTCAAGGGCAAGTCTACTTACTGGTCTTAGATCTGATAACTTAAAAGTCTGGGATTTACAGACTGATATGTGAAAAACTAACCGTGATTTGATGACAATACCACAATATTTTAAACAAAATAGCTATACAACAATCGGATTAGGCAAAACTTTTCAAAACATTTCCCCCGACTCTCTCTCTTGGACTAAAGATATCCATATTGAAGGCTATCAATTTGACCCAGATGCTATCTATGCAGGTTCAGAAAATTTAAAAATTATAGAAGAAAAAAAACTTAAATTTTTAGCAGAAAACAACATTTCTAGAATAGATAAATATGGTATTTGGTATATCAAAGCTAATGCAACTGAAAACGAAAATGTAGGTGACTACTCCTATTTTGATGAAGCTCAAACATCTGAAGCCATAAAACAACTATAGAAATTGAAAAAGTCTAAAGAACCTTCTTTCCTTTTCGTTGGTTTTTATAAGCCTCATTTACCTATCAATGCACCTAAAAAATACTGGGATCCATACGAAAGAAATAAATTAAAAATTAAAGTTTCAGCGTAAAATAAAAGCTATTTTGAGGTTTTTACAGCACTGGTTGCCTGAATAAGGCCTCAAAAGCCTCGTCTAGACTGACAAAATACTGGATAAGATTTTTGAATCATTGAATATGCAATATATTTTTTAGTTTTTTGATAAAATCTAATTAATTCATAATCAATAGTTTAACTTTTCTCCGAAACTTTAGTTACTAATTGCCCTCCTCCGTAAAATAAAATCCAATAGCTTTTTTTATTTTAATAGTTTACATTTAAAAAAGAAAATTATTAAATGTCCATGAGCGAATAAAATTAGCACACAAACAGAGCGATGGGTAGGGCTACGACCAGTTTCGCATGGGTTTTAAGATATTGGTCGAGATTTTCTGAGGTTATATATTGAACATGAAAATTTCACATCTTTTGGCAAGCCAGTAACATTCTGAAATTTAACAAATAAAACATTTTTGTAAGGATGAAAAAAATATTACTTCTCGTTGGTTTTTTTAGTACCAATTACGCCTTAATTGCCCAAAACACAAAAACTATAGATTCTCCAAATGGTACGGTTATTTCGAATGTTGGTGGAACGGATATACCTTATTCTTCTTCAATATTTGATGTTAGAAGCAGTACTAAGGGGGTTTTACTTCCAAGGCTAAGCTCAGATGTTGCTAGTCCCATTGAAGGCCTTTTGTATTACAATACTACGGGTCATACTTTTAAGTTTTATGACGGTACAGCTTGGCAAGCTGGTCTTTTTGGAAACCAATGGAACGTAAACGGAACTAAAATTTCATATTCAACAGGTAATGTTGGCATTGGAACTACAGACCCCGACTTTCCTCTTACAGTAAACGGGAATGTAAGATTTGCCAATAGGCTTGCTATTAATGATAATTTCCCAGATTATAATTTAGATGTAAATGGTACCGCTGGGATAGAAGCATTAGGCGTAGGGTTAAGTACAGGCCCGCAAGCTGGTAAGGCTCTTACTGTAAATGGCGATGTAGAATTTAATAATAATTTGCATGTGGATGGCACAACAATTCTAGACGGTGCCGTAAGTACTTTAGGTGCTTTAACAGTGAATAATGGAAAAGGAGTTGCTTACAATCCCAGTTCTGAAACCAATCTGAAAATTATTCCTTTTACTACCGCAACGTTTGGAGCAATTCTAGGTGCTCATGCAATATCTGCGGAAGGGTCTATTGGCTTACCGGCAGGTTTCACAAGTACGCCTCGGGTATTTGTAGGTGATATTGATGCAACTGGGGGTACTGTTGGACAACTTTATATGGTTGAATTGGTATTATATGGCTGCAATACGACTTCATGTAAAGCAAGGCTAATAAATCATAGTGCAAGCTCTGTCAATTATAATATTACTTGGAATTGTGTAGCTATCGGAAACTGAACCATATGTTATTCATATTTTATACCATCTAAAGTTTCGGGGTAAAATAAAAGTTATTTTGAGATTTTTACAACACTGGTTGCCTGAAAAAGGCCTCAAAAGCCTCGTCTAGACCGCCAAAATTCTGGATAAGGTTTTTGAATCTTTGAATATGTCAATATATTTTTTAGTTTTTTGATAAAATCTATTTAATCGATAATCAAAGATTATATTAAAAAATATAGTTTATATTACATTGATAACCAATAGTTTAACTTTTCTTCGAAACTTTAGTTAAAAACTGCAGAAAATAAATTTACCCAAAAAAACAGTCCTGAATTTGCTGACCATGGCGACCAAGAATTTAGACGTTATGATGACTTCAGAAATTTACCATTGCCTAGAGACAGGCCCCATTCCAAGGATAAACAACTAGAGTTAATTCATGGCAACTATGCATGCATATCCTACATAGATGCACAAATTGGGAGATTACTTGACGAATCAGACCGTTTAGGTTTATCAAAAAATACAATACTTGTACTTTGGGGAGGCCATGGGTATAAACTCGGAGAACACAACTCATGTGCGAAGAAATAGACACCAATCTTCCACAGATAATTAGTGGTGCAGGCGTAAACTCTAAAGGAAAATCAACAAAATCAATTGTTGAATTAGTTGACATATTCTCATCTCTTTGTGATTAAGCTAAACTAAAAATCCCAAGCCAATTAAAAGCAAAAAGTTTTGTTCCAATTCTAATAGACTTTGAAAAGAATACAAAAGAAGCGGCATATAGCCAATTTCTATTAGGTAGATTTCCAAAAAACGGTAAGAGTCCTGAAAAAATGGGTTATGCAATTAGAACAATCAAGTATAGATACGTCGAATTGTATAAAAGGAAAAATGATAAAAAAAGGAATATTTTAGCAAAAGAACTTATTGATCATATAAAAGACCTAAATGAAAACATGACCAACTTAAACATTCAAACTTGCAAAAACTTAGCAATATTGTTAAGAAAGAACTTTAATATTCCTGATAATTAAGCTATTTCTATTTCATATATTTGCCTATTCAACCCTATAACAAAATGGAAAATACAGTAAAAAGAAACCATGCAGTAGATATTTATAGAGGATTTGTAATGTTTTTGATGATGGCTGAGGTACTTGAGTTTTCAAAAGTATCAAAGGCTATTCCCGAAAGCGGTTTTTGGAAGTTTTTAGCGTTTAACCAATCGCATGTAGAATGGATTGGCTGCTCTCTCCACGACATGATTCAGCCTTCATTTACATTTTTAGTTGGCGTGGCTCTCCCCTACTCTATCGCGGCGAGGCTCTCAAAAGGAGCAAATTTCAAATCTCTTTTAATGCATACCATCAAGCGATCGCTTATTTTGGTTTTGCTCGGTGTTTTTCTTAGATCAATAGATAGACAAATGACTTATTGGACCTTTGAAGATACACTTTCTCAAATCGGATTGGGTTATACATTTTTGTTCGTTATTGGCTTTTTAAAGCCCAAAATGCAGATGATTTCTTTAGGTATTATTCTTTTTGGCTATTGGCTGGCTTTTGTACTTTTTCCACTTCCCGAGGCAAATTTTGACCTTAATTCCGTAGGAGTTTCTCCAGATTGGCCACATTGGTTGTCAGGTATTTCTTCTCACTGGAACAAAAACACAAACCTTGCATGGGCTTTTGACACCTGGTTTCTAAATCTTTTTCCAAGAGAAAAACCCTTTCTTTTTAATGGCGGTGGATATGCAACTTTGAGTTTTATTCCCACCCTTGGCACTATGATTTTGGGACTTTTTGCAGGAAATATCCTAAAATCTGCCAAAACCAATCAAGAAAAACTAAAAACCTTTTTGATGTATGGTATAGCATTAGTAGCTATTGGTTTTATTCTAAATATCACGGGTATTTGTCCCAACGTAAAACGAATCTGGACACCCACATGGGTGCTTTTCAGTGGTGGCTGGTGTTTTATTTTGTTATCGATTTTCTATTTTTTGGTAGAAATAAAAAACAACGGGAAATGGTTTGAGTTTTTAAGAATTATTGGTATCAATTCAATCGCCGCTTATGTAATCGCTCACACTTTGGTCTATTTTATTGCTGACAATTTACCAATTCATTTAGGGCATAATTTCGCCAAAATATTTGGAGAGCAATATGAGCATTTGGTAAATGGTGGATTGGTTCTTTTCATAGAATGGTTGGCATTGCTTTGGATGTTTAGAAAGAAAATTTTCATAAAAATTTAATCTTCAAAACTATATAAAAACGGAGCTTTATTGGCAGCACCGGTATATTGTTTTTCGTGGCGTTTGAGTACACCAAGTCCCAACATTTTTCTTTGAAAAGTACCTCTATGAAGTTTTTCTCCAAGAATCGCTTCGTATACATTTTGGAGGTCTTTCATTGTAAAATAGGTAGGCAAAAGATTGGTCGTAACCAATTTCCTGTCGAGGTTAAATCTCAGTGTTTCTAAGGCTTTTTTCACAATTTCAGCATGATCTAAAATCAAAGTTGGAAGCGTGTCTAAATCATACCAGTCACAGGAGTCGGATAAGGCATCTGGCTGTGGAATAACGTCTTTATAATTTATCAAAGCAAAATAGGCTACAGAAATAAATCTATCTAAAAGCCATTCAAGCCCATTTCCAAGTCCTCCGTTAGCTTCCAAAATGGTTTGCATCACCTCTGGCTTATATCTCTCCAAGTTTCCAAAAGTATAAAATTGCTCTAAGTAGATATTATCAAGACCTGTTCGCTCTTTTAATCCTCTCCTTACTGCATCGTTGAGGTTTTCTGAAACACCAACAAAACCTCCAGGCAAAGCATAAAAGCCCGTATTGTGGTATTTCATTAGCAATATCTTTAGTTTTTCACCCGAAAAACCAAATACAACGGAGTCGTAGGCAATATGTTTTAGATAAGAATTTTGAGGCAAGTCTATTACTTATTTTTTCAAAAATAAATAGGATTTATTTATAAAACTAATTAATATTGTCTCAATATGAGACAATATTAATTTTAAACTTTAAATAATGAAAAAAATCTTTCTTCTTTTCACCTTTTGTATAATCGCTTTTACGTCTATCCAAGCCCAAAATAATTTCTTTTCGGTACAAACAAAAATAGAAAATGGAACGATTGAAGGCAATTATGACGTAAAAACTGGTATCCAAACCTATTTTGGAATACCATTTGCAAAGCCACCCGTAGGCAATCTTCGTTGGAAATTGCCGCAACCAGTGACCAATTGGGTAGGTGTAAAACAAACCAAAAACTTCGGGCCAAGACCCATGCAAAAAGTTGTTTTCGGCGATATGAACTCTCGCTCAGATGGTCTTAGCGAAGATTGTTTGTATTTAAATGTGTGGACACCAGCCAAAAGAAACACCAAGGATTTACCAGTTTTGGTTTATTTCTACGGTGGCGGAAATGTAGCCGGAGATGCCTCAGAACCGAGATATGATGGAGAAAGCATGGCCAAAAAAGGCATCGTAGTTATAACCTGCAACTATCGTTTGAATATTTTTGGCAACTTGGCTCACCCAGAGTTGACGGCTGAATCAAGCTATAAAGGATCTGGAAATTATGGTTATTATGACCAAATAGCTGCATTGAAATGGGTGCAAAAAAACATCAGCAAATTTGGTGGTGACCC
Source organism: Lacihabitans sp. LS3-19 (assembly GCF_024343575.1). Classification (GTDB taxonomy): domain Bacteria; phylum Bacteroidota; class Bacteroidia; order Cytophagales; family Spirosomataceae; genus Leadbetterella. Next base: position 8,502 of record NZ_RJUA01000014.1, on the reverse strand, counting down.
TAAAAAAGTAACGATTGCGGGTGAATCTGCAGGCTCAATATCAGTAAGTTACCAAATGGCTTCGCCACTTACCAAAGGCTTGATAGCAGGAGCAATAGGCGAAAGTGGAGCTGGAATAAATCCAACCATGTCCCCAGTGAGCTTGGAAGAAGCCGAAAAACAAGGATCGGAATTTGCGAACAAAGCGGGTGCTCCTACCTTGAAACAATTGCGAGCATTGTCAACAAGAGATTTGTATGAAATGTACGATGAATCAAAGCGTTTTGGTTTTCCGGTAGTTTTGGACAATTACTTTTTACCTAAAACATTGCCACAAATATTCAGTGCGAAAGAACATTCGCAAGTGCCGCTTTTGGTAGGCTGGAACTCAGCAGAAATACCTGCTGGTGGATTTATGTATGGCATGCCTAATACGCCAGAGAATTTTATTACAAGAGTAAAAAAAGAATATCCTGAAACAGCAGACGAGGTTTTGAAACTTTATCCTCATGCTAACGATAAAGAAACCGAATTGTCAGCTACGGCATTGGCGTCAGATAGGTTTATTTCGTACAGTACATGGAAATGGTCAAACTTGGCCATCAACAATAGCTCTCAACCAGTTTACAGATATATGTTTAGCCAGATTCGCCCTGCTTTGATAGACAAAAGCCGTACGGAAGGCTTGGCTGGAGGAACAGTTAAAAAAGACAGCAATGCTCCAAAAGCACCAGAACCGGTGGGTGCATCTCACGCAAGCGAAATTGAATATTGCATGGGCAACCTGCACTTAATCAAAGATTATGACTGGACCGCAGATGACTATAAAGCCTCTGAAACGATGTTTAATTATTTTGCGAATTTCATAAAAACGGGAAATCCAAACGGCGATAAATTGCCAGTATGGGAAGTAGCCAAACCAGGTGATAAACAACCTGCAGTAATGGTAATAACGGCGGATTCAAAAACCGAAAAAGCCCAAAACGATGCTCGTTATGAGTTTTTGGATAAGGCTTATGGTAATAAGTAATTTTTAGGTTATTCAAAAAAAAGTAAAAGCATCTTTTAGGGTGCTTTTACTTTTTACAAATAGTTTATACAAGGCTTACTTAAAGCATCTTAGCTTTATAATTCTTTAGAATTAAATTTTCTAACCTCACAAAAAACTAGCAATCTAAAACTATTGATATCTTACACCTAGTTGATTTGTTTTAAGAAGAATCAAAAATATTATCATCAAAAAAGTAGCAATGCCTGCAATAACATTTGTGATTTTTTGAGCTTTTTCACTACTGTTAAACACTTTTGCAAATAACTGAAAAAGAAAGAAACCAATAATTCCTCCAAATGTGTTGGTAATTATATCGGAGCTGTCAAATGCCCCAATTTTAAAAACAAATTGGATACTTTCAACCAGAAGACTTGTCAAGAAAAAAAAGAAAACGTTAGATATAAAAAACCACCTTTTGAATAAAATAGCTGCATAAACACCAAGAGGAATAAAAATGAAAATATTCATTATGACTTCTGCGAGGTCTAGTTTACCAGTTTTCGAAAAATAATCAACAAATGGAATCAAATTTACTTGTCGCTGCTCCATATATGAAAACCGAACACCCAATTTGAATATCAAAATCCACGCAAGTGCAGCCAAATAAATGCTAAAAAGCAGTATGGTTAATTTGGTAGAATCATTTTCTTCTTTCCAATTCATTTTCAAATTCATAAATTCCTACAAAAGACAAATTGTTAAAAAATCCAATAAACGAATTCACCAATAACTAATTAACTAATAACTAAATAACCAATTAACTAATAACAAATTCACCAATAAACCCAAACCCTAAATATCCCTAACACATCTAAAACCAACATGCTGAAGTGAAGTTTCTTGTGTGGAGGAAGAAATTCCACCAAGTTTAAATCCGTGGCAGACTTTTGGGTCGCACAAGTATGAGCCTCCTCTTTGGTACCACTCTGTTGGCTTTTCGGGATTTTCGTCGCTGCACCATTGCCAAACATTACCTCCAACGTCACCCATTCCCAATTTGTTCAAACCAAAATAGCCAACAGGCGAAGTAGTTAGAAAACCGTCGTCCACCGTATTTTCATAGGGAAAAACTCCTTGCCAAAAATTGGCTTTATACTTTCCATTTTCTATGAATTCATCGCCCCAAGTATAGGTTTTTTCATAGTCTGGGTTTCCGTTTTTCTCTACAAAAAGAAATTCCTCGCTGCTTGGAAGGCGTTTATTTGCCCATTTGCAATATGCCACGGCATCATTCCAGGACACTTGCGTGACAGGATGATTCAGAGGTGCCGCTATAGTATCTTTCCCTAATGGATATTGCCAATCTGCTCCTTTTTTTAAACTCCACAGACCAGTTTTAAAGTCAAAATACCCTGCATCTCCAAACTCTTCTGCTTGGGTTTTGAAGTTTGTGGCTTTTACAAATTCAGCAAACTGTGCAACTGTAACTGGGTATTTATCTATCCAAAAGTCCTTTAAACCATCTTTCCCTTTTACCAAAACCATCCCATCTTTTTCTATAATTTCGGGGTCTGATTTACAAGAAAATATTGTTAGAATTATTGAAAAATAAAGAATTAAAACTCTCATTAATAAATACATTTGATGGATTAAAATTAGATCATTATTGATTTTTACCCAAATTAAAACGCATAAAAAATGGCCGCAATTCATTTTAAATTGCAGCCATTTTGAAAATCTAAAGTTTTATTGACCAATTTGTGAAATTTGAACTTCATCTTCCTCATCATCTTCATTTCCAATTCCCTTCGGATTTGGGCCATATTCGTTCGGTCCAAAATCACTGTCTGTAACTAGCAAAACAAATAACCAAATAGAGCCAATTATTGGTACAATACTTATAAAATAAAACCAGCCACTTTTACCTACATCATGTAATCGCCTTACTACCAAGGCTAAAGTCGGAATTATTGAAATAAGAACATAAAGTAAAATAATAAAACTTCCAGCGTCTTTAAATATTGGGAAACCCAACATGGCTAAAACAATAATTGTAAGTATATTAAAAAGTTGAAAATACCAATATTCGCTTCTTCTAGCTCGGCCTTTAAAGTCCGCATACTTTTTAAAAGCTCCGAAAAAATAGTCGATTAACATAAAAATTGATTTTTGTGGTTTTCTTACTCGTATGGCTTTTCAGATTCGCCCCGTTTGATGTGTGGTTTCTGGACTCCAATTATTTTTCGTTGATAGACAAGTAATTATAATCTCTCAATAAGTTTTTCAAGAAAAGCATGTCGTTTTCCTCGGTTTCTATTTTTAATAATTTTTTCACATGCTTAGCCAATCGATTAGCCAAATCACTGTCGATTTGATTTTCGGATTTTTCCAAAAGGTTCTTAATAATAGTCATGTCTTTGTCAGACAGTTTCATTACTTCATGGTATTTTACGATGTAGTTTGTCCGTTTATTGGCATAAGAATAAATAGTATCTTCAATGCTGAAATGGTCCTCTTTGGCACTCACAACATAGGTTTGGGCTGCTATGTCTCCCAGTCTTTGTTCGGTTTTGGTAAGGCCTATCAAAAGTGCACCCACCAAAGGCCCCAAAAAAGAAACAGCTCCAAACCAAGGGGTAATCAAAGCCGCCAAGAAAAACACATAAGCATCTGCTAACAAAAACATCCATCTAATGGCACATTGGCTAACTGAAGGATAATTTCCATCTACACCTATCACTCTGATATTCATAAGTTTTTTGCCGACTGTTTGGCCTTTAAATAGCCATTCTAACAAAAAAGTATAGAAAAAAAGAGGTAAATAAATAACGAAACCAAGGAGGAAACTATCAGAGAAAATAGGAATTGAAAATACAAATGAAATAAAAAAAACATACCCGAACTTTATGATCCAATCAATAAAAAACGCACCAAACCTTCGGGCTGTACCACTAAGCGTAAAAGCCAGGTCGATGTTTAAAAAAGTTGGAATATTTATTGCATTCATGCTGTAAGTTTATGAGGAAAAATATAAAATTGCAAACTTTGAATATTTTTTAAATTTGCTGTTCAATTTTTATGCCGAAAAAAAATTGGAAAGAAATTTGATAAGAAATATTTCAGGTATAGATTTAGAATATTATTCTGAATTGTTCCTAATAAAAAAACCTATTAAAAACCCAATCTCAGGCAGCTTTTTATGAGAGAAACCACATTTATAGACAAGAATAGGTCGAGATGGCTTGAAATTGAGGCTTCAGAAAAAGAAGACCCTGACGAAATATCATCTGACTTTATTGACCTTACAAGTGACCTATCCTATGCCCAAACACATTATCCACACAGTAAAATCACAAGCTATCTGAATTTTCTTTCAGCAGGCGTTTACAAGTCTATTTATCAAAAACAAGATAAAAACCCGATTGTCAATTTTTGGAAAAAAGACTTTCCGCTCATTTTGGGTCATAACCAAAAAGTACTTTGGTTAGCCACAGCATTTTTTATAATTTTCTGTGTTTTAGGAGCTATTTGCTCTAATATCGAGCCCAATTTCATTGAAGCTGTTTTAGGAAAAGGATACGTAGACATGACCGAAGACAACATCAGAAAAGGAATTCCCTTTGGCGTATATGCCGACGCTTCGCCTTTCAAAATGTTCTTGATGATATTTTCAAACAATTTTTTTGTGGGTCTATTGGTCTTTATGTCTGGGGTGCTTTTGGGCATTGGCACATTTTATCATACTTTCAAAAACGGCCTCATGGTAGGTACATTTTTAACAATGTTTTTCAAACACCATTTAGGTTTTCAGGCCATATTTGTGATAAATCTTCACGGCACATTTGAGCTAATGGGATTGATTTTAGAATGCACCGCAGGATTGATTTTAGGCTTAAGTTTTTTGTTTCCATATACACTTACACGCAAACAAGCGATCAAAAAAGGCATGTTTGAGAGTGCCAAAATATTTATCGGGACTATTCCATTTACCTTCATTGCAGCATTTATAGAAAGTTACATAACCCGACTAGGCAGTGCTGGTTTGCAAAAATCCAATCTCTTAGTTTCAGGACTATTGGTGGTTTTATTCATAGCTTGTTGGACATTTTTAGTTTGGTATTTCTTTATTTATAGTCGAAAACTGGCTCAAGAAACACCACTTGAGCAATACCTTAAAAACATCAGTCATGAGAAATAAACCTTGGTATTTTCTTCTGGTTTTGTTTTTGTTAGGGCAAATCGTTTTTGCACAAAAATCTCCCTCAAAACCATTTGTGGATTCTTTGAAAAAATCAGACCCAGAACTTTGGTATGTGGACGGTTTACCGCCAATGGACAGTGTAAAATCGAAAAATAGAAATCTGGATGATTCAACAAATGCTAACAGAAAAGGTGATAAATATTCAGGCAGAAAAACAGAAAACGAGTCAGAAATTGATGAAGAATATTTTAGTAGATCGTTTGAATTTATTCAGTGGTTATTTTTGGCAATACTAGCCGCTGCAGTAATTTATTTGATTGTAACTACGAAATTTAGCAATGTTTTTAACAAACCAACAAATGCTCCAGTAAACGAAATAATTACTGAAGACACCAAAATAGAGGACATAGGTTCATTAGAAAACATAAACTTTGCCTCCCAAATAGCCAATGCCGAAGAAAGTAAAAATTATAGATTGGCGGTGAGATTATACTATTTATGGCTTATAAAAAAACTAGATAAAAGCAGATTGATTGTATTTCATATCAACAAAACCAACCGACAATATTGTGATGAAATGCGTGGGAATAAATATGCGATAGAATTTGAAAAATGCACGCATTATTATAATTCAGTATGGTTTGGCGAATTCCAAATTCAGGAAGAAGTTTATCAAAAAATCACCACCAACTATAAAAACCTTTTAGGCAAATATATATGACAAAAAGGATACTAATAGCTGCAATAACTGTCCTAATATTGGGATATTTGGTGTATTTGGGTACACGACCAGGAAAATCAAAGCAAATTTTTTATGACAAAATCAGCTACAAAACAAGCACTTATAGGCCTTATGACATCAAATATTTCTATGAAACGCTTTCCAAATATTCAAAGGAAGGTTTTGAAATAAACGACATAAAGCCCGACTATCTCAACAAAAAATTTGAGCAGAAAAACAAGTTTTTGGTAATAGCCAGCCCACATTTTTTGCCTACACAAGAAGAAATAGGCAAGCTCTTAGCGTTTGTATCAAATGGCAACAACCTATATATCAGTGCTTTTACGATAGAACCTTCATTTTTAGACACTTTATTGAATCTCGAGGAAAGTGCGGTATTTTACAACCAATGGCCGCCAATAATTGATGAAAAAGATTCTATATCGATTGGATGGAAAGGTGGGGATAGTTTGAATAAAACGTTTTCGTATCCAGGGCATGCGGTTTCTTTTTACAATGAAGGCTATATCTCAAAAGCCGACACCTTGAATATCCTCAGTTATGATAAATCTGGCGGCATGGGTTTGGTAGATTTACCTTTGGGCGATGGACATTTTTTCATACAAATGCGGCCCATGACTATGACCAATTATTTTTTGTTGCATAAAAACAACTTCGAATACTTCAATCTGATTTTAGATTATACAGGTGCAAAAAACAAAAAGATAATTTGGGATAATTTTTATAGAAACCACCCAACGCAAAGACCCGAAAGCGACCCTTCTGTACCTAGAGAAAGCTTTTTTTGGGATTTGATAATGCGAAATCCGCCATTGGCTTGGGCAGTATTTACTTTTATTTTGGCTATTGGATTGTTTATTTTGGTAAATATGCGAAGGGTTCAAAAACCAATTCCGGTACTTCCTGAAATCAAAAATACTTCTTACGAATTCACAAAAGCTTTGGCCGGATTGTATTGGTTAAAAAAAGACCACAACAAAATCGCCGAAAAACTGGTATTGCAGTTACATGACTTTTTACATTCAAAATACCGAATTTTCCCAAAAGATTTCACAGAAAAAAACACTGAAAAAATAGCCCAAAAAACCAACAAAAAACCTGAGGATGTTTTGGAACTAGTGCAACAATGTAACCTGATAAATTCGGAGGAAATATTTAGCAAAAAAGACTTAATAAAATTTTACAGAGACGTATATAAATTTACAAAATAGACTATTCAATGGAAAATCAAGAAGAAGAAATATTTAACAACCGAATAGAACTTGGCGAACTCGCCTTGGCCGTTTCCAAAATTAAAAACGAGCTAGGAAAAGTAATCATTGGTCAACAGGAGAATATTGACTTGCTCATTACCAGCTTATTATGCGGCGGACACGTATTAATGGAAGGCGTGCCAGGTGTTGCCAAAACCTTAACGGCTAAACTCTTGGCCCAAGCCATAGACATTAGTTTTAAACGTATACAATTCACGCCTGACCTTATGCCGTCTGATGTGTTGGGGACTTCGGTTTTCAACCCAAAAAGTTTGGAGTTTGAATACAAACGCGGGCCTATTTTTAGCAATATTATTCTAATAGATGAAATAAACCGCTCTCCTCCTAAAACCCAGGCGGCATTGTTTGAGCTAATGGAAGAAAAACAAGTTACCATAGATGGGCAAACCTTTCCTATGCAGCAACCATTTTTGGTGTTGGCAACCCAAAATCCTATAGAGCAAGAAGGCACCTATAGGCTCCCAGAAGCTCAGCTGGATAGATTTTTCATGAAAATATTGGTGGACTATCCAAAGCCAGATGAAGAAATTGAACTATTGAAAAAATTCAATTATCAAACGCAAATTCAGGTTACTGAAACCGTAAATGCGATTTTAGGGAAAGAGCAGATTCTTTCATTAAAAGAAACGATCCAACAAATAATAATTGAAGATCACCTATTGAAATTCATAACCGATATAGTGCAGGCCACCAGAAATCATAAGCAAATAGCTTTGGGTGGTTCGCCAAGAGCTTCATTGGCACTAATGCAAGCCTCAAAAGCCCTCGCAGCTATTTCGGGTAGAGATTTCGTGATTCCAGAAGATATAAAAACAATAGGTTTACCGGTTTTAAGACACCGAATCATCTTAACCGCCGACTCCGAAATGGAAGGCATAACCGAGGACGAGGTTCTAGGGGAATTGTTTAATACGATGGAAATACCAAGATAAAACAAAATAGCCCCAAAGGGGCAAAATCAATAGTCCGGGGCATCTAGTAAAAAGTATACAGAGAGGCTCACGGTGCGATATTGAAAAATGAAATTTCAAAATAGCCCCGAAGGGGCAAAATCAATAGCACGGGGCATCTAGTAAAAAGTATACAGAGAGGCTCACGGTGCGATATTGAAAAATGAAATTTCAAAATAGCCCCGAAGGGGCAAAATCAATAGTCCGGGGCATCTAGTAAAAAGTATACAGAGAGGCTCACGGTGCGATATTGAAAAATGAAATTTCAAAATAGCCCCGAAGGGGCAAAATCAATAGCCGGGGGCAACGCCCTTGGTTTTCGTTACAACGTTAGCATATTCAACCAAAATGAGTATCAAATGGGG
>NZ_RJUA01000013.1 GCF_024343575.1 Lacihabitans sp. LS3-19 | reverse complement strand
AAAAGCATCAAAAAAACACTATCAAATAGGCTGAATTGCAGCTTACTCTTTTTCTGAATACGATCTAATAATGACTTTAAGCCATAATGCTCAAGGGAATAGCCGAATACCTTTTGGTAACCATAATTGTACCGGCCTAATTCCAATAATTCGCCTTCGAGAAGGGCTTTCAAGTCACCACCGCCTAATTCATAAAACTTGATTCCAATGTTACGAAGATCCTCAGGCTTATAATCTTCGACCTTCCCAAGAGAGTACAAAACCTTCGACGTTGGTTTACCATCAGCATTTCGATAACTCTCCAAAATGCGTAAATAAGTACCCGATTCTTTCTTTTCAACTTTCAAATAAGCCATAATGCAAAATTACAACCGTAAGACACTGAAAGTCAATACCTAAAAACCAAATCGGCTCTCTACAAATTTTTGAAAATTAAGCCAAAACCCTGCTCAGGTATTCATCTGAGAGCTTTTTGAAAAAATAGGTGTCAAAGTCAAGAGATTAATTTGTCCAGTTTTAATCAATTTTATCTATCTCAAGACTGAATTACAAGAAGACATAACATTGCTGATATTGTTATCTAAAATTATAGCCCTTTGATTCATTATCTCAAATCTTCTTGAAATTTTAGGCTATCACGTTTAAAAGGGAATTTGCCAATAAAATCCCGCGGTTTTAAAGTTTTTTTTTCTTTTTTAAGATTTGTATATACTGCCTCAATTTCTGCTTTTTTTTTTCGCTGGTATTTTTATGGTCATTTTCTTATTGTTTATTAAACAAATACAAAAAAAATCTGATTAGATTTCAAAGAATTATCGGAACATCTGGAAACCAGTTTTGAGGCAAAGTCTATCAACTTTTGAATTAAATAGTTTTACAAAATAGCTTGACTAAGTTTGGAAGATAAAATATAATAGAAACTAATATAGAATAAAAACTTGTCATTTGCGAGGCAAATAATAGGTCTGAAGACCGAAATACACTCGTGCTTAGTCAGAAGACTAAGCACAGCGAGATTAGTCACTAAATTTACTACCATCAATTTTATAATTATTTGCTTTACCATCATTATCAATTGTGACATAAACCCCTGAATTTTGATCATATTTTATATCCCTAAAAATAATGGGAAGAATTGATTCGCCTTTTTGATTAATTAAACCACATTTACTCTTATATTCGAATTTGGAATCGTACATACAAGCAACAATATTCCCTAACTGGTCAAAATAAAAATTATGAAATTTAAAATCTGTAATGAGAATATTTCCTTCCCTCATTAATGCAGAATCATTTGAACTAAAACTTGGATAACTATTTTTACTAACTTGAAAGTATTTGGTTTTTTGGGCTTTGATATGAATTACACTACCAAATTTAGGCTCAATTATCTCTAAACCTGATGTATCTACGACCCCTTTGAGTTTATTCTTCACAACATATGTGAAATCAGAGTATTGGTTTTCTTGGAAATCAAATAAAAATCCTGAAATTGGCTCATCATACTTCGCAGTGACAATAAAATTTTGTTTGCTGTTTATTAATCCCCACTTACCATTCGACTTTACCGAAATTTCTTTGAAAAAACCTTCTTCACTAATTGAAACATTTCGAGGTATATCTTCATAAACAATATCGAGAATTAATTCTCCTTTATTGTTAATAATTCCTTTTTTATTGTTGTTTTTTACGATAAAACATCCAGGATTAAGAATATTAATATCTTGGTATTTACAATCTAAAATTTTTTTATTAGTTATTTCAGTAACACCAGCTTTTCCATTTTTCCTAACCATAAACAAATGATTAAAATCTTTAACATCGACATACGGCCCTTCAATTTTATCATAATCAAATGATAAAATTTCCTTGTTGGGAAATTCAATTATTCCATACTTATTCCCTTTCTTTGCTAGTATTAGATCCCTATCATTATTAAAAACCAATAATGGAAAGCCTTTTAGTTCATCAAATTCTGGTGAAGCAACTATTCTGCCATCATTGTCCATGATACCCCATTTTTGATTTTTTTCAAAAAAATATACTGGCTTTTTTGTTATATGGTCACTATACAATACAAAATTGGTAATTTTGGAGTCCAAGTCATACAACATTTTTTTTGTTTTGATATTGTAAATAGCGTAATATGTAATTCCTTGCTTTAGTGCATTTCCTGTTTTTAAATCGTATATAGGAACTACATTGGCATGATTAAAAGCTACTGTTAAGTCTCTGCCATAATTTGACCCGTCAAAATCACCATCATTAAAATTTTTGATATAATCGTAGATTGGAGGTACTAAAAACTCATTTTTCTTATTTATTATTCCCATTTTAATTGCACCATTTTTATCATTCGTATGAACTATAGCATTACCTAATTTAAAATCAGAGCCTGACCCATAAATAAAAGGAATAACTTCGTTTTCTAGACTATCTACATATCCAATAAATTTACCGTTAGAGACCATTCTTAGTCCTTCCTTTAGAGGATAATGAGATTCATATTTTTGTTGAGAATAAGTTACTTTAAATAAAGAAATAAAAATAAATATTAAAAATGGTTTAAAAGTATTCGACATGATTATTGAATTTTATTAAGTATATATATATTAAGAGGGTCTTAATTACAATCGAATTTTAGGAATTAGTTTGATACCGCTCTCAGACATCTTCCCAATGTCGAAGCGAGATAAGGAGGATTTCCAATCCGACATTTTTATATCGCTAGTTCAAACGGCTCCCTACAACTTCCCAATTTCGAAGCTAAATAAAAGAGGTTTTCCACTCCAATTATCAACAATTCTATTTCAATTTATTCAAAACCCCTCTTCATGGTATCGGACTAAAAACAATATAGAAGGATTTTAAAAAACTAGAGGTATAAAACTCATTTCGAAATCCCTACACAAAATCCTCCACAGTCAAATTTGCTTGCCTTACAATTGAACGAAAAGTCCCAAATGGTATTTCTTTTTTACTCGTAGGTACGATCACCGTAAGAACAGGATTGACGCCTTTACGAAATTTGGCATGACTTCCTTTCTGAGAAATAAATTCAAACCCCATTCGAAGCAACACTTTTACAATATATTCAGAAGAATATAATTTAGGCATGAGAAAACGTAGCGTGAATAATTTCAAGTTGCTCTATTTCTTGGACAGCATTAATACTACTATCTTCAAAATAAAGTTCTAAAGCTTCTTTAAGGTTTTCTAATGCACTATCTTTAGTATCACCAAAGCTGGAAACATCAACATTTAAACATTGAGCGACAAAATGTTCACCTTCTTTCCAAACAATATGTTCGAGATTTATCATTTTAACAGTTTTGTATTACAAATTTAACCTTTTTTTATAATTCACACCTTAAAAACATTTTTTTGTAAATTTTTTCCATTCTAATTCTTTATGTAAAGATTTACTAACTTTCAATGATTTCAGATTTTTATGTTACATTATTTTCTAAATCTAGTTTTACAACTATAAGCTATTTACCAAAATTCCACCAAAAATCGCTAATTTTGCGGAAAATTTGATTTAAACAAACGCAATGGCAGAGTACAGACACCGCGAGATAGAAAAAAAATGGCAGCAATATTGGGAAGAAAACCAGACCAATAAAGTTGAAATAGACACTTCAAAACCAAAATGTTATGTTTTAGATATGTTTCCTTATCCTTCGGGTGCGGGTTTGCATGTTGGCCATCCGCTCGGTTACATTGCGTCTGATATATACAGCAGATACAAAAAACTTAAGGGTTTCAATGTTTTGCATCCTATGGGTTTCGACTCATTTGGTTTGCCTGCTGAGCAATATGCCATCCAAACGGGCCAACATCCTGCTATTACTACTGAACAGAATATCAAAACGTACATTGGACAATTAAAAAACATTGGTTTTGCTTACGATTGGTCGAGAGAAGTACGCACTTCTGAGCCTGAATATTACAAATGGACGCAATGGATTTTCATCGAATTGTTTAATTCTTGGTACAACAAGGAATCAGACAAAGCAGAAAATGTGGCTACTTTGTACGATTTGTTTGAAAAAGGTGGCTCAAATGCAGCTAAAGCTGTTTGTGACGAAGAATTGACAGAATTTACAGCCGAGGAGTGGAACTCTTGGTCAACAGAAAAACAATATGAGGTTTCGTTGAATTACCGTTTGACTTATTTGGCCGAATCTGTAGTGAATTTCTGTCCTGAATTGGGCATGGTTTTGTCGAACGACGAAGTAAAAGACGGCGTTTCGGAGCGTGGTGGCTATCCTGTGATTCAAAAAAAAATGAGTCAATGGATGATGCGTATCACAGCTTATGCAGATAGATTAATTTCAGGATTAGATACCATTGATTGGTCGGAATCTTTGAAAGACCAACAACGCAACTGGATTGGCAAATCCAACGGAGCTTCGGTAAAATTCGAGGTAGAGAATTCTGACAAAAAAATAGAGGTTTTCACGACCAGAATTGACACCATTTATGGCGTTTCGTTCCTTGTTTTGGCTCCAGAACACGAATGGGTGACCGATTTGACGACTTCTGAACAAAAAGCCTCGATAGAAGAATATATCCTTGAAACTCAAAAACGCTCTGAATTGGACCGTATGTCAGACGTCAAGAAAGTTTCGGGTGCGTTTACGGGTTCGTACTGTATCAATCCTTTTAATGGTGAGCGAGTGCCAATTTGGATTGCAGATTACGTATTGGCTGGCTACGGAACAGGTGCTGTGATGGGTGTACCATCTGGCGATCAACGTGACTGGAACTTTGCTACGCATTTCAGCCTGCCCATCATTCCGATTTTGGATGCACAAGCGGACATCGAAACCCAAGCAGATGCCACCAAAGAAGGAAAATACATCAATTCAGGCATGATAAACGGCCTGAATTACAAAGAAGCGACTGCCAAATTGGTAGCGTATTTGGAAGAAAATAAAATAGGACGTGGAAAGGTAAATTACCGTTTGCGTGATGCCGTTTTTGCTCGTCAACGTTATTGGGGAGAGCCTGTTCCTGTATATTTCAAGCCGAATGCCGAAGGAACGCTTGTGCCTCATTTGGTAGATAAAAAGGATTTGCCATTGATTTTGCCAGAAATCGACAAATACCAACCGACTGAAACAGGCGAACCGCCACTGGGAAGAGCCAAAGATTGGACTTACACACCAGAAGGCTCAACTGAGGCTTATCCATTGGAAATGAGCACTATGCCAGGTTGGGCAGGCAGTAGCTGGTATTGGTACCGCTACATGGACGCCAACAACGACACCGATTTTGCCTCAAAAGAAGCATTGGAATATTGGCAAGATATTGACTTGTATTTGGGCGGAACCGAACACGCCACGGGTCACCTTTTGTATAGCCGTTTCTGGAACAAGGTTTTAAAAGACCTTGGGTATGTAAAACAAGAGGAATTTGCGAAGAAATTGATCAATCAAGGGATGATTCAGGGGGTTAGTGCTTTTGTTTATGGATTCTCGATGAATTTGAGCAAGATTGACCCAAATGACTTGCAAAAATTACCAGAAGGTTTTGAACTACTTAGAAAGTATATTCTACCTAAATCATCCTACGACAACTTTAAAAATGGTATTAATGATGAGTTAATTAAATCCTTGATTCAAAGCAAGCAAAAAGAATTTGATTCCATTGGTATCGATGTCAAAATAACACCAGCTTTTTTTCCAGTTCATGTTGACATTAATATAGTTAATCCTGCCACAAATGAACTAGATATTGAAGAGTTCAAAAAAAGTGACAGATTCAATAATATGATGATAAATGAAATTATTCCAGAAAAAGATGGTAAATACATTTGCGGAAGAGAAGTTGAAAAAATGTCAAAATCCAAATACAACGTTGTTAATCCGGATGATTTAGTAGAAAGATACGGAGCTGATACATTGCGTTTGTATGAAATGTTTTTGGGACCATTGACAGAGTCAAAACCTTGGGACACACGTGGAATTGAAGGAACTTACAGGTTCTTGAGGAAATTCTGGCGTTTGTTTTTTGATCAAAACGGTAATCCGATTTTCAAAGACGAAGAACCTACCAAAGACGAATTGAAGTCTTTGCACAAAACCATCAAAAAAGTAGCTGAAGACGTGGAGAATTTCTCTTTCAACACTTCGGTTAGCTCATTTATGATTTGTGTAAATGAATTGACAGACTTGAAATGTCACAAAACTTCCTTGTTAAAAGACTTGTTGATTGTTCTTTCTCCTTATGCTCCGCATATAGCTGAGGAACTTTGGCAAGAATTGGGCGAAACCGAAAGTATAACTAAAGCCACTTTCCCGAAATTCAATGCTGCATATTTGGTAGAGGACAGTTTTGAATATCCAGTTCAAATCAACGGAAAAGTAAGGGTAAACCTAAACTTCCCAGCTGATATGGCTAAAGAAGAGATTGAGAAGCAAGTTTTAGCCAATGAACAAGTGATCAAATGGATGGAAGGAAAGCCATTGAAAAAAATCATAGTGGTACCTAAGCGAATTGTGAATGTTGTTGTTTAATGTGAATTTGAACACAAATGACAGCATCGGCTGCCGCAAATATTAAACAGATTAACACTGATTTTTAATATTTTAAAGTTACGGTGCTTAATAATAATATATAAAAATGGTTCATTACAACAGCCAGCACTGTCTGAACGCAATCAAAATTCTCCTTCATAAATGTTTCTATTGCAATCTTTCGATTTAGAGAATTTTGAGTGCGTGAGTTTGCTGGGTGCTGTTTTTTTTGCTTCGTTTTTTTTCGAAAAAAAATGAAGGCCCAGGCGGCAGCCGACACAAAGAAAATCAGTACTCTTGTTTCAAGTATTTATCTAATTTGCTTTAAATACTTTTTGGAACATATTTTCGTGCTAGTTTGATTTTAGTTGGACTTCAATAATTTAAAAGCCTAAGGTTTTTATAAATCTTGGGCTTTTTTTTATTCTGTGGCTAATTTTAGTTAAATTTTCAGATTTTCAAAACCAATCCAATATTTAGGAATAAAATTTGTTAATAATAATGAAAGCAAAATTTCTTTTAATGAAAAAATTAATTCTCTTATTTTTAATAAGTTTCAATGCATATTCGCAGCTTGAAAATTTTCTACTTCCTGATAGTGCAGATATTTATAATAAATTTGGATATCCTGAATTAGAAAAACTAAAATCAGAAATAAAAAACCCTGAAAACCAAGAATTTATTAAAAAATTCTCAGCAGAGTACGGTGTTTTGTTTGATATAAACAAACAAAGGGGAGCTTTGCTTGAAGCCAATGTGGACGAATGGGAAATGAAACTTTATGATGAGAAAAATGCCCAGTTGGCATTTCTTAAAGAGCATACATGTACTCCCGCCTTGGCAGCCCAAATGCAAAAAGAAATTGAGTATAATTATTGGCATTTGATTTTTGCCTATCCAATAGAAAGAGGTAACGCTGAGCAACAACTAAGAAGAGTAATTTCGCTTCCAAATGTGATGACGGGAGGATTGAAAGAAGATAAAATGAGTGAGCCAAGTCTAATACATATAAAAGCATTCCGCTCGCTTTTGGTATATTATGTTACCTACAAAAATTCAGAATTACGAGGCTACGAGAAATATTCAAATCAATTACAATCAGTAAGCGACAAGGCTAATTTTACTGAAAAAGCCTTTAAAGGTGATGTGAAGGATTATATTTTAGCAGAATTACTAACTAAAAATGCACAATATTTAAGTGTTAGTACAACTAGAAGTGTGGCAAGACAGATTTCTAGAAAAGACATTCAGAATCAATTCACGGGCGACTTTATGAAAAAAGTAGCTGAACAAGAAACAATAGCCGATCAAAAAAGAAAAGAAAAAGAAGCTGAAATGGCCAAGAAAAGCGATGTCTCTTTTGTAGACTTAGCCGGCAAAAGCTTCGATTTTTCAAAATACAAAGGCAAAGTGGTGTATGTAGATTTTTGGGCAAGTTGGTGTGGGCCATGTAGAGCAGAAATGCCTTATTCCAAAAAAATGCATTCCAATTTATCAGAAAAAGACAAAAAAGATATCGTATTCCTTTACATTTCTATAGATGATGCTGAAGAAAAATGGAAAAATGGAATTAAAGCCAATGGTTTAGAGGATTTCGAAAATGGCTTAGTTCCAACAGATGGCTCATCTAAAGTTGCTCAAAAATATATGATTAGAACCATTCCGAGATATATGATGATTGATAAAACTGGAAAAGTTGTAAACGAAAACGCAAAAAGACCAAGTAACCCTGAAACACTTTCAGAATTACTCGAACTCGCTAAATAATCGTCTTTTTATTCTATAATATTGTTAAAATTTAATAAATTTGAATCAATAATGATTCTGTGGCGTTTTATATTTAAAGATATTATTTAGAATGAAATTTGTTTTTTTAATACTTCTGTTGTTGGTTTTTGTTGCTCCATTAAGACGATTTTTGTTTTGGCTGGTAGTGGGTAGACAAATAGTAAAAGAACAGAAAAAATACCAAACTTCTCAAGAACCTTCGAAACGCGAAGGAGAGATAAAAGTGGACTATGTGCCTAATAAAGATTCAAATACGAAAGCTTCAGGTGGCCAATATATTGATTACGAAGAAGTAAAATAAACCAATGCTAAAAAGAAGATTCAACATCCCTATTTCTATAGATTTTGCAATTTTAATTCTAAGAGTTTTTCCATCTATGTTTATGATGACGCATGGTTGGAGCAAACTAATGAGAATTATTTCTGGAGATATGAGTTTTGGAGATCCCATCGGGATTGGTGAAACTACCTCTCTTTTCCTTACAGTTTTTGCAGAATTTTTCTGTTCAATAATGGTTATTTTTGGATTTCTAACGCGACCAGCTTTGATTGCTTTAATGTTTACAATGTCGGTTGCAGCTTTTATTGTCCATGGAAGCGACCCGTTTGATGTTAAAGAACATGCTTTATTATTCTTAGCTATTTACGCTGCAATTTTTGTTACTGGTCCAGGAAGAATTTCTGTAGACAACAGGATTTTCAACTCTTAAGCACTTCATTCTCAATGACTTTTGGAAAATACAAGAACTCCAAGTCATGAATTTTTGAAGCAACGTTTTCGGGAGAGTCTATGTCTGAAATTTCACATTTTGCCTGAAATATCACCTTTCCTTCGTCGTATTTTTCGTTGACATAATGTATCGTTATGCCAGATTCTTTTTCTTTATTTGCCACTACTGCCTCATGCACATGGTGCCCCCACATGCCTTTTCCGCCGTATTTTGGCAATAAAGCTGGGTGTACGTTGATAATTCTATTTGGAAATGCTTGAATAAGGTTTTCGGGTACCAACCAAAGAAAACCAGCTAATATCACCCAATCAATTTCTTGTTTTTTCAATAATTCAACAATTTTGTCTGATTTAGTAAAAAGCTTTTTATTAAATATCAAAGTAGGAACATTTAATCTATTCCCTCTTTCTATTACCCCAGCTGTTGGATTATTAGTTAAAATAAGTTCAACCGAAACTTGCTCATTATCAGAGAAATGATTGATAATATTTTCGGCATTTGAGCCAGATCCTGAAGCAAAAATTGCAATTCTTTTCATATAATTTAAATAAAAACCACACTAAGTACACCTAACAATAAAATCACCTTGCAAAGCATACTTAAGTCTGAAAAATGTTTTTTTCTGTCAGCTAATATTAGCCTATAAACCAAAAAAACTAAAAACAAAAAAAGAACTGAAAAGCAAAACCATAAATTTCTATTATCAATTCTAAAAAGCAAAATAAGCACGGTGCAAATAAAAAGGGCAGCTAATGAATATATAACGTTTTTCGTTTTTCTAATCCCTAAAACTATCGGGAGGGTTTTAGCACCATGCATTTGGTCACCTTTGATATCTTCAATATCTTTTATTATTTCTCTCATCAAATTAATAAAAAAAGCAAAAAGAGCATAAACATGAACTATAACCTGATCAGGTGCCAAATAAATGGCGATTTCACTAACCGACAAGGCCGTAAGAGATGCAACTATAAAATTCCCTACCAAAGGTTTCTTTTTAAAAACAGAAGCATAAAACCAAAGAATGCTTACCGATAAAACATTAATAATTAATATTTTCCATCCTAAAAACACCGACAAAACTACTCCTATTCCACTAAAAATTTGATGAATAAGTAAGGCAAAACGCCTTTTAATTATTCTACCTACAAAAACCTCATCGGGCTTATTGATTTGATCGATTTTTACATCAAAATAATCATTGATTACATATCCTCCTGCTGCTATAAAAACAGTTGAAAGTACTAAAATGGCAAAACGCCAATTCTCAAAAATCTGAAAATCTGGGAGTTTTATCAAAAAATAAGCAACCAAATACTGCGTAAAAGCAATTATAAGGAGATTATTCCATCTAATAAGTTTAAGAAAAGATTTAATAGGTAATAGGTTTGCGTACCCAAAATTATTAAGAAGTTTCTGATTATAAAATTAAATTACTGAGTGGCATTTTAATAATGGAATTATTTACCAATAAAATGATGTTAATACTGAAAAAACCAGCAAACATTATAGAATGAGAATAGGAATTGTATGCTATCCGACTTTTGGTGGCAGCGGCGTAGTAGCCACAGAACTAGGAAAAGCATTAGCACAAAAAGGACATGAGGTACATTTTATAACATATTCTCAACCTGTAAGATTAGACTTTTTTAATGAGAACATATTTTATCATGAAGTAAATATTTCTTCCTATCCCCTATTCCAATACCCACCTTACGAGTCGGCCCTTGCGGGAAAAATGGTGGATGTAGTTAAATATGCAAACTTAGATATTTTACACGTTCATTATGCTATTCCACATGCTACTTCGGCATTTTTAGCAAAGCAAATCTTAAAAAAAGAAGGTATAAATATCCCAGTTGTAACCACTCTACATGGTACTGATATAACCATAGTAGGTAAAGATCCAGCTTTGAGTCCTGTAGTTACATTCAGCATGAACGAATCTGACGGAGTTACTGCAGTTTCGCGTGATTTGAAAGAAGAAACTGAGTCTACTTTTAATATCAACAAGGAAATTGAGGTGATTTACAATTTTGTAGATTTGACCAGATTTTTCAAACAAGAAAAAGAACACTTTAAGAGATTTATTTGTCCGAACGACGAAAAACTGCTTGTTCACGCCTCCAATTTCAGAAAAGTAAAGAGAATCGATGATATCATAAAAGCATTTGCTAAAATAAGACAAGTGATACCTTGTAAACTATTAATGGTAGGTGATGGTCAGGAGCGTCAAAACATGGAAAAACTCAGCAGAGACCTAAATATTAGCGATGACATCCGTTTTATCGGAAAATTAGACGCTATTGAAGAAGTTTTATCTGTTGCTGATTTATTCTTTATGCCATCTGAAAAAGAAAGTTTTGGTTTGGCGGCATTGGAAGCTATGGCTTGCGAAGTGCCCGTTATATCCAGCAATACTGGTGGTTTGGCGGAATTAAATATTAATGGTGTTACTGGTTTTTTAAGCGATGTTGGTGATGTAGATGATATGGTAAAAAATGCTTTATATATACTTCAAGACGAGAACTTACCAACCTTCAAAAAGAATGCCCTGGCTAGAGCCAAACAATTTGACATGAATGTGATTGTACAACAATATGAAAGCTATTATCACAAAATCATTGACGGTGTTAAAGCCCTAAATAATTTAAATTGATTAATTTGCATAAAAAACGATTGTTGATTTTAAGTAGCTCTATTTTTATCATGTTTAGGGCAAAATCTATTAAATGAAAGAATTAGCTTACCTTAATAAATATTTAGTAAAATATAAGTTCTACTTATTATTGGGGTTTTTATTTACCCTCGTTTCAAATTTGTTCGGTATTGTACCTGCACAAGTCGTTAGACATGCATTAGAAATGGTCAAAATTAACATTGACCTTTATTTTTTGTTCAATAACTCTTCTTTGCAGGTAAGTTCTTATAAAATAATAACCTTCAGTATAGCTGTATTTGGCATCTTGATTTTGGCAATGGCCATATTAAAAGGCATTTTTCTTTTTGCTGTAAGACAAACCATCATCGTAATGTCTAGGCACATAGAATACGACCTCAAAAACGAGATTTATGCTCATTATCAAACACTTCCACTTTCATTTTACAAAAGAAATAGTACGGGCGACTTGATGGCAAGAATCTCCGAAGATGTCTCAAAAGTAAGAATGTATATCGGACCTTCCATAATGTATTTGCTCAATATGGTCATTTTGGTATTTTTGGTTTTATCATATATGTTTTCGGTAAATGCCCGACTAACTTGGTATGTTCTCATTCCTATGCCGGTTTTGTCTATTAGTATTTTCTTTGTGAGCAGTATAATCAACAAAAAATCAGAGAAAATCCAAAGAAGTCTATCTAATCTTTCAACTTTTGTACAAGAGGCCTTTTCTGGCATTAGGGTTATTAAATCTTTTGCAAAAGAAGACCGATTTTATGAGACTTTCTCCAAAGAAAGCGAAAACTATAAAAGAGAATCTTTGGGCCTTACCCGCGTGGATGCATTGTTTTCGCCAGCCATTATGTTTTTGATTGGCTTAAGTACAGTTATTTGTGTATACATAGGTGGACAAGAAATAATAGCGGGCAAAATATCAGCTGGAAACATTACGGAATTCATTATGTATGTTTTTATGCTCACATGGCCATTAACTGCCTTGGGATGGACTTCGGGTCAGATTCAAAGAGCGGCAGCATCTCAGAAAAGAATAAACGAATTTTTAAAGATCAAAACAGATATAGTTTCAGTTAAAAAATTGGAGCCAGTATTACAAGGAAAAATTGAATTCAGAAATGTAAACTTCAAATACGAAGACACTGGAATTCAAGCTCTAGCAAATATAAACTTTACTGTAAATGCAGGAGAATCTGTAGCGATAATAGGAACTACCGGCTCAGGCAAAAGCACAATTGCAAATCTTCTACTCAGGATGTATGACACTGACCAAGGTGAGGTATTGTTTGATGGAATAAATATCAAAGATTTAGAGATCTCAAATTTCAGAAATCAAATGGCTTACGTGCCACAGGACGTATTTTTATTCTCTGAAACTATCAAAAGCAATATCCAATTTGGGAATAAAAAGCTCACCGATGAAGAGATTTTTGAAGCGGCAAAAAAAGCAGAAATCTATAAAAATATCATGGATTTTGAAGAAGGATTTGACACGAAAATAGGAGAAAGAGGTATAACACTATCTGGTGGTCAAAAACAGAGAATTTCGATAGCCAGAGCGATTATACGTAATCCAAAGATTTTGGTTCTAGACGATTGTCTTTCGGCAGTTGATACAAATACCGAAAATGCGATATTGAATAATTTAAAGGATATCATGAAAGGTAAAACTACCTTTCTAATTTCTCATAGAGTTTCTAATGCACGATTAGCTGATAAAATCATCGTATTAGACGAGGGTAAAATCACAGAAATGGGAACACATGAAGAGCTACTAAAACAAAATGGTCAGTATAGAGACCTCTTCCAAAAACAAAGCAACACCGAAGCCATAGAAGTATAAAATGATAGAAATAGATAAAGTATCTGCCGTAATATTTGACATGGACGGCTTAATTGTTGATTCCGAACCACTTTGGCACATTGCCGAAAAAGAAATATTTGCTACAGTCGGATTGCATTTAAGCACAGAGGAATGTATGCTTACGACAGGTTTACCAACTTCAGCGGTATTTGATTTCTGGTTTAAGAGAAGACCATGGTTAGGTAAGTCCAAAGAAGAGCTAGAAGAAAAGCTTTTTGAGCGTGTTTTTGCTTTAATAAAAGAAAAGGCTTTGCCTATGCCTGGGGTTATTGAAAGTTTAGAATATTTTAAAGCGAAAGGATTAAAAATAGGTTTAGCATCTGCTTCGCCACTTGAACTCATTCATATTGTTGTCGAAAAACTCGGAATAGGATCGTATTTCGAATTCATACATTCTGCACTTTTAGAAAAAAACAATAAGCCTCATCCAGATGTATATTGGACTGTGGCCAAAAAGCTGGGCGTAAAAATAGAAAATTGTCTGATTTTAGAAGATTCAATCAATGGCGTAAAAGGTGCCGTTGCCTCTGGAGCTCAAGTTATAGCTGTGCCTGATGCGTATTTTTTTGAAAGAGACGAATATGAAATCGCCAATATGAAATTGAGAAGTTTGCCAGAAGTAATAAATTACCTTGAAAAAAATTGAAATAGAATGCTCGAAATAATTGAAAATCAAAAGTTTCAAAAGTTAAAAAGCACAGAGACAGCTTTGAAAAGAGCAGAATATGAATACTGTGAATTTGAGGATTGCGATTTCTCAGATTATAATTTAGGGAATTTTATATTCACAGAATGTACTTTCAAAAACTGTAATCTCAGTAACGCCAATTTGGGTAATACTGCCCTAAAGGATGTCAAATTCTATAATTGCAAGGCTTTAGGACTACATTTCAGCAATTGCAATCCGTTTCTGTTAGAAATAAATTTCTATGATTGCATGCTGAATCACTCCTCCTTTTATAAACTAAATCTTAAAAAAACAACTTTTAAAAACTGCTCATTAGAAGAAACCGATTTTGTAGAAAGCAATTTGAGCCAAGCCGATTTTAATAATTCTAATTTACTTGGAGCGATTTTCGAAAATTCTATTTTGGAAAAAACAGATTTTAGGAATGCCCATAATTTTAGGATAAATCCAACAACCAATAGGATGTCAAAAGCTTTGTTCTCTAAAGACAATTTAAGCGGCTTATTATCAGCATTTAATATTGTGATTCAATAAATTTCAGGAAATTTCTTGCGAAACTGAATTGTTACAAATACTTTTGTAACCAAAAGGTTACATAATGATAAGAAGAGACGTTTTCCAGGCAATTGCCGATCCTACAAGAAGAGAAATAATCCATTTGGTATCGAAAGAAAGTTTAAATCTTAATACCGTAGCTGATCAATTTGAAATTAGTAGGCCGGCAATTTCGAAACATATTAAGATATTGACTGAATGCGGTTTAGTAATAATCAAGCAAAAGGGAAGAGAGCGTTTTTGCGAAGCCAAATTAGATACATTAAAAGATGTGTCGATTTGGATTGAGCAGTACAAAGACTTTTGGAAAAATAAATTAGATGCTTTGGAAAATTATTTAGAAGAAATAAAAAAACAAGAGGTATGAAATTAGATAAAAATCAAATTGGCTTGGAGCGAATTTTTAATGCACCAATAGAATTGGTATGGAGAATGTGGTCAGAACCACAACATATTCAACATTGGTGGGGTCCAAACGGTTTCAGAAGCTCTATTTCTGTGATGGAGTTTCAAGATAAGGGAAATTGGATATTTACTATGCATGGACCAGATGGAACAGATTATGCTAATCACAATCTATTCAAAGAAATAGTATTTCATGAAAAAATTGTAATTGTACATACCGGGCCTCCATTTTTTGATATTAGTGTATATTTTGAAAAATTAGGCGAAAAAACTAAGTTGAAATTAATCACTACTTTTGAATCAGAAGAAGCGATGATTGAAATTTTGAAAAATGGAATTGTTGCTGAAGGATTAAAACAAAATTTGGATAAATTAGAAACTTATGTACCAACTTCAGGTGATATTGTTATTAAAAAAATATTTGAAGCACCAATAGAAAAAGTTTGGCAGGCAATAAGTGATAAGGATCAAATGAAAATGTGGTACTTCGATCTTCCCGAATTTAAAGCAGAAATCGGATGTGAATTTTCTTTTATCGGAGGTAGTGAAGGGGGAATTCAATACATTCATCATTGCCAGGTCACCGAATTAGAGACCAATAAGAAAATGGCATATACATGGAAATACGAAGGATACAATGGTATGTCAACTGTAATTTGGGAATTGGAAAAAATAGACAATCAAACGCAGTTAACCTTAACCCATAAAAACATAGAATCTTTCCCTAGCAACAATCCAGATTTGGCAAAGAAAAACTTTGTTGGAGGCTGGGATTCGATAATAAATTCGTCCTTGTCTAAGTTTTTAAATTCGTAAAAAAAGCTCGCAACTGCGAGCTTTTTCATTTTTAATTCTTTATAAATTTCTTGACGACGGAACCAGTTTTCTCCGTTAACTTAACCATATAAGTTCCTGGTGAAAAATTCCCAAGAGCTATTTGATAATCTAATTTAGTACCGTCTGTAGGTACCATTTGGTCAACCATTTTTTTGCCTCGAAGTGAGAATACTTCCACTTTAACATCTTGACTCTCTCCCACTTCAAGCGTTATATTCAGGTACTCTTGTGTAGGATTTGGGAAAACTTTCAAGCCTGGAATCTCAATATTTTCATTGGCCAAAATTACCGGAGCTTCTTTCTGAATATATAAATTATCAATAGACCAACCCCATCCTGTTGCCCATTGGTCTGCATTTAATCTAAATCTCACTAAAAGAGCTGAGCCTGCATAATCAGAAGTAAAATCTGAACCATATATTTGTACGGTTCTTTTTTTAGTCATAGCGAAAGTACCTTTAGCGTTAGAATTAGGTATATCACCAGCACTTAGTTCAGATTCAAATGCATTTTGCCAAACTGAATTTGCCCTGCTATCATAACCGTCTTGCAAAGGAAACCAGTAACTTCCATCTAAAGATCCTTCCACCACTACGAAATCATAAAAAGTATTGTCTCCAAAACCAGAACCTGCATCACCTGGCTCCACTAGAGCTACTTCATCAAAGGTAATGGTAGCACCTGAAGATTTTAATAAAATTGGCTTTTTCAACATAGCTATTTCATTTCTTTCAAATGACATATAAACAGAGGTATTATTTGGATCTGTAGGATCTAATAAACCTAAACCATTAAGATAAGGATGAGAACTGTTTAAAGAATTTGAGGGAAAACCATCAGGTTTGGCAACAGAAAAGCCTAACATTGCAAAATCTTCTGCGTTTGACTCAAAGTCTGATGAATACTCATTTACCGTAGA
Organism: Lacihabitans sp. LS3-19; assembly: GCF_024343575.1. Classification (GTDB taxonomy): domain Bacteria; phylum Bacteroidota; class Bacteroidia; order Cytophagales; family Spirosomataceae; genus Leadbetterella. Next base: position 93,294 of record NZ_RJUA01000013.1, on the reverse strand, counting down.
ATTACTAATATCAGTAATTAAAAACTCATAAAAACTTTCAGTAGGCTTATCGTTTCTATTGGTTGAAGCATAATAAGTTGGCAAAACAGTCTTGTTTTTGGATTTATCAATTGCAATAACTTGATATTTTACCAAATCTCCACTTTTGAGATTTTTGATGCCATTTTCTGCGAAATAAGAAACATCATCAGCCCTTCCTTGAGAAAATACTTTATTATCAACGCCTGCAATGTATTTCCTAAGTCCCAGACTAGGCATTTTTGTTCCATTTACACTGTATTCAACATAAACAGTATCTATTCCTTCTTCGAAGTCATCAATTACATTTGCTATCAAACTAACAGGAGTAGAAGAAGGTAAAATTTGTGGAGCGTAATGTTCAATCACAGGTCCAAACTGATCTTTATTTCCTACCTCAAACCCATATATATAATTTGTATTTTCAAAACCACCATTGCCTGGACTTGTGGTTGTTAAACCATAGTTATCCTTTACTTCAAAAAAATACTCAACTAATGTTGTATTGGCAGGTAAATCTACATCAGCAAAATATTTTCCTGAAGCACCGTCTTTTTGCAGAACAACAGATTTAGCAGAACTAGAAGCACTGCCATTTAATACATAATTTAACTTTGCTGAATTCTCCAAAAGTGTAGTATCAGACAAAATCTTAGTTTCGAACCTAACTTTTCTAGCAGCAGCTATATTTTTTATTTCATTATGCACAATTGAGGTGCTTTTCCAACCCATATCTTGAAACATTTTCAATGCTATAGGCCCTGGATTTAGGTTTTTCTCTCTTAAACTAGCCGTAGGTGTCATTAAGGAGTTTATACCACCTGTACCATATTTAGCATCGTCTAAATGCGAGATACTAGAGCCACTCTCCCAAGGATTAGGTGCATATATCAAAACCTTGTCTTCTTTTACATCAGAAATAGTATTAGGGCCAGAGAAGAAAATATCCTCGCTTACCAATGCATTTCTTAAAAGATTAGATGGACTTTTAAAATTCAAAGTATCCGTTAAGCCTTTCCTTTCACCTGTCTCTAAAAACTTATCATAAATAGTGCTGTAAGGAGTTCCGAAACCATAATATCCTTGCTGCCCAGAAACCCTCATAGAGCCTACGAAACCTAAGCCATGGCCTAATTCATGCAAAACAATAGAAGTAAAGTCAAAAGTACCTAAAGGCACATTAGGGTCCGTTCCAAAATACCAAGGCATTTTACTGTTAAAGGTGCAATATATATCATCTTCATCCACGCCATTTAAGTCCCTTCCTGCAAGTTTTTCTGCCAATGCAAGCGGATAATAGGTGTTAACTTCTCTTGCTCCTGGGAAATTCCTATAATAATCATTTGTATTAGCTGCTCCTAAAACTCCTGGATCTAACTCTTCCCAATAAGCGGTTACCTTAATAGGAACAGTGCTAACTAGCAAATTCCTCCAAATATCAACAGCCCTTTCAAATGCAGCTTTGGCATTATCTGGAAATCCTTCATACTTTACATTGATAGTAGCAGATTGACCCTGGGAGGTTCTTAAATTCTTATTTGCAAGCTTCTGCTTTACAATTTCGGGCATGTCCACAAAAGATGGCTCATCTACAAACCGGGCAGGACAAACTACATCCACACCTTTTTTATGCTCCGTTTTAAAATTAAATCTTTGTTGAGAAAATGCACTTGAAAACACAAATGCAGTAATGAGAAAAAGGACAAGTTTTTTCATAGTATAAATTAAAATTGCTCGGTTGGTTCGTAAATATAAATGAAAATATAAATGCTTTGGTTCTTAAAAGGAAAAATATTCGATAGCTTTACAAAGCAATACGTAAATTCTTATCCAAAAGTATGCTTTCTCCTGAAGAAGTTTTAAAAAAATATTGGGGCTACGATAAATTCAGACCGCTACAAAAGGAAATAATCCAATCTATATTATCCAAAACAGATACGCTCGCTCTACTACCAACTGGGGGAGGTAAATCTATTTGTTTTCAGGTACCTGGAATGATATTGGATGGAATATGTATTGTAATATCGCCTTTAATAGCCCTTATGAAAGACCAAGTGAGGCAGTTAAAAGAAAGAAACATTGCGGCAGAAGCTATTTTTTCAGGTTTGAAATTCGTTGAAATTGAGAATATTTTAGATGATGCGGTTAATGGAAATATTAAATTTCTGTACGTATCACCTGAAAGACTAAAAACCATAAATTTTAAAGAAAGAATAAAATACATGAACGTGAGTCTGTTGGCAATAGACGAAGCTCATTGTATTTCTAAATGGGGATATGATTTTAGACCAGCCTATTTGCAAATTGCGGCTTTTAAAGAGCTCATTCCAGATATTCCTACCATTGCACTCACAGCCACTGCAACATTGAAAGTCAGAAATGACATTATTGAAAAATTGGAACTGAGAAAGTCTAAACTTTTTGTTCAAAGTTTTGCAAGAAACAACCTCTCCTATTCAGTAATAGAGTCCGAACTCAAAGAAACCAAAACGCTTCAAATTCTTGAAAGGATTCCTGGAACGGCCATAGTTTATGCAAAAACTAGAAATCGTACTGTAGAATTTGCGAGATATTTAAAACTCAATAAAATATCAGCTGATTTCTATCATGCAGGGCTCAGTCTGAAAGAAAGAAACCAAAAGCAAGAGGATTGGATAAACAATAAAACCAGAGTTGTAGTATCAACCAATGCCTTTGGAATGGGAATAGACAAACCCGATGTTAGGTGCGTAATACACGTTGATCTTTGCGAAAACTTGGAAGCATACTATCAAGAATCTGGAAGAGCTGGTAGAGATAATCAAAAAGCCTATGCTGTAATTTTATTCAATGAAAATGATATAGAAAATCTTGAAAATAACTTAGAATTAAAATATCCAGAAAACGCATTTATAACAAAAGTGTATCAAAGTCTTTGCAATTACTACAAATTAGCTTTCGAAAGCGAAGTTTTTGAAAGTTTTGATTTCGAGATTCAAAATTTTGCTTCAACTTTTGGTTTGAATGTTCGACAGACGCATTATGCTCTGAAATTGCTAGAAAGTCAAGGTTTAATATATTTAAGCGACGCTTATTTTAATCCTTCCAAAATTAGAATAATTGCAAATTCGCAAGAATTTAATGCATTTCAACAAAGAAATGAAAAGTTGGAATTGTTTTGCAAAACCATATTACGAATTTATGGAGGCGAAATTTTTTCAAATTATGTAAACATAAGTGAGCAAGAAATAGGAAATGCATATCGTGCAACATACAATGACATTGTAACAAATCTTGAATTTTTAGCCAAACATGGAATTGTTGACTATTCACCACAAAAATCCTCACCACAACTGGGATTTCTGACACCGCGGCAAGACGCAGATAATCTTTCACTTAACTACAGAGAAATAGAATCAAGAAAAATAAATGAAAAGAAGGCTTTAAGAGCAGTTAAAAACTATGCAGAGCAATCTGCAAAATGCCGCATGCTTTTGATTCAAGATTATTTTGATGAAGAAACAAGCAAGGTTTGTGGTATTTGTGATGTGTGTTTAAAAATGAAAAAACTTGGCTTAGTTTCTGATGATTCAGTAAGACTCACCGAATTGATAATGAAACTTTTACCATGCTCTCCAGCAGTTTTAGAAATGAAACTAAGTATAGAAGATAAAGAACTATCTACTCAAATATTAAAATATAATCTCAATGAAGGAATTCTAGGTATTGACAAACATGGATTGATTTATCAAAAATAATTTACGATTTAAATCTCCATTTAAAGCCCGTTTTGGGCATTAATATGAACCAAATAGACTAATTTAGCATTGTTTTTGAAAAGGAATAAAAATGGAAAATAAAGAAGATAAAAAGAGTCAGTTAGAGAAGGTAATAAAATCTACAACTGAAGCCATCCAAAATCAATTGGGAGATTATCAAGATAAAGGCAAAAATGTTTTGATAATTGGTGGAATTATTGTGGCTGCTTTTGCTTTATCGAAGCTTTTTGGTGATGATGAAATTGAGGAAGGTGAGACCAAAAAAAGTAAAGAATCTTCATTTTTAGGATCTGCTATTACTGGTATTGCAACTTCAGTTTTATTGGCTTTAGCAAAAAACAAAATTTTAGAAGTTATAGAGCAACTCAACACCAATGAGGAAGATATTAAGTAGTTTATATTCGAACGTTAAAGCTGGAAAAAAGTCTTTTGCGGTACTTTTGGACCCAGACAAGCTTAATCCCGAATCGCTAGAAGACAGAATAAATGCAATAAATTCTGCTTCAGTAGATTATATTTTCGTGGGTGGAAGTTTGATTTCTACGGATAACATGAATTTAGTCTTAGAAAAACTTCAGGAAAAAACTTTTGTACCGAAAGTAATTTTCCCAGGTAATGGTCTTCATATCAATGAATCTGCTGACGGAATTCTATTACTTTCCCTTATTTCAGGCCGCAATCCTGATTTTTTGATAGGGCAGCATGTTATCTCAGCTCCTATTTTAAAAAGGAGTTCATTGGAAACGCTTCCTACAGGATATATTTTGATAGATGGCGGAAAACCAACAACTGTTTCTTATATCAGCAATACCTTCCCGATACCAAATAATAAACCTGATGTAGCCGCAGCGACTGCAATAGCTGGTGAAATGCTAGGTCTAAAACTTATCTACCTTGATGCTGGCTCTGGGGCACAAATCCCGGTGAGCGAAGGCATTATACAGACTGTTAAGAAAAATATTGAGATACCCTTGATAGTTGGTGGAGGAATAAATACTGTTCAGAAAGCCTCAAAAGCCCTTGCCGCTGGTGCAGACGTGATAGTGATAGGCAATGCAATAGAAGACCAACCAGGTTTTTTACACGAAATATCACAATTGGTAGAATCTTACAATCTAAGCGAAGCTTAAACAATGTTTAAAGTATTCTTAGGATTGGGCACCAACATTGGAGATAGGAAATCCAATATAGAATTGGCAAAAAAAGCCATAAGTGATACAATTGGGGAAATCCAAGATGATTCTAGTGTATATGAAACTGAAGCTTGGGGGGTAGAAAATCAAGAAAATTATTACAATCAAGTCATTTGTATAAAGACCAACTTTTACCCTTTGCAAATATTAGAAAAAATTCTAGCCCTAGAAATTCAATTAGGTAGAATTAGAAATCAAAAATGGGAGGCTAGATTAATAGATATTGATATTCTATTCTTCGAAAACTATATAATTAGTACTGATAACTTAACTATTCCACACAAATACATCCAAGAAAGAAACTTCGTATTAGAACCATTAAAAGAAATAAATCCTGATTTCATTCATCCAAAATTCAGGAAAACTATTTCAGAATTAGCAAAATCTAATTTGGACAAGAGTTGGATTAAAAAGCTTTAAACTGCCACCGGAGCCTTTATTCCTGGATATGGATCATAATTTACCAGTTCAAAATCCTCGAATTTAAAATCAAACACTGATTTAACATCAGGATTCAGCTTCATTATCGGCAAAGCTCTTGGAGTTCTTGAAAGCTGAATATTTACCTGTTCCAAATGATTAGAATAAATATGAGTATCACCACCCGTCCAAACAAAATCACCTAATCCAAGTCCACATTCCTGGGCAATCATCATGGTTAGTAAAGCATACGATGCGATATTGAAAGGAACACCTAGAAAAACGTCGGCACTTCTTTGATACAATTGACAAGAGAGCTTATTATCAGCAACATAAAACTGAAAAAAAGCATGACAAGGCATCAAAGCCATTTCTGACAATTCACCTACATTCCAAGCTGAAACTATGATTCTGCGTGAGTCTGGGCTAGATTTCAATTGTTTTAAAACCTCTTTAAGTTGATCTATTTCGCCATTTTTACTATCCCACGAACGCCACTGCTTGCCATATACTGGACCTAAATCTCCATTTTCATCGGCCCATTCATCCCAAATTTTAACACCATTTTCCTTTAGATATTGAATATTGGTATCACCATTGATAAACCAAAGCAATTCATGAATAATAGACTTCAAGTGGACTTTTTTGGTAGTCACCATTGGAAATCCCTCATTTAGATCGAAACGCATCTGATATCCAAAAACACTGATTGTTCCGGTTCCAGTTCTGTCTGTTTTTTGCGTTCCCTTTTCTAAAATGTGCTTTAATAAATCGTGATACTGCTTCATTGGTTCAGAAAAAATCTTTTTTTTTACAAAAATAAGCAAAAAAAAAGCTTCACCTAAATGAAGCCTTCCTTAACAATAAAAAATCTAATAATTTATTTTTTCATACATGATTTTTGCTCTTCTTTTGAACAAACTGTTTTGCATTCGCTTTTTGACATTTCGGTGCAGCAAGAAGACTTCGCCTTTCTACTTTTCTTTTTAGAACGGTTAATAGGTGAATCTGCTGCTAATGATGAAAGCGAAAGACCTACTAAAACTGTTAAAAGAGCTATTGATTTTTTCATATTTCCTAGTATTTAATTGATAGATATTAGGATTATTTCAATCACCGTGCCAAACTATGTATTTATCTCAAAAGAATGCGTAATTGCTGCCGAACAAGATAGTTGAGCGGTAGCAGAGCAATATTTCTCCATAGAAAGTTCAATTGCCTTCTCCACTTTTTTTGGATCCAAAGCCCCTTTAAACATAAAGTGAATATTGATTTTCCTGAAAGGCGTCATCTCCGTCCCTTCTATTTTTTCACGCTCACCTTCTATTCTCAGTTTCAAGTCTTCTAGAGCTTGTCTTTGTTTTTTCAAAATCAAAATAACGTCTATAGAAGTGCAACCACCTAAACCCATAAGCAAAAGCTCCATTGGTCTTGCACCGGCATTGTGCCCGCCAATATTTTCGCCAGCGTCTATATTAACCGTTATTCCAGAAGCTCCTTTGGCTTCAAAATGGAAATCTTGATCTACTCTATTTAATTCTACTTTCATATTTTTAAAACCTTTTTTAATTTGTAAACCATTCTAGTTTTGATTTTGCAAAATTAGACTCGTTTAAATTAATAAATTGCGAAATTTTGTTTTAATCCATGTGAGCCTTTGCATCTTTCTGACAACAAGATGGCAATGCATCGTGAGATTTTTGGTTAGCTACAACCTCATCTGCATCATATCCGATTTTAGAGATTCTAGTTTTTAACTCATCTTTGTTTACTTTTTTAGGGTTGTAAACAATACTTACCGTTTTGTCATCAAGATTTAATTTTACGCTTTTCACACCAGCAGACTTACCCATGTCGCCTTCTATACGTGCCTTACACATACTACATTTAGCAGAAGTTTTAAACTTTACTTCTTCAGTTTTATTAGCTTGTGCGTTCACGGAGAAATTTAAAGCTAAAATAGTCACCAATAATGCTACGATTTTTTTCATCTTTATTCTATTGTTTGTTTTGTTTAAAAATTATTATTTCAGTTTATATCTAACACCTGTATAAATTGTGGCCCCGATTACTGGACCCCAGGCTACTCCAGCATCAAAATTACTTCCAAATGGCTCATTTGCTGCGATGATGGGGTTTTTCTGCCTAAATCCTGTAAGATTCTCTCCACCTAAATAGTACTCCCATTTAGTAAAATTACGAGAAACTTGGCCATTGAGATTAATAAATGATGGTGCAAATTTGGTTGGCATGGCATAATAAGAAGTATGATCTAATCCGCTTTCAAAATCAGGAATACGTCTTTTGCCATTCCATTGTAGCGTTCCGTCCAATTTCCATCTATCATAAGGGAAACTATATGCGACATTTAATAAAACTCTGTCATTGGGAAGAAACATTTTAGGCAAAAGAACCTTTTCTTGGAAAGGTGTACCCATGGTTTGCATACTTTTTATATATCTATAAGCGGCTTTTATCTCCCAGTTCTTTACTGGGCCATAATTAAGCTCTATCAATGCACTGTTGGCGTAAGATTTCCCAGCAGAATTATAAAAATATAAATATTCAGAATGCTCCATATCGGCGATAGTTTGATTTTGAAAAATCGTAGAATAAAACTCTGCAGATACCGTAAACTTCTTTATTTCAACCATATAACTAGACCCCATTGTCCAAGAAACTTCAGGCTTCAGATCTTCTATAAATCTAATTGACCTGCTGCTTACCAAATTTCCGTAGTATTCGGCCAACGGATTGGAAACTCTAAAACCACGCCCTGCAGAAAGTCTTAAAGTTTGATTTTGACCAAATTCTTGTTTGAAGTGCATTCGTGGAGAAAACTGATTTCCATATAAATTGTGAAAATCATTCCTAATACCAAGCATCAGATTTGTTCTATTTAAATAATTGAAAGAGTATTCAAAAAAAGCTCCTGGAACTAACTCATTCCGTTTTCTTACTATGCTTCCATATTTTTCGTCGTAATTATCAGCCAAAAAACTAAGGCCTGTTTTATATGTATGATTGGTATTTCCTATTATGTTTTGGTAAATCAAGTTGCTGTAAAAACTTTTTTGGAAGGCATCATAAGGTTTAAAACCAAATTTTGAAGCTGAATTATGTACCAATGCATTTACGATTAACCCTAATCCTTGATAAGGTTTGTCTTGCCAAAGTTTAGCAGTTTTAGAAAACACTTCTACCCTATTGGTTTGATTGCTAAAACCGTACAAATTCGGTGTTTGAAAATTCGATTCGAAACCTTTCTGTCCACCTAATCTATTCTCTGTAAGATATTTAACTCCAAATTGTGCCATCATTTTGTCTGAAGAATACTTCCAACGATTCATTACATTTATCTGGTGATATTTGGGTAAATCCAAGAATCCATCATTGTTGTTATCTATGTTTGTTTTCAATAATGAGCCATGGCTAAGCAAACCAACAGACCATTTGTCTGAAATTTTCTTTGCTAAGTTTAAATTCAACTCTGACCTTCCGAAATTATTGAAATACATATTCAAATATACTCTTTCAGGCTGGTCGGGTTTCTTAAGCTCCACATTTATAGCCCCAATCATGTTTTCATAACCATTCACAACTGAGCCAGCTCCTTTCCCTATGTCTATCGATTGAATCCATGTGCCAGGTATATAATTAAGGCCAAAAGTTGAAGCTAATCCTCTAATATTTGGGATATTCTCGACATTGGTTTGGAGATAAACCCCAGAAAGACCTAATAACTGAATTTGTTTTGAGCCTGTTACAGCATCTGAGTAACTAACACTTACTGAAGCGTTGGTTTCAAAACTCTCAGACAAATTACAGCAAGCAGCTTTAGCAAGGGTTTTGGATGTAAGAATTTCAGTGTGGATGGGAGAAAGCCTATCTATCGTAGTTGCATTACTTTGAATAACCACACCCTCAAGGTCTTGATTATCCTCTTTCAAGATTATTTTCAAAAACTGAGTATCATTTACTTTAAAGGTATCTGTTTTATAACCTAAAAACTTAACAACCAGTTGGTTATCAAAATTTGCCTTTTCTATTTTGAACTTTCCTTTTTCGTCCGACAATACAGCACCGTTGGGTTTTGAAGTCCAAAAAACAATAGCTCCTGGCAGTTCGACATTGGTTTTATCAGTAATTTGTCCTTCCAAAAACTGTGCTTTTGAAGGAAAATATATAAGTAAGAAGAATAATATTTTTTTCATGATCTTAATTTAAAATTTCGAAATAAATCCTTATTCAAATCCACCAAAAAAGCGAAATTGAAGGAAAAATCATGAAAATCTTAAATTAAAAACTGTTGGTTTTTAATGTAAACCTTATGGGTAGGAGGAGAATTGTTTGTAAAAAATAATGAAAGACTGGTTTCTTTCTGAATTTGAAATTCAGGAAACTCAAAAACAATTGAGGAATTTAGAATTGCTAGAGGTGCATTTAGAGAAAAACTTAGAATGTTTTTAAGTCCATCGTCTACTTTTTGAATTTTGAGATTTAACTCACAACAGCTGCTTCTTTTAATTTCTGCAGTTTTACTTTCTTTTGGAAATCCTTTTCCTGCACAAGTTTTTGGTTCTAAAGAGTAGGTTTTGTGTTTGGTTATCAAACAGGTATGCTCATAATATGCAAAAGCATGGGTACTTACCAAAACGGCAAGAACCATAAATACAGTGAATACTTTTTTTGCTTTTTCTAACATACAACCTTTAAAACGCTAAAAATCAGATTTAAGTTTAATATCACAAAAATATTGCCACTTTTACATAATAACTCTCACACCGCCAAGTTGCTCTACCCTAAATGGAAACTTATCACTTGGTGACCCAATAAACATAAAATTGATAGGAATTTTCCATTTTTCCGAAAGGTCTTTCACCAATTTTGGACCAAAATTACCTTCGATAACCTCAAAATCCATTTTTATTTCGGGATACACTCTGTCTATAAAATCAATTTCATACGGCAAGTCTTTGGGCATTTTTACTTTATCATTTACCACCATCACTATTTTTACTCGCTTAGTATGTTCATTGTCTTTTACATACAACATGGCTTTATTTATAACAGAAATATTGTCTCCTTTTGTAAAATACACAAATTCTTGTTTATTGATGTCATCAATTACAGAGCGTATTTTTGAATGAAATTTACCTACTATCTCCTCCAAAGGATCAAAAACATATCGAATTATACTTAATACAATTTTTAGAAGCGTTGTCCTGTTTAGCATAATGAAAATTAATACTATCGAAGGAATAAAATATTCTAAAAACACGGTAAAGTTACTTGGAAGGCCATCTTTTGGCTCAATAGAAATATTTCCAATAAGTGCGATTACTACTGCTGCAATAGCTAAAATTACTGCAATCCAAGTGGCTTTTGCAGGTCTTGGTAACTTTGCCCTTTTTACTTTTAAAAGTATATTACCAATTCCAAAAAGTGCCATTACAGACAAAAAAGAAATTGTATAAACGCCTGCCAAAAGTTTGACATTTCCATTGGTTATCAGCAAAACTGATATACTCAATAAAAGAAAAATGATTATTATCCTATATGAACTTCCTCGGCTATTCTTTTTCAAGAAATAGTTGGGCAGAATTCTGTCTAATGTCATACGCTCTAATAGTCCAGTTACCCCAACAAAACTAGTTAAAACCGCACCGCTTAAAACCAAAACAGCATCTACGGCTATTAATCCAGCCAACCAATGACCTCCTACCAAATCGCTCATTTCTACCAAAAGCGTATTTTGAAAACTATCACTTTGAAGCGTTGGAACCAAAAACAAAGACAAAGCAAAAATCGCCATCAAGGGATTAATGATAGAAACAATGACCCACATATTTTTTAAAGTTTTCGGAAAAACGCCCTCTTTTTGTTCTTCAACAAAATTGGCTGAACTTTCAAAACCCGAGACTCCAAGCATAGAAACAGCGAAACCAAGAAAAATAGCTCTGCCTATACCGCCGTCTGAAAGTTGAAAGTGCTGATTTTCAAAATAGGTACCTATACCATGCGTAATTAGATAATAGCCTATAAATAATGTTAGAAACAAAAGCGAAATCAAATGAAAACCAAAAATGAATATAGCGACTTTAGAAGATTCTGAGATACCCCCAATAGCCAAAATAGCGAAAATACTAAGCAAAACTATAGTTGAGATAATAATAGGTAAACTCGGTATCAAATGATGTAAATAATGCATGGCTTCGTTTGCAGATATCACCGCAGTTGCCATATACGACAATATTGTAAGCGTGGCAGCTATTGAAGCAACACTCTTACTTGTCGTATTTAATAGAGCATTATAAGCTCCTCCATTCATAGGTAAAGCTCCAACTACTTCGGCATAAATTTTCCGAAACAAAAACAATACAAAAGATACTATTAAAAGGGTTATCCAGGCATATTGACCCGCGAATGCAATCGCTAGAGCCGATACATATAACACCGACGAACTGATATCGTTTCCGCAAATGGCAGTGGCTGCCAATTCGCCCAATTTACTGTGCTTTTTTTCTTCCATTATATAAATCTGGTCTATTTGGTTCTTGTGTTTGTCGAGTCTCCTTTTCAATTTAACCTCCAAAATAGGGCATAAAGTTTAAAAACATGCGATTTTTCACATTAAAATGAAATGAAATCGGAAAATTTCAACAATTAAAAGCCTTAAAATTTAATAATTTTGAAATACAGTGTTTTCGGATTATATACCTGAATAAAAGGGCTTAATCAACATTTAAACACTTTATTTAAGAATTTAAATTATATTTGTTTAGACAAGACCCAAACCATGAAAATTAAATTCAAATTATTTTTTATTAGTTTTTTGTTTTTGCCCTTCGTGGGCTATTCCCAAGATGTCTACAATCTAGACAGTCTAAAAACCATTCTCTCTCAAAAAATGCAGGATACCTCTAGGGTAATCCTACTAGAACAAATAGCAAAAGACCTGTGGAACAACGACTTAGAGGCTGCCATGAGTTATGCACAGCAAGGTTTAGAACTGGCTCAAAAAATAAACTTTGATAAAGGAGAAGTTAGATGTCAAAACAGAATTGGTGCAATATATAGTCGAATGGGAAATCATCAAAAAGGTCTTGTGACTTTGTTTGATGCATTGGCTTTTGCCAAAAATATTGGAGATCTAGAAGATCAAGCCCGAATTCTAATAAATTTAGGCGTAATATATGGTGAGCAATTGGACTATAGAAAGGCAATAGAATATTACAAAGACGGATTAAAAATCTCCGAGGAAATCAACAATAAAGATTTAATCCAACTTTCATTTTTGAACATAGGCTCTGATTTTTTTGTGTTAGAAAAATATGATTCGGCACAATATTATGCTGAAAAATCATATGAATTGGCCGTTAAAATTAATAGTTCAGATTTGGATATTGTGCAATTTAATTTAGGAAATATTCAATATAAAAAGAAAAATTATGATAAAGCTCTCTCTCTTTTTAAGGTCAGCAGCGGTCTTTCTTTGAAATTAAATAAAAAAAGATATCTTGCTTTAAGTCAGTATATGATAGCAAAAACCTACCATATCAAAAATCAATTGGACTCAGCAATGATATTTGCTATGGAAGCTAATAAATTGGCCAAAGAAACAGTCTACTTAGAAATTATTGCCGACTCTTATAGTTTATTATCGACATTAAACGAAAAAACAAACCCCAAACTTGCTTTGGAATATTTCAAAAGTTCTGCAATTGCAAAGGATAGTTTAAACAATCTTGATAAAAACCTTCAAATTCAGAAACTTACCTACAAAGAAAACATACTAAATGAAGATTTGGCTTTTTCGAAAAAAGAAATGAGGAAAAATCAAATTTTGTTTATAATTGGAAGCATACTTTTTCTTTTTGCTATAATATCAGCAAATTTATTTGTCCTAAACAGAAATAAAACTAAAGCGAATAAAACCTTAACTAAGCAAAAAAACCTAATTGAGCATCAAAAAATTGAACTTCAAGAATCATTAGAACAACTAAAAAATACGCAAAAGAGGCTGATGCTTCAAGAGAAATTAGCTTCATTAGGGGAGTTAACGGCTGGAATAGCTCACGAGATACAAAATCCATTAAACTTTGTAAATAATTTTTCCGAGATAAGTATTGAAGTTTTAAGCGAACTTAAAGAACTTTTGGAAAATCTTAAGGCTAAAGACCAATCAGAAATAGAAGAATTGATTGATATACTAATGTTAAATCAAAATAAAATAAATGTTCATGGTAAAAGGGCTAGTGGTATTGTAAAAAGTATGCTTGAACACTCAAGAGGGACTCAAGAAGTAATTTCAGATGTAGATATAAACAAAATTGCAGATGAATATTTGAGATTATCTTATCATGGAATGAGAGCCAAAGATGTAGATTTTAATTCTGATTTTGCTATTCAAGTAGATGAAAATTTACCATTAATAAAGGGCAATATTGGAAACTTAGAAAGAGTATTATTAAACCTTATAAACAATGCGTTCTATGCTGTAAATCAAAAGAAAAAGGAAAATAAAAATTCTGAATACAAACCTAAAGTAATTGTAAAAACTAATTTAACAGAAAATGAAAAGGGGAAATTTGCTGAAATAAGAGTCCTAGATAATGGAAATGGAATTCCAGAAAATATTAAACAAAAGATTTTTCAGCCGTTTTTCTCAACAAAACCTACCGGAGAAGGTACTGGATTGGGTTTGTCTTTAAGTAGAGAAATTATTACAAACGGACATAATGGTATCCTCGAACTTGAGTCTAAAGAAGGAGAAGGCACTACTTTCATCATAAAACTCCCTTTAAATTAAAACTTTGGCACTAAAAAATGAAATCTTTTTTATATCTTTAAGTGCTTTTAACCCTTTAAATAATTATATCATGAAAATTATCCTTAACAAAATCGGTCTATCTTTAATTTTATTTTTAAGTGTTTTAATTTCTAATGCTCAGCCTACAGGTCGAGGAGGAGCCTCAGGCGATGACAACGAATGGTTAATGTTTCTGATTATTGGCCTTGTTGTAGGTGCACTAATTGGATATTTTGGTGGGAAATTCCAATCCAATTCTAAGAAGTAAACGTATTGTGTTATTAAAAAAAGGCATCCGAAACGATGCCTCTTTTTGTATATTAAATATGCTCGTAACTAAATATCAAAGGCACTATTGATCCTGTTTTTGCTTTTTTGGTAACGTAAAACTTCATCTTTTTGGGATCTCTGGCTTCATAATCGATATATTCTTCTGGTATCAATTCTTTTCCAAAAACCGCCTTTACTTTTTGGTCAAATGACATTCCAGTTAGCGTGTTAAATTTATCTAGATAATCATAAATATCTAATATGTTTTTAGAGAATAAAAACAAAACTTTTTCCTTCCCAAATGGCCCTTGAAGCGACCAGTTGTTTTCTAAAGGGAAATAATTATTTTTCTGTTTTTTTACCTCATAATCTTGTATTTCGTCAAATTCTTGAGGGAAAACGATGTTTATCTCATTATTCTCTAAGTTTTCGTCCAAGATATAAATATAAAAATCTTGTTCTGTTTTAACAAAAAAACGAAAGTGAGAATTATGGCGGATGGGCTCTTTAAAAGTATAGGCCGTCAAAAAATTCATTGAATCTGCTTTATAGTTTTTTAAAACTAATGCTTCATTTTCTGCACTAAATGAATCCTGTGAATTTCCATAATTATCCGTCAAATAAGACACTTCTCCAGCATATTTAATATCCTCTTTTGGTATTTTTGGCATGATGGCTTGGTAAGCCTGTTTGGCCAATCGCTCATAATCAGTATACAATATCCAAAAATAGCCATCTTCTCCCCAATATTCGCCCCTACTGTTTACAATTTTAAAGGCTCCTTTATTGCCAAATTTTGTATCATCATAGCCAACTACACATACCCCGTGGCCATCGATCAGATTGGCATCATCTGGTTTCCAAAGAGCGAACTCTTCGTCTTCAAATCCAAAAAACTCCTTAATCTTATGCCATATCCAGCCTAACCTTCCTAGTTTTTTTAAGGTTACATTTACCTGAAGGCCGACTACTAGCGGCAAATTATCAGCTAAAGACAGCCTTGTTGCATTCACTTTGTTGCCATCGTCTATTAGGCTAAAAAGTCTCACATAATCAAGAATTTGAGATTCCCGTTCTGGGCTAAGTTTTGATAAATCAGGATTACAGTTTGGATAATCCAAAACATTGTATTTAACTGCTCCTTTGGTTTTAAGAGCCTCCATTGCATCTTCAATATAGGTATAAGTTTTGCAATCATTTAGAGTATCTCTTCGTATCAATGCATAAATGTAAGATGGCGAATATCTCAGAGCATCAATCTTGGTGTACCCTTTTTCATTGGTAATTCCGAGTTTTATTGCTTCTAGCATAGTTCTTAAATAATAAGTAGAAGCCACTGGAATGCAAGTATCATAATTTTCTTGGTCGATTACCGATGGAACAAATTTCGACAAATCAACAGACTTGGGTAAGTTTTGAAAGACGCTCGAATCCATAATAGTCTTTTGAGGAACTTTTGCTGACAAAGCGGTGTCAGTTTTCCAGCCTTGGCTGAAACCCAAAACAGAGATTAAGAAGAGAATTAAAAAAGTAAATAATAATTTCATAAGCTTTTATTTTTCGATTAACATCATAGTGGTGATTTTTGAAAAATTTTGATTTCTTCGAACCGACCCATCTCGCACGTCTACAGTATCTACTTTTGGTGTATTTTTGTCTAGTTTTTTAAAATAATCATCGAGTAAAATGTTCGTTAAACGTACGGAAGTTGTGGAACTCGAAGGAACTGGTTTTACCCTTAACATCGCTTTACTTTCAAAATAACTCATAATCTCCTGCTTTATAGACTTTTTCTTTCTTTGGTCATTCGTTTTAATATACTCTTCAAATAAACCATCTATTTTTTCGGTCGTAGGCAATTTACTAAAGTCAGGCAATTGAAAAGTATTGCTTACAACCGAACATTGGTTGGTTTTGGGTTTAGCATAGTTATATATAAACTTATTGTTCATTGGTTTATATAAATTTTTAAGACTTAAAGTTCCAATTTGATTCAAATCATTTTTATTTAAAATCTCACTGAAATTTTGATATATAAATCCTGTGTAATCTTCCAAATACTGATTTTTATTTAATTTGTTCTTATGACCATTTACGACCTCAATATATCCACATTCAGAAAGAAAAAGCTGCATAATAATAGGTTTATTATTTGACATGCTAACACTTATTCCCTTAACTATTGGAAAGCCTTGAGGTAAATTTCTTTCTATCAATTTTTTCAAAAATTGAAACAAAGGGTGATTAATTTTTAACAGAGATTGTGACCGATATAAACTATCAATAATAATTCGATAAAAAGAATTTCTTAATTTTTCTTCACCTTCGACCTTAGGATCAAAATTAAAAGTCATGTATTCAACATCCTCAATTTTTAGTATTTGTTTAAAAGATTGATCATCAGAAAAGTATAACATTTTAGGGTCAGGAAAACCCAACTCTGGAAATTCTTTCAAACGATTAAGAATAACATAAAATATTACAGAATTTAATTTGAGTGAATCAATAGAACTTAAAGTCTTTATGTAATACTGCCATTGTTCCTTAGATAGTCCTATTGTATGAATTGACAATGAATTATCAATAATACTATCTAGTTTGACCTGTAAAGAATTATTAAAATCTAATAAGTCGTTAGAATTGTAAAGAAAGTCAATAATCTGGTTTATATCTCTTGTTTTTTGACTTGGGATATTGCCAAGTTTTAAATCCTTTTTTGGAAAACCGTTTTTCACATATCCATTTAGTCTATTTAGAAAATAATTTAGCCTAATCCTTCTAACAGAATCAAGCTCATTTTTGACGGAAACAGCTATCAATTGTTCCAAATTATCAACATTTTCGTAATATTTATCGACTTCTTGATCAGTTAATAACTCAATGGGATGAATCAGTGGCCTTTCAGCAAAAGCGATATAATCATCTAATAATAAACTTAAGGAATCCTGATAATCCAACAACTTCCTTTTCAAAAACAAACTATCAATAATAACATCATAATCAGAGACCTTAAAATCCAAAGTTTTGTAATTCAGTTCTGTGATTTCAGGCAAATTCAAAATTTTTAAATTTCTCATTTTACTGTAATATTCTTCTTCATTTGGCAAGCCAATTTCCTTATAGTTTTCTAATCTAGAAAAGATAGCATAATCATGTTTTTGTTTAATATTAAGTGGCTTACTGAAATCCATATTTACAATTGCAGAACTTAAAATACTATTAACCTCAAAGTAATAATCAATTTTTTTCCCTTTTTCTCCTTCCCAATACTTTGGAATAATTTCTTTAGCATCATTTTCTAAAAACTTCAAAAACGCTAGATTTAGAGAGTCTTGGAAGTCCAAAACACTTTTTTTGATAAACAAACTGTCTACAAAAAGTTTATAATCATCAAGTTCTGGTCTTTTTACAACATACTTTAACCCATTTTTTTTCAATAAATTACCTAGTAATTCTTTATCTATTCTATTAGGATAACCTTTTTCAGGATATTCGCTAATTATTTGGCTTATTGTAGCCAAACGCTTGAGTTGTAACATATCCAAGTTTCTATTGATGTTATTCTCTAAAATTGAATTTATTGCTGCCGTGCATTTTTCAAAATATAAGGAATCTTCATTTTGAGTTGAAAGCTCAGAAAGGTCAATTATTGACTCCCTAGAACTGTAGTTTTTAATAGAATTTCTTTCAATTTTGTTATCAACAGAAGCAAAAAAAGAGTTTTCAAAATCATCCGTAACAGATTTATAATAACTAGACCTAATAAGCGAATGCGGAAGTGTTCGAGGATCTATCAAAGTATAGCTTTCGTCACAATCTGCAATCACAAGCGTCAAGCGGGCTTTTTTTGTATTTAGTTTTTTCCTAATCTGCTCCAAAGAGAGCATTTTTTTAGTGTCCTGAAATTCTAGTAGCGGATATTTACTATTCCTATTTGGATAAAAACCCCTTCCGAGATAATAAAAAACAAGGATGTCATCCTTTGTAAATACTTTAACCTTGCCTAGTTCATCCAAAACGCCCTTAGCATTAAAGCCAAATTTTGTTGTATGCAGATATTGGATTTCCATGTCGAACCCTAATTCTTTACACACCAAATTGTACATGTTATAGATTTTCTCCTCTTTTGTAAAATTCCTAACTGCATAGCTATTATCTTCTACATCGGCCGCAATTATTAAATGCAGTTTGGGCTTTTGAGCAAGTCCATGTAAAACCATGAAAAAAAACACTATACATTTTAACTTCATACTAAGGTTCAACCACTAGAAGGGTTTTGATTTTACCAAAAGTTTTATCTCTTACAATCCTTTGAACTGGAATGTCAATTTTTGAAGGTTTGATTTGGCTATTAATATTTAAATATTCAATCAGAGGTTGGAAAATCTGTTTTTTACCCTTGGTTTTGATGGCTATTTTCGCATTTTTTTCAAATATTTGAAGGATTTCTTCCCTGTATCTTTTTTTTGCCAAAAGGTCTTTCGTCATAAAAAATGCGTTAAATTTCTCTTCAATATCTTTACCTGAATAAATGATTTTGGGCAAATAATAGACCTCTTTTTCTGTAGCAGAAGGGCAAGTTTTGTTACTTATTGCAAAATAAGGATTTACTTTTTGAGGTTTTAAAAGATTATCAATCTCCAATTTATTGATAGATTTAGTATCTGAAGAATTGGACAATATAGATAGGTTTTTATAAAAACTATCGGTATAATCGAAGCCAGGAGACGAAGCTCCAATATTGTTTGTGCTTACTGTGTTGCCACAATTACTAAAAAACATTTTCCGAATTACATACTCATTAAATCTCTCAGTCGTCACTGCTGGCCTTTCGTCAGAATCATCAAGTGGTATTTTTATAAGAGTATCTAGATAAACCTGAAGGGGATGCGTAAAATCTAACAAAGCATTGATTTTATATAGGCTATCTACCACACATGAAAAATCACGATTGCTGACATATTTCAAAGATAAATCAGGCAAAATGTCAAATTTACGTTGTAATGATCTCTTTTCTTCAGGAAAACCCAAACTCGGATAATGGGCCAATCTCTTTAATAAAAGAAGTATTTTTTGTTCTAAAACCGCTTCATTGGTTTCATTTTTAACAAGTCGACTGTATATACCCTCCAAACTATCTTTTGATTGGATATAATTGGTAAACGTCGATTCTGATATTTTTGAAAGATTCTTTTTTATTTTTAAGGCTTGCAAAGAATCCAATTCTGAAGTGTCGACGATTTCATTAATCTGTTTACTTTCAATAGGCTCATCTTCTAAAAACAAACTTCTCGATTTTGAAAAAGGCTCATAACAATCTGCTATGACCATGGCCAATCTTCCTTTATTTTTCAAAAATAAATTGACTGATTGTATATTTAAAGCCTGTTTTGGATTTCTAAACAATAATTTTGAAGGTGTTTTGTTCGAAGTACTTTCGGTTTCTCCCCTACCCAAATAATAAAAAACAACAATGTCATTTCTGCCTATTTCACTTAAACTATCTCGTAAATACTTATTTACCAATTCAGAAGTAAAATCTTCCTCGTACCAATATTTGAATTTTAATGGATAGTTAATTGACTTGCTAATTAAGCCAAAAGACTGTTTTAGCTTTTCGAGTTTACCATAGGTTTCTACGCCATATTTAGTGTCTTTTACATCACAGGCTATCATAAGATGCAGCTGAGGGCTTTGACTGAATATTTTAAAACAAACAAAAAAGGAGAAAAATAACTTCGTTTTCATAATACTTATGGTTTAAAGATAGAATTTATTTTCTTTTAACAAAAATAAACTCACCGCCTTCGTCTCCAGTTTCTTGAATCACCCCATAGAGTGGGGTCGTTTTAGAATTATTTGTGACAGCAATCCGAAAACGCATAAAAAGCTCATCTGAGGAAAGATAATCATCTTGATTTTCTGTTAATTTCTTTACTAAGTACTTTAAAAAAACGCTTTCATCGGGCACTGTTTTTAAGGTTCCACTCGTCATGGCCTTTCTGCTTGGCAAATCATATAGCTTATTAATAGCCAATGAGGCATCTGCAAATGCAGCTCTGGATTTAAAAATACTTCCACTAAAACAAGCGTCAGCAATCAACAAGGTATGTTTAGAATTTATACTGTGCATGTAGTCTTTAATTAAGCTATTTGAAAGCCATTGGGCTTTATTGATTTTTTTAGAATCAACAGGCATCCAATAACCGAGTTCTTTGTCCTTGTCCCAAAAACCATGGCCTGCATAAAAAACTAAAAAATTATCAGTTGGCTTTACGATTTTGGTAAAATCATCAAATTGCTGAATCGTTTCTTCATATTTTGCATTTTTCAAAAGTTTAACATTCTCTTTTTCAAAATTATACTGATTAACCAATATCTCATATAATTCAGATGCATCATCAAATGGTTTGTCTAAGGAAGTAATTTCAGGGTCTATGTAGTCATTGTTTCCGATAATTAAAGCATAATATTTACCTGGAACACTTGATAAATCAGTTTCAGAATCGCTTGATTTGTCACCTCTATCCACTTCTGGTACAGGAACTTTTTGATTGCTTTCCTTTAAAATGTTTGAATTTTCAGCTGCCAAATTTTCTTTTTTAGAATTAATAGAAGCAAAATCCGCCATTTCCTTTTCCGTCATATCCTGCGACTCATCCCATTCGAAAAGCAACTTGACTTCATTTTTTTCTATTATTCTGTTATAGACCCTTATGTCGTCTAATCTTCCTTTAGCAAAGATTGTTTTGGCAACATTATCCTCAAAAGTTTTAGTTTTACCAAAATACAAACTCACATTTGACATATCAGGACCTTGTAAGACTTTTTCAGTTGATTTGTTACCTAAGTCATTGATTTCAAAGCCCCAAGCCATTTCTTGGTTTCCGATACTGGCATAATTAGCTACTATATGGTACCATTTTTTTTGGGAGAATTTATAATCAAACCCAAAACCCTCTTTTCTGTCTTTAATATAAAGTCCTTTAGGGTTAATTGTCAACGAATAGGCATTTTTTGAAAAGCTGACCGCCTTATGTACTATTGGAAAAATCTCATCCTCGCCCCAATCTTCCACATATACCCAAACTGAAATACAAAAGGCATTTTGAATACCTAAGGTATTTATTGACTCAGAATTTTTTGACCAAATTTCGCTTTGTACACCGTCAAGATATAGTGCTCCTTTGGGGTTTCCAAACCTATCTTCAGCATAAACAGCTTCAGTATCTACAATTCCGTCATTGACGTTTCCGCTTACATCTATTAGATTACCACTAATAGGATAATGGACTACAAGTCCTCTTTTGAGGTCAACTGTTTGGCCATAGAGGGCAAAACTTATCAAAAAGAATATGGTTATTTTCATGGCATTTTGGGTTTAAAACTTAAAAAAGCGGGTGGGAATAAAAAATTAAATCCGATTTCTAAAAGCTTTCATGTACTATAAATAGTGTACCAATTTAAGCTAAATTATTGGAAAACAAAATACCATAGCTATAAAAATGTAATTCACAAATTAAAAATCGAACAAATTATTCTAATTTTGAAATTGCAATAATCCTTTAGAAAATCACTAAAATTCATGAAATTCATCTTCCTTACTATCCTAAATTTATTCAGTCTTATGACATTTTCACAAAACTTCAAAGAAAACCAATTCAAATATGAAAGAGTTAAGGAGGCTTTTTACCTCAAATGGCCTGAATTGGCTGAGAACCTAAAATCCCAAGGTATAAATTCTGATGAGTTCAATATTTTTATTAGGGTTTTTAAAGAAGAAAAAATCTTAGAAATTTGGGTAAAAAACAAGAATGCCAAAGAATTTAAGCTATTTAAATCCTACCCAATTACTTATTCATCAGGGATTCCCGGGCCGAAACGCAAAGAAGGTGATTTACAAGTGCCCGAAGGATTCTATTTTATTGATAGATTCAATCCTTTAAGTAATTTCCACCTCTCATTAGGCATAAATTATCCAAATACCTCTGATAAGGTTTTAGGCGATATTAAACCTGGAGGAGACATTTTTATACACGGCTCCAATGTCTCAATAGGCTGTGTTCCTATCTCTGATGATAAAATTAAAGAAGTCTATACAATGGCAGTAATGGCTAGAAATACAGGTCAAAAAAACATTCCAGTTCATATTTTCCCATTTGAATTGACCGAGGCAAAACTTGAAACTAAAAAGACTAATCCTAATTATTCTTTTTGGAAAAGTTTGCAAATTGCATATTTATATTTCAATAAAACTAAAACACCCCCATTGGTAAGTATGTCAAAATCAGGAGAGTATAAAATCAATTAAGACTTAAACACAGTTAAAAAGTCTATTTTTATGATAAAAAACATATTTAAATCTCCAATCTGTCATTTTTAAATTATTCCACAAATTTTAATTTTAGTATTTACCAACCTTCTATAAATATGGCTAAAAGTACATCTACAACAAAAAAAAATAGCACTAAACCTCTGGCTACTAAAAAAACTGAGGAAAGCAAAAATGAGAAAAGCTATGAAGCGAAACTCTTAATAGAATCACCAAAGGTACTGGAAATAGAATCTGCAAAACCTACTCCAGTTATTCCGAAAAGAATAACTTCAAAAGCTAGGCAACCTATAGTGGAGGATTTGACTTGGAAAAGTGAAACCATAACTTTGGGCGAGCTGGCAGAAATGAATTCCAAAAACGATTTGGCTGAATATTTTAGGCAGAAAAAAGCAGACCCGCAAAGGATTTTAAAGTCCCTCAGGTACGAAACTGAGCTTGAAAAACTTCAAATAGAACTGGTAAAACTTCAAAGATGGGTGCAAGATTCGGGGGCACGTGTAGTTATACTTTTTGAAGGCAGGGATGCCGCTGGCAAAGGCGGAACCATCCGGCGATTTACAGAACACATGAATCCTAGGGCATTACGAGTAGTCGCACTTCCAAAACCAACTGCAGATGAAATGGGACAATGGTATTTTCAACGGTACATCAAACAACTGCCTAACAAAGGCGAAATTGTGTTTTTTGACAGAAGTTGGTATAATAGAGCTGTGGTAGAGCCGGTAAATGGATTTTGTAGCAAAAGTCAATATGAGCGGTTTATGCAACAAGTCACGGAGTTTGAACACATGCTCTATGAAGATGGTATTTTAATCATAAAATTCTGGTTTTCAATATCGAAAGAAGAACAATTGAGAAGATTTAAGTCAAGAATGGCCAATCCACTTAAACAATGGAAACTTAGTCCTGTAGACATGGAAGCTCAAGAAAAGTGGAATTTATATACCAATTACAAAGAAGAAATGTTTAATAAAACACATACTTCTTTTAGTCCATGGATTATTGTAAAAGCTAACAATAAAATGCGAGCGAGGTTAGAGAGTATCCGCTATGTTTTGTCAAAAATAGACTACGAAAACAAAAGTCTCAAGACCAGAGTATTGCCTGATCCTGACATAGTTACAAGATATCACAGAAGAGCCTTGCAGGTGGATAATTAGAAAAAAAACGGGCTTGGTCCTGTTTTTTTTACCAAAATTTCGGCAAAAATCTCGGCACTTTTTTCAAATAGTCTTTGTAAGCTGGATATTTTTCAGCCGAAAGTTTTTCGCTGAAGTCGGCACTTCCTTGAAAAAGTAAAAGTAATAATACGATGCCCATAACCGACCAATTCAGCCACCTTCCGCTTGCAGAAACACTAAAAAGATAAAAAACAAGCCAAATTAATTGCTCTGCGAAATAGTTGGGATGACGCATTTTGCCCCACAATCCTGTATCAACAAATCCTTTAGCGTAATCTCCTTCAAGGTTTTCATTAGCCGCTTTTTTTGCATATTTCACTGATTGGTAGTTCCATTGCTGTTGGTCGGCCACGGTTTCGAAAATCACAAAAAACAAAAACAAAGCAGTTAATATCCAATCAAAAATGCCCAATTCACTACCTCCTTGCCATGCTACTATGCTTGGGAGTGTAAACAATAAAATCAAACTCATTTGATATACACAAATGAAAAACAAATGGAAAAGCTTCCAAGCTATTTTACTTTTAAAAACTGGATTTTGTCTTAAAACTTCCCAACGATAATCCTCTTCGCCTTCCCAAAATTTCCAAGAATAACCTCCTCTCCTATTGAAATTATACGTTAGTCTCCCTGCCCAAATCGTCGCTAAAATCGCCATCAAAACTACTCTTGAGTTGAAATCCGAAGCATTCGCAACTTTCCAAACATAAACCGCTGGCAAAATGCTCCAAAGTTTGTCTACTTGGCTATTGTTTTTTGTAAGTTCCCCAACTACAAACACAAAAATTGCTAGTCCAAGCATCAATTTCACCAAAAAATGTAAAGTGTTAGTTTGAACATAAGACAAAGGATGATTTGTATCGAAATAAAAAGTAAAAACAGGAACGATTATCAAAGCCAAAATCAAAAGCGAAGAAATAAGGATAAGATTAAATTTCATATTTTAAGGTTTAAATTCTATGGCAATTATATGAAATTATCTGGAATATTTTAACTGAACCTTACGAGAAAATGGCACGCAGATGACACGGATAATAAAAAAACGCAGATTTACACTGATTTTCAAAAAATCACACATTGATTAGTGAAAATTTGCGAATTCGTGGCAAAAAACAATGTGGTTTATGGCACGCGGATGAAACGGATATTAAAATAACGCAGATTTAAACTGATTTTTTAAAAAGTCACACAATGATTTGTGAAAATCCGTGCATTCGTGGCAAAAAACTATGTCCTTGAATGGCACGCAGATGACGCGGATATAAATAACGCAGATTTACAATGATTTGTGAAAATCCGTGCATTCGTGGCAAAAAAATATATGCTTGAATGGCACGCTGATGACGCGGATATTAAAATAACGCAGATTTTAATTTGAAAACGCACAGATTTGTGAAAATTCGTGCATTCGTGGCTATAAATAATTCAGTCATTTTGTCATTCGATTATTAAATCATTAAACAACTCACTCAGGCTCAAAAGCCGTCTCATTTTTGATTTCACCCATCACGAAGATACTTTGAGTCGAGCCAATATTTTCTAAAGAAGCTAATTTATTCATTATAAACGATTGATATTCACGCATGTCGCTGACAACAACTTTTATCAAAAAATCATAATCGCCCGAAATATTGAGACACTCTACCACTTCTTGCATCTCTACAATGGCCTTTACAAACTTCGCTCCAGCTTCTTGAGCATGTTCTTTCAAGCGGATATTGCACAAAACCATAAGATCCCTACCCACCTTTTCACGGTCTACCAATGCTACGTATTTTTTTATAACGCCTTGGTCTTCCAATCTACGTATTCGCTCATAAACAGGCGTGGGTGAAAGGTTAAGCCTGCTGGCCAATTCCTTAGTGGTTAGCTTGGCATCTTGTTGCAGATACCTCAAAATATCCTTGTCGGTTTCGTCTAGTTTTATCATAATCGCTCCTTTTGAAAAACAAAATTAGATAAAGTATTCAAAAAAAATAGCATTTATAGATAATTTATCTATATTTCACTACTATGACTTATTTTTTTATCTTTTATTTATTAATTTTGAACAAAATTTTAGAACAAAGCTGAATGAGCAATTTAAGAGAAGAATTAAAGAAGAGAATATTGGTTTTAGATGGTGCAATGGGTACCATGATTCAAAGATACAGATTATCAGACGCAGACTATAGAGGTGAACGCTTCAAAGATTTCCCACATGATATTAAAGGTAACAACGATTTATTATCTATCACGCGTCCAGATGTCATCTTGGCCATTCACAAAGAATACCTTGAAGCTGGAGCTGACATTATAGAATCCAATACTTTCAGTGGTACTACAGTGGCCATGGCCGACTACCACATGGAAGATTTGGTGTATGAAATTAACTTCGAAGGTGCAAAGTTGGCTCGTCAAGCAGCCGATGAGTTTACTTTGGCTAACCCAGATAAGCCAAGATTTGTCGCCGGTTCTATTGGGCCAACAACCAAAATGGCTTCTCTTTCGCCAGATGTAAACAATCCGGGCTTTAGAGCCATTACTTTTGATGAGCTTTTGGTGGCTTTTAAAGAGCAAATCAACGCCCTCATAGATGGTGGCGTAAATATGCTTTTGATAGAAACCGTAACAGATACGCTTAACTGTAAAGCCGCACTTTATGCTGCCACAGATATAATAGACGAGAGAAAAGTAGCGAATCCAGCCTTTGATATGCCAATAATGGTCTCGGGAACTATCACAGACCAATCTGGCCGTACGCTTACAGGACAAACATCTGAGGCGTTTTACAATTCGGTTTCACATGCCAATCTGCTCTCTATTGGTTTAAACTGTGCCTTGGGTGCAAGAGCCATGAAACCCTACCTTGGTGAGCTTTCTCGAATAGCAGATTGTTTCGTGAGTGTATATCCAAACGCTGGCTTGCCGAACGAAATGGGCCAATACGACGAGTCTGGAGCTTATATGGCGGAGCAGGTTCGTGAATTTTTGGAAGAAGGTTATATAAATATACTAGGTGGATGTTGTGGTACTACACCCGAACACATCAAAGAATTTGCCAAATTAGCCGCCGAATTCGCACCAAGACAACCCAAAGTTATTGAGCCAATGCTTCGTTTGAGTGGCTTGGAACCGATGACCTTGACAAAAGAATTGGGATTTGTAAACGTGGGCGAAAGAACCAACGTGACAGGCTCAAAGAAATTCTTGAAACTGATCAAAAACGCACAGTTTGAAGCCGCTCTTTCAGTTGCCCAAGACCAAGTAGAAGGCGGTGCTAACGTAATAGACATCAACATGGACGAAGGTATGTTGGACGGAATAGCGTCTATGACTACTTTCCTTAACCTGATAGCCTCGGAGCCAGAAATCTCGAAAGTGCCCATCATGGTCGATTCGTCAAAATGGGAAATCATAGAGGCTGGATTAAAATGTATCCAAGGAAAAGGCGTTGTAAACTCCATATCACTAAAGGCTGGGGAGGAAGAGTTTATACGTCAGGCCAATATTATTCGAAAATTCGGTGCTGCGGTAATTGTGATGGCTTTTGACGAAGATGGTCAAGCCGATACTACCGCCCGCAGAATAGAAATAGCCAAACGTTCTTATGATGTTTTGGTAGATAAAGTTAAGTTTCCTCCTCAAGACATCATATTTGACCTCAATATATTCCCTGTTGCCACAGGCATAGAAGAGCACAAAATCAATGCGATTTCGTTTTTTGAAGGTACCAAATGGGTAAAAGAAAACCTGCCGCATGCCCACGTGAGTGGTGGTGTGAGTAACGTTTCGTTCTCTTTTCGTGGCAATGACAAAGTACGGGAGGCCATACATTCGGCGTTTTTGTACCATGCCACACAGGCAGGTATGGATATGGGTATCGTAAACCCAAGTATGCTGGAAGTGTACGATGATATCCCGAGAGAGCTTTTGGAAGCCGTAGAAGACGTATTATTAAACAGAAAAGAAGATGCAACAGAGCGTTTACTCGATATAGCTGAAGGCTTAAAAGGCACCAGCAAAGAAACTGAAACCGTAGCTCAAGAATGGAGAAGTTATCCATTGGAAAAGCGAATAGAGCATGCTTTGGTAAAAGGAATCATAGATTTCATAGACCAAGACATGCAGGAATCTTTAGACAAATACCCAATTCCTCTCCATATCATCGAAGGTCCTTTGATGGACGGTATGAATGTGGTAGGTGACCTTTTTGGCTCAGGTAAGATGTTCTTGCCGCAAGTGGTAAAATCTGCTAGAGTGATGAAAAAGGCGGTTGCCTACCTCCTACCTGCTCTAGAAGCCGAAAAACTAAAAAGTGGTGACCTCAGCACCAACAATGGTAAGGTTTTGCTTGCTACTGTAAAAGGCGACGTGCATGACATCGGTAAAAATATTGTTGGAGTTGTATTAGCTTGTAATAACTATGAAATCATAGACATTGGCGTAATGGTACCAGCTGAAAAAATCTTGGCAGCTGCCGTTGAGCACAATGTGGATGCTATTGGTCTTAGTGGATTGATTACCCCTTCTCTGGACGAAATGGTATATATGGCCAAAGAGATGGAGAAACGAGGCATGAAAATGCCGCTTTTGATTGGTGGAGCTACTACTTCGCGAGTGCATACCGCAGTTAAGATTGACCCTTACTATTCTGGACCAGTGGTCCATGTTTTGGATGCTTCTAAATCAGTACCGGTGGTGAGCAATTTATTGAGCAAAGAACTCTCAGTAAACTACGTAAAAGAAGTAAAATCTGATTATGAACGTTTTAGAGTAGATTACGAAAGCCGTCAAACAGCCAAAGCTTATATCAGAATATCCGAAGCTCGCCAAAACAAACTGAAAATTGACTGGGAAGCTACGCAAATAACCAAACCAAAGTTTTTGGGAACCAAGGTTTTTGAGAAATATAGTTTGAAAGAAATAGCCGAGTTTATCGACTGGACGCCATTTTTCCAATCGTGGGATTTGCACGGGCATTATCCTAAAATATTGACTGACGAAGTGGTTGGCGTAGAAGCACAAAAACTGTACGACGACGCCCAAGAGATGTTGAAACAGATTATTTCTGAGAAATGGTTATCTGCAAATGGAGTTGTAGGTTTTTGGCCGAGCAATGTTGAAAACGACGACACGCAGATCATATATGGATTTGAGAAAAATGACGAAGGACATACCAGTTCATGCTCTAACCTTGCCCATGACCATACAGTGTACAAGGCAGACACGCAGCAAACTTTGGCGAAGTTCCAACACCTGAGACAACAAGGCAAAAAAGGGGATGGTGTGCCTAATATCTCTTTGGCAGACTTTATTGCACCAGTTTCGACTGGAAAGACCGACTATTTTGGAGGATTTGCGGTAGGCATATTTGGAGCAGAAGACCGTGCAAAAGCCTTTGAGGCCAACCACGACGACTACAATTCTATAATGCTCAAAGTATTGGCGGACAGATTTGCAGAGGCATTTACAGAGCTTTTACACAAAAAAGTTAGAACCGACCTTTGGGGTTACACGGCCACCGAAAGTTTGAAAAACGAAGAAATAATAAAAGAAAAATACCAAGGTATAAGGCCAGCACCAGGCTATCCAGCTTGCCCTGACCATACACTCAAAACTGACTTATTTAAACTCTTAGACGTAGAAAATGCCATAGGTGTAAGTTTAACCGAAAGCCTTGCCATGTGGCCAGCCTCCGCAGTTAGTGGATTTTACTACTCACACCCGAAGTCTAAATACTTTGGTCTAGGCAAAATAGAAAAAGACCAAGTAGAAGACTACACCAAAAAACGTGGCATAGCCATAGAAGAAGCCGAAAGATGGTTGAGCCCAGCTTTGAATTATTGAGTTGGGGTGTTTTTGGAACACAGATTTGACACGGATTCGACACAGATATTTATTGAAAAAGCCCCGAGAGATTGGGGCTTTTCTTGTTTAACAAATGCTGTTTCATCAATTATTAATAACTTTTACCAATTTGAATTACAAAGAAATACTTTAAATTTTAAAATACTTCAAATTTTTATATCCTGAAAATGCATTAAAATAATCAAAATAATATGCCAACTTTGATTATAAAATTTGGTCTTAGATTTCATTTTTATCCAATTATCTTCTCCTGTTCATATACATTTAATAATTGCTTATAGAAAAGTAAAATTTGAGGTTGAAAATGTAAAATTAGTTTCCAATAAAGGTTTAAAAAACAAAGAGATTAGCCTTGCAGTGGCTATTATTGAAGAAAATAAAGAGATTATTATTGCTAAATGGAAAGAATATCATGGAGAATGAAATAAACGTAATAAAAGTCTGGACAAACGAAGATTCCATTTTTATTGAAACGGATAAAGGTGAAATAAAAAAACACCCAATTGCATGGTTTCCAAGGCTTTTGAAAGCAACAAAAGCACAAAGAGAAGACTTTACTCTATCTCCTTTTGGCATACATTGGGAAAAACTGGATGAAGATTTGAGTTTTGAAGGCTTTTTTACATTTAAACAAGAAATGGCTATTTGAGAATATTTATGAAAGTCATTTAAATAATGTGAGATATGATAGACCTTAAAAATTTGGACTGGGCAAAATAAAAAAATTAGGAAAAACACTATTCATAATTCAATAGTTTTACCAATCCCAAAACCCAAAAAAAAAGCCCTTTCCAATAGAAGAAAGAGCTTTTTCTAAGAGTTATTAAAACCTTATTTTGCTATTGCAATCGTAACGTTTAATGGAATATCGTTGCTCAACACTAGGTCAGCAACTGGCATTTTAAAGCTTACATCGTATTTGCTACGGTCAAAAGTAAGTATACCTGATACAGTTCCAGCTTCAGCATCTATTGCTACGTTTTTTACTGTTTCTTCGTGAGAAATACCTCTGATAGTTAGATTTCCTTTCAAATCCGTTCCCATAACTTCAGTAATTTCGAATGTCGCAGTTGGGAATTCAGCTACGTTGAAGAAATCTGGAGAAGACAAATGTCCAACCAATTTTTCTCTTGTGTTGTCAGCGTCATAGGTAGAATCAGTTGGCGTGATAGTGCTCAAATCCACAGAAAATTTTCCACCAGTTATGGCTCCACCTTTTACAGTTAGGTTTCCTTCAGTCAATTTCACAGTTCCTGTGTGTGATTTCATTCCCAAAACCTCACCTTTCCATTCTACTGTACTTCCGTCACTGTTTATGGCCATTTCACCGTCTGGCAATGCCATAGTAGCTGTTGACTCCTCTGTTGTTTCTGCTGTTGAGGTACAAGACCAAGTTGCAGCAGCTAAAACTGCTACCAATGCCAATGTTTTGATTTGTTTCATTCTTAAATAATTTTAATGATTTGTTTCAATTAATGTATATACATTAAATTTATAAACACAAAATGCAATTAAAGGTTCAGAGAAATTCAAAAAAAATATTATTTTAGATTTTTTGAGTAAAAAAACAGGAAGAAACCTATCTAAAATCCAATGAGAAAGCACTAAAGCATTATTTTTGGATTTGAAAATGAAAACTAGATTAAAAATTATCAAGAACTTTCCCTGAAACTCTCTTTTTGGATATTTGTCTTCACTTTCTGAATTCCCATAAACTGTTTGTTCTTAAACGCAAAACTTTTAACTTTAGAGAAAATCTACTTTTTAATGACCAAAATTGGTGTAAATTCATGAAAATACAGCTTCTACTTATCTTTTCAATAATTGTAACTCTCCCATCAAATGGACAAACCAGAAAAGTTGATCATGCAGGCGTTTATAAATCAAATGTAAATACTTTTGATAGACACTCAATAATGACACTAGACACTAACCACAAATTTACCTATGAATATAGTCAAATTGGCTGTAAAGGCGAAGTAAAAGGAAAATGGGAAATAGTTGATAAAAAGATTCAATTTGAAAACGATTCAATATTCTTAAATGATCCAAAAATCCCTTATCCCAATTTGGGATTATCACCTTGGGTTATTTGGGGTATGGGTATAAAACCCGAAAAAACAATAGATTCGGGCTGTATGGAAGAACATAGTATGCACCTAAAAGAGGGCTTTGTATTAATGGAGGACTATAATATTTCTTTGGTAAGATTAATTGCCACCCCAGAGAGGTATCATGGCAAAAAAATACAAATAGTTGGCTACTTAAATTTAGAATTTGAGGGAGATGCCATTTATTTACATAAAGAGGACTATGAGCATAGTTTAAATAAAAATAGTTTTAGTGTCTCTTTTTCTAATAAGTTAGACAGGCAAAATATTAATTATCATAACAAATCCTACGTTTTAATTGAAGGGACTTTTAGAATGGACAGACGTGGTCACATGGGTTTAAAAGGAGGAGAAATATACGATATAACAAGAATTATAAAGTGGGGAAAATGAAAGTAAATTTACAATTATGAAGATTTACGAATTTCATAGGTTATGTCAGTAATAAATACAGCTATTTTTGTTTAAGTGAAAATAAAAAATCTATTTTGATTTTCAGGATGTAATGGTGCTGGTAAAACCACTGCCTCGTTTACTATTTTACCAGAAATACTTGGTATCAAGGAATTTATAAATGCTGATGAGATAGCAAGAGGTCTTTCACCTTTTAATCCTTAGAAAGTGTCTTATGAAGCTGGCAGACCGATGTTAGATAGACTACAAGAGCACTTTGAATCCCAGGAAAGTTTTGCCTTAGAAACTACCTTGGCCAGCAAAATTTACAAACAAAAGATACTTTTCGCTCAGGAAAACAAACTCACCTCAATTGGCAATAGAAAGAGTGAAAACCAGAATTATGGAAGTGGGGCATAACATAGAAAAGGACGTTATAATAAGAATTTATCACAAAGGAATTAAGAATTTGTTCGAAATTTATTCGAAAATCGCTGATAAGATGAGTTTTTTTGATAATTCAGAAGGTAATCCTACTTTGATTGTCAAACTAAATTTTAAAAAAGAAATTGAATCTGTGGATATTTTAAAGTAGGAAAATTTAAATCATTTTATGGAAAATAATGAAGAGAATGAGTTTAACCAAAAACTGTTAAAAGGTCTATATCAAGCCTACCAAAAAATGCTCGAATTCAAACGGTACAAAAAAAACAAAGTGGTGGTTTCTAGAGATGGTAAAATCTTACATTTAGAGCCTTAGAATAAACCAAATACTATTTTTTTAAAATCCAAGTCCTTAAATTAAAAAATGCCTACTAAGTTTGAATTAAAAATTATTCCAAACTTATCGCTTTTTTTTAAATATCACACTGAAAATCATTCACTTACAATAAATTCACATTCTGTGTTAGTTATTCAGCGTTTTGTGTTAAATTATTAAAGAAAACGAAACGACCTTTGTAAAAAACTAAACGAATGTCAGAAACTAACTTTAGAATAAAATCTATCAGTCAATTGCACGAAATGCTGGGTTTACCTAAACCTAAGCATCCATTGATTTCTTTGGTAGATGCCTCCAAACTATATTTGGGAGAAAGCGATGTAGAAAGTAAGTTTATCAATGACTTTTATATGATTTCGCTCAAAGACAAAAGCTGCGGTGTGGAATATGGCCGCAATTCACTGGATTTTGAAGAAGGATTGATGGTTTACTCGGCACCGGGACAAGTTTATAAACCCACCAAGGCGATTGCACCAGGTGAAATTAAAGGTTGGATGTTATTTTTCCACCCCGATTTGATCAGAAATACGCATTTAGGAGCTCAAATAGACGAATAT
This sequence comes from Lacihabitans sp. LS3-19, assembly GCF_024343575.1. Classification (GTDB taxonomy): domain Bacteria; phylum Bacteroidota; class Bacteroidia; order Cytophagales; family Spirosomataceae; genus Leadbetterella. The sequence continues at coordinate 59,615 of NZ_RJUA01000013.1, read as the reverse complement.
AGTTTTTTCAATTATGAAGTTTATGAGGCCCTTCATTTATCTGAGGACGAAGAAAAAACGATGTTTACCTGTGCCACCAATATTCAGAATGAAGCCGAACAAAGGATAGACAACCACAGCCAAAGGGTGATTGTGACCAATCTTGAGCTATTATTAAACTACAGTTTGCGTTTTTATGAGCGACAGTTTAATACCCGCACCAGCCAAAGCAAAGACATCATTTCCAGTTTTGAAAAATCTCTTAAGCAGTATTTCAATACCAATCAACATATAGAAACGGGCTTACCTTCTATCCAATATTTTGCAGAAAAAGCCAATCTTTCACAGCATTATTTCAGTGATTTGCTCAAAAAAGAAACTGGAAGAGCACCAAAAGACCATATCAATGACTTTTTAGTAGAAAAAGCCAAAAACCTCCTCATGAGCACGGAGAATTCTGTAAGTGAAATTGCCTACGATTTAGGGTTCAACTATCCGCATTATTTTACAAGATTGTTTAAATCAAAAACAGGCCAAACACCTGTAGAATATCGTAATTTGAATTAATATGAAATACAAAGTTATAATTACAGGCAGCACCGGAATGGTAGGAAAAGGCGTGCTTTTAGCGTGTTTAGAAAGTGATGCCATATTAGAAGTGTTGGTGATAAACCGCTCTGCCATAGACATTTCGAATCCAAAATTGAAGGAAGTATTATTAAAGGATTTTACAAAAACAGATTCCATAAAAGAGCAATTGAAGGGCTATGATGCCTGTTTTCATTGTATGGGTGTTTCGTCATCTGGACTCAATGAAGCCAATTATACCATTTTGACCTTTGAAGTCACCAAAAGCTTAGTAGATACACTATTAGAAATAAACCCAAAAATGACCTTCAATTATGTTTCTGGAACAGGAACCGATACCAGCGAAAAAGGAAGATCAATGTGGGCACGAGTGAAAGGAAAAACCGAAAATTACATATTAAATAAAGGTTTCGGGGCATCGTATATGTTTCGTCCGGGTTTTATAGTACCTGAAAAAGGAATAAAATCTAAAACAAAGCTATACCGTTTTTTTTATGCGATTTTAAAACCATTTTTCGGTTTAATCGTAAAATCAAAAAATGTGACCACCACCACAAAGTTGGGCATAGCGATGATAGCAAGTTTGAATAAAAAATACGAAAAAACATATTTAGAAAATCAAGAAATCAATGCTTTAGCAGAAATGAATTCATAGAAACTGCATTTTGTGTTAATTGTCCTGCATTACGTGTTCTTGTTTAAGGTGTAAATGAATGAACTTTGCATCATCAAATTAAAAAACAAAAAAATGGTAGAAATAGATAAAACAAAACCTGTAATGGTAACCGGTGCCAACGGATATGTGGCGAGTTGGGTAGTTAAAAAACTTTTGGATGAAGGAATGACTGTACATGCAGCAGTAAGAAATCCTGATGACACCAAAAAATTACAACATCTTATAGATGCCGCGGCTAATTCCAAAGGTGAGATAAAATTCTTTAAGGCAGATTTGCTTACGCCGGGAGCTTACAAAGCAGCAATGGAAGGTTGTGAGTTGGTATATCATACTGCGTCGCCGTTTACTTTGGCCATAAAAGATCCTCAAAAAGAGCTAATAGAGCCAGCAGTTAAAGGTACCGAAAATGTTTTGAACTCTGCAAATGAGGTAAAATCTGTTAAACGAGTAGTTTTAACCAGTAGCTGTGCTGCGATATATACGGATGCCATAGATACCGTAAACGCACCAGGTGGAAAACTGACGGAGGCAGTTTGGAATACAACTGCATCAATAAACTATCAGCCCTACTCCTATTCCAAAACGCTGGCAGAGCAAAAAGCTTGGGAAATGTCAAAAGCACAAAAACAATGGGATTTGGTGGTGATGAACCCTCCCGCAGTAATGGGACCTCCGCTCAATGCCCAAAATACCACTTCTGAAAGTATGAACATCATAAAAATGCTCGGCGATGGACAGATGAAAATGGGTGCACCGAAAATGGGTGTTGGCGTAGTAGATATTCGTGATTTAGCTGAAGCTCATTTCAGAGCGGGCTTTACACCTGCAGCGAGCGGGCGATATATCGTTTCTGGGCATAATACAGATTTATTGGAAATGGGAACTATACTTTTGCCCAAGTATGGCGATAAATTTCCTTTGCCAAAAAAAGCTTTGCCAAAATGGTTACTGATGCTTATCGGACCGATCACCAATAAGCTTTTCACAAGAAACTTCATCCGAAACAATGTAGATATACCTTGGATTGCGGACAATTCAAAAGCCAAAAAAGAGTTGGGAATGACTTTTAGACCACTAAAAGAAACGATGGAAGATTCTTTTCAAACTTTGATAAATGAAGGTATTTTAAAAGAGAAATGATATTGGGAATAAAATTTTCTTAAGTGATATTTATTGGAAATGGATGGGTAAACCTGTCCATTTTTTTTAAAGTGCTAAAAATAATTTATAGGAAAATATTAAAAAAAAGGAAAAGGTATTTCTATCAAAATCTCCATAAAAACCTACTGATAAATAAATTACATAAAAATAGTTTTGAAAATTTTCTATTGTAAAATATTGAAATATCTTTTAACTCATTTAGATAAAACCCTAATAATGAAAAACTTAAAAAATACTAGAATAAAAAAATCTATATTTTTTCTGCTTTTAAAAGAATAAATAAGCCTTTTGCCTAATTTGCAAAACATTTATTTCAACCTTAAAAAAACAATATCATGAAAAAAATTAACACTTCCGCTGTTCTTATTCTCTTAATTTCAGTCGGTTTCAGTTTTATAGCAAAAAAACCAAAATGGATTTCACTGTTCGACGGAAAAACCCTCAATGGTTGGAAAGTCGGAGAAAATGCGAGCTCGTTTAAAGTCGAAGATGGTGCCATTGTGGTAAATGGACCTGTTGGACATTTATTTTATGATGGAATAGTCGGTAACCATAATTTCAAAAATTTTGAGTTCAAAGCCCAAGTAATGACAACACCGGGTTCTAATTCGGGGCTATATTTTCATACAAAATACCAAGAAAAAAGTTGGCCTTCGATAGGTTTTGAGGTACAAGTGAACAATTCTCACACTGACTGGAAGCGTACGGCCAGCTTGTACAACATTCAAGATGTAAAAGAAGTTTTTGTGGATGATAATGTTTGGTTTACCGAAACTATCATCGTACAAGGCAAACATATCATTACGAAAATAAACGACAAGGTTGTGGTAAATTATACTGAACCAGAAGATATCGATCCTTCAAATGGTAGAAAAATTGGAAGCGGTACTTTTGCTATTCAAGCCCATGACCCCAAAAGCAAAGTTTATGTAAAAGACATTATGGTAAAGATATTGCCAGATTGAAATAGAAAGGGCGACCTGTCACCAAGCCGCCCTTTTTAAATTCCAATCAATCAAAGTTTAAACCAAATCAAATCTATCCAAATTCATTACTTTGTTCCAAGCAGCTACAAAGTCTTTCAAGAATTTATCTTGAGAATCAGCACAAGCATAAACCTCAGCAACAGCACGAAGTTCAGAATTTGAGCCAAATATTAAGTCTGTTCTTGAGGCAGTTCCTTTCAAATCACCCGTAGCTCTATCGCGACCTTCAAATACATCAGCATGGGCTGTAGTTGGTGTCCATACAGTACTTATATCTAATAGATTTACAAAGAAATCGTTGGTCAAAGCTTCTGGAGTATTTGTAAAAACGCCCATTTTAGATTTATCAAAATTGGTATTCAAAACACGCATACCTCCTACCAAAACCGTCATTTCTGGTGCGGTCAAAGTCAGCAATTGAGCTTTGTCTAAAAGCATTTTCTCTTCAGGAGTAGTATAATGACCTTTTCTATAGTTTCTAAATCCATCAGCTAAAGGCTCCAAAACGGCAAAAGACTCCACATCTGTTTGCTCTTTAGAAGCGTCCGTTCGCCCTGGCGTAAATGGAACACTAATATTTTGTCCTGCATTTTTGGCGGCTTGCTCTACACCAGCACATCCTCCCAAAACTATCAAATCAGCCATAGAAACTGCCTTTCCATCAGTTGCAGAGCTATTAAATGCGGCTTGAATTCCTTCCAAAGTATCCAAAACTTTAGAAAGTTGAACTGGATTATTTACAGCCCAAAATTTTTGAGGAGATAACCTAACTCGTCCACCATTTGCACCGCCACGCTTATCAGAGCCACGGAATGTAGAAGCTGAAGCCCAAGCCGCAGAAACTAATTCAGAAACGGTTAAACCTGAGGCTAATATTTGGCTTTTTAATGTAGCGATGTCTGCATCATCAATAATTTTAAAAGTTGCTGCAGGAATCGGATCTTGCCAAATCAAATCTTCCGAAGGTACCTCTGGTCCAACATAACGTACTTTTGGACCCATATCACGGTGGGTTAGTTTAAACCACGCACGAGCAAAAGCATCCGCAAATTGATCTGGGTTTTCAAAAAACTTTTTAGATATTGGACCATATATTGGATCCATTTTTAGAGCCAAATCAGTCGTAAACATAATTGGAGCATGGCTTTTGCTCGGATTATGAGCATCAGGCACTGTACCAGCGGCCATACCATTTGAAGGAATCCATTGTTGTGCTCCCGCAGGACTTTTGGTTAACTCCCAATCAAAAGCAAAAAGATTGGTAAAATAGCTATTGTCCCAAAGTGTTGGTGTGCTAGTCCAAGCACCTTCCAATCCACTTGTGATGGCGTATTCTCCACTACCCGTACCAAAAGAGTTTTTCCAACCTAAGCCTTGCTCTTCTATACTTGCACCCGCTGGTTCTGGACCAACGTATTTTTCTGGGTCTCCAGCTCCATGGGCTTTTCCAAATGTATGTCCTCCTGCTATCAATGCAACTGTTTCTTCGTCATTCATGGCCATACGACCAAAAGTTTCACGAATATCCTTAGCAGCTGCAATCGGATCTGGATTTCCGTTCGGTCCTTCTGGATTTACATAAATAAGTCCCATCTGCACTGCTGCTAAAGGATTTTCTAGTTCTCTATCTCCAGAATAACGTTTGTCAGCCAACCATTCTCCTTCAGATCCCCAATAAATATCTTCTTCTGGCTCCCAAACATCCGCACGTCCACCACCAAAACCAAAGGTTTTTAATCCCATAGATTCCAAAGCACAGTTTCCAGCCAAAACCATTAAGTCAGCCCATGAAATTTTCTTCCCATATTTTTGTTTTATTGGCCACAACAATTGACGAGCCTTATCCAAATTGCCATTATCTGGCCAGCTATTTAATGGTGCAAAACGTTGACCACCTCCACCAGCTCCACCACGACCATCAGCAATTCTGTAGGTACCCGCACTGTGCCAAGCCATACGAATAAAAAACGGACCGTAATGACCGTAATCAGCAGGCCACCAATCTTGAGAGGTAGTCATCAAAGTAAATATTTCACTCTTAAGTTCAGCTAAATCTAAAGAAGCAAACTCTTCTGCATAATTAAAGCCAGGATCCATGGGATCTGACAAGGTTGAATGTTGGCGTAAAATTCCGAGATTCAATTGATTTGGCCACCAATCTTGGTTTCTAGTACCACCGCCTGCACTTTGATTAACCGCTCCATGATTGAAAGGGCATTTTCCAGCACTTTCACTTGATGTATGATTTTCCATTTGTTATTGTTTAAAAAATGATTGCTAAATTATTATTTCGAAATTATTAAATAAATCCAATATTTATTTTCCTTTTACAAAGGTGCAAAACTTAAGACTATAAGTCAAATAGATAATTTTTATTTTCATATAAGAAAAAATTATATCATAAAAACAATTTATCCATCGCATTAAATATAAATACGATATTATCAAGTATTTAATTTCAATCTCATCCTCGTTTAAATTTAGTTTTTTTTAGATCAAAAATCAAGAATAATTTGTTAAAAAAAAATTCATTTTTAAAAACAGAGAAAATAAACTTCAATACGAATAATTATCATTTTTTTAAATGTAGACAATGTAAGTTTTGGGTAAAATATTTAGATTTTAAAAATAAGAAATCTGACAAATAAGAAATATATTCGTATCAGTTACCCTCTATGTCAATGAATCAAAACGGATCAGTTTTTAAAAGAAGAAAATTCCTGAAATACTCCTTATTGGGTATTGGAGGATTAATAGGAGCTTCTGCCGTAGGTACAAGTGTCTTTCTTTCAAACAAATACGACAAAATTTATGGCAAATTATTGCTATTTGATGGGCATTTAACGGATATTTTACATGCTTTTTGCGAAGTTGCAATGCCCGAAGCCAAAGACGGATTCCCAACTCACCAAGAAGCTGAAGTAGTAAAAAGAATGGACGAGGAATTCTTTTTTGCTAATGAACATATTCAGTCTGATTTTAAGGCTGTTTTATATCTTTTGGAAGCAATGCCAATTGCTAATGGCTATTTTTCAAGGTTTTCGAGACTTTCCACCGAAAAACGATTGGTTTTTTTAAATGAAATGCAAGATACTGAGAACGATTTGTATCGAGTAGCCATTGCCAATATCAGGGTTACAACCCGCATGATGTATTATGGACATCCATCCACCTGGAAAGCCATCGGTTATGATGGACCATTTGGAGGACTGCCAGAAGTAGAAAGTGAACAAAGGAAATACTATAAAAACCTTACAACAAAATGAAGAACATTTTTGAATATACTGATTATACAAAAGACCAAACTATCAAGGCACAAGTCTGCATAATTGGTTCTGGTTGTGGCGGTACCACTTTGGCTAAAAAACTGGCAAAAAATAGAATTGACGTGGTGGTTTTAGAAAAAGGAGGATATTATACCCCAAATGTCTTTGACAATAGAGAATTGAACATGTCTGGCAAAATAGATGGAGAGCGAAATTTTGCATCTACTGAAAACGGAGACACATTTTTACTTTATGGCAACAACGTTGGCGGTGCTTCGGTACATTATTGGGCTGATACTTACCGAACTCCCACCGACAGACTTGTACATTGGGAACAAAAATATGGCATCAAAGGACATACAAAAGCTGATCTTGACCCAGCTTGGGACGAACTTACTGAAACTTTAAGCGTAGCTCATCCTCCTGAAAACCAATGGAATAAAATGAATATTTTGTTCAAAAAGGCCGTAGAAGATTTAGGATGGGGAAGTGACCCAATACTTTCTGCACGAAAAAACTGTCAAGGTTCGGGTCATTGTCAACAAGGATGTTTTTATAATGCCAAACAAAGTCAATTAATCACACACTTACCAACTGCTTTGGACCTTGGTGCCAGACTTTATGCGGATATGCAAGCGGAAAAGCTGGTTTTTGAAGGCAAAAAAGTAAAAAAGCTGATTGCATCTGCCATTGATAGACCTTCCAATAAGCCTAGCGGAATAAAATACACCTTTGAAGCGGAACATTTTGTGGTAGCGGCAGGTGGATATAATTCGCCAGATTTTTTGCTCCGCCAACCCGAACTTAAAGAAAAACTACCCGCCTTAGGAAAATATTTCGGTTTCAATCCTGTAGTGATGGCCTATGCTTTATTTGAGGAAGATATCATTATGTATAGAGGTTTACCAGCCGCTTGGAGCTCAGAAAAATATAGATTAGCTAGCTATAACGACCAAAATGAATATGAAGAGGGCGGTTATTTGCTTCTACCCAATCAAACCCAACCTGCAGCTACAGCGGCAGTTTTAGGGGGCTTTACTGCAGAAGCACATGAGTGGATGCAAAACTTTAATAAAGTGGGCGGCACGATAGCTTGGCTAGATGACTGCGAGGAAGAATTGGGAGAAATTTCGGTAAATAGTGATGGTAAAAGGCTCATTAATTATCCTTATGGGCCTAATACTCAAAAAATGATTCGTGATACTTTGAAAAAGCAAGTATTAATTAACTTTAAAGCCGGTGCAAAAAAAGTGCTTATTGCTGATTATAAAGGCACTACAATCAATTCACTTGCTGAAATCAACAAAATAGATGAAATTAAGATTACAAGTAATGGTTTGATGATAGTAGCACCACATCCATTTGGTGGCTGTAGAATGGGTGCTGATCCAAAAAACTCAGTAGTAGATTATACACACAGGGTTCATGGATATGACAATCTTTTTGTTTCAGACCCTTCTGTATTTCCAACTGGGCCATCGGTCGATCCAAGTTTTACTATTATGGCCTTTAGTTATATTGTGGCCAAAGAGATTATTAATAGATTGTGAAACTATCCACCATTTAAATAGCTTCAATAGGCTAATTAATAAATTACTTGTAAAAATGGAATTACCCAAATCAACCCAATAAATCCTTCGCCACTTTCCCTTTCCCATCAGGTGTAGTGTAAAAAGGTCGTTTTTCTATTTCATAATTGGTGTCTGGTGCTATACCAAGAGCATGATAAATGGTTTGATGAACTTCGGCAATTTTAATAGGTTTTTCCACTGTTTTACAAGGACGTTCGTCAGCAGTTTTTCCAAATACACTTCCTTTTTTTATTCCTCCACCAAACATCAGCATAGAGCAGCCATCCGTAAAGTGTCTGTGCATGCCATAGTTTTTGATATCTTCAATAATGTCAGGTTGATTTACTTGGTCCAATACTCTCAAATCAGGACGCCCTTCCATTAGCATATCTCTGCTAAATTCACTTGCTACAATTATCAAGGTTTTATCTAATCGGCCACTTTCGTCTAAATCTTTGATTAATTGAGCTATAGGTGCATCTATCATTTTTTTCATATCCACCAATCTCGTATGACCGTTTTCGTGGGTATCCCAACCTTCAAAAGGCACATATTCAGTGGTTACCGTAATATATCTAGCACCCTGCTCTACCAATCGCTTGGCCATCAGGCATCCTAAGCCAAATTTACCCGTATTATAAACATCGTATTTCTCTTTTGCTTCCAAACTTAAATCAAAAGCCTTTGCCTCCGGAGAGTTTAATAAAATATAAGCTTGCTCCATGGAGCGTTTTAAAGATTCTTTTTGAAAATCGCTACCAAATTCGCCCATGGCAGATTCTTTCACGAGTTTTTCATACAATTGATTACGACTTTCGAATCTTTTCAATGACATACCGACAGGAGGACGGACACTATCTAAACCTTTCGTAGGGTCTGGGATCATAAATGGTCCATATTCGCTTCCTAAAAATCCTGCACTATGAAAAGCCTTTAGTTCTTCACCCTCTCCTACGTCGAACCTTTGGCCAATATTGATAAATGGGGGAATAACCTCATTTTTAGGACCTAATTCTTTGGCAATCCAAGAACCTAAATGCGGAACAACCACAGACTGAGGTGGCTCATAACATGTATGCCAGTTATATTGATGCCGTGTATGCAATATATGCCCCAAATCCGCTGCTACGTAGGATCTGATTACGGTGCCTTTATCTAATACCTTACCGATTGATTCTAAACCTTCTGAAAAATGAACGCCATCTAAAACCGTTGGAACTGATTTAAAAGTACTCAAAACACTATCCGAAGTCATTCCTTTGTTAAAAGGCGTATATTTTTTAGGATCAAAAGTCTCAGTATGTGCCATTCCTCCCGCCATAAAAAGAACAATTACCGAATCTGCTGTAGCATTGCTTGCGTTTTTGACGCCACATGAACTCAACAGCTGACTGATAGGCGAGCCAACAGCCATGGTAGCTATAGCAGCAGCACTTTGTTTCAGAAAATCTCTCCTTTTATTTTTCATTTAGTATATCAATTGAAATTCGGGTAAAAGTAAAACCGCCCAAAACAAATCTTGAATTTGTTCGACAGACGGATTCTCGTCCATAGCTGCTTGTGCCGTGCTCATTTCCGACTTAGTGGGTAGTCTTCCCAAAGCTTTGCTAAATAAAACTCTGATTATTACGTCTCTGGTTTTAAATTGGGCCTTCCAATATTTCGCCCCTCTTGCTAAAACTTGTGTCAGTCTTTCGCCATTGGTCAATTCTAAAGCTTGTAAAAGGCTGGCTTGCGAGTCCCTATTGGTAGAAACCACCTCTCTTGTTGGCCTACCCAAAGCTGTTAAAAAAGCATTATTAGCCACCAATGAGGCTCGAGCAAAAGCCGGTTGGATAGTATCCATTTTGGTTCCAGAATATTTCATTTCTTTCAATGTAAATATTGGTGTAACGATTTGACTAACGGCATCAGAAAACTGTTCAGCAGAAATTCTTCTTCGCGTCATTCCTTTAAATCTATAATTATTGTCGAAAAGCAAATTCGTACTTTTAACACTTTCAGATGGCGATTGGTAGATTTTTGAAGTGGCAATTAGATAAATCAGGTCTTTAATGTCATAATTTTTTTCAACAAAATCAGCGGCCAACCAATCTAATAAATCCTGCGACCAAGGCTCGTTGTCCATTTCATCAGGTGATTCAATGATCCCTCTTCCCATCATTTGTTTCCAAATACGATTAACAATCGTTCGGTACATTCTGCCATTGCTTGGCTGTACCAATAAATTGGCCATTTGTTCCATTTTCTTCGCCTTTGAAGCTGTGCTGTCTATATTTCCGAAATTTTGCCAAAGTAACCTTGTATCAGCAAGTTTGCCCGTCGGTTTGTCGCATCTATTGATTTCAAGACGTTCTTCAGCAAAGATATTGGCGAAAGCATATGCATCTTCCAGTTTCCAATCGCTAATAAAACTGTCGTGACAAGAAGCACATTTAAGATTTAAACCTAATAAAACTTGACCCACATTTTGTGCGGCTTGCATTTCTACTCTTTGACTGGCATTGATAGTTCCTCTCCATTTGATGCCTTCTACGAAACCTCTTGAAGATTCATTAGGTGAAAGCAATTCTTTGACAAATTCATTATAAGGTTTATTTTGTTTTACAGAAGTATATAACCAATCTGTTATGTTATATCTGCCTTTGGTGATATAACCAGTACCTGTATAATCATTCCTTAGGGCATCGTTCCAAAAAGAAATCCAATGTTGTGTATAATCCTCATCTTGCTGAAGCAATTGCTTAATCAAAGCATCTCTTTTGTTAGGGTTTGTATCTTTTGCGAAATCTATAATCTGCGAAGCTGATGGCAATAAACCTACAATATCAAGATAGACACGCCTTAAAAACGTTCTATCATCAATTGTTTTTTGCCATTTAATTTCATTTTTTTTATAATACTCATTTACCCAAATATCAATCGGATTTTGTAAATCTCCATTTGCAGCAGGAAGCATGGGCTTTATAAGCTCCATTTTTGCTACTTTAAATAATTTGGGTTGTAGCGAAGCATCAGGCCAAGGTGCCCCTTTTTTTATCCAATAATTCAACAATTCAATTTCTTCGGATTTCAAAGCTTTACCCTTTGTGGGCATGGCCTCTTTATGATTTCGCGGCAAAGAAATTCTTCTTATCAATTCACTGTTTTCAGGTTCGCCTCTTACGATGATTTTGCCATGTTTTCCACCAGCAAAAACAAACTCTTTTTGGTCTAGTCTGAGTTTGCCTTCTTGTTTGTTTGAGCTGTGGCATTTGTAACAATTATGTGCAAAAATGGCTCTAACTTCACCAACCAATTTGATTTGATTTTCATTGTTTAGACTATCACTTCCTTCACCCATAGCCAAAAACTGACTTTCCTCTGTATGCTTACTTTGACTAGAAAAACTAAAATAATCATCACCATGCGTCAAAGAACCTCCGAAATGGCCTGTAAAAATCACACCTAGTATACTTGCTAATAATGCTAATCGGTATATTGGAATTTTATCTGTTTGATTTTTCCTAATAACCATCCAGAGCAATAAGACGCTTATTAAACCCAAAGCAGCTGTGATAAAGCCTCCGCATTGATGTAGATCTAAGGTTCGTCCAGTGATTTCTTCATTTTGAGCTAATAAATATCCAAAGGCAGCTGAAAAAATGGCAGAGCCTGAACCAATAATAACTGCAAGATTTATAGCAGGTCTAAGTTTTGAATTAAAATTCCGGAAAGTATACAACTCTAAAGCTGCAGCAAAAAGCAAAATCGCAATTGGAAAATGAACAATTAAAACATGCAAACGCCCGAAAAATACTAATATGCTAAAACTATCCTCAACCTTCACAATTTCTTGAGAAAACGCTCTCCTACAAAAAAGAAAAAAGAATAGAAAAATACCACCAATGGGATATTTTGGGCATTTAAAAGGCATTGATAAGAATTATAAGGTTGAATATTTTATCTAAAACCAAGTTCTAGATTTTACACGAATATAAGTTTTAAAAAAGAATAACACAAAGAACTTGTGTTGAAAGTTTTAGGCAAAAGGTGAATATCTCAAATCATAAATCGAGAAAGGAAATTATAGACACAAAAAATATTGGATTTTTCAAGAAACCTGAAAGAATTACTCAAAATTAGTAAGCAGAAAATGGAGTTTTAAAAATCCAATGGAAATATATCATAAAAAGACCAAAAATGAAACTTCAAAATAAGATTATAAAAGGGATGACACTATTATAAAATCAAAAATGAAACATCAAAATAAAATCCCGAAGGGATGATACTATTAAAAAATTTTTATAAACTACTCCTTCTCAAACTTCAGTTTCAAGATATTCTCTCCAACTCTTTTCCCCATTTCTTGACCTTTGGTTAAGGCTTGCATGTAGTGTATTCCACCATAAAGTCTCGAAATACTGGTTTCATTTGCAGCCTTCCAAAAACTTTCAAATTTCTTAGGTTCTCCTACCCAATACTTCGAATAATCCGTAAAACTAATAGAATCGCCTAAAACAGATGTCAAAACAGTAGCCATTGTGGCAGATTGTACGGAATGTCCAGATGGAAACTCTGGAAATGGAGGAGTTAGTAAAGTTGGCTCCCATTTGCTGTCTATGTAGCGTTTAATGTAAGCGATTGGTCGAATTAAATTGTATTTATATTTGCCTTTCCAAGCACAAATAAGGGCATCATTTAGTCCCAAAGTGAGCATAGCATAATATTTAGCCGAAGAATCTAAAGAAACAGGTTTGTTTCGCAATACCTGCGTCAAAATAGAAACAGAATGCCCAACTGCGGTATAAGTGTAAGTGGCGGCATCGTCCCAAAAGTTGGCAATAATGTGTTTTTCCGACCCAGCGGTGACTTCTTTTGATGTATTGTAAACTTCCATTGCTGCTTTATAAAATTCAGAACCAGGGTACTTTGAAAACTCAAAATCAGGTTTTATATCAAAATCAGTATTATTTTCTTCCAAAAAAGTCCTATTATCGCTCCATCTTGGATGCAATGGACCTGTATTTTCCAAATCCGCCACTCTATTTATCTCAAAACAAGACTCGCACACCGGTAAACGATAATCCATGTCATAACTTCTAAAAGTACCGTCCCCTGCCCTATCTTTTTCAGCATATTTCAAAACCATGTCAGCTATAGAAATACCATAATTCTTTGATTTCATGATGGCCAAATTAGATTGATCTTTTGAAAAAATATCATCTACAGAGTCTTTCAAAGCTATTACTTTTTCCATCCAAACATAAGGTGCAGCTATAAAAAACCTATCCACTGTTTTATACATTGCATTGTTGAGTGCCAATTGTGGAATAAAATCCGTGGAATCAATCTCATACTCTTGGGGTTTAATAAATCCTTGTAATTGACCCGAAAGACTTTTTAGGTGCGGATAGGCGGGCAAAATAGACTCATAAGCAGCCAAATCGATATAGGCCATTGACCTCGCAGCAACATTTGGCGTGTAACCTGTGGTTTGCTCAATTAAGTCCAAAATGATCAGATGCCATTTTACTTGTAAATCAGAATTTGTCAAATCATATTTTTTGGGTGGAAGTGCAGACTCATTCAGAACCAAAGTGGTGGTATTCCTTTCTTGAAACTGAAGCAAAGGAGCTTGTTGGGCTTGGCTTAAATTTGCAATAAAAAATAGTAATATTGCAAAATAGATTTTATCCTTGTTCAAAATTAACGTATTTTGTTTTTTTAAATAAAGGCTAAATTAATCATAAACCTATAATAAGTTCAAATGCGGTCTAAAAAATTGTTCTTGCTTGACGCCATGGCTCTCATTTACAGAGCTCATTTTGCTTTCATCAAAAATCCACGAATTACCTCCACGGGTCTCAATACCAGTGCAGTTTTTGGTTTTACCAATACCATGTTGGAAGTAATAAAAAAGGAGAAACCTACGCATTTGGCGGTGTGTTTTGATACCAAAGCCCCTACTTTCCGTCATGTGGACTTTCCAGAATACAAGGCCAATAGAGAAGCTCAACCGGAAGATATTACGGTGGCGATACCTTTGGTAAAAAGACTTATCAAAGCTATGTGTATTCCAATGATAGAATTGGATGGCTTTGAGGCAGATGACGTGATAGGTACTTTGGCAAAAAAAGCACCAAAAGACGAGTTTGATGTTTTTATGTACACCCCAGACAAGGATTACGGTCAGTTAGTGGATGAGCATATATTTCTTTACAAACCTGCATTTTTGGGCAATGGAATAGAAGTAATGGGTGTTCCTGAGATTTTGGCCAAATGGGAAATTAGCCGAATAGATCAAGTAATTGATATGCTCGGTTTAATGGGAGACAAAGTCGATAATATTCCGGGAATTCCAGGTGTAGGTGAAAAAACAGCGGTTAAACTTTTGGCTGAATATGATTCTGTGGAAGGAATTCTAGAAAATGCAGATAAGATTCCGAATAAAATCGGAGAGAAAATCAGGGCTGGAAAAGAAAGTGCTTTGATGTCTAAACATTTGGCTAGGATAGATATAAATGTCCCGGTAGAGTTTGACGAAGAAGACCTAAAAATGTGCGAGCCAAATACCGAGGAACTTTCTACGCTTTTAGACGAACTTGAATTTAAAACTCTTAAAAACAGATTAATAAAATCAGACGGTTCGAATCAGGATATTAATAAACCTGAGACCAAAGCCAAGCCAAAAGCAGAAACCAACCAAATGTCGCTTTTCGGTGCTACAGAAGTGGAAGAAGTACATGAGCCAAAAGAAAAAGACACCATTAACACGGTAGTTCATGATTATTATTTGATAGAGGGTCCTGAACAAAGAGCTGAATTGATAGAATATTTGATGGCTCAAGACGAAATATGCTTTGATACGGAAACCACCGATGTGGATGCTGTAGATGCAGAAATAGTAGGACTTTCGTTTGCCTACAGAGCCAAAGAGGCATTTTATGTGCCATGTCCGCCACGATTTGAAGAAGCCAAAGCTGTTTTGGAAGAATTCAGGGGAGTTTTTGAAAGTGAGAAAATTATGAAAATTGCTCAAAACCTTAAATATGACATGACCATATTGAGCAATTATGGAATAGAAATTAAAGGTACTTTGTTTGACACTATGCTTGCCCACTATATCATTGAGCCAGAGCAAAGGCATGGAATGGATTACATGGCCAATAATTACCTAAACTATGAGCCCGTAAGCATAGAAACGCTGATAGGTGCAAAAGGCAAAAAACAAGGCAATATGCGAGATGTGCCTTTGGAATCCATCAAAGAATATGCTGCTGAAGATGCAGATATTACGCTACAACTGAAAACAATACTTGATAAGGAACTAAAAAAGACCGAGCAAGAAAAATTACTCTACGAAGTAGAGGTGCCTTTGGTGAGTGTGTTGAGTACCATGGAGCGAGAAGGTGTAAAATTGGATGTTAAAGCCCTCAGCGACCTTTCAGAGACACTAAATAAAGATTTGCTAGTTACCCAAACCGAAATTTTTGAAATAGCAGGAATGGAGTTTAATGTGGGTTCTCCCAAGCAATTAGGTGAGATTCTTTTCGAGAAAATGAAAATCGATGAGAAACCTAAGAAAACACCAACTGGCCAATATGCCACAGGCGAAGATGTGTTAAGCAACTATGAAGCCGACCACGAAATCGTAAAGAAAATATTGGATTTCAGAGAATTAAGCAAGCTAAAAAGCACTTATGTAGAAGCATTGCCTCTATTGATTTCTAAAAAAACAGGAAGGATTCATACTTCTTATAATCAAGCTGTTACGGCCACTGGTCGTTTAAGTTCTACCAATCCGAACTTACAAAATATTCCGATTAGAACTGAAAGAGGTAGAGAAATACGCAAAGCCTTTATTCCTAGAGACAGTGACCATTTGATACTTTCTGCCGATTATTCTCAGATAGAATTAAGGATAATGGCGGCCTTTAGCGAAGATGCAAGTATGGTGGAAGCGTTCAACCAAGGCATTGATATTCACTCAACTACGGCTGCCAAAGTATTTGGCGTTGAACTTACAGACGTTAGCTCCGACATGCGTAGAAAAGCTAAAATGGTCAACTTCGGTATCATTTATGGTATTTCGGCATTTGGTTTGGCCCAAAGGCTGGGTATTCCGAGAGGAGAAGCAAAAGATATCATTGATGCGTATTTTGTACAGTTTCCAAATGTCAAGACCTTTATGGACGAATGTGTAAACAAAGCCCGCGAAACGGAATATGTGGAGACGATTTTAGGCAGAAGAAGATATTTGAGAGACATAAATTCTAGAAACCAAACCAATAGAGGTTTTGCCGAAAGAAACGCAATAAATGCTCCAATACAAGGCTCGGCTGCAGACATGATAAAAGTGGCAATGATTAACATCCATGAATTTATGAAAGCCGAAAAACTCAAATCAAAAATGATACTTCAAGTACATGATGAATTGGTGTTTGATGCTCATATTTCTGAGATAGATTATCTAAAAGAAAGAGTAGATTATTTTATGGTAAATGCCATACCCATGAAAGTGAAAATTGAAACAGGAATTGGTGTAGGCAAAAATTGGTTGGAGGCACATTAATCCAAATTAGAAATTTTTAAAATCAAGAGGAATGAATTCAATCGTTCCTCTTTTTTTTTGTTCAAAAATCAGCTATATCCATATAAAGACCTGACCATTCTCATAGTAATTCTCATTTATATTGTTTTCTTTTATTGTAGAAGAAAAACAAAGCTTTTCTCACCTATAATATGAATAACAAAAACACAAATACCTTATTTCCAAATAGATACAAAAAACTCTCTTATGTATTAATTCCGTTGGGTTTAATTTTTTTGGGAGCATATTTGGAAGGTATAAAGCCTGATTTTTTAAATATCAAAGTGTTTGCATTGGCGAGCACTTATATGGAGAATAGATTCGGTCAAATCGTTCAAACCAATGCCATGGATGAGATTGGGATGAGTTTATTTATAGCTGGCTTATTTATAATGATTTTTACTGAAGAAAAATTTGAAAATGAGATCACTAACACTTTTAGACTGAAGGCATTTTTCTTTGCAATAAAAGCCACTTTAATCATTTGGCTTTTGACCTATTGGTTGTTTTTTGGGTATATCATTTTTCCGATTTCTATGGCATTGTTTGTTCTATTTTTAATAGTTTACTATTTGTATTTCAAATACTTATATAAATCTAAAGCAAACTTTTTTTAAACTTAAATTTTTAATATTATGAAAACGAAAATATTTTTATTGACATTAGGAATGTTTGTTTTTAGTTCATGTGGAGTTATAGATTCTATTAAGCCTGAAGATAAACTTAGCGGCAATCAATCTCCTCAAGGTGAGGTTGGTAATACTTTTACTTTAGGGTCTATTCCGGGTATAAGTAACGGAAACATTAAAGTATCGGCATTAGAAAACGGCATTAGCACTATTGATGCGAGTTTAACAATTTCCGATTCGAAATTTTTAGAAATTGCCAAAACTATTCCAAAACTTAATTGGAACGGCAATACTGTAACAATATCAAAAAAATACAAATTTACTGATGAAGGTATCCAAAGCGTATACGATGAAGGAAATCTGACTTTAGTAAAATATAATGATAATGTTGGAAAAGAGTATTCTTTAAAAGTAGGCAGTAATACTATTAAAAGAAAAATTGAAGAGAAATCTACTGTAGATGATTATGCTTGGGGATTTATGGACATAAAAGTAATTCGCGTAGCTGAAACGGGCAGAGGGATAGCTGGAATTTCTAAAATAGAATACATTTTAAACCACAAATTTGGGGTAGTAGGCTTCAAAGTATATTTTGAAGATGGAAGCGAGAAAGAAGTAAGATTTTTTAGTCAAAATTAGAAATTTCGAAATAGTAGGCTATAAAAACTGGCCTACTATTTAAATGATTTTAAACTTAAATTTTTAACATTATGAAAACGAAAATATTTTTATTGAGCACATTGTTTCTAATGACAAGTTCTTGTAATCTCATCGATTCTATAAAACCAGATGGAAATATTGGTGGAACTCAATCTGTTATGGGCGAAGTTGGGAATAAATTTAGCCTTGGAAGTACTTCTGGAGTAAGTGGTTTTAACGCCGAGGTAAAATCTTTAGAGAATGGAATTAGTTCTATTACCGCCACTGTTACAATTACCGATCCTTTGGTTTTGGAAATGGCAAAATCAGTCCCTGAATTCACTTGGAATGGTAATACTTTGTCTGTAACAAAAAAATATAGAATAACAGATCAAGGTATTCAGAATGTATATGATGAAGGAAATTTCACTTTGGTTAAATATGATGACAATGTTGGAGATGAATATTCGATAAAAATTGACGGGAAAACCATAAAAAGAAAAGTAGAATCTAAATCAACTGTTGATGATTACGCTTGGGGATTTATGGATATTAAAGTCATGAAAGTAGGAGAAACTGGTAGACCAGTAGCAGGAGTAAACAAAATCGAATACATATTAAACCACAAATTCGGTATAGTCGGTTTTAAAGTATATTTTGAAGATGGCAGTGAGAAAGAAGTAAGATTTTTTAGTCAAAATTAGATATCTCGAAATAGTAGGCCATTAAAACTGGCCTACTATTTAAATGAGTTCAAAATTATCTTACTTTTTACCACTCCATTTTCTGACAAAACCAAGACCTTATCACTGGCCTCGCATTCTTCACATTCGTAATCTTCCATTACAAAATACTCCCAATTTTTGTTTTTAAATAGCCATGATGGACCTCCCATTGTACCTTGAATATCCATTTCTCCACCTAATATCACCAAATCTGGTTTTTCCGAAATCGGCTTGCCTTTGCTCCAAGATGCATATCTATACGTATCATCTTTCATAAGGTCAATACGAACCAATAGATTCTTCGATTTACCGACAAAAATATTGCTTTCCCACTGATTTACAGAAGGATGTATCAAAGCTTTCACTTTTGCATCCAAGGTTTTTTCGAGGGTCATTTCAGCTACTGAATTATAATTGATACTCATTATTCCTTCTTCATCAAACCATATTTCGCCAGCAAACGGCCCTCCTACCAATCCGTAAATACCATTTTTTGCCAAAATATTTTCTGGCTTTATGGTTGCAGGAATCATCTTCCTAAATTTTTCGTCAAATAACGTTGGGAAATATGCGACAAATGCTTGTTCGTCTTGGATATCTGGAATTGGATTCGGTCTTTCCAATGGAAAATAAACCATGGTGGCCAATTCTGCAGCTTTGTTTTGTTTGATTAGAGAAAGCATATTTTTCGCAAAAGCTAAACCTTCTTTCGGACTTTGGGCAAAGGAAAAATTAAAGCTAAGTAAAATTAAAACTAATAGAATATGTTTTGTTTTCATGGGAATTTTAAAAATGCGAAATTGTTTTGTTCTTTTTTAAAAATAAGAGAATTGCAGTTTAAACTCATTCAATAGGCATTTGCGTATCAAAACCATCAATACTTTTCCTATTTTTATTTTCCCAGTATTCTTTTATTCCTTTTTCACCTTGCTTTGTTGACCAATCATTTAATATGCTTCTATCTGCTTTGTAATCCATAAACGGAACAGCAAAACCGCAAGAGGTCTGAACCAAATCAACTTCCATCTCAATAATTTGTCTTGAACCAAAGTTTTCGGGAAACAAACCTTTGTATTTTTGAAAAGTGTCGTCTTTTTTATGAAATATTTTGGCATGACCATAAAGTCTTAAAATCATTGGATTTCCCTCAAATGCACAGAACATAACGGTCATTCGACTATTCTGGATAAGATGAGCTGCAGTTTCGTTTCCACTGCCAGTTAGATTTAACCAAACGATTTTGTTTTCATCGATAACTCTAAACGAATCTGTACCTTTTGGAGAGACATTTACACTGCCTTCGGTGGCGGCAGTTCCTACAAAAAAGACTTTTTGATTTTCTATAAATTCTTTTAATTCAGGCGTAATTCTCTCTAATTTCTTCCCCATTTATTATTTGTTTAAAATCAATAAACACTAAGTATTTCTTGAAGATTCAATTAAATACGATACTTATGCCCTTTAAGAAAATTTCCTCGTTTTAGAAATTGATTAATCAAAATCTTGTAACTTTTTAAGAATCAAATCGCCTCACCAAATGTCAACAAATTATTGTCTGGATCTAAGAGTGAAAATTCCACCTGTCTCCAAGGCTTAGCTTCTAGGGCTCCATTGGGATGAATTCTTACATTATTACTTAGCAATTTCTGGTAAAATCCCTTAATATCGTTGGTACGAATATACACTTGACCGTAGTTTTCTTTAGGGTCCAATTCTTTAAATTCAAAAAAATGTATTTCGATTTGATCTTTTTTTACCATTAAATAACCTTCAAAATCTTCCATTCCAAATTCAGAAAATCCCAGATTTTTTATATAATAATCTCGTGTTTGGGCCTTATTACGCATGGGTAATTTGGGATGAATTTCAGTTAGCATATATGTTTAGGTTAATATCGACCTTGAGTCAATTGATGAAATATTGACCAATTTAACAATATGCTACTTAAATTTCAAAAAGAATAAAAAAATGATTACCTTTTTTTTTATCGAATGAAGAACTTTTCAATCAATCTTCAAAATCTAGCCGTTTTTCCCACGATTCCAAGGCAAAAGAGCTATGCCCATTCGCATATAACAGCGATCAATTATAGATGTAAAAATAAGCCCAGTGCATAAGATTATAGGGATGATTATAAAATACTCGGAAGCGTTAAAATAACCCAGCAAAAATATCAACATCAAAGTTCCCAATGTCATTCTAAACTGTCGGTCAATGGTCCAACCATGGCTTTGTTTGTGTTCGCTTACGTTTTCCATTTGTTTTTCCATTATTGCAAGGTTCGAAAATCCATCTTCTTTTAGTTTTTCAAGAATAGCCTTTGCTCTCCTACCAGACTGACAAATCAAACAAATCTGTTTGTCGTTAAATGGCTCAAAATAAGCTTTTTGGTACTTTGTAAAAGGGAAATTTATTGCTCCAGGTAAATGAGAATCTTTAAATTCTGCTTGTTCTCGTACATCAATTATTACCGCGTCGCCTTTTAAAAACGCACTGTAGGCAGATTCATTACTTATTATCTTCATCCAATTTAGGTTTATATACTCTTTAAAATTAATTTCGTAAACCACTTAATTCAAATAAGCACTCAATAAATTTGGCAGTTTTTTATTTTATGGAATAAAATGGTAATTTATCCATGTTTATTCTTTCATTTAATGCAAAAAATCCTTGAAATTGAGTTTTAAAAAAAACTATAAAAATGAAAGGAGAAATAGACCTAAATAAACTTTTGAAAGGAATAAAAGCTCAGCATAATCCTGGAGATTATGTATTTTGTACAGTTGCTGATTTAAACAAAATAAACATAGATGAAATCCAGCTTTTATTTAAGGAATCAGAAGGTATTAGTTTAATCTTAAAAAAGGAATATGCTGACACATTAAACCTAAAATATTCATTTACAGCAGCTTGGATAACTCTAGCTATCCATTCCTCTCTAGAAGCTGTTGGCTTTACGGCAGCTTTTTCTAATGCCCTAGCCAAAGCAAACATTTCTTGTAATGTAGTGGCAGCATACTATCATGACCATCTATTTGTTAAGTGAAAGCAAAAATAAACCAAACCAACAATGTGCTACAATTTAAAAAATTTCAAAGAAGAAGTTAGAACAAGAATCTTGATTTTTTAGATGATGTATCCTCAGTTAATGATTTTTCAGAAAGTCTGTTTGAGCTCTTTAGGAAGAGATTAAAACTTTATAGATACGAATTTGAATCGGAAAGTGAATCTGGCCAGAAATATAATTAAAACGGAGGCAAACTTGGAATTACTGTTACCCAAACCAAAAATTGTCTCACTTTCCAATGTGCAGGAGGCAATGAAAATGTTTTTTTTTGCAAACTGCAACTGAATTTTGCGATGGAAATTATAGTTTATTAATCTTGCAAGAAGGAAAATGGCATAACAAAAGTGGTAAACCATGGTGGAAGTTTTGGTAAAAATATTTACAAAATAATATTTAAATTAGTTTCCTAAATAAGAAACTATTAACTTTGGAATAAAAAGCAAATGAATCCCAAATTCAAAGTTGTTTTTACTGAGGAAGCAGCAGATTTTCTTGACTCTTTATCTGATAAAGCAAGAAACAAAGTTTATTTCAACATCGACAAGGCAACTTATATAAACGACCCAGAAGTTTTCAAAAAACTGGAAGACGACATTTGAGAGTTCAGAACGCTCTATCAACAACAAGCTATTCGACTTTTTGCTTTCTGGGACAAAGAGGACAATTCAAACACTTTAGTAATCTCAACACAAGGACTGATAAAGAAAACCCAAAAGACTCCTAAGAAAGAGATAGAAAAAGCAAAGCAACAGAGAGCAGATTATTTCAATCAAAAAAAAACAAAGAAATGAAAACGTACAGTTTAGAAGAAATGAAAGATAAGCACATAGGTAAACAAGGAACACCTAATAGAGATGCTTATGAAAACGAACTAAGACTTGAAATACTTGGCCAAACTATAAAGGAAATAAGACAAGAAAGAAACTTAACTCAAGAGCAACTTGGCGTACTTGTTGGAGTGAAAAAAGCTCAGATTTCTAAAATTGAAAACAGTTTTACAGACGCAAGATTTGATACAATTTTAAAGGTATTTAAAGCCTTAAATGCTAAGATTAATTTTAATGTAGAGCTATTAAATCAAAAAATGGCGATAGATTGAAGTATATGGCGAAAAGATGAAATCCATCACTTGAAACGATGCTTGAAGTAATGCTGGCATATCAGCAGTTTGAAAGTTTATCGCCATTTGAAAAACCGCCGAATCTTTGATATGCCACATTTAGAATAAATTAAAAAGACCCAAATCAAAGATTTGGCTACAAGGTATGCAAGCATTTGAGCTATTAAATCGCACTACTTAAAGCCCAGTCGTTAATTCCCGAGATATAGCTAAGGCCTTATCCGTTTTGAATAAACTTTCAGACTGAAAAAGACTTTTAAGAATAAATCTTCAAATTTCAGATTTCTTAAATTACCCAAAAGGCTCAAAAATAGATTTACTTGGCTCAGAAAACCATTTTGGACCTTCATCCGTCATATATACACAATCTTCCAGTCTTACGCCGAATTCGCCAACGATAGAAATCGTCGGTTCGATACTAAAACACATGCCCGGTTCGAGCAATTTCGTATTGCCTTTTACCATATTGCCCCATTCGTGTCCCTCCATTCCTATGCCGTGGCCTGTTCTGTGTGGAAGTCCAGGTAACTGGTAGCCAGGGCCAAAACCTGCATCTGTGAGAACTTTTCGGGCAGCAAAATCTACCGCTTCGCATGGAGCACCATTTTTGGCCGCAGCAAAACCAGCAGCCTGAGCTTCTTTCTCCAGCGACCATACTTCCTGCTGACGCTTGCTTGGTTCTGCTCCAAAAACAACCGTTCGCGTAATATCCGAATTGTAGCCACCTACCAGACAACCGCAATCCATCAATACAATATCCCCTTTTTTGAGCACCTGAGGCTGTTTAGACCCATGCGGAAACGCAGAAGATTTTCCGAAAAGGCACAAAGCAAAATCTGCATTTCCGCCCAATTGATTTTGTGCTGACATAATCATGGAGGAAAGGTCTTGTTGTGTCATACCCTCTTTTAGTTGAGCCACACTGTGTTTGATGGCCGCCAATGTGATATTAGAGGCTGTTTGCATCAACTTAATTTCAGCGGGAGATTTTATCATGCGGCAAGGTATGCTCACAGGGTCGCCACTCACAATTTTTAGATTCGGGGCAGCTTTTTGCAGTCCATTGACTATAAAAAAACGGGTTTGTTCTTCTACGCCTACATTGCCGTAAACTATGCCAGCGTCTTCTATCGCCTGAGCAATTCTTTTATACGGACTTTCGTCTTCTTGCCAAACATATACATCCTTCCCAAAGCTAATTTGCTCACGAAAACGGGCCTCCTCAAAAGCTGGGCAGACGTATTTAATATCGCCTTTGGCAGGAATAATGGCCACCATTGTTCTTTCACTTGGCCACCAGCGTATACCAGTGAAGTAATTCAGCGTAGTGCCGGCATCAAGCACCAAAGCATCCATTTTGTTTTCATTAAGCAAAACCTGGGCCTTGGCTATTCTGGTTTCTCGTTCAGCTACCGAAATAGGCACCACATCGGCTGCCATAGGTTTTAGTTCGCTTTCTGCATTTTCTTTTTCAGTTTCTTCTTTGCAGGAAACAAGCCCGCTTGCTAAACCAGAAGTGGCAGCTAAAGCCGAAATACCTAAAAAATCTCTTCTTTTAAATTTCATTGAAATACAATTTATATATTATTTCCTCAATATCTTCTCCATGGCTCTTCCTTTGGCCAATTCGTCAATGAGTTTGTCGAGATACCGCACTTTTTTCATTATTGGGTCTTCGATATCTTCAATACGATATCCGCAGATCATGCCAGTGATTTTCGTAGCATTGGGGTTTAATGCAGGTGCCAAATCGAAGAAATTTTCAAAATTTCTCTTTTCTTCAATAAGATTTTGCAAGGCAACTTCATCATAACCTGTCAACCAAAAAATGATTTCGTGCACTTCGGCTTTGGTCTTTCCTTTTCGCTCGACTTTAGTAATATAGTGCGGATAAACACCCGCAAAAGACATTTTACGTACTCTATTAACATCCATAAAATCAAATATTTGAAAACTCAAAAATATATAAAAATCTAACCGAAATCAAAAATTGGTTTTAATTCCATAGCTTAAATCAATCCTTCTGTTTTAAGCCTTCTTATTTATTTCGGCAGTTATCTGCTCCAGATGCAGTTTGAGTTTCTTGGAGCCATTGTAAATAATATAGATCATAAAAATGGAGATAGATATATAAACCCATCCAAAACCACCAGAAAAAATCCCATAAATCATAAGTCCAATCAATATGCCTATTAAGACGGCAGATGACAATTGTTGTTTTTTTATCTTTTTTTGTTCTATCAACAACTCTTCTAAAGGCAATTTTGTGTAATCTTTTATTTGTGACATGGGTTGGGGTTTTTGGAGTTAGTTTTTATGATTTATGCTACAAATATATGTCTTTCATTTTAGAAGGTAAAACCCGATTTTCATTCGAACCAAGGAAATATCCTTAGTATAACTGGGTTCTCTCAAGATAAAAACCTTAATTTAGCACGAAAGATGGAATATCCTTTTAATAGCTCATGAAAACTATATTTAGCTTGAACGAAGTAAAAATACTTTCTATATCATGTTGAGTTAACAAAGATAATTATCTTTGCAGTAAATGAAAGTATCTGAAAGAAATCATGATAGAGCAAATAAAATTCAAAAATTTTAAAATTTTTAAAAATTGGCAGACACTTGAAATTAAACCAATAACAATATTAATAGGGAAAAATAATAGCGGAAAAAGTGCAGTAGCTAAATTGCCTGTATTAGTAGCAGGTAGTATAAGTGGCTCATTTTCTTCACCAATTAACCTAAATTATGAGGGAATCCGAATTGGCTACTCAAATGAGGAATTATTTTATAATCGTGAAATTACTTTGGAGCCTATTGAATTTGACATTAAGTTAACCAATGATAATTTAAAAGCTTCAATAAATGGAGATAGAAACTATCAAATACGGATTTCAAAATGTGTTATCAACGGAGAAGAAACTGATTCAAAATCAAAATATAATGGCTTTATTCCCGAAAAGATGAAGGGTAAAAAGCCAGAATTATTTGACTTTGATTATATTGATTCATTTAGAAAATTTCCTGAACCACAATTCAGCGATATATACGGAGATTATTTAAAAATTGGGGTTTCTGGGGAAAGTGCTTATAAACTTATGGCACA
The DNA here is from genome assembly GCF_024343575.1 of Lacihabitans sp. LS3-19. Taxonomy (GTDB): domain Bacteria; phylum Bacteroidota; class Bacteroidia; order Cytophagales; family Spirosomataceae; genus Leadbetterella. The sequence goes on along the minus strand of NZ_RJUA01000013.1, from coordinate 33,527 downwards.
ATATCATAATCAAAATAATCCTATTCTGAATCAAATAAAAGAATGGTATAAAGATAACTTTGAAGGGTGGGAAATTGGTGTTAAGGATATTGCCGGTAGTAGTCCACTATTTGAAGTAGTTTTATCCACATCTAAGATTAAGGCAATTAATATAGTTAATACAGGTTCTGGAATTCGCCAATCATTACCTTTAATAGTTCGTTCTTATATGCCTACACAAAATCCAACAGTCATAGTTATAGAAGAGCCAGAAACACACTTACACCCTGCTGCCCATGGAGTATTGGCTCAACGATTTGCGGAATCATACTTAGAAGACAATAATAAGAAATACTTAATTGAAACGCATTCACAAAATTTTGTTTTGCGAATAAGACGTTTGGTAGCCACAGGGAAATTAAAACCGAATGATTTGGCTATATATTATGTTGATTTTGACAAAGATAGAAACGAGAGCAACTTGAGGATGATTGAGGTAGATAAAGATGGTGAAGTAGATTGGTGGCCTCAAGGAATTTTTGAGGATACATTAGTGGAAGTTATTAACTTAAGAAAAGCTCAAGAGCAAAAATGATTTATACATTTAGTGATTCTTTTTTTGACAAATCAGAAGTTGACATAACAGTTAATTTAGATAAGCTTTGGCATAACATCAAAGACAGACATGACTTATATCTGTCTAATTTTGAAGCTATTAAATCATCAAATTGGTATATTGGATTGCGAGGAAGTAGCCAAAAAGAGTTGGAAAACTTATTCATAAAAAGTGCAAATATTCCCAAAAAATCAAGTAAAATGATTATTTCCAATTCTTGTGATGATGATTCTTATTCAATAAGTGAAGCAGAAATAATATTAACTACTCCCTTAAAGATTATTTTAGAGAATATTGAATATGATTCTTATTTCTTAGATGCAATTATTTCATGCTATCCAAAGTGGGGGCAAAAAATAAAAGAACAACAAAGTAAAGGCTGGATTGAATATATAAATGGTGGAGGCGAAAGTATTTCTAATGTAGTGGTAATTCTTAAAGCAAGATTCGAAGAGCAAAAGGAAAACTTCCCTAAAGATAGTCATAGATATGTTAGAGCATTCATATTGTTAGATAGTGACAAAAAATATCCAAATGACCCAACTATAAAACCATTACATACTGCTGTATCAGAAAGCTATTTACCGTATTATGTATTAAAAAAGAGAGAAAAAGAAAATTATTTACCAAATGAAATTTTTGATGAAATTGAGAATAACGAAAATTTTATTCAAGCAATAAAAAGACTAACGCCTATACAATTAGACTTTTTTGATTTAGAAGATGGCCTACCAGATAAAAATTTTAATCAATTAGATCAAAATCTTCAAAACTTATATTCATCTATTCCTGAAAATGACCGTAGGACGTTAAGAAAAGAAAAACTTATTTTTTATAAAATAAGTGGAAAAAAAGATAGTTTTAAAGCTCGTTTTTCTCAATTATTTCTATCAGGAAGAGTCACAAGAGAAAACTTAGAAAAAAGAGCTAATTCAACAGGGAAAGACGAATTAGAACAAATTCTCCTTAAAATTCACGAATTGTTATGAATGAATTACAAATCAGTACGAGAGTGAGGCGACTTTTTCACTATTTAAGTGATTTTGAAAAAGGGGTAATTCGTGTGCCTGCATTTCAGAGAGACTTTGAATGGGACAATGCAAAAAAAATAAAGCTTTTTGAGAGCATAAAAAACGGATATCCAATAGGCTCTATTCTATTTTGGAGACCTGATTTTAGTAAATTTGATGACTTTAGAAATTTTGAGACAAACGTGATGGGCTCTTACTATTTACAGGAGAGAGCCATAGATTATTTTTATATTTTGGATGGTTATCAACGACTTTCTACTCTTTTTGGAAGTTTAATAAATCCTAATAAAACAAATTTAAAAAGAAACGATAAAGTTTGGGAAGAAAAGTTCAATTTAATATATGATATACAATTAGATAAGATAAAAGCAATTAATAAAATTAAATATGATATTCATGAAATACCATTGTTTGAATTTGTAGATGGAGATGGCTATTATGATTTACAAGAGCAACTTTTTAACTTAAATTATAGCAAAGATACTGTCGAATTGTTTATTAAAAGGTATAGGACATTTGGGAGAGCCTTATCAACTTATGATATGCCTGCAGTTGAAATGTATGGAGGTTCAATAGAGGAAGCAATTGAAATCTTTACTCGACTAAATTCTGAAGGTGCTAAGATTACTGACGATTGGAAATTATCAGCTTTATCCTTTAATAAAGAAGAAAATTTTAGGCTTGGAACGGAAATAGACGAGTTAATAGAAAGACTAAATATTTATAACTTTAAAAAAATACAGAGAAAAATCATTTTTCAATGCCTCACAAACTCCTTTGGAAATCTGTTTTTTGACCAATCAAGTCAAGGAGATATAAGCAAATTGAAAAAATTAGTAGATAACCCCAATTTCATTCCAATTACTCGTAATACACTAAAATCAATAGTGATTACAGTAAGGTTTTTATTCCAAGAGTTAAGTGTGCTTGACAGCAAGTTTCTACCATATAACAACCAGCTAATTTTTATTACTGACTTTTTTAATAAATTAGAAAAACCAAGTCAAAAACAGTTAGATAGGTTAAAACATTGGTTTTGGATTACTACATATTCCAATTATTTCACCATTTATAATCTGAGTAAACAAAGAAAAGCTTACGAAGAATTTCAAAAATTTATTGTGAACGAAAATCATAATCCTATTTATTACGATAAACCTAATATTACATTCGAGACAGTTGAATTTCCTTCTAAAATTGAAATGGGTAGTGTACGTTCAAAAGCATTGGGGTTATTTATGCTTCAATATCAATTTGTAAATCTATTCTTAGATATAAATAGAGTAAGTGGATACAAGAAATATTATTTGTTTAATGATGTGGAAGATATAAATGTTTCTGAAAACACAGTTTTGGTTATTGATGATGGTAGATATTCTATAAACAAACAAAACAAAGACCTTTCTGAATGGTTAAGCTCCGAAGTTGATTATTCATATTTTTTTATAACATATGAAATGAAAGAATTATTTAAGGAGAAACAAAGTAAATCTGATGTCTTATTAAAAAGAAAAGAGTTAATTATTGCAAAAGAAAGAGAATTTGTAGAAAACTTGTCCATAAAATACCTTTTTTATTAAGTTGAATACTCTTAATTTAATTGGCTTCTCGACATCTTCTTGATATCTAAACGAGAACATTTGGATTTTAAATCTGTAATTTAGATATTCTCAATTTACCTAATTTCAAAAAAGAAGTAAAGAAAGTTTCTTTTTAAATTTACTTCATTTATAAAAGAAAACCTATGTATCTAACTTCAACATGACCTTAGGAACATTTCAAATAGCGAATTTAAATCAAATTTTCAAAACTCGACGATTTTAAAAATATTTCACTTCCTCAATTTCCCGCTCAATCCTCCTATTAATATCAATCTTTGCACCTGAAAAGGCAAAAATCAGGGTTTTGTATTCTCGGGCGTTGGGGTTGGTGATGGAGTCGGCCAGGGTCGAGGCTTCGAAATAGGGGCTGGTTTTGGCAAATTCCTCGTGTTTTTCTTCGTATTCTTTTATGCGTATCAGGTTTCGGTATGGGGTTTTGAGGTCAAACCAGTTTATATAGTCGGCGTTGAAAGAGACGGCTTTTAGGCCAATTTTGGTGTAATAATTTATGGCTCCGGCTTGTCCGTAATTGTCACAAAGTATGAGGGTTTTGTCGGCATTGGGCAGGTGGCTATATACCGAATCTACCTTGTGGGCAAGTTCGCTCCAGCCCAACATATCGGCAAAATCTTGTGGCAGCGGGTGGTCTTTGCCGTCTTCCCAACGTAGAAGGCCAAACTTTTTGTATTTTTCGGGGTGCTCCAATATGTATTGCGGGCTTTTATTGGGAAATGCGATTCTACTAATCGGAATAATCAGCAACAGCGGTATGGCTAAAGCTGGTATTCTCAGCCATTTTTTCCAGCCTGAGGCGACGTAATTTGCCAAAAACACAGAACCAAAAGCGATATAAACAGGGTAAAGTCCAACGGCGTAGTAGTCTTTGGCTTTGAAATAGATAAAAACCAAAAGCGTAAATACAAAAGACCAGAAAAAGGCCCTGTATTTTTGAAAGGGTTTGTAAAACAGCAATGCCACCAAAGCCAAGAGGATTTCGGGCAAGGCACCTATAAAAAACAAAAGCTGAGACCTCAGAAATCCGAGTCTGTCCACATGTACCAATTGGGTTTCTTCGAGCTGTTTAAGGTGATGAAATACCGGGAAATCATTTTGGTATTGCCAAATCAGATTGGGTGCGATCAATAGCAAGCCAAGCAAAAGTGCGAGATAAAGTTTACCTCGGACAAAAACTTTACGTTGGTCGGTAAGCAATATGGCTGGGATGAGTCCGATGAGCAAAAACACGATATTGTATTTGTTTAAAAATCCTATCGCAAATACCCCAGCGGCCACAAAAAGCCATTGGGGGTTATGAGTTTTGAAGTATTTTATGATGAAAAAATACAGGCTCGTCCAACTCAAAATATCAAAAGAATTGGGCTGATACAAAGTATTGATGCGTAAAAGTGACGAAAAAACGATGCAAATTGCTCCCAAAACGAAGGCAAAAAGGTCGCCGTCTAATTCTTCGATGGTTTTCCAAACCACCAAAAGCGTAAGTGCTCCAAACAGTGCTGGAAAGAACTTAATCCAAAAAATACCATTGCCCAAAAGTAGAATAATGTAAGAAACCCAAGAAGTAAATGGCGGAACAGAAGAAAAGCCCCAAGCCAAATGATGTGCCTGATCGAGATGCAAAAATTCGTCGCGGTGGAGTTCATAATCGTCACTCAAAACGAGGTATTGCAACACAAATTTCAGAATTATTAAACCGAATAGGATTAAGGTTTGCTTTTTCAAAAAGGTATTTTTTTTCAAATATACATTAGCTACTCAAAAACTTCCTGAAGTTTTAGGATGAATGGTAGTATTTGGTAATCAAGAAGTAACATCAGCTCTAGCTTCGACATGCCCTTCGGAACATGTGGAAGAGCGGTTAAAAACTCATTTTTTATCAGACTGAACAATTTATTTCTCACTTACCTTCACTTTCCTAAACATATAGTCATTATCACTTAAACGAATAGCTTTACCACTTAAGGCTTTTACATTCTTCAGAATAACCTCTTTTGTAGTTTGATAGGGGAATTTTTCAGAATAGGTATCATCTTTCATTTCTGGATTAAAATCCATAAAAATGGCTGGTCCTGGATAGGATTCGGATAGTTTGGAGTCATCAATTTTGAGATTTTCTATCCATATTTTGGCCGGCATAGTGCACGGATATCCAAAATCATGCAAGCCTGAATTGTATCCCGAAATGAGTTGTACTTTTTCCTGGCCACTCTGACGAGGAATAAAAAGGCAATTACGGATAATTAGGTCACCATCCCAAGAGCTGCCGTAATCACTTCTTAAATTTACTATGCTCCCTCCTCTTATTATGGAGTTTTCTACCAAAAAAGTACCACTTCCTATGGCATTGATGCCCATGTGACCGAGTGTAGAGTTTCGTATGGTGGCATTGGCAACTCCCTGATGAGCATCAAATCGGGAAAGTTTACAGCCATCATACAATAAGTTTTTACAGAAATTCGAGCCTAAAATACCCCAATATTTACGATCGTCGATATCATTAGTTTGGGTGCAATTTATAAACGAAACATTCAGAGCTCTGTTAACCAAGAGGTCATAAGATCCCATAGAAACAGGTTTTCCGGCATTGCCAATGGTCTCATAGGTTTTGTGGCCCGTTAAAATGCAATTTTCTATTTTCACAAAACAACATTCGCTTATAGAAATAAAACCTCCATAGGGAGCACCTTGCTCTCCTTCATCTACGACCTCATGATATAAGCCTGAAACAACAACATTCGAACGTTTTATTGCCAAATTGCGACTGTAATAATTGTATTTAGAAGGTTCCTTATTGGCAATTGTCTTAAATCTCCCACCAGTTATGGTCAATTTATTTTCGTCTATTGGTAAAGCGGTTATGTCAGTAATTTGGTCAAAATCCCAAATAATAGGGGCAGATTGGTCTATTTGGCCTTTTTTATTTAATAAGAAAATATCTGTTTGATCGCTGCCATTGTTTTGATTCAGCCCAAAACGAATGTAGTGTTTTACATTAGAATTTGTCACGGTTATAAGGCTTCTATGCTTTAGATTTAACGCAATTTTGGTTTGGTTTCGCTTTAATGATGGAATACCTTCAATCTTCTCGGCTTTCATTTTAGAACTTACCAAAAAGACCGAACTGGTTCTGTTTTCCACGTTTGAATCATCAATTATAAAACTCGCCGTGCCAAAATCAGTGTCTGTTTGAATGATGGCCGTGCGGTCTTTACCTCCAATATAATAGATAGCCTTGTCATCGGCTTTTACTTTAAGATTATGCTCATTTGCATAGGCATGAGCAGCTGTTATGGCTTCTATGTCGTCTGTTTTACCATCACCTTTTGCTCCAAAATCACTATATTTTACTGTTTTGGTTTTTATGATGGATTCTTGTGCTTCTTTAACATTTAAAGAAAATACTGATTTATGGCTTGTAAAAAGATTACAGATAAAAAACAAAAAATAGAATAGTTTCATAATCTAGTTTGGTTTAGATAGAATTATTGTTCAAAGATATTAAAAACAAAGTTGATCGTATAAGCTTTCAAAAAACCTAAAACAGAATATTAAAATACTTGACCTCTACTTTTATGCTATGCAATTTTCTAATTCAACAACTATACCTTTTCAAATAAAAATATTTAACTTAGTAAATAAAGCTTCTACCAAGTTTACTAAATACACTTTAACAGTTCTAAGTTTTTTATTTAAATAACCCCCATGACGTAATATCATGAAAGCAAGCCACTTAAACCTATATTTATCATCAACCTTGCTTATTTTTTATTCCCAAATCATGGAAAACAAATGTATTTTCATTAAGAATGTATATTTTTATTGAAAATTCAACAATTACCTTTATTAGAACTAATTTTTAACTCCGGCAAACGCTATGCAAAATCCAGAAAAATCTCCTTTTCTTATCTTTTTCATACTTTTATTGTGCTTTTCGAATATTCGGGCACAGAAAAAGCTAAGTGATTTTACTTACCAAATACAGACAAGCAAAAGTTTAGAAATAGATATTTATCAAGGTGAAGACGGAGTTTTTTGGATAAAAACCAAAAACAATCCTAGCAATGAAGATGAACTTTCGGTTTTTGATACCCAAAAAGGAGAGATAATAGTTATAAAGGATGATAAATTACCTAAAAAGATATTTGTAAGGCAGTTTTATCAATCCAAAAATCTTGGCTTTTTTATCATGCAGAATCAAGAAAATTTTCTTCCATTTTTTGTAGTGATAAATCACCAAGGCAAGATTATAGAAAAAAAAGAATTATTACCCAATATCGATTTAAATCCAAAATTGGTAGGAATTAAGAATGAGGTTTATTTTACTATTTTAAATGATTTCTATAGTTATGACTTCAAGAATTTACAACTTGTTGAAATTCCCAAACAAAATAATATTAGTATCCAATTAAGTCAGAACCATAGCCTTTACAAAACTCAAAATGATTGGCTTATTTCTGACAACGACCTCCTAATTACTTCTAAAAAAGTTATTAAAGCGAGCTTATTTTTTAATGACTCTCAATACCGTTTGCAACAAATCGAAGATCAACTTCTTGCAATAACTAAATACGGTCTTTTTGAGATTCAAGTAATAGACGGTCAACCAGTTTTAGAAAATGTTTCGAGTACTGCCGGATTATTTTATTAAGGAAAATATAACGAAAAGTATGTTTTTGGGAAATATTTAAATTCTGAAATTACTTATTTTAACCTTGAAAATAAGAAATTAATAGACCTACAAGATGAAGTTCCAGATAAAAAAGGAGCCTTTTTTGAAAATGACAGTATAAAGTTGGTTTTTGGAATAAATGGTGGATTTGCAGGGCCGACATGGTTTTATACTTCTACATTTTATTCAAAAAATGATAGTGTTGACTATCCATTATTAAATTTCATGGATCGTATGATAAAATACTCAAACTTTGAAATCAACTCAAAAACCAGTATTTTTAAAAAAACCAAAAAGTCAACCTCCCTTATTATTAAAGGCATAGGCAAGACAGATAGATTACTTATTTTCCAGAATAAATCAAAAAATAAAAATCCTTTCATAGTCGAAAAAGTAACCGAACTAAATTCGCAAAAATGGATTGTTAAAGACTTTTTAAATTACTTTTATTATTTTGACACTCAAACCCTTGAAATAGAACTGATAAAGGACACTTATAAGGACAGAAACGTTACTAGTTTAGCAAAAAATCCAACAAAAATTGGAACTTCTATAAACATAGACGAGGATAATTTTTATTTACCTTATGCTACAGAAGTTAACAAAAACCCTATTAATTTCCTTAAGGATACTCTTACAATTAAAGAAACTTACCAGTACATTGAATATAATCCAATAACACTTCAAGATTTAAACATTTCTCAAAATCAAACAGTAAATATTAGCTATGTAAATGGAAATAGAAAAATTAAATTCGTAAAAAGAGAAGACGAGTATTTATTTTTACAACATGCTAACGATACCGTTAAAATTAATATTGGCTTACAAAAAAAATCAAATTTTCCAGTGATTTATGTTTTGAGTAACGATGAGGTAATTATTAGTTTTAATGGTGTTAATAGATATCATAATTTAAAAATTAGTTCAAATTTTGGCCTAAAGTCCGGGTCCTTAAACGTTTTAGCATACTACACTAATGAGCCAACCAAGAAAATTCTTTTCAAAATTGAAGATAATACTACAGTCGATTATTATTATTTTTTAAATGGGGAGATTAAAATAATTCCCGAATTAAAGAACAAATGGTTCAATTTTATTCATAATAGCGACCAGAGAATTTTATATTACAATGAATTAAATTCTATTTATGAAGTTGTCAATACTGAATACTTCGATTTAGAAAATTTAAATAAGATATATCTCCCTTACAAAAGTTTAACTGGCTTTCAAGGATTCAATTGGCCATATTTTCTAATTGCATCAGATTTCAATTATAATTCTCCAACCAAAATAGAAATAACAAATATTGAAGATGGTAAAAAAACTGAAATAAGCTATTCAAATTCTATTCCAAATACTTATTTTAAGATTAAAAATGAAAATATCTATTTTACTTTTTTCGACATCAAATCTGGTTCATCCAAGCTAATTAGAACTGATTTGAACTCCAAAAAAAGCTATGAACTTTCGTGGATTTTAGAAAACCCATTCTATGATAAAGATTATGTGGTTTTGTCGAAAGGAAAAAGAGGAATAATACTTAATATGGATAATTTCAGCCAAATATTTGAATTAGGTCAAATAAAAAATGACTACTATAATATTTCAATAGATGAGTATGATACTTCTAAAACCCCTTATTGGTTTGGAAATTTAGCATCTTGGGATAATACCAATCTTTTTCAATTAGAAAAATCAGATATAAAATATGAAGATTTAGAATGGATTGAATTGGAAGACGATTGGAGCTTTAATGAAATTAAAGAAAAACTACAGACTACCGTTTATCCTAACCCGAATAATGGATATTTGAATATTTTTACTGAAGGTCTTTTAAGAAAAATAACCCTTTTAGATAACTTAGGAAAACCAATTTTAGAAATGGAAAACACCGAAATAAATGGTAATATCTTCCAAAATCAAGATTTCATAAGAAAAGTAGAGGAAGCGGCTGGGTGGAAAATTAGAAATACCAATTCACCGGTTGTCTATTTTGTATTTTCTTTTGCAAACGGAAAAAAAATGACAAAAAAAATTATTGCATCAAAATAGTTACTTTTAAAATAGTTAAAAGTAAATTGAGAAATAAACCATTTAAAATATCAAACTGACCCTTTATAAACATGAAAAAACTCGCTCTTGTACTTTTAATTTGTAATTCATTTACCGCATTTTCACAATCTTATCCAGATTTCCAAAAGGATAGCTCACTATTTAATAATCTGAAATTTAGAAATATTGGACCATTCAGAGGTGGCCGCTCTGTATGTGCAACAGGAGTAATAAATGATCCCCTTACCTATTACATGGGAACAACCGGTGGGGGACTTTGGAAAACCGTAGATGCCGGAAATCAATGGAAGAATGTCTCGGATAGTTTTTTTAAAACTGGAACCGTTGGGGCTGTTGCTGTTGCCGAAAATGACCCGAACGTGGTTTATGTAGGTATGGGTGAACACGCTCCAAGAGGAGTGATGACGAGTTTTGGAGATGGTGTATATAAAAGCACTGACGCTGGACAAACATGGAAAAACGTTGGCTTAGTTAAAACCCAACACATATCTAGAATTGTGGTTCATCCAAAAAATGAAGACATTCTATTGGTGGCTGCTCAAGGTCCGCTTCATAGACCTTCTGTAGAACGCGGAATATTCAAAAGCACCGATGGCGGTAAAAACTGGACAAAAACCTTGTATATCAACGAAACAACAGGCTGTAGTGAATTGTCTATCGACCCTACAAATCCTAGAATCCTATACGCAGCCATGTGGGACCATGGCCGTAAACCTTGGGAAGTAAAAAGCGGAGGGCCTGGAAGTGGTTTTTATAAATCTACAGATGGTGGCGAAACCTGGGTAAAACTAACTGAGGGTTTGCCCAAAATGCTTGGTAAAACTGCTATAGCTATGTGCCCATCTAACCCACAAAAAGTGTATGCACTCCTAGAAGCCGACTGGGAGAAAAATGAAGGTGGGCTTTATGTATCAATGAATGGAGGTAAAAAATGGTCTCAGGTAAGTGGAGACCACAGACTGATTCAAAGGTCGTGGTATTATATTGAGCTATTTGTAGACCCAAACAATGATCTTAATGTGTATGTCATGAGTGCTCCGGCTTTAAATAGCACGGATGGAGGTGTAACTTGGAAAGTAATGTCTGGCACACATGGAGACTACCATGATTTGTGGATTAATTCTAAAAATAGCCGAAACATGATTATTTCTGACGACGGCGGTTCGGCAGTAAGCTTCAATGGAGGTGGAAGCTGGTCTCACCAAGATATGGCCACTGCACAAGTTTATAGAATAAATACTGACAACTTACTGCCTTACAATATTTACGTAGGTCAGCAAGACAATACCTCTGTAAAAATACCTTCTTGGAATATGAGTGGAAGTGGTATAGAACGCAAAGACTGGGAATATTCAGCGGGTGGAGAAAGTGCTTTTCTGGCTTTTGACCGTAACAATCCAAGATATGTATTGGGTGGCAGCTACCAAGGTACTATAGAAGTATTAGATACTAAAAATAAAACTTCTGTGAATGTTATGGCAGCACCTATTCAATATTTGGGCAAGGATGCCAAAGATATGAAATACAGATTTAATTGGAATGCCCCTATCATTTGTAGTATTCATGACCCCAAAGTATTTTACCACGGCTCACAAATGCTTCTAGAAACCAATGACTTAGGCAAAACATGGCGTGAAGCATCGCCTGATTTGACCAGAAATGAAAAATCGAAACAAGGAAAAGCGGGAGTCCCTTTTACCAATGAAGCTGTTGGTGCAGAAAACTACGGAACGCTTACTTACATTGCTGAATCTACCTTAGAAAAAGGCGTGATCTACACAGGTAGTGACGATGGCTTGGTACAAGTTACCACAGATAATGGCAAAACTTGGACAAACGTAACACCAAAAGGATTAGAAGAATGCCAAATAAACGCGATCGAAGTCTCGCCAAATAGCAAATCTACCGTGTATATAGCCACCAATAGATATAAATTCAACGACCACAAACCAGGTTATTACAAATCGACAGATTACGGTAAAACTTGGATTAAAATCAACAATGGCTTACCCGAAAATAGTATTTCAAGGGTAATAAGAGAGGATAATGTGCAGAAAGATTTATTATTTGCCGGGACAGAAAATGCTCTTTACTACTCTACAGACGGCGGTAGCAATTGGAAATACTTTCAGTTAAACCTGCCTGTTAGCCCAATAACAGATTTAAAGGTTCATCAAAATTCATTAATAGCAGGTACCTCGGGTAGGTCTATTTGGATATTAGATGATTTGAATTTGCTAAGACAACTGCTGAAAGAAGCCCCTAAAAAACATAAACTATTTGTGCCTCAAAACCAATGGATTACCAATAGTAGCAGTGTTATGAATCAAGGTTTAACAGAGTTTAAAGGAGAAGGCCAAAGTGCCGGCATCAATCCTGCCACAGGTTTGGTCTTGAACTACTATTTGTCAAAAACTGATTCCGTAAAGAAGATTACTTTGAATATTTTTGATACCAATGGCAAAACAGTAAGGACCTTAAGCTCTGAAGCCAATCCTGACTATAAAAAATACGATGGAGGGCCTAGTATTGAGCCCAAACTCACAAAAAAAATGGGATTGAATAGATTCGTATGGGATATGCGTACTAACACACTACCTGGCATACCTGATGTATATATTGAAGGAAACTATAAAGGATATAAAGTGGCTGAAGGCAAATATCAAATACAAATGATTGTAGATAAAGACACCTTAAAAACACAGGCTGAATTACTTCCGAATCCAGGATTGAAGGACGCCGATATTGATAAAACAGCCTATTTAATAGCCATGGGACAAATGCACGGCAACATCAAAGAAATGCATGAAATGATCAATGAATTGTATAAAAAACAACTACAGTTAGGCAAATTAAAAACCTCTCTAAGCAAAAAGGCAGCTGATTCAAAATTAATTGCTTCTGTAGATTCATTGATTAAAGATCTCAAAACTTGGGACGAAGCCTTGGTACAACGTAAGTCAAAAGCCTACGACGATGTGGAGAACTTTCCAAATAAATTTACATCAGACTATCTCTATCTCATCAATCAAACCGAAAACGACTGGTATCGCTTAAATCAGCCATCGATAGATTTAAGAAACCAAATGGATCCTCAGTGGCAAGCTTTTAAAGAAAAAGGAGTTAAACTTAAGAATGATCGATTAACCGAACTCAATAAAAAGTTATGGGAGGCCAATTATGGGGCGGTTTGGGAGTAGATTTAGATAAGAGTTTTTGTTTCAAGTAGGTATTTAAAGGTGAAATAAATTTGAGCTTTTGGTAATCCGAATTTCATTTTTTTTTCAGCCTTTGGACATCGGGAAGATGTCGGACAATGGAAACGTTTCTTTCATAGCTATCAAAAGCGATATATTGTTAAGGCAAAAAGATTAACCTTCATTCTGAGGACTTCTTTAATATGCTCTAAATTTGATATTTACAAAATTTGGCCATATTATTGTATAAGAGTATTTAGGACATCAAATTTAAATTTATGAAAAATCAAAAAAGTACTTTCTTGGCCATTGGTTTTGTTTTTTTAGGATTGATTGCATGTAATTCTGACAATACTACCGAACAAACCGTGGTAATAGACAACCCTGCTCCTACTGCTGTAGCAAATGAAGCACCTGATGATTATCCGCCTTTGTCTTCAATTCCTGAGTCAACACCCCCACCTTCTGCCGCTTTACCACCTCCAACATCCTTGAGTCCAGCAGGACCATTCGCCACTTCTAGTGCTCCAATTAATACTCCCGTAGCGGCTACAAGTACTGCTCGCTTAAATCCTGCCCATGGACAGCCCGGACATGACTGTGCTATTGCAGTAGGTGCTCCTTTAAAAAGTAGTGTGGCAGCAAAACCAGCCGCTGCACCAGCTATACCTGTTGCTACGCCTTTGGAAACCAAGTCTGTTGCGGCTCCTGCCTTGACTTCAACAAATCTTGATCCTAATGCAAAGATAAACCCAGCTCATGGTCAACCAGGACACGATTGTGCCGTTGCAGTAGGTGCACCCTTACCAGTAAAGTAAGTAATTTTTGGATTAATTCATGGCCATATTTTCATGATTTTTTAGAATTTGAAGCGAGATAAAAGGGATTTTTTATCCTATATAAACAAAACTTCAGTTTTTGCATTATTTTATAAGAAGAGACTAAGATTTCCTTTTTAAATTGATTGCTTTAGCAATGAAAATCTCATTTATCTAGCTTCGAGATGCTCTGCAGAACATATATCTAAGAGCGAAGAGATATATTTTACTTGCGGTAATAAATGATTAAAACCCAAAAATGGTGAAGAAATAGCCAATTAATAAAGGCTTTTATTTCTTTATTTCAGACATCAAAAATAAAACTTAATTTTAAGAATAATTTAACACTTAAAGGTTACCTTTCGAGTGTCAGTGTATACTTAGTATCAAAGTTCATTTACAGCGAAAACAACCAAACAGTTATATTAAAAAACAAAACATGGCTCTTTTCACCTTAAATAAGGAGAACGACGTAATTGAAAAAATAAGAAAAAACATAGATATAAATACTTGCTTAAAGTATTTATACAAAGAATTCTATAGCTTTTTGGAGCGGATGGTTTTAAACAACAGTGGTACCAGAGAAGATGCTGAGGATGTGATTCAAGAAACTTTTTTGGCTGTTTTACAAATAATCCAAAACGATAAATTCAAAGGAGAATCAAGTTTAAAATCGTTTTTGTATTCTGTAGCGAAAAACATTTGGCTGGTTAAAATAAAAAAACAAAACGCTGAACGTAACAGAGCCAATATTTGGATTGAAGACAAACCCGAATTTGAAGCTGATATTAACGAACAAATAAAAAAAAATGAGGCCTTGGAGCTGATTTCGAATGTTTTAGACAGCCTAGGCTCGGTTTGTAAAAATATTTTGAATAAGTATTATTACGAAAATTTATCGCTAAAAGAGATATTGCCTTTTACCGATTTCGAAAATGAACAGGTTTTGAGGAATAAAAAATCGAAATGTATGAAGACCCTTACCGAAAAACTTGAACAGCATCCAAAAATGAAGGAATCCTTATATAAAGCATTAAAAATATTTTAGATTAGATGGAAAAGATTGACATTTTTGATGATTACTTGAAGGACAAAATGCCCGCCAAAGAAAGGGAATTGTTTGAAATAAACTTGGCAGAGAATGGAGCTATGAAAGAAGCGTTTTTGAACTATCAAACAGCTGTTGAACTGTTGAAGTACAATGGATTAAAAAATGAAGTTAAAAAGGCCCACAGTCAATTTTCATCTCAAAAAGCAAAAAAAATCCCCTTCCTAAAAATTGCCGCAGCGATGGTATTCGGTTTGCTAAGTATAAGTACGTTTTGGATTGGAAATACAAACGGGTCAGACCTGCTGGCAGAACTACCTATACAATATATAGAACCGCAGCATAGAGGTGCAAATGAAGAAAAAGTCGAGGCGGAATTACGCTACCTCAACAAAGATTTTGATGGAGTCGTAGCAATTTTTAATTCTTCCAAAACACCAAACGAAAAACTTGATTTTCTGGCAATTATGTCTTACTACAACCTAAAAAACTATGCAAAAGCTATAGATTTAATCACTAAAATTGAAAACCAGCAACTGTCGACAAAATATGCTAATGAATATGAATTTTATATGTGTCAGAGTTTACTTGGCATAAACAAATACTCTGAAGCATTGAAAAACATAAAAAAAATGGATGAAAAAAATCCGTACAAGGCAACGTTTAATTGGAAATATATGGCAAAAATCAAGATTTTGGCTTTAAAAGAACGCCTTTTTTGATTAGCAAAATGACAAATGCCATTAAGAGAAAAAGAAGCGTAAACATCAAAATATTTCCATATTCATATGTTTTGTTTTTCTGATAACCCACATAAATTAAGTGAGACCAATACATTGGATGCCTGAACTGCACCATCATGGGGTCATTTAACAAATCCACTTTGGCCATTTGAAGTGCTTCTGAAAATTCAGTACCCTCAGACAGATGCTCATAAAAATGTTTGCTAAGGTAGGCCGTTGCAAAATCCTCTGCTTTCCATAATGACGAAATAATACTCTGACTGCCAGCCAAATAAAACCCTCTAGAGAGTCCTCTAATGCCTTCTCCTTGTAGATTTGTGTTTCCGTATGAATCGCATGCCGAAAGAAAAACCAGTTGCGTATTTTTTAGCATTCCTGCTGAAAACTCAAATAAATAAAGTTTGTCATCCAACCCACCCGAAAAACGAACGAAAGATTTCTCAGGAGCAGTAACGTTGGCTATGGCATGTGTAGCCAAATGTATAATTTGATATTTATTGGCATTTTCAAAAAATGCCTGTTTGGTGGCCTTTATGTCTTCTAAAACATTAGCCCCTTCTATTTCTTGAATCTCTTTTAAAGAATTGGGCAAAAAGTCTTTTCTAAATTTCGGTGCTGAAAAAGGAGCGAATGCCAAAATATTCCGCACTGCGACAGGTTCTTTTGAAGAAAGGATAAATTGTGCAGAAAATAAATATGAAACCGCGTGATTTTCCACCAAATATCTATTTTCCTCGTTTATTAAATACTCTGTTGGTAAACCATTGGTAAGACCATCTCCTACAAAAATAATATGACTTTTCTTCTTTATTATTTCTTGAAATGGCTTAAATAGAAATTGAAATACAGTTTTTGCTTCTTTTTGAAACCTTGAGGTATTAAAATCTACCTTCATTTTTTTGATTTCTGTCTCCAAAAGTTGCTTATCGGTAAGCTCATGAATTCTAAAATCAGACTTAGTTATACAAAAAAGTAGAGCTTTTTCACCCAAATCACAATAAGAAATTAAGACTTCATTATTCGCCAAAAAGCCTCTTAATTTTTCGATTTTCAATTTCTGATTTTCTCTAAATTTTCGGGCTTTATACGCTGGAAACTTCTCCAACTTTTCGTTGAGTTTGCCCAATTTTATCTCGGTTTCATATATCGCTGCGAGGTACTGATTAACTTGCTGTTTTTCCGTGCTATTTTCAATGTTTTTTCGAAGAGCGGCCAAAGAAATCTGAAGATTCTGTTCGGCTTTGATTAAAGAATCAGGCACATCACTTGACCTTTTTATTTGGCTTTCATTAATACTCAACGACAGCACCGTGGCCTTACTTTCTTCGCTCACTTCAAAGGCTCTCTTGGCATACTGTTGGTCATTTGTGTTTTTATAAGCCATCCACAAAATTTTCGTAAATGACTGATATTTAGGATGAATATCATCTACAATATCCAACCGAGCATCCTCTTGATTGTAAGTTTTGGAAATATTACTGGCAATTAAACTGAAAGCTTCATAAGTCCCAGTGGCACCTCTCAAATATCGCAATTCCTTGGTTTTCAAATATAATTGACCAAATACTTCGGCTTTTTCGCCCAAAATCTCTAATATAAAAAAAGAATAGAAACCATCAGAGTTATATATAGGGTTTAAGTAGATATTCTTTTGATTAAAGAAAAAATCGAGGTTTTGTAAAGCGTTCTGAAAATGCGAAAGTGCCTGAAAATTATAACCACTTTTTGCTGCTATTTTTCCTAAATAGTAATGAGCGAAACCTAAATTTGGATTTTTAGTTTTAGCCAATGAAACAGAGGTTTGAAAAAACATTTTGGCTTTTTTTAGCTCATTTAATTTAAAAAACGCCTTCCCAAGCGTATTGTAAAAAACTACTGAGTCGCCGTAATTTTTTTTGAGATAAGAAAGTGCTTTTTGTGCCTGATTCATTTCTATCAATACAGAAGCGAGGTTAATTTTGATTTGATAATCATCTGGAAATTTAACTTCCAACTGTTTCAAAATCTTGAAAGTACTATCTGGCTGATTTAAAAACTGCAAAGCTAAAGCCTGGTTGTTTTTGTTAGCAAACTCGACCGCATTTGTCAAAAAACCAGCCTTTTTAAAATAAGCCAAACTTTGTCTAAAATTGCCCGCTTCAAAAAGTAATACTCCTTTTGTATTATAGAGCCGCTCAGCCTCAGGTATTTTCGGGTATTTATCTAAAATCTTTTCGGCTTTTGAAAGATAAAAAAGGCAAGAGTCATATGCCGATTCATAATAATACAATCCACTGACATACAACAAAGAAGGAAAGCTAAGCGAATCTATTAATTGATATTTTTGGGCTACAGAAAGGCTATTTTTATAATACTTTTTGGCTTTTTGATTTTGTTCTTTTGTTTGGTAAAGCACCCCAAGTTTTTCAAGAGCACTACTCAATAGTTTGGCCTCTGCATAGTTTTTTGGGGTAATTTCGGCTACTTTTAGAAAACTCTCCACAGCTTTATTATCTGTTTCATCCGTTGGGTTTTCTTGATTAAAATAACTAAGACCTTTATTATATTCTCCTTGCAAATTTTTAATTTGTGGTTGCGAAATGGCAAGTCCAGCTAGAAAAACACAAAGAACAGAGAGATATTTAAGGTTCATCAACGAAATTAATAATTTCTGCCAACTATCACAATTTGAGGTGGACGAGGTTTTCTGAAAATCCTAAAAATACGAGCATATTTTAAGCCAGAATTTAGATTATAGTACGAATTTTGATTCTCCAACACCTTGTCTTTCAAACTTTTAGGCACATCACTCTCATTTTCGAAATAATGAAACTCCAGCTCTATACGGTTAAGGGCTTTACCACTTTTATCATCTAATCTATAGAAAAGTTTCAGCTTTTTTGTGGAGCCGTTTTTCGGACTAGGACCGAAGAGCCCTTTGCGAATTGAATTATCAAGTACAATTTTACCATCAATTTTAGAAATATCCAATCCTTGGGCAATCACCTGTTGGCCAGGTAGTGGCTCGTCTAGTGTTCCGTTACCGTTGTCATCGTCTTCGTCATCGTCAAATTCCGAGGTGCGAGTATTTACTCCAGGAATGGCAAAGGCTGGGTTATTGTTATATATTGGAGCAGCTATTTTTTCATTTTTATCCAATAAGTAAATTTTACTTAAGTAGTCCACACCCGAAATAGTGAGGTGTGTAAAACACGTATCCTTTGTGTTTTTTGGAATAAAAAATACAGTATATCTAAGGCCTGATTCACTTTTTGTAACGTTTATTTCACCGTGCGATTCATTTATCTCGAGCCCTTCTGGGTATGCTCCGTACTCTCCATCATGTTTCATTAAAGGCTTTATTTTAAGATCGTCATTTTGATTATCTAAGAAAAAAAGCGTGTCGCTATAGGCTATTAGATTGCAACTTGGATGGATAGCTGCTCCATTTCCAGACTGCGTAGATCCCTGACCTGTAGTGTTTTGATTATTATTTTGGGAACTAGAATTTGTGTTATCATCTGGCAAAATATCATCATTAGTAAAGTTGGGATTGCAAGCAAACACCCAAACGGCTAGCACTAATAATAATATTTTCACATGTTTATTCATTAAAATCTGGGAGTTTTTATATGGTTACGGTTTAAAACAAACGAAGGTTGCAAAAAAATAATTTTAAATTCTGATTACATTTTTAAATGCAGCTCATACTTAGTTATGAAAATCAATTATCACTTTAAATTAAATTAATATTATGAAAACATTCAGATTTTGTGGCCTTGCTATTTTAACCTTAATAGTCTTATCGTTTACTTCGTGTGAAGATTCTTCCATCATTCCCGACGACAGTTCAGCTGTTTTTTCAGGAATAGAAAATGCTTCAGGTGATGGTGTCAAGGTATCTTCGAGTTCTTTGCCAGCTGTAATAACTCAGTACATTAACACCAACTATCCTGGCAAAACTATAACAAAGGCTGAAAAATACTTGACAAAATTTGAGGTTACATTGTCGGATTTGACCAAGCTTGAATTTAGTCTTTCTGGTGCTTTCATAGAGGTTTCGGGAAGTAACAAAAAGGACACAAAAGTATCTGACGACACCATGGCCGCTCTACCACAGGTAATTTTGGACTATATTGCCAAAAACTACCCAGGCATAAATATTGTAAAAGCGGAGAAATCAGCTAACAAGTACGAGGTGAAACTAAGCAACCGAATAAGGTTAGATTTTGATCTAAACGGTAAACTATTACGTGTGAGAACTTGGTAATCAAAAGGAGCGTCGGCTCCTTTTATTTTTATCATAAAATACTTTTCGACGTATTTTAGACTTTGAATGGAAATGGGTACAATTTGTAGTTCTATTGAAAATAATTCAACATTATTTTTTTGTCAAAAAAGAAAAAAAGCTTAAAAATTATTTATAAAAATTGATTTGAAAAACCCCATTCATCTTGTTCTGACATGCCTTTTGTAGAATTTTTAAGAGTGCTGCTTCAAAACTTATAGCTATACCCTACCCTAATTACCTGCGTTTCATAATAGTCTTGGCTGGTATAATTAAATCCTTGCCCAATAATTTCCTTTTTGATAATCATGGTATTTAGTAGGTCGGTAGCATTGCAAAACAATTCGCCTTTACCGTTTTGAATGGTCTTTTTTATACCCAAGTCCAATGAAAACCTAGATTGGATTTTACCCTGAGGAATAATATCAGGTGCTAAATAGATGGCTGACAATTGGGCATCGATACCATTTTGAAAACGAAAAGTATTGTTGAGCTTTAGGCTTCCCGAAAAAACCTCCTTCTGTTCGGCTGAAAAAGTATGAGTAACCGGATATTTGTTGGTAACTGTAAATGCGTCGATTTGATTTCGATATGCGTTGAGGTTAAAATTTAAAGCGTAAACTTTGGATACTTTCTGAGCCAAAACCATCTCAATACCAGTATTATAGCTCTTGTTTACGTTTTGAAAAGTAGCATAAATTATGTTGCTACCCGGCACAGTACTCGAAATCCTAGTTATGGTACCATCAGCAAATCTGTGATAAAGGGCATTGTACAAACTCCCACTCTCCCAATTGGTTTTGTATCCCAACTCCACTGAATTGGTAAACTGCGGCCCAAGGGCCGGATTTCCCACTTTGATGATTTCGGCGTCGTCATATTTAGGGAAAATTCGAATATCTACTTCATTGGGTCTGTCAACTCGTCTGTTATAAAACACCGATAGCTTGTTGTTGTCGTTTATTTTGTAAGCCAAGCGTAAATTTGGAAATGGCTGCGAGTAATTATAGCCATCGCTTTTGTATACTATATGTTCTGGATTTACGTCATATTGGATTTTTACATATTCCAACCTAAGGCCCAACTCGGCTTCCCATTTTTTGTTTTCAAAAACATAGTTGCCATACACCGCCGGAATAATCTCATTGTAGGTAGCCCAACCACCTGCATTGACGTCGATTACTGAATTGGTGCCGGGTATAAACAACATATTGGTGGGAATATTTCTGTTGCGGAGTTTTACACCAGTTTCTATTCGACCGTATTTGAGGGGTTTTATGTAGTCTATGTTGAAATCATAAACTTGCTCATCAGACAAAAGTTTGAAAGCGTCTGTTCCTGTGCTTGTGGACAAAATATTGTCGTAAAAGTATTTTTCGTCTTCTCTGTGAAAGGTATAATTGAAGCCGATATTGAGCAAATGTCCAGCTTCTTTAAATTTGTGTTGAAAGTTTGCTGTGGCCATAAATGTGGTTTTAAGTTCATCTTCCAAAAACTGCCAAAGTCGCAAACGGCCGGATAAATCGCCATTAAAAAACGGTTGATCGCCACGGTCTATAATTTTTTCGCCTCCGTAAAGTCCCGAAATCGTAAATGAGTTTTGCTCGTTTATCGTATAGTCTATGCCTGTTTTTATGGTAGTAAAGTGTGTATTCCTGTTACGTTTCAGCTGTGAATTTATGATGTCGCCATTGTCGTAATTACGGGTAACAAACTCGTTTTTGTTGAGGGTTTCGGTGTATAAATAATCTCCCTGAAAAAACAGATTGACTTTCTCTTTTCTATAATTAAGCGATACGCTTGGGTTTATTTTAGGTGTGAAAGTATACTGAGGCCTGATATTGGGCAGGTTTTCTCGCCTGACCCAAAGTGAACCTAAGCCTGTCGTAAATCCAATTTTACCATTGATGCCTTCTTTTTTGTTTTGTTTATAAATGATATTAATAATGCCGGCATTGCCATTGGCATCATATTTAGCAGAAGGATTATTGATAATTTCTATTTTTTCGATGGCAGATGCAGGAATATTATCCAAACCGGTCTGACTTCCGAAACCGGTCAAGGCTGTTTGTTTGCCATCTATAAGAACCGTTACTTTGTCGCTTCCACGTAATAATACTTTACCGTCTTGTACGGTTACGCTTGGCAGATTTTGCATGGCTTGTAAAACAGAGCCTCCACTTTGGCTGATATTATCTTTAAGTGAAAATGTCTTTTTGTCCATTTTTTCACTAATTTCTTCGGCCTTTCCAGTGACCACGAGGGCATTCAAAGCTTTTTCTGATTCTTCTAATTCGATAGCTTTAATGTCCAAAAACTGTGTTAGATTTCCGACATATAACGTCTGTTTTTTAGTAAAATACCCAATATAAGATACTTCTAAAAGGTACAAGCCAGATTTTATCTTTGATAATGAAAAACGTCCTCCTTCGTCAGTAACTGTTCCTTGTACAAAACTGCTGTCTTTTTCAATTTTAAGAACTACATTTCCAAATGGCAAACCAGCTTTGGTTTTTTGGTCAACTACAATACCAGAAACGGTTACCGAACCTTGGGCTATTGCACCCGAAACCCATAAAAATAGAAAACTAGAATTCAGAATTGTTTTAAAGCTCATTGAGAAGGGAAATGAAATGAATTGCAATATTAGTAAAAATAACTTTCTACAAACTTGCTTATATTTGAAAAACGTTTTTTAAGTTGAATAGTATTCCTTTAGTGATTTTAATTGGGAATAGAATACTTAGTTTTTCATTCGAAATATTGAAAGTTTAAATCCTAAAAAGTAGGTGGGATTTAAGATAACAAAATCAGTATCACCAAAAGACTTAAATACAATAATGTATAACCTCATTGAAATGAGTTATGTTTGTTTAAACCTTTAGCTTTTTGCCCCCCCTTAATTCTTCCAAATGGGAATATTGATAAAGCTTTCATTATGCCATTTTATTTGAAGGGGTTTGCCTGCATCCATAATTGTTTCGTCCGAAACTGGTTTTCCAGAGCCATAATTTATAATTTCAAATGGATGCTTGTTAATATTTAGTAATACAACTAGGCGACTTCCTTCACTAATTTTTTTGCTTACAAATCGGGTATTATCAAAAGGAATGCTTTCTTTTTTATTTGATTTAAGCAGTTGTCTTTTCGAATTATCTTTAGCATAACTTGCTCTGCCAACATAACGCGTTAAGAAAAAATATTTTCCATCTGGCATTTGTTCATATAATGCCATCGAAACATCCATATCTTTTTTGTTTATAGTTGTAAATAAATTCCCAGTAAAAGAGCCATTTATAGTGAATTCTGTACCAATTGGTTCGGTTTTAAAAATTAAACCATTGCTTGCATCAAGAGAGTCAAAAATAATTTCAGGAGTATAATAATTGTTTTGGTTTTCCCTATTTTTAAAATCTACTGTTTGTTTTTTGTATGCTTTCTTTTTTGGCTTTTTACTTAGCAATAGTTCGTGGTCTAAATAGAAGGTCAAGGTGTCATTATTAATTGCTTGCAATGAAGGTGCGTGTTTCCATGTATTTGTTCCCATTACCTGATAATTTACCTTGTCTTTAAGTAATTCAGGTTTGGGTTGGTCTTTTAAAATATAGTCTAGCCATTGAAAGGCCAATTCTCTCATATTGATATTAGCAACACTATCAATTTCATAGCCCATAAGGTTTTTTTGTGGTTTGCTTTGCCCACCCCAATGATCATAAGGACCAATCACAAAATAATGGTTAGCTTTTTTGTTGTAATTATTATGTAGCTTAAAATATTCAATAGCACCAATTTGTGAACCGTCATAATAACCTGTGGTAGAAAGAATTGGGATATTAATTTTTGAATATTCTTGAGGTGTTGGAACCATAGCTTGCCAATAGGAATCGTAATCTGGATGTTGTAACCATTTCTGAAAAATTGGATTGGGCTGATTTCCTAAACTATCTAAACTTCTAAATGAAGTTCCACTATTAAACCATTCAAAAACTAAACCTCTGTCGTAGAGTTTATTTTTGTAAATATTATCGTTTGCCCAACCTAAAATATTACCATAAGGTACGTTGTTTTCCATGGGAGCATCAAAACCTGGCATAACTGCTACTTGAGGAACTATGGTTTTTAAGGCAGGATGAATATGCTTAACTGTTGCCCATTGCGAATATCCAGTATAACTTCCTCCAAACATTCCCACTTTTCCATTACACCAAGATTGTTTACTTATCCAATCAATAATATCATAAACATCAGTCCCCTCATGTTCGTAAGGTGCATATTCTTTTAAATCTGACCGAATTCCACGAGCATAAGCTACAATTCCTATATAATCTCTCTCAGCTGAAAGCTTGGCAAAAAAATCATCAGTTTTACCTTGATAATAGGTAGTATAAAAAAGAACAACTGGCAAAGGTTGAAAATTTGTCCTTTTGTGGACGATAGTTGCAGAAATGTCAATACCACTTCTTGTCGGTATCAAAACACTATCTTGAACGGTGTATTCAGCACCATTTTGCATAGCTGTTTGGGCATAAATTGTAGTATAGCAGGAAAATAGAATAAAGAATAATAAAAAATACTTCATCATATTAAAAATTTAGCTTAAAAATAGCTGGAATTGAAACGCCATCAAAATGGTTTGTTAAACCCCAAAATGTACATCCTAAATAGATTAAGGCAAAAGTTAAAATTAATAAAGACTGTTTTTCAGGAGAAAAACCTAATAAATGATATTTCATTTTTTTGCGATGAATAGCAGCAATGTGAGCAAAAAAAGAAAAAATGGCAAATAAATAGTAAGGAACAAAGAAAAAGTAAAATGGAAAAGTATTTAATCCCGCTACTCCAAAGTAAAAATTGGTGTCTAGTTTTAAAAACAATCTACCTATTATAACCGCAGAAACATGAATAAGTAAGAAAAAAGCCAAATAGATCCCAGACCAATGATGAAGTTGATCGAAAAAGGAACTCAAAACGTTTTTAAATACCATTAGTTTAATGCCGCTGAAAATTTGAATAATTACAGCTAAAAGCAAAAGCGACTCAATTATTAGATTTCGATAAACTAAGCGAAATGAATCCATCATTTCAATATGTGCCTCGGCTCCAAATATGCTCCAGAAGTGGTTAAATAAATGAAAACCAACAAAAACACTTAAAACTAAACCTGAAAAATAATGAAGCTTTTTGGTCATTAAGGTATTATTTATATCCTTCGAATTCAAAATAAAATTATTGGTTATTGAATAGCTTAATTCTAGAGTTGAGCACCCCAATTTCCCTACACTCTCCATTGCCAGGGAATATTTTTTTTAGTTTTGCACAGTTTTATTTGATATTTAGCTCACAATAATTAGATTTTTTTAAGACTAATTTCATTTTAAACCGAAAATATCCCTTTGAATAATTTGCTTTATTGTTTTTTGACCTTCAAAAGTTTATTAATAAAATAAGAGCCATTGGCATAAACTGGATGGGAAAGTTTGTCTTCAGAAAAAACACTTAAGCCTGTTAATACAAGGGTATCTCCTATAAAAGTGCATTTAAATTTGGCCTCCCCATTGACAAACATTGGGTGCATAGCGAAAATTGCCTTCGTTGTAAGAATTGAATCTTTTAATTCAAAAGTACCTGTATTAATGATTGATAGGTTAAAACGCTGCAATTTCTCTGTATCACCTAAAAACCAATCTTTGAGCTTTGTGGTGTCACTTGTCCAACAAAAACTATAATTATCTTTTGAAAATATAACATGGCTTTGGTGTGGAATTGTAGAAAAAGAAGACCCGTCTGCTCTAATAGTTTTCACCTCTGCAATGGTCCACGTTCCTTCTATTAATATTTTGTCTTTTTTAACAAAACTTAGTATTATCATTGAGGTTAATAAGGCCAAGCCTATTTTAATAAAACTTTGTTTTTTCATATATCATTTTTTTTAAATTGTTAATTAACAGCATTTTAAATGCAAATTTGAGTTGTATTTTTTTTTCTTTTTAATACTTATGAAATGGATACACAAATACTTGTATTCATATTTAATAGATTTCAAAACGGCTGAGAAAGTTAGAATAAATTACCTAAATTTAATAGTCAAGTTTCAAGCGTCTTTTTATAAAAATAGATCAAAAGTTCAGTTTTGGCCCTTTGCTATTTTAATTTCCTTCAATAACTCAGCTAATGGTTTTGTCTTATTTCTCCGTCTTTCCTCATCAGTTGTTTTTTCAATAATAGGACTCCAAAAAAGCTTTTTCTTTTCTTCGTCCCAATACTTCTGAGTCCCATATTTTTGAATTCCTGTCGTAAAAACCAAATAGCGATCAATAAGTAGTGATAGTAATAATACTTCCTCCAAATCCATTTTTGGCTATACACTAGGCTAAATAATAGTATCCAGGACCAAGACTTTTTAGTTTTCCATCACAAAGTATTGCATCGGTATTTTGCCGTAAAATAGCAGCATTAAACTTATCCTTTTTGGTGATAACTTTTCTGTCAGCCAATAATTCAAACGCCCGTAATCGGTGTTTTTCGTCAATTTCACTTGTAAAACCCTCATAAAAATACTCTCTTATTTTTTGGTTAACGATCATCATTTCTTCTAATTCGGTGTTGTTTAATTCAGGTTCACTTGGCTTTGATTGAGCAAAACTAAATGCCAATACCTAATTGAATATTTGTACTAAAATTGATGTTTTCATAAATTGAATTTTAAAATTAAAAACAGTAAATAATTTACCAAAGAACTATAATCTGATAGGCGAAATATTAATTTCATAAAATTGGTTAACTGTCCATGCTAAATTCAGCGTCAATACTTAAAATATAGAACTATATTCAAAATATTAAAAAGAAATTCTATAGCTAAGATTTGGAACTATAATAGCCTCTCGATGTTCTTCTACAAGCTGGGTTTTATAGTTAAAGCGAAAATCATAAAACTCATGGTATTGACCTACATTTAGAACCTTCAGTGCTATTTCCCGAGTGGTTTTTGGCTTATTTACCCTGTATGAAATAGTTAAATGGGAGACTGTAGAGGCCGAAAGTTGATTTTCAAATGCCCTCGTTTCATCAAAAACCACAGTTTGCATTCGACTTGATGTGATTACGTTGATAGGAGAATATCTATCACCCCCTTGGAAACTCACCCGCCCATTTATCCCCAAAGATTTTTGATTTGAATTTCCAAAAACGATTTCTTTACCGATTAAAAGGTTAAAAACGTAATTCCTATTGAATCGGGTATTTCTCCAAACATTATCGCCCCCAGTATATTGAGAATTAAATAAAGAAGACGTGACTGTATAATACCAACCTTTGGTAAGGTACTTATCAAGGCTAATATCTATTCCATAGTTTCTTCCTTTCCCAGTATTTTGAAGTTTTTCATTAAAAAACCAATCATTGACTAAATTCAAAAAAGAATATGAACTGTCTTTAATTACGGGCACATTATATAAACTTTGGAAATACGATTCAACTTTTAGATGTAAGCTTTCTGAAATATTAAAATCATAACCCAGCACTAGATGATGTGCTTTTGTGAAATCCATATTTTTATTTACTAACTCACTGTTATTCAGTTGGTCTTTTGCAAAGTAGTAGTTTATTTTCTCCAGTCGGCTATGCAATCCATAACCAAAACTTAACTGATGTATAGGATTGACTCGGTATTTAAATCCCAAACGTGGCTCTATTGTATAATTATTATTTAAAGTAAAAAACTGGGAACTTACGCCCATATTTATGAATAATTTATCTGAAATATTAAATGAAGAATTGGTATAAGCGTTTAGTAAAAAACTACTTCCGTTTTCATTCGATATCGATTCCATATTTTGCCCCACTCTTTTATTAAGCAATAGATCATACCTTAAATTGGTAAAGACTATTCCGGTTTTATTGGTGTGTTTAGCATTGAATTTTGAATTGATATACGTGGTATATATAAAGTTTGTCAAAGTAGTTTTCACATTGCTTTCAGGCCTAAGATTACCACTCTTTTGCAGTTCGTTTATGCTAAAATCAAAGCCATTGGAAGTAGCAGCCAAAGTAGATTTTAAATATACACGGTCATTGATAAAATATTTATGTCCAACTCCAAAAGCACCCATGTATAAGCTTATATCTTGAGACTGCCTATCGTCAATCGACTCCCAATTCAAAGTATCTGATTTGGCTGTAATGCCGGTATAATCTTTTAAAGCAAGTCCCCAAACAGAAAAGGTACCCGCTTTTTTTGATGGCAAATTGAACTTAAAAGACAAGTCCTGATATTTTACACCATTTCCTCCTCCTTCTGGCAAAATTGGGGTTAAAAGTGCTAATGTAGAATAACGATAATTAACAATATAAGAGGAAAGCCCATCTTTTTTCAATGGTCCTTCAGAAGCGAAGTCTATACCTGTTATGCCAATCTGAAAAGTATTTTCTCTATTTAGATTGTTTCCTTTTCGCATTGAAATATCAAAAACACCAGATAGAGCGTTACTGTATTCAGCTGGAAATGCCCCCGTAAAAAAATCAGAATTTGCGAGGGTATTGCTACTCAATGCCGACAAAACGCCTCCTCCAAATGCCGCATCGTCAGCAAAATGGTTAGGGTTTGATATTTCAACTCCTTCAAATTTCCACTGGAGAGACTTCGGACTGTTTCCCCTTACAACGATTCCATTATTTCCGACATTGCTACTTACACCAGCAAATGCCGATACCAACCTTGCAGGATCATCAAATCCTCCAGCAAAACGTCTCGCTTCTTCAACACTTAACATTTTGGCACTAACCGAAGCTGTAGAATTTAAAGGTTCTTCTTTACTAACTCTCGGCCTTACCGTAATTTCTTTTAAAGTGGCTCGTTTTTCTCTTAGTTGAATATTCAAAAATGTTTCTTTTGCCGAAATAACAACAATTTCATTTGCTAAAAATGACTCATATCCTACCGAAGATACCAAAATACTGTGATTACCAATAGGTACGTTTTTTAAATGAAAATTCCCTAAACTATCAGATTGTGTTCTAATATTTAATGAATTAATGGAAACATTAGCAAAGGCAATGGGTTGATTTGAAGAAATATCCAAAACCACTCCTCTTATAGATTGGGCATAATGTTGACAATAAATGTTTGTCGAAAACAAAATAAATAATGAAATTCTAGCTAACATAAACCTTGATTTAATGTGATAATATTCACAAAGGTCAGGTTATGCTCTATTATGCACAATACTGAAAAATCAGTATGGGTTAATTTACTAGCCCATACTTAGAAGCAAAAACTATTGCTTCTAAGGAATTATTGGCCCCTAGTTTTTCAAGGTATCTTTGGCGATGGGTATTTACAGTGTGTACACTTATTGAAAGCTTATCGGATATTTCTTTACTTAAAAGCCCTTCTTTTACATATTTCAAAATTTCGATCTCTCTTGGAGTTAACTCTATTTGAGCTTTGGGAATATCTTCTAAATTTGTTATTTTTCCAGACCGGTAGTTAAGCAATTGACTTTTGGCACCTTCAAACTCATCTTGATTGGGCGAAACATCCACAATATTCATCATTAGCCAAATTTGCCCTTTTTGATCCAATTCAAGAATCTGATATTGCTCTATTAATCTAACGTACTCATTTTTAGCATTTAGCATTCTGTATTCACTAATAAGCTTATGATTTAGCTTTTCTTGATTATCAATATTATTCAATATTTTCAAGAAAGAAATTCCGTTCAAACTACACTTTAAAATATCCTCAGCATGAATTTTTTGAGCAAAAAACTCTTGCCCTTTTTCGGCATAATCTGACAAATTATAACCTAGTAGTCCACCAAAATTAGAAGAATAAAAAATAAATTCTCTTTTATTTAGATCAAAAATACCGGTTCCTGAATTTCCTATTTCAGATAAAACTTGTAATGATTTCGTATGTTTCTCAACCTTTTGATAGTCGAGTGTATCCTCTTCATAGCCAAAAGTTAAAAGATATTTAAAAAAAACCTCAGCTATATTATTTGATCCTTCCATAAATTTTTTAATCAATTGGCAATATAGGGTAGAAAATCAAAAATAGTATCAATTACCTTTTAATAAGCAAATGAAGGAATTTTCCAATGTGTATTTGTTCATTTTCGACTTTTCTCTAACACCTTCCAAGTAAAAACGGGATTCGTTATGTTTTTTTACATTTTTAATGAAAAAAAATTACTGGCGTACGACTAAATAAAAAAACCTATTATAATTATTTGAATATTAAACCCTTTCAGGTTATTTTATTGGAATGGGGGGCATTTTTATAATAATAACATCACCCCTTCGGGTTTTCAATTGTTTATGAATTGTAAATTCAATTTTTAGTATTTACTCGAATGCTAATAAAAAAATTAAAGAATTAATGTCTGATGAATTCAGCTTTACCTAAGCCTTTATCAATAAATCATTTACAAGCTATAAGATAACTAAATGGAAATTAACTAATTAGAGAATTTTAAAAAAATGAAGAGTGTAAAAAAG
Source organism: Lacihabitans sp. LS3-19 (assembly GCF_024343575.1). Classification (GTDB taxonomy): domain Bacteria; phylum Bacteroidota; class Bacteroidia; order Cytophagales; family Spirosomataceae; genus Leadbetterella. The sequence continues at coordinate 2,970 of NZ_RJUA01000013.1, read as the reverse complement.
CAATTTTTTATTCTTATGAAAATTCTACGACATGAATTACTGTTTTATACTTAATATCCGCCATTTCTCAGAGGTGGAATCATAAATAAGTGTAACTGCACCTTCACCAAATATTTGTTCGTCGGCAGTGGGAAGTCCTGGAGGGAAACCCGTAATGATTTGGTTTGCACTAGCACTTGAAGCATTTTCATTTTTAATAGTTAAACTACTCACTGATGCTGTAGTATAAATATACAAAATAGTGCCGTCTGGTCCGGCTTCAATACCAGTGAGTGTGACAGCTCCAGCACTACTAAATCTTATTACCGATTTGTTGTTTCTTGCGAAATTATTCAGTTGACCCGTACTGTGGCTCGAGGTTTTACTGCTTAGAGCAAAATCACCCCCAACAGCAAGTTTTACGGTAGGGAGACCGTCGGCTATCCCAACATTTCCATTGGGTAAAATCTTCATTTTTTCTCCATTATTGATTTGAAAAGAAATATTGCCGTTGTCGAAATTATTAAAGTTGGCATTGGTGGCATCCATATTTATCTCAAATCCATCTGTTGGGCCGTCGCCTCCGGTTTCTTCAGTGAGTCTGATGGTGGGGTTTGTTGCTCTAACATGAAGCTGGGTATTGGCAACCAAATTCCCAATCATAAGCCTGTTAGCGAATACAGTACCATCTAAATCGATAGTTGATGCATTTACCTTAAACAAATTTGAATTAAAAAAAGCATCACCTTCTACGTGGAGTTTATTTAAAGGAATTGTCGTGCCAATCCCGATATTTCCAAGTGAATCAATTACCATTCGATTGGCATTGTTTAAGGTTCTAAACTGTAGCATTTTATTTTGTGTGTAAATTATCCCACCACTTGTACTTCCTTTATCAGGCCGTCCAAACAATATTCCTGATTCTTTGTTATTTGGAACGCCAAACCCTAAATAAAATGCATTATTATTTTCAAAAAAAACATGGCCATTGGGGTGTGGTGTTACTCCACTATTGCCATTGTTAGCCCCCATTACATGCAATCTTTTTTTAGGATCATACGTACCAATACCTACACCGAGGTCTGTATCTAAATGAAGAATTGGGCTGATGGAAGAGTTTGTCAATTTATCGAAAGTGAAACTTTTGGCAGTATTAAAAAAAAAGTTATCACTGAAAGAGGACATCGCTGCGTAATCTGGCCCAAAATCGATACTTGATATTCTTGTACCTAAGCCCGTTAAACCTCGATCAATATAGAAATCAAAAATGCCAAAGCTATTTTTGGTGGACATAAAACCGTAATTCCTATTGTCAGTTTTGACTTGCAAACCAGGAGTGTTCAAGTCATTGGCTGGAACCAATTCAATAGATTGAGAATAAACTTTTAGAAATCCAATAGTTGAAAGAGCAATTACAATTAGGTATTTTTTCATAATAAATGTTTTATTTTAATTTTCACATCCTTCTATCTTCGCCTCAAAAACTGCCCCTTTTTTGACCTCGAATATACCCTGTTGACCATCCATAAGAATAGACTTCTCTGAAATGAGTGAAAGAGTAGAGCCTTGATTAGAAATAATATTAGCCTCAATTGTGCCAGTTGTCTTTTTAGTTAAACTAGCAGAATTTAAATTATCGTCAGGACTTGATAATAATATATTTCCTGTTGCGTAATCAGATCCGATTTCAAACGATTTGTTTACAAAGCAACCTTTTGAGTCAGTTAGTGTACAAGTCCAGGTTAAGTTCTGAAGTCCACTAACGCTTGGAGTACCATCTCCTACAGGATTTCCCGGTGTCCAATTAAAAGCGTAAGGACCAGTGCCTCCTCCAAAAGACAAAATACTTGCTGTACCATTTGATCCATTTGGACAAGATGTATTGGTAAACTCAGAAGCACTTATATTTAATAAAGTAGGTTGAAAAATCGTAAAATTTTGAATCAAAACTGTACCCTGAGCATCGGTAACGGTGCATGTCCAATTATCTGCCGTTAGCCCAGATACCGATGAGGTCCCATCACCAACAGGATTTCCGGGTGTCCAATTAAAACTAAAGGGTGCTTTTCCCCCAACTAGGCCTACCGATGCGGCACCATCTTCTCCCCCAAAACAGGAAACATTGGTTTGCGTTGTATTATCTATTTTGAGCTTTTCGACAATTTCAAAGGTTACAGAGCCCGTGCATCCTTGGGAATCAAAGGCATGGCATGTCCAAGTTCCTTGATTTAAACCACTTACAGATAAAGTACCATCTCCTATGGGATTACCAGGTGTCCAATTATAAGAATAAGGAGGTGTGCCTCCATTGGGCAGATTTGCAACAGCAGCTCCATCTGACGCTCCAAAAAACGAAACATTGGTTTGTTGGGAGCGAGATAACGTTATAGCTGTAGCTTGACTAATGGAAAAAATTGCAATTGCAGTTGTTCCTAACGCATCAGAAACAGTACAAGTCCACGTTCCAGCCGATAAGCCAGAAACACTTTTTGTACCATCTCCAACTGGATTTCCGGGTGTCCAATTGTAAGAATATGGAGCTGTTCCACCTTCTGCTTCATTTACAGATGCTGTAGCATTTGAACCACCAAAACAACTCACATTTGTTTGGCTGGCAGCATTTAGAGTTAATGGTGATCCAATAGCGACGCTCAGTGTTTTTATACAACTTTTCGAATCTGTAATTGTGCAAGTGTATGTGCCTACTGTTAAATTGCTTATAGCCGGAGTTCCATCGCCAGAAGGATTTCCTGGAGTCCAATTGTAGATATATGGAGAAGTACCTCCTGTGGCAAGAGTTATTTCTGCTGCTCCATCACTTGCAGACTGCGAACTTGCATCAGTTTTAGACAAAACAGTACTTGTTAACAAAGAAGGCTGAGAGATAGTAAACAAACTGGTTGCAGTATTTCCGATTGCATCGGTTACAGTGCATATCCACGTTCCTGCCGATAAGCCCGAAACACTTTTTGTACCATCTCCAACAGGATT
>NZ_RJUA01000012.1 GCF_024343575.1 Lacihabitans sp. LS3-19 | reverse complement strand
AAATTTAAAACCATCCGAAAAGTATATCTACAACAAAGCTATCTTGTTGAAAATAAAACTACTAGCGTGAAAGATAGAATAGTGAGTCTTTCACAACCACACATAAGGCCGATCGTAAGAGGAAAAGAAAACAAACCCGTTGAGTTCGGTATAAAAGCTCACATAATGCAAGTTGGAGGGCTAAACATCATTGAACACCACAGTTTCAATGCCTTCAACGAGACTACCAGACTAAAGCATGCTTACTATAAACATCGATTGATGATTGGAACTTGTACACATTTAGCAGCAGATGGGATTTATCCAACAAATAGCAATAGGCGGTTTTGTACCACTAAAAAACTGCAAACCAATTTTGTTGCAAAGGGTAAAAAAGTAACAGATAAAAATATCAAAAAAGTTAAAACCATCCTTTCTATAGAAAGAGGAACACGCCTAGAAGGCTCATTTGGCACGGAAAAAGAAAACTATGGCCTAAGGAAAATCAAAGCAAAAACACCAGAAACACAAATCGTGTGGATGTTCTTCGGAATCTTTACTGCAAATGTCGTCCGACTATCAAAACGGCAACAAAAACAAGTCAAAAAAGTAGCTTGAAAAACTTTTAAGAGAAATATCACGGGATAAGACTGCCCAAACTCATCTAAAAAACAAGAATTGCTAACAAAAAAATGAAAATGTAAATTTTTCAAGAATTCTCATAGCCAAAAATCAAAAAATCCAGACTCGTGAAAGACTGGATTCTTGAAAAACAGAATTTTTTTAGCAATTATCAAGGACGCCCAAATTCAATTAGGTATTTAAAACAAATGACTTTTTAGTGGTCAATTTATTATCTTAAATACATAGGAAATCTCGTAAATCTTAAGCCAATTGTAAAATCTAATCTATTTAGATTGATTGGTGTTGCCAAATTTACACTTTCAATACCATTGTTAAGTTTTGTTATTTGGCCATAATTGTAGCCACCTTCAAGACTCAAGATTATATCTCTGCCGAATATATCATTTCCTAAAAGAAAGTCTAGTCCAAGTGTGGCAGCAGCTCCATAAGCCTGTCCTGAGAAATTGTATTTTGCCAAATTAGTTAGACCTTTATCAGAATACAAATGCATGCCAGGGCTTAATGTAATTATAGCAAAAGTCTTATAGTCAATGTTTTTTCGATATAAAAACGTAGGGCCTACAAACTTGTGGGATACTTTGTTTGAGAGTTGACCACCAGTTATCATTTCTTGTGTAAATAGATTTGGGTAGTCTAAACTCGTGCTTGAATTTTGAGCTTGGTAATTTGTGTATGTAGCACCAATTCCAACATTATCCTTAAAGAAATAGGCTGCATCAACACCAAACATCCACCCTCGGAGCAATTTTTCTTTGTAAAGGCCATAAGGAGAAGTATCCGTATTAGATGAGATTATATTTCCCAAACCACCTTTTACACCTACTCTGTATTTTAAATAATTTTTAAATTCGGATACCGGTTCTGGGTCTGCTAAAGGAGAGACTTCTTCTTTTTTTGCTTCTTTTCTAGCAACTTCCACATTTTGTTTCTCCTCTTGCGGATCAATTTTTTGAGCTTCTTCCTCTACTTTTTCTGCATTTGTTGTGGTATTTAATGGTTTCTCAGGATTGGTCTTTTCTGATACTTCATTTTTTGTCTTTGAAGAAAGCTCAGTTTTTGAACTCTTTTCATCTGTGTTTTTACCAATTACTTGTGAATTGTCTTCCTCTTTCACTTGCTCTTTTACAGCAACAATATCTACTTTTTCAGTTTCTGTCTTCTTAGATTTTTTGGTGTCTTTTTTTGGAACATCATTTTCATTGGAAGGAGCTAAAGGTGTTGCTCTATTTGAAGGACTAGCTTTAGTTTTCTCAATTATTTTATCATTTTTCAAAATATCTGAGCTGTAATAGCCATACTTGAAAGAAGAAACGAGATTCTTGAAAATTTCATTTCTCAAAATCTTATTTTTTGGCCCTAAATAAGCATACTTAAATCTTGTTGGAGTCTCATCTAAGATTTTACATCTTATTTCTTCGCCAGCTTGTGTGATTATTAAATCCTTTTGTGAATAGGATTTGATTCCTATAAACACAAAAATCATCATAATAATAATCCTAAATAAAATTTTCTTCATCTTCTCATTAGGTAAAAATATCTAAACGTAAATTGTTTAGACATGCAAAATTAATCAAAATCAATCATCAAAAAGTATATGTTTAGTACCTTTTAATAATTATTAGATTATTTTAAATATGCAAAAACCATACCGATAATATTTTACTTTGTTAATATTTTAGGAATAACGATTCAAGTAAGACTATAGTTGATTTTTTTAATAAAAGATGCTGTTTTCTTTGTTTTGGAATAGTTTTTGTAGTTAAAACCTTCAAACGATTGGTTCGGTTTATTGTTGTAAATAGAAATATTAACTTACCGTTAACTAATATTTTTAGCAGAAAATTTGACTTTTAAAATTTAATTGTTTTATATTTCGGAAAAATAATTCTTCAATTTAAAAACTCTTGATGTACAATATGGTATAAAACTCTACGTTAACTAATCTGAAAATACATAATGGAAAAAATCCTAGTTAACGAAAGTGAGCTTATATCAGCGTACATACGTGGAGACGAAAAGGCATTCGCCACGCTTGTTAATAGATACAAGTCCAAAGTTTACACTACTATTTACCTTGTTGTGAAAGACAGTTACGTCGCGGAAGACTTAACACAGGACACTTTTATCAAAGCCATAAAAACTTTGAAAGAAGGCAGGTACAACGAAGAAGGCAAGTTTTTGCCATGGATACTTCGGATTGCCCACAACCTGGCCATTGATTATTTTCGAAGAGCGAAACGCTATCCAAGTGTAGTTTTTGAAGATGGTAGTAGTGTGTTCAACTCTCTCAATTTTGCAGAAGATTCCATTGAGTCCGCTCAAATCAAAAAGGAGTCTTACGAGCATCTGAGGAGTATGATCAAGAAGTTGCCGCAGCAACAACGCGAAGTATTGGTAATGAGGCACTATGAAGACCTCAGTTTCCAAGAGATAGCTGAAGCTACGGGTGTGAGTATCAATACTGCATTGGGACGTATGCGTTATGCTCTTATCAATCTAAGAAAATTGATGAGTAAAACAAAATATGCCTATGACACAAACCTGTACATCAACGCAGAATGAGATTATCCGTTATATCTATAACGAGACTTCAAGTTCTGAAAATGTTTTAATTGAGACCTCTTTAGTTTATGACAACGAACTTTTGGATTTCTATCTAGATTGCTTAGAGCTAAAAGAAGAAATGAACCAAATCCAGCTTAGTCCAAAGGAGTCAAGTATTCAAAACATTATGAATTTTTCAAAAAACTTTAGACCTGCGATTTAATCGCAGGTTTTTTTGTTTAAAACAATAATTGCTTTCTCGTTATATTCCATCTAATACCAGTAGAATAGATGTTTTCGGAAGCATTTGTTTGATAGGAGTCTTTGCGGTGTTGATATATAAACTCAATAAACAAATTGTGCTTTACCATAAATGAGGCAGAAAATTCTGAATTTTTGATATGATTCTTGAAACCTTGACCTATGTAGTTGTCATAGTCTGAAGGTCTATCAAATTTGTTATTTAGTTTAGTGTTTCCACCGTAATTTGTACTATCTATATCTTCACCTTTTATGGCATTCATAAAAGTATAATTTAGAAATACCTTAGCATGAGGTTGGTATTTAACCGAAACTAAATATTCTTTGAAATTAGCACCCAATGGATGAGCAATTGGTAAGTTATAGTTTACCATATTGGTAGAGGTCGTAAAGTGTGAATACATATATGGCCTTGCCCTATTAAACTCCACTTGAAGGTCAAGATTCTTGATTTTTAAGGCATCAAAATATTTCATTCCTAACTGCCAAGCATATTTTTTGGACCACCATCCATTTTTTTTGAATTCCTTAGAATTGTATTCGTCTAAATAATATTGACCATAAAGAGAGGCTGTTTTAAGAACATTGAGCTTAAAATCTGCTCCTACCATCGCATTGTCTGAACTTCCCAAATATCCTTCAATAAATCTGTAGAAAATGACTGGATTCAGATAATTCAATTCAAAACCAGTTTTCCTATTTCCATACATTACACTTTCATAAAGACCTATATTCAGCGTTTTTGTAATGTTAAAATTCAAATGATGAAATGCGAAATATTTAGGTGCATTTGTGATTTGACTAAATGGAGGGTTTATTATCTGAAGATCAGTCATCTGTGCTAATATGCTCATATATTGCATTCTGCCTAGGTGAAGGTCCGCTTTGAGCTGCATATAAGGTGCACTGAAATCGCTCAAAATCATAGATCTTATGCCATAGCCAACAAAGTTTTTATCATGGCCAAATGCTAGCGTAAGGTTTTTTATGGGTTTAAACGTAAAATATCCAATTGCCTGAAAATAATCAGCTTGTAATAGACTAAGGTCGTCATCTTTATATTTTACGAAAGACTGATATGGGTAACCCTCATATGTATCATAATAATTTACTAAAAAATTTGGACTTGAATTTTGGTTATCAGTTACCATTGTATAAAATCCCAACTTTTTATTTATTTGACCTCGAATCTCTACACCTCTAGTATTGATAAATGAAGATTTAGATGGTAATGAACCATAAGCACCATTTTTTCCAATCGAGACATTTAGAATTGGGGAAGCATGAATATCGAAGTCTTTATTTTTTGCAAAGTACATATCTGATTTGTTTTGATACAGGTACTTTAAAATTGGTTTTTGACTTAGATTACTGATGATTCTGTTAGAGTCAATATATTCCCAATTGTCAATGTGAATATATTCTAAATTTTGTTTGTCTATTTTCGAAAACTTCAAATAAGTTGATGTGTCAATTTGACTTATGTATTCTCCAATTTGTTGTCTGCTATAAGGTTTAAGATTGGTATGGTAGCTATTTGCGATATTGCCTGTTTTAACTTCTATGCGTTCTAGAAACGCATCAGATATTTGATTTATGGAGCTATTGGCACTTTGAGAAAAGCCGAAACTTACTTTTAAAAAAAATAATAAAAGTAATTGTTTGTGTTTCATAAATCTTATTAGGTGATGCATAAAGATGCGAAAATAATTAATATTTGGCACTTATAAGTAGATTAATTGATAATTTTGGAACAAAGGATAGTTACATTAAGTTTTCAAACTAAAGAACACGATTCGAATGAAGACATTTGATATACCTTTGATTTACAAAAGTTCTATAATTTCTGGGATCAAAGAAAAAAGAAGAGTAAAAGATAAGTTAAAGAAGGATTTTAGTCCAACAGTATTAGATTTTGACAATATAAAGGTGCTATTGTCAAGACATTTTGGGTTTTGTTATGGAGTAGAAAATGCAGTAGAGATAGCATATAGAGTTCTAAATGAAAACGAAGGAAAGAATATCTACTTGTTAAGCGAAATGATACATAACCCTGAAGTTAATGCAGATTTACTCTCAAGGGGAGTTAGCTTCTTAATGGATACCAAGGGAAATAATCTTATAGATTTTGAGAGATTATTGCCTGAGGATATTGTCATAGTTCCAGCTTTTGGAACAACTATCGAAATCCAAAATAAGTTGCTCGAGCGAGGAATTAATACCTATAAATACGATACCACTTGTCCATTTGTAGAGAAAGTTTGGAATCGTGCGGGTCAGATTGGAGAACGAGGATATTCTGTAATAGTACATGGAAAACCAGATCACGAGGAAACTCGAGCTACGTTTTCACATAGTCAAGAAAAAACACCAACCATTGTAATAAAAGATATGAAAGAAGCCATAAAGCTGGCTGCTTACCTTAGAATGGAAAAATCTTCTGAAGAGTTTTTTAATGAGTTTGCTGGTAGATATTCAGAGGGTTTTGATCCTGTAAAAGACTTGGTTCGATTTGGTGTAGTTAACCAGACAACCATGCTAGCTATAGAAACCCAGGATATTGCTAATTTTTTAAAAGAGGAAGTTATAAAGTATAGAAAGCTAACAGAGAATGAAGTGCCGGCATATTTTGCAAGTACCCGTGATACATTATGCTATGCTACTAATGACAATCAAGATGCGACTTATGCATTAATTAAAGAAAAGGCAGATTTGGCAATTGTAATTGGAGGTTATAATAGCTCGAATACTACACATTTGGTAGAACTATTAGAAACTGCAATGCCGACTTATTTTATTAAAAACGAAGAAGGCTTAATTTCCAAAAAAATGATAAAGCATTTTGATATTCATAATAAAAAAGAAATTTCATCTGAAAATTTTATGGGTAATAAAAATAAACCAACAATTGTACTTACCTGTGGAGCATCTTGTCCAGATGCTATTGTTGAAGGAGTATTGGTAAAACTTTTATCATTTTTTAAAGAACATGAGAAATTAGAGGGAGTTTTTAGCCATATTTAATGTTGATGTAGTTATTAAATTATCTTAAAAAATATTTGTAAAATTCAATATTTCCTACTATATTAACGTTGTTATAAGACCAAAAACATATTACCCATGAAGATGCTTGAGTATATAAAGATGATCTTAGATAAAGTTAGTTTTGATAAAAAATTATTTGAGAAAGAACTAAAAAAAGGATTAAAAGAATTATTGCCAATTGAGATTAAAGAATTGAAAAATTGGTGTTATGAAAAATTCGGAAAAATTTATCAGAGCATTTTAAATAAGGTTTTCAGAAGAGTAAGTTTTACTTAAATGTTTTAAAGAAAAATGTCGCTTATCATAAGCGACATTTTTTGTTTTATCTGTTAAACAAAAGCCTTTGACCTGATTTTTGTTTTGCAAAAATTCCATTGTCAAATAATAATTGTCCAGAAATGAAAGTTTTTTCTATTTTTGCACCAAAGGTTATACCTTCAAAAGGCGACCAGCCAGCTTTATAAAGTATATTTTCTTTTGAAACGGTATTTGGAGCGTTTAAATTTACCAAAACCAAGTCAGCCCAATAACCCTCTCTGATATATCCTCGTTTTTCTATTTTGAAACACTCAGCCGGAGCATGACACATTTTTTCAACGATTTTTTCTAAACTTATTTTACCTTTAGCATTGAAATCTAACATAACTTGTAAGCTGCTTTGAATAAGTGGTAAACCTGACGGTGCATTCCAGTAATCCTTTGATTTTTCTTCGATTGTATGAGGTGCATGATCTGTTGCAATTATGTCGAGTTTGTCATTTAGTAAGCCCTCCATTAAATTTTCTCTATGATTATGTTTTATTGCAGGATTACATTTGATTTTATTGCCAAATGTTTTGTAATCCTCGGCGTCAAAATAAAGATGATGAACACAAACCTCAGAAGTGATTTTTTTGTCTTTTAAAGGCATTGTATTGTCAAACAATTCTAATTCCTTACTGGTAGAGATATGCAATATATGAAGCCTAGTGTTATGTTTTTTGGCTAATCCAGTAGCCATACTTGATGACAAATAGCAAGCATCTTCATTTCTTATCAAAGCATGAATATCATAAGGTAGTTCTTCGTTTTGATATTTGTTTTTATAAAATTCTAGATTGTGTTTTACTGTAGCCTCATCTTCACAATGTGTAGCTATAAGTCCAGGGAAGTTTGAAAAAATATTTTCTAGGGTAGTTTCATTGTCTACAAGCATATTTCCAGTAGAACTTCCCATAAAGAGTTTCAAACCACATACTTTTTTGAGGTCAGTTTTCATCGTCTCTTCATAGTTGTCGTTTGAGCCACCCATAAAAAACGAATAGTTTGTCCAACTTGTATTAGCTGCTATTTGGTATTTGTCCTCTAACAATTCTTGTGTTAAGGCATTGGGAACGGTATTGGGCATTTCCATAAAACTTGTAGTGCCGCCCGCAAGTGCCGCTTTAGATTCGGTTTCGATATTAGCTTTATGTGTAAGTCCAGGTTCTCGGAAGTGTACTTGGTCATCTATTACCCCTGGCATAAGAAATAAGCCCTTAGCGTCTATTACTCTATCAGCAGGAACATAGCTTAAGTCAGAACTTATTTTTTCAATAATTCCATTTTTTATAAAAACATCTTTTTCTTCTATGATGCCTTCATTAATTACTTTCGCATTAAGTATTAAATAAGTATTCATTTAAGTATTTTATAATATTGATTTTAATTCACTTTTTGCTGCTTTTACTACCCAGCCATATTCTGCTATTTTTAGACACTCTTTATAAAGTGCCTTGGCTTTAACAAGGTCATTTTGAATTACAAATATTCTGGCCATTCCTAAATATGCCATGCCGTGATATTCTTTGGTATATCTGTCATCGTTTGGCATTTTCAAAGCCTTGGCATAGTTTATAAGTGCAGATTGGTAGTTTTTGGTTTGATGCTCATTGTAATATGCATCAAAAATCAAACCTGAAATAGTGCTAACTCTATCTTTTCTAGTTTTTAAAAGGTTGTCGTTTAGGGTTTTAGCATCTTCAAATTCATTGTTTAATAAAAGGCATTCAATATGTTTTATTTTAAAAATGAAATTGTTAGGATAGCGGCTATTAAGAATAGCGGAATAAGTTAATGATTTTTTGAAGTTAGTTTCGTATTTAATATTAATGTTTACCAAATACATAGCAGCTTCATTTCTGCTAAATATAGAATTTTTAAAGGAATTTTCCAATTCTGCAAGTCCTGTTGTCTTATTTCCATTGTCAAAAAACATAATTATCGGTTTTACCAATGGGTGAGATTCAGGATACTGCACTCTATAGAAATTGTAAAGGCCAGAGGCGAAAAGAAATTCAGGATTGGAATTTTTGTATTTTTTGCTTTCATTAAAGTATCCGTGAGCTTTTTTTGCTTCGTTTGCAGCAGCTAAAAAATCTTTTTGGTAATTATGTGAAAGTGCAATAAAACCATAAGCAGCCAATAGAAAGAAAGTAGCTTCTTTCTTATATTTTGGTTCTTTGTAGATGACTTTTGCTGAAGTAATACAGTCGTTAAGTTCTTTAATATACTTAGTAAGAGCTGCAGAGTTCTTATCAATTGGAATGTTTTCCCATTGAATTTGCAGGGCATTAATCAAATATTTGACAGGATGATTTGGATATTGGCTTTTTACTACTTCAAAAGTTTTGTCTGCCAATTCAAATTGCTGATTGTAGAGATAATCTAAGCCTTTTAAGGTTGTTTCTTTATTGGGTGCATCGTCTAGGAATTGTCCAAAGCTTTGGAGGCTTAATAAAAAGAAAAATAGAATCGATGTTTTAAAAATCATATTGAAAAAAAAGCCTTTCCCTCATACAAAGGAAAGGCTTAAAACTTAAAAATAATATTTTTATTATAAGCTAGTGCTTAAAAAGTTCATCACTTCTTTGTAGTTTTTCATGTCAACACCGCTTTTTTCAAGAGCTGCACCTACAGTTTTGGAAGTACAAACAATTTCAAAAGTAAGGTCTCCATTTGGCTTTAGAATTGTAGTTCCGTTTGCACCACCAAATAATTGTGATTGGTAACGATAGAACAATTCAACTTGTCCAGTTTTGTAACCGTAGTCTAAACGCTCTACTGAATTGTCAAGTTCTTTTGTATAAAGAATTGGAAGCGATTTTAAAGTTTCCCCGTTTTTAACAAAAACCATTACAAATTTTTCTGTTGTTACTAAAGCATTTTCGATAGCCACAGCTCCCCATTTGCTAGATACGCCATTGCCAATACCTGTTACTTCCATTTCTTTCCAATCGTCAGCTTTTACAGTTGCAAGGAAACTTTGTACATTAGCATTACCATCTTTTCCATTTGTACCATTTGTGCCATTTGTACCGTCTTTCCCATTTGTACCATTTGTACCATTGGTTCCAGCTGTTCCTTGAGGTCCAATTGGGCCTTGAAGACCTTGCTCTCCTTGATCACCTTTGCACGACCAGAATGAAACAGTTGTAGCTAGTGCAAAAATTGATAGTAGCTTAACTAATTTGTTCATAATTTTAAGAATTAAGATTTATTTGACTTCGAGATTTTTAGCAATATTATTTAAAATTGAACAACTTTGCAAGACAATTCGAATGAATATTTATTTTACGGTAATTTTTTTTACAAAAACTTAAACAATATCAAAATGAACAAGCTAGATTGCCTGAATCAGGTGGCTGATTTTCATAAAACGTTTCATCATCCAATCGAAAAGGATCCTATAATTCCATCCCAAAAGAGATGCGAGTTAAGGGTGGAATTAATATCAGAGGAGCTAAAGGAATTGGCGGAGGCAATTGAAAATAATGATTTGGTGGAAGTAGCAGATGCACTTTGTGATATTCAATATGTTTTGTCTGGTGCAGTTCTCGAATTTGGTTTAGGAAACAAATTTAAAGAACTTTTTGATGAGGTTCAGAGATCTAATATGAGTAAAGCTTGTGCAAACATAGAAGAAGCTGAAGCAACTGTGGAGCATTATACTAAAAAAGGATTTGAATGTTATCATAAAAAAGACGGAGAAAGGTATTTGGTTTTTAGGACAGCTGACAATAAAACTTTAAAAAATATTAACTATTCTCCTGCCGACTTGAAATCTATCTTGGAAAAATAATGGAGCAATTTAAAAAAGGTTTGATAGATAGATTTTGTAGATATGTAAAAATAGACACACAATCTGATGCCAGAAGTTTGACTTCTCCAAGTACTGAAAAACAAAAGGATTTGGGAAGAGTTTTGGTTAAAGAGCTATTAGAATTAGGTTTATTAGACGCTCATTTAGATGAATTTGGAGTGATTTATGCCACGCTACCTTCAAATTCAAGTAAAGGAGGAATTCCTAAAATCATGTTTTGTTCGCACATGGATACGTCTCCAGATTGCTCGGGTACTGATGTGAAGCCAATAATACATGAAAACTATCAAGGCGAAGATTTGATTTTACCTGACGATCCAAATCAAATTATTAAATATGCAGAACATCCTGATTTGAAAGACCAAATTGGCAATGATATAATTACAGCATCAGGCAGAACGCTTTTAGGTGCAGATAATAAGTCTGGATTAGCAGCAATAATGACTGCTTTGGAATATTTAAAACAACATCCTGAAATAAAATATGGCGATATAAAAATACTTTTTACGCCAGATGAGGAGATTGGTAGAGGAACTGAAAATGTAAATCTTGATAAACTTGGGGCGGATTTTGGATATACCATTGATGGAGAGACCCTTGGCTCCATTGAAAACGAGACTTTTTCGGCTGATGGTGTGCAAATAAAAATATTTGGCATAAGTGCTCACCCCGGTTTTGCAAAAGGTAAAATGCAAAACGCTATTAAAATAGGAGCTGAGATTTTGGAAAACTTACCAAAAGATCAAATTTCACCTGAAACAACCTCAAACAAAGAAGGATTTATTCATCCTACTGATATTCAGGGAAATGTTGAGGAATGCACTTTGAGTTTTATAATTAGAGATTTCGACAATAGTGGACTTATTGAAAAAGAAAGTTTATTAAAGAAAATAGCCGAAAAGATAATTAAAAAGTATCCAAGTTCCAGATTTGAATTTATTATTACGGAGCAATATCGAAACATGAAAACTGTTCTTGATAATTTTCCAGAAGTAACCGAAAATGCCATTGAAGCGATAAACAGAGCTGGTATAAAACCAAAACTACAAAGCATAAGAGGAGGTACTGACGGTTCTAGACTTTCATTTATGGGTTTACCTTGTCCAAATATCTTTGCGGGCGAACATGCCTTTCATTCAAAACTAGAATGGGTTTCAGTACAAGACATGCTCAAAGCGGCAGAAGTTATAGTAAATTTGGCAAAAATCTATGAAGAAAAAGCATGACGGAGATTCAAGAAAATATTAAAAAACTAAATAGCCTTTTACCTGAAAATGTAAAATTGGTTGCGGTGTCTAAGTTTAAACCCAAAGAGATGCTTTTGGAAGCATATGACATTGGTTTTAGGACTTTCGGAGAAAATTATGTGCAGGAATTGGTAGATAAATGGGAGGCTTTACCCAAGGATATCGAATGGCATTTTATAGGTCATTTACAAACCAACAAAGTAAAATATATAGCTCCTTTTGTAAGTTTAATTCATTCCGTTGATAGTTTTAAGCTTTTGCAAGAAATAAATAAGCAAGCTGCAAAAAATGGAAGGGTTATTAGCTGTTTGGTCCAAATTTTCATAGCCAAAGAAGACACAAAAACTGGAATGGAAATTGAAGAATTTGAGAAAATGTTGACGTCGGAAGAATTCAGTGCACTTAAAAACATTAAAGTAATTGGATTAATGGGGATGAGTACTTTTACAGAGAATTTGGATTTGGTAAGAGAAGAATTCAAAAGCTTAAAAGACTTGTTTGAAAAGATAAAATCTCATACAGCTGATAACTTTGATTTGAAGGAAATTTCGATGGGGATGAGTGGAGATTGGCCTTTAGCTATTGAGGAAGGAAGTACTATGGTTAGGGTTGGAAGTGCAATATTTGGTGCTAGGAATTAAATTAATAAAAAATTCAAAAAATATGAATAAGTTCTTTTTGCTTACGGGGTCATTTTTGGGGTTTTTGGGTGTTGGAATTGGAGCTTTCGGAGCACATGCTTTGCATCCTATGTTGGAAACTGCTGGTAGAGTGGATACTTTCGAAACAGGAGTGAAATACATGTTTTATCATGCTATTGCATTGGTTTTGGTAGGTATATTGAGTAAAGAGTTTCCAGTAAAATTAATAAAGTTAAGTGGAAATTTCTTCCTTTTTGGGGTTCTCATTTTCTCAGGAAGTTTGTTTTTGATATGTTTTACGGGCATTAATGTTTTCGGTGCTGTGGCACCAATTGGTGGCACATTAATGATTGCAGGCTGGGCCATGTTGTTTTGGAGTGTTTTAAAAGGTCGTTAAATTACAGTTCCTGCATTGTTACCAGTTTTTTATAATACCCGTTTTCTTTTTCGAATAAAGATTGGTGTGTGCCTTCTTCAACCACTTCACCATTCTGAATAACAAAGATTTGATCTGCATTCTGAATGGTGCTTAGTCTGTGGGCGATGACAAGTGAAGTTCGGTTTTTCATCAGATTAGCTAAGGCATCTTGAACGAGTTTTTCGGATTCAGTATCAAGGGCTGAAGTGGCTTCGTCCAAAATCAATATAGGTGGGTTTTGCAAAATTGCTCTGGCTATAGAAAGCCTCTGTTTTTGTCCGCCCGAAAGTTTTGAACCTCTATCACCGATGTTTGTTTCATACCCTTCGGTTTGGGCTAATATAAAATCATGAGCGTTGGCTATTTTGGCAGCATTTTCTACTTCTTCTTTGGTAACATTTCTTCCGAACGCGATATTGTTAAAAATGCTATCATTATACAGCATAGGTTCTTGGGTTACCATGCCCATGTGCTCTCTGAGGCTTTTTTGTGAGATAGTTTTTATGTCTTTTTCATCTATCAAAATAGTTCCTTTCTGCACATCATAAAATCTTATCAAAAGATCCGCAATAGTCGATTTTCCACCACCAGAAGCCCCAACTAAAGCAACAGTTTGCCCTTTTTTGATTGTTAGATTTACATTTTTCAGTATTTCTTTTCCTTCTGCATAAGAAAATCCAACGTTCTTAAATTCAATTTGAGCTTCAAATTTGTCTAATTCTGCAGCATTTTTTTCATCGATTATATCAGCTTTTTGTCCCAATAAATCCATAACTCTTTGTCCAGAAGCCAAGCCTCTTTGAGCAGTACTGATGGCTTGGGAAATCTCTTTGGCTGGCCTGATAACTTGCGAAAAGATTGCGATGTAAGATATGAAAGTTGATGCAGAAAGTGAGCCTGTTCCTTCCAAAATTAAACTTCCTCCAAAATAAAGTAAAGAAGCCACCATACTTATACCGATAAATTCCGAAAATGGATTGGCCATTTCTCTTTTCGAGGCATAGGCAAACATGGATTTCCGGTAGCCAGTGTTTTGCTCGTAAAAGCGTTTGGAAATAAAACCTTCAGCTAAAAAAGCTTTAACGACCCGCATACTTCCAAATGCCTCATCCATTAGACTGATTAGATTACTCAATCTTTGCTGACTGTCGCCGGCGTTATGTCGCATTCTTTTCAAAACTATACCTAAAAACGCACCAGTGATCGGAATAACTATCAGTGAAAATAATGTGAGTTTCCACGATATATAAAATAGGGCCACAAGATAGGCTGAGAGCAAAATCAGTTCCTTAATGGCTGCCGAAAACGAATTAGCTATAGAATTCTCTACTTCCTGCACATCAGTGGTTATTCTTGAGATAAGTTCGCCTTTTTTTTCATTCGAATAAAACCCAAGATGCAAATGTAAAGTATGCTCAAAAACCGCCTGACGCAAGTTAGCGACCATATTGGTTTTGAATCTTTCCAATAATCGTAAACTGAAGTATCTCGAAACGTTGGCGACAAAACTGACTCCTAAAATGGTGAAACATACAAACTTTAGGCCACCCAATTTGCCACCATTTAGGACAGATTGAGCAAAATATTTTTGGTAAAAATCTAAAAACTGAAAAGTGCTTGGTTGCTTGTTGGCCATTTCAACAATCACGCTGTCAGATACTTGTCCAAAAAGCACATCGAGCAGTGGTTTTAAAAGCACCAAATTTAAAACGCCGAAAACGCCAGCTATTAATGAGGTAAAAAAGAAGGGAATTACGAAATTTCGTAGACTTCCTGCGAATTTGAGTATTTTGAAATATATCTTCATCTATGGCAAAATTAGAAAGGTATTTTGGTTTAATACTTATTTTTTTAATTTACGTTTGTGATACTTGTGTTTTAGGAATACTTAATGCATGTTATTGAACACGGATTTTATGGATTTGACGCGGATTTATTTATTTTTAATACTTATATTTTTAGGTAGTTGCAAACCTGAAAAACAGCCTAAAACAATAAATCGTGCAGTATATTTTTGGAAAACCACTTTTGATTTACGCCAAAAAGAGAGAGCGTTTTTGGATGAAAATAAAGTAGAGAAAATCTATTTACGTTTTTTCGATGTTGATATTTTAGGGAATGAAGCCGTGCCAAAAGGAATTCTTAGGTTGAAATCAAAAGTAAGTCAGGAAATTATTCCCACAGTTTTTATCACAAATAGAGTGTTTGAAAAAACAAAAATTAATGAAATCGAAAACTTAGCAGAAAGAATTGTTTCACAAATCCAGATGATTTCAAATTCATATAGAGAGATTCAAATAGATTGTGATTGGACCTTGGGTACAAAAGAAAAGTATTTTTATTTTTTGAAAACACTCCGAGAAAAAACGGAAAATAAAATTAAACTTTCGGCTA
The DNA here is from genome assembly GCF_024343575.1 of Lacihabitans sp. LS3-19. Classification (GTDB taxonomy): domain Bacteria; phylum Bacteroidota; class Bacteroidia; order Cytophagales; family Spirosomataceae; genus Leadbetterella. The sequence continues at coordinate 89,239 of NZ_RJUA01000012.1, read as the reverse complement.
CTATTCGTTTGCACCAAATCAAATTTTACGAAAAAACAGGCATTCCGCCTGTAGATGAAGGTATTTTAATGTTGTATAATACTGGAGAATGGAGGAAACTTGCCATTGAAAATTCTATTTTTGATCCTCGTACAGTTTTGAAATATCTTGACAATCTTTCAAAATACCCAATGGAATTGAATTTCGCCTTTCCGATTTTTCAGCAGGTTTTGGTATATAGAAATGGGATTTTCTATACATTTATAAAAAATTGCTCCTCACAAGAAATTTTAGGTGAAACGGCTTTTGAAAAAGCAAAAATTGAAGGCCAATTTTTATGTAAAAACGACGTTCAATTCAAAAATATTTCCTTTAGAAAAAACGATATTTTAAAGTTTGAAAATGTAAATTTGAATGAAATTGAAACGATAAAAATAGATATTCTCAAAAATATAAAAGCCAATAAAACTACCCTAATTCTGTATCATTTAGATGAAAAAAATATTTCTAATTTCGATTCAAAAAAAATATCGAAACTTTTCTCCGAAAACTAAGACGCTTTTCAAATTTTGTACTGTTTTGGCTATTCTGGCATGTGGACCCAATCCTTTAGACTACGCCGAATATTTTTCTCTTTTTTATCCCGAAAATGCCAATACGCCCATTGACACAAAGCCTTATTATTACTCAACCATGGTGTTGAATGAGGATCCTTATTATTTTGAGGAAAACCCTGTAGAATCTGTTGAGCAAAAAGAAAATATTGCGGCATGGGAGAAATATTTTGCTGGTAAAATCGATAGAAATTTTATTAAAGAGTGTCTTTATGGTGATAAAAAGATAAATGTTCTGGCAAGTAAAGTTGGTGCATTTGATATGGCCGCAAAAGAATATCTCATTTTTACTCAAAATGTTGAAAATTCTACGCCGCATCACGAAAACTATTGGGATGATGCTCTTGTAATTGATACCACAAAAATTGAAATTTTGATAGAAAAGGGTAAAAATGGTTTCGAAAATGCACCAAATGACTTTTTGAAGGAGCGGTATTTGTTTCATAACCTAAAGCTTCAAGCTGAGATAGGGAAATATAAAGAGATAATCGAAGATTACAGTAAGTTTGCTCCAAAGATTAAATCAAAAACATTAATTAATGATTGGTCGAAAAGTAGGGTGGCAGGTGCAATTATGGCTACTGGAGACACAGCCAAGTCGGTTTTTATGTTTTCTGAAATATTCAATAGCTCAGAATCAAGAAGAAGACAATCAGACTTGAGTGTTAGGCGGATAAATCCGGCATTTTTTAAAGATGCTCTGAAATTAGCTAAAATGAGCGACGAAAAAGCCAATGTTTTGGTATTGCAAGGCGTGCAGCCGTTTCAAGACGGCTTAGAGATTGTGAAAGAAATCTATGATTTAAACCCCAAACACCCGCTTTTAGAATTGGTGTTTGCAAGAGAAATCAACAAAAACGAAATGTCTTTTTTTGCTGAAAAGAATGCCACGGTGTACGGGAATAATTTTAATTTTTATGACGAAAACTACAAAGTTGATATTAAAAAAGTTAATGAATCTCAAAAGCAAGGCGAGACTTATTTGAGCAAATTAGCAGATTTTGCAGCCAAAGTTGCTTCTGAGAATAAGGTTACGAATCCACTATTTTGGAATCTGAGCAATGCTTATTTTTTCTATCTTAAAAATCAACCAGAGAAGGGACTTGAGATTTTAAAAAACATAAAACTACAGGCCAATACCTTCCAACAAAAGCAAATAGATTTTCTTACTTTTGAAATGATTGAAAAACCCATTTCACTTGAAACTGAAGCTAGCTTGTTGAAAATTATTGAGGGTTTTACGGATGTTAAAACCTTTAGAGATAATAATTTGTTGATTAAAACTACCCAAACTTTGGCGAATTATTATGCTCAAAATAAAGAGCCTAAAAAAAGTGGATGGTTTTGGTCTTGCTCAAATGATAAAAAAGCCGAAGGCGGAAATGCTGTGAAATCGTTTTTGGCTAATAACATTTCAGCCTATTCCGATTATGGTAATGGCTACGAATTAAGTACAAATCAGAACGCATTAGTAGACACTTGTTCGGTAGATTTTCTGAAGAAAGTAATTGCATTTGCCAATTCCCCAGAACTAAATATTAACGACAAGAAACTGGTGCAACTTTCAAACCTGAAAGCGGATTATTTGAATCTTGCTTTGGCAAGAAGGCAGGTGTTGGAGTCGAAGTTTGCCGATGCGGCTGCAACTTTAAATTTAGTTTCTGCTAATACCTTAGAGGAAAATGGGTTCACGGAAAATTTTGAAAGCGAACCTAGAGATTTTTATTTTGGTAAAAAAGTCACTTCTGTTAAGCCTTCAAACTTTGTTCTTCATTTGGCAAATTTAGAAGCTAAAACAAAAGAAAAAAGTGCAAATGCAGATGACTGGTATCAATATGGAAAGGCTTTGTACAATTTGAGTTATTATGGGAAAGCTTGGATTTTAACGCATAGAGATAAAAGTTCGATGGAATTAGAATACGATACCGATATCAAAAACGATTATTATTTGACTGAAAATGCTAAGAAAGCATTCGAAAAGGCCTTGGCATTAAATCCTGATAAAGAACTGGCAGCAAAAATATGCTACGGTGGAGCTTTGTGTGAGCGAAATCAATATTTGGTTAAATTTTATTCTGAGAGACCAGATGAATATGATGCTCAAGATGCATATAATGAAAAAATGAAAAAAGAGGTACTACCTAAATTTCGCACGTTTTTTTCTAAATTGCTAAAAGATTATAAAGACACGCAATATCAAAAAATGATTTTAAAAGAATGCGAAACCTATGCCGCTTATAATCAATAAATTATGTTTTATTTAGCTTTAAGTATTTTATTTTCAGTGCTTTTGCTGGTCAATTTTAGGATTTTTCCGAAGTTTGAAATTAGCACTTTTCAGGCTATAGCTTTCAATTATCCAGTTTGCTTTATTACCGGAATTTTACTAATGCCAGATGGCCAACATTTTGCACTAGATTTTACGCAAAACTGGACTTACTATTGCTTGGCACTGGGTGTTGGCTTTATTATTACATTCGTTTTGAGCGGTTTGGCTACCCAAAAAATCGGCATGACCTTGACCTCAATGGCCAATAATGTTTCTTTGGTTATTCCTGTTTTGTTCAGTCTTTTGGTTTTTGGTAGTGCCGGAAAAGTTTTCGATTGGATAAATTATCTTGGATTGGTATTGGCTATTTTGGCGGTGGCTATCGCTACTTTTAAGGCTGACTCAGGTAAAAAAGCTAATTTTTGGCTACAAGGCGGTTTGGCTTTGGCGGTTTTTTTGATGTATGGAATTACGAACACTACCATAAATTACCTAAATATCGAGGTTATAAGAGACGCAGAGCGTGTCGTTCCAGTTACTTTGGTGATGGTTTTGGGAGCAGTTTTAGCTGGATTTTTGATGTTGGTTTATCGACTAATAAAAGGAACTGAAAAGATAGAAATGAAAAATGTCTTAGCCGGAATCACTTTGGGAGTGCCTAATTTCCTTTCGTTTTATCTTATTATTCTGACTTTGGGTTATTTTGGAAACAGTGGAGCTTTTGTTTATCCCATTTACAATATGGGTGTTATCCTTGTTTCGGCTCTGGTTTCTGTATTATTTTTCAAAGAAAAAATATCAAACTTAAATAGAATTGGCCTTTTACTAGCTCTTGTAGCTATTTTGATGATTTCTTGGCAAGAGGTTTTTGGGTTATGAAATTTTTTTTTCTTAATCATTTAAAGCTATTTAATTCAGAATTAAACTTTACAAATTTATTTTTCTTAAAATATGCAATTTATTTTTTGGATTTTACTGCTATTTATATTTATTATTTTTACATCGTTTTATATTTTTTCTTTTTTGCACCAAATTGGTTTTGTTATACCATTGTTTTTTCTTTCAAAGTCAGGTGCTACAATACTGATAGGCACTAACATAATATCTAAAGATAATATTAAGTTTAAACTTAAAGATTTTGATATTTTTATAAGAAGAAATCTTAAAAATTGGAATATTGGATTTACAGTTTCAAAGGAAAATAATTTGCCAAATTTTGTAGAGAAGTTTTGTGTTATTTTTTCCGCTTTTTTCCCATTAATTATCATAGTAGCCATTTTTAGTATTGTTCTTTCTAGTGAAGTTCATGGATATATAAGTTCCTTTCATTTATTTTTTTAATTTTTGGATTTTATGATTTCATTTTGCTTTTTGGGAATAAATTTATTTTTCTTAATGATGATGTTAGTTTTCAGGCTAGTAGGTTTAACTTTTTACGTAATTATCAGTTAAGTAAACTTGGATACACTTCTTCATTACTGGATTTTCATCTATTCATTGATGCTTTTAATATTGCTGATAGAATTAAAATTAAAGGCCTAAATATTAAAGACTTAAAAGAAAAAATAATAACAAAAGCATTTGAGTTTTCTTATTTTGAAGAAACAATTACTTTGATTAATTTGATGTCAAAGTCAAATCCTCTATCAAATATTCAATATGCTTTTCTCGGTGTATCACATTTTTATTTGAAAAATAAATTAGAAAAAGAGGATTGCTTTAAAAAAGCTTTAGAGTTAAGCCCTGAAAATCCAACGGTTTTAATTTATTTAGGATTTTGCTTATCTGAAGAAGGGGATTTTAGTTTAGCCTTAGATTATCTACAAAAAGTAAACGATACTGAAATGATATCAGCTTTTTATTTTAGTTTATTGGGTTTATGCAAACTAGAATTAGGTAAAGCATCGGAAGCTTTGAATGATTTAAATAAGGCAATCTCTATCGACAAGAATGAACCCTATGCTTATAGGAACTTAGGTATATATGAATTGAAATTAGGTAATTTGTATGAAGCAAAAAATTATTTTATGCAATCTAAAAAAATGAATAAGGTAGTTGATAGAATTGATAGTTTAATTTTAGAAGTGGATAAGAAAATTGCCGAGATTTTATAATAACAATACCAATTAATCTTGATTATTTTAAATAATAAGTTGAATTCGAACTTTGCAATCGATGCATTTTGTGGAAATTAAGTTTTTGTCCTTTTAGATGATATTAATACAACTCCATTTTCATATTTTTCTTTCCTAATCCGTCATTTTTTCCTATCTTTGCATCCTTTTTGATTTTTCGAAAAGCTTGATAATAAAATATTTATATAAAAAATAGGATTAGTAATATGTCTAATATAGTTGCGATAGTAGGTAGGCCCAATGTTGGAAAATCTACTTTATTTAATAGATTGATAGAAGAGCGTGTGGCAATTACAGACAATCAATCAGGTGTAACACGTGACAGACACTATGGAAATGCGTTTTGGCTTAATAAAAATTTTACGGTTATAGATACAGGCGGATACGTTGTTGGCTCTGATGATACTTTTGAGGAGGCCATTCGTTCGCAAGTAGAGTTGGCTCTAGAAGAAGCCACAGTGATACTATTTGTGGTAGATACCAAGCAAGGTTTAACAGAGCTTGACGAGGAGTTTGCAAATGTATTGCGTAGATCTAAGAAGCCTATTTTCGTTGTGGCCAACAAGGCGGAGACTTTTGAAAGGGCGAATTTAGTAGCCGCAGAGTTTTATGGCATGGGTCTGGCAAGTGAAGTTTATCCTATTTCGGCAGCTGATGGTTCTGGCACAGGAGAATTATTAGACGAGATGGTAAAACATTTAGAGCATGACCAAGAAGAAAATCCGAATGAAGGTATACCAAGGATTTCGATTTTAGGAAGACCAAATGTTGGAAAATCTTCTTTTTTGAATGCACTTTTGGGAAAAGAAAGGAGTATCGTAACAGATGTGGCAGGCACAACTCGTGACGCCATCGATACGCATTACAAGATGTTCGGTAAGGATTTTATTCTTACTGACACTGCGGGAATTCGTAAAAAAGCCAAAGTAAACGAAGATATTGAGTTTTATTCGGTTTTAAGGTCTATAAAAGCATTGGATAATTCAGATGTTTGTATAATATTATTAGATGCTACTTTAGGACTTGAAGCTCAAGACGTCAGCATAATAGCCCAAGCACACAATGCTAAAAAAGGTATTGTAATTATGGTGAACAAATGGGACGCTATTGTAGATAAAGATTCGAAAACGGCGGAGGTGATGAAAAAGGAGTTTTTGGAAAGATTGGCTCCTATGAATTATATGCCTGTTATTTTTGCTTCTGCATTAGAAAAACAACGAATTTTTCAGGTTATAGAGAAGGCGATGGAAGTCTATGAAGTAAGAAATTCTCAAGTGACAACTTCAAAATTAAACGACATATTATTGCCAATTATAGAGAACTATCCACCGCCATCAATGAAAGGTAAAATGGTTAGAATTAAATACATAGTGCAGATTCCAACCCCATCGCCTACGTTTGTTTTTTTCTGTAATTTGCCTCAATATGTGCAAGAGTCTTATCAGAGATTTCTTAAAAATAAAATAAGAGAACATTTCGGTTTTGAAGGCGTTACGATTACGACTTTTTTTAGAAAGAAGTAAAATAATTTATTTTAGATTGATTCGATTTGGGATTTTAGATTTGTTATGAAATAATTATCAAATAATTTTTTAATAAATGAATGCTGCGATTTTTAAGAATAGAACTAAAAAATTAGCACTTGAATGTGGGAAATTTGTGGATGATTTACCTCAAAAAACCAGTATTAGAATATACGGAGGCCAGGTTATCAGATCTTCAGCTTCAGTTGGGGCTAATTATAGGGCAGCTTGTAGGGCTAAATCTCTTGCTGATATGATTAATAAATTGAAAATTGTAGAAGAGGAGGCGGACGAAACATTATATTGGCTCGAATTAATTGAAGAATCATTAAATCTTAAAACTGAAATATTACTTTGGTTGAAAAAAGAATCTGATGAAATACTTTCTATGGTAGTAGCTTCTATTAATACTTTGAAGAAAAAACAAAAACCAAAAGAATGATTTAATTTTTATAGGAATAATAGATTTACTAATAGTTATTCGAATCAATCGTAAATCGAATCAATCGTAAATCAAATCAATCTTACATCGAATCACTTGTAAATCGAATTAATCGTAAATCGAATCAATCGTAAATCAAATGGCAAAACATACCTTATTAATGGAAGGCCCTGATGCTAAAGGGTTAATATTTCATGTAACAAGTGTTCTTTTTAACAACGAATGCAATATTCTTAGGCAAGACGAGTACGTAAGTCCGAATGGGTGGTTTTTTATGCGTACAGAGTTTGTGAGTGCCGATGACTTTGACACACAAAAAGTATTGGTAGATTTAAGAATCAAAGTACCTTCTGAAGAAATAAAATTCAGGCTAAATCCGCAGAAAAAGAAAGATATCGTGCTATTATGTACTAAAGAACATCATTGTCTTTCTGAGATATTGATTCGTTATGCGTTTGCAGAGCTCAAAGCAAATGTCTTAGCCGTAGTTAGTAATTACAATACTTTACAACCATTTGTTAGCAAGTTTGGAATTCCTTTCCATTATGTCGCCGCTGAAAACAAAACGCGAGAAGAGCACGAAGCCGCAGTTTTAAAAACCTTAGATATCTACAACCCTGAGCTTTTGATTCTTGCCAAGTATATGAGGATTCTTTCTCCAGCTTTTGTATCTAAATACTCCAATAAAATCGTCAATATTCATCACTCGTTTTTGCCTGCATTTATTGGTGCCAATCCTTATAAACAAGCTTACGAAAGAGGTGTTAAGATAATTGGAGCCACGGCACACTTTGTAAATGACAACCTTGACGAGGGGCCAATTATTGCCCAAGATACCAAAGATGTGGACCACAGATATTCTGCAGCAGACATGGCTCGTGATGGCCGTGATGTAGAGAAAATGGTATTGATAAAAGCTCTAAAGCTAGTTTTGGATGATAGAGTTTTTATTTTTGGAAATCGAACGGTGATTCTTTAAAAGAAATAGCCAATCCGAATCACAAATGGAGAGCCATTGCCGCCAATTGATTGCAAACTTCTATAGCCAAATGAAGGTGCACCCAGATTGTACATTACTGAAATAAAACTTCCACTTTGTTGTGAATTACGGCCTTGGTAAAATCCTAAACCAATTAGTGGAGAAGCACCCCATTTTCTTGCTGGCCCATCAACATCGAAATTATAAAAATTAATTTGGTTGTTTGGAGCATTCATAAATTCATATTCTCCTTGGGCAAATAATGATTTCCATATAGCTTGTCTTACAAAAACTCTTCCTCCTGCAGCTACATTTCCGCCTTGTTGATATCCACCTTGGTATATAAATGAAGCTCCGACACCTACTATTGTTCCTTTTTCGGTTACATCATAGCCTACCATTGGCGAGGCATCAAAATATAAAGCTCCCCAAAACTGAGCCCAAATATTACCGCCATAATGCAAACGTTGTTTCCAAGCTGGTTTTGGCTCTTCAAATAGTACAGGTTTCTCTTCTTGTTCTTCTTGAGGTTCCTCTTCTATAGGTTCTGCTTGTGGGATAATTTGGGCTTTTAGGGAAAAAGAAAGAAGAAAAATAAAAATGAATTTTTGCATCGATAAGTATTTTAAAAAAACAAAGGTCGAAAGATAGGGTCTATATATCAAATCTTTCACCTAATTAAAACAATAAACGAAACAATTTGCTTCGCATTGTAATTCGAAATAGCATTTGGAGATTTTTTTTTGAAACAAGTTTTACTCTTGAGTTTTTATTTTTCTTTATTTTAAAATAATCCAAAAAAGGGTAGGAGAGCGGTTAAATTTGGAATAAAAAGGCTAAAAAGAATTCTTTAATATGCCTTTCTTAAAAGATGATTAAAGTTTTCTCTTGTTTTTTTTGAAATAAATAATCCAAAAGTAAATCTATGGCGTAAGTGATTCAAATTAAATAATAAAACAAATGAAAAAATCACTTAAAACATTAGGAATCGCAATCGGGTTTGCATTATTAGGAACTGCAACATTTGCTCAAAAAGGAACAGTAACAGTAGGCGGCGAAGCCATGTATCCAAAGAAAAACATTGTAGAAAATGCTGTAAATTCTAAAGATCATACCACATTGGTAGCGGCAGTAAAAGCAGCAGGATTGGTAGATGCACTGATGGGAGCTGGACCTTTCACGGTTTTTGCACCTGTAAATTCAGCTTTTGACAAGCTTCCAGCAGGTACTGTGGAAACCTTGCTTAAACCTGAAAACAAAAGCACATTGACTAAGATTCTTACTTATCACGTAGTGGCAGGTAAGTTAGATGCCAAAGAGTTGATGAAACTGATAGAGAAAGGAAAAGGTCAAGCCAAACTAAAAACACTTTCAGGTGGAATGTTAACGTCTAAAATGAACGGGGATATGAATATTTCTATCACAGATGAAAAAGGAGACGTGGCAAATATTAGTATCTACAATGTGTATCAATCAAACGGTGTTATACATTCTTTGGATACGGTATTGTTGCCAATGTAAGTTTTTCGAAGCACAAATTATGAAAACAAAACCCTTTATAAGTCCTTCTCTGATTGAGAAGGACTTTGGGTAAAGAAAAAAAGAAGGTATCAAAATATTCCTCAAATATGTATTTTGGTATTGAATGATTAAGTATTTTTAAAAAACCTCTAAACAAATTTTATTTTGACAACTCAAATCTCAGAAGAAGAATTGGTTAGGACGCTAAAACAAAACAGCCAGAGTTCATTTGAATATCTTTACGACCATTATTCGGGGAGTTTGCTCGGTGTGGTTACCAAGATAGTCAAAGACACCGAAAAGTCGGAAGACATTCTTCAGGATGTTTTCGTGAAAATCTGGAAAAAAATAGGCGACTATGACCCTTCTAAAGGCAGATTGTTTACCTGGATGGTAAACATCGCCCGCAACACAGCCATTGATCAAGTCCGCAAGGACAAAAACATTTGGCTTGAAGACATCGACGAATTGCATGGACAGGTGGACAAAAAGGCGAGTTTTCAGCCTGAAATGTCACTGTTTGACCTGAAAGGACTAACGGATAAACTCAAAACTGACCGAAAGGTATTGATTGACATGGTTTATTTTCAAGGATATACTCAAGAAGAGGCGGCTGATATTTTAAAAATTCCTTTGGGAACAGCCAAATCACGCATTAGGACGGCTCTTCAAGATCTAAAAACTATTTTTAAGATATGAATATTAGTGAATATATAGCATCTGGTATACTAGAAGCTTACGTATTGGGCTCGACAACACCACAAGAAAAACAAGAAGTGGAGTGTATGTCGAAGATTTACCCAGAAATAAAGGAAGAACTAACGACGCTGGAAGGAACTATGGAAACTTATGCAAAAATGCATGAGGTAAAACCATCTGAAGGATTGAAATCAAAGATTTTTGCACAAATGACTTTCGATGAACCAGTTGAAAATAGTACTGATGAAGCCTTGCCGGTTGTAGAGGAATCTCAAACAAAGGTAATTTCACTTTGGCCAAAACTGGCAGTTGCTGCTGCTTTAATATTTGGGGTATTGTTTGTCTGGTCATACAAAAAAAATGGAGAAAGCGAGGCACAATTGGCCGCCTTAAAGTCTGAAATACAGCAAGAGCAGGTAAAGATATCCTCTACAGAGAGTATGTTGGCCTTGTTTAAAGACAGCCAAAATGTAAAAATGGAGTTAAATGGCGTAGAAAAATCGCCAAATAGCAAAGTATTGGCTTTTTGGAACAAAGAAACGGAAGAAATGAAGCTAGTGGTGGATAAACTACCAGTTGCACCAAAAGGCAAACAATACCAAGTATGGGGAATTGTAGACGGTGTGCCTGTTGATATGGGTATGGTTGACTTAGATTTTCAAAATAAAATATTGGCAATGAAAGTGCCGAAGGGCAACATAGCAGCGTTTGCAATTACGCTTGAAAAACAAGGGGGAAATCCTACACCTACATTAGAGGAAATGTATGTGATTGGGAACGTTTAGAGGTAAATTTTTGAACCCTGACACCATTGTCGCAAGGCAGTGGTGTTTTTTTATGCTTAAAAATTGCCAATTAACATTGCTTTAACATGCTTTAAATAATATTTTTTGGTTGCTTAATAAAAAAGCAATTGCTTTGTTGGAAATTTAAAACTGTATAAAATGAAAAAAACACTTTTAGCTCTTTTTCTTATAGGATCTGTAGCCGTAAATGCTCAAGAAACTACTCCTAAAATGGTAATTGAAAACTACATAAAAGCAATTGGTGGTCAAGATGCTATAAATTCTATAAAAGACTTCTCAATGGAGCTGACGGCAGAAATGCAGGGACAGTCAATGAGTATGGTTGTAAAGAAAAAAATGCCCAACAAGTTTTTAACTGTTGTTACTGTAGACGGTATGGGAGAAGTAAACAATACAGTTTTTGATGGTGAAAAAGGAAAAGTTTCAGGTATGGGACAAGAGCAAATGGTAGAAGGAGAGGATGCTAAAAAACTCGCAGCACAAGGAAATATTATAGGAGAAATTCAATATTTGGATGATTTAGGTAAACTTAGCTATTTAGGCAAAGAAAATATAGATGGTGTAGAATGTCATGCTCTGAAGATTTTAAATGCTGCTGGCGAAGCAAAAGAATATTACGAAGTTGAATCGGGCCTAAAAAAGCGTCAAATAAATGATATCGAATCTCCAATGGGCAAAATGACCGTTACAATAGATTATGCTGATTATAAAGCAGTTGGTGGAATCAAATTTCCACATGTATTAAAACAAGACATGGGTATGATGGCTTTCGATTTCAAAACAAAAGAGATTTTAGTGAACTCTAATTTGGATGATTCACTTTTTGAGGTGAAATAAGAATTATTGAATTAATAGATATTAAAGCAGTCATAATTGGCTGCTTTTTTTGTTTATATTGCAAAAAAATCAGCGTATTTATGAAAGTTATCCTCTTAAAAGGCCCAAATGAATTTGAGTTGTCCGAAATCCCAAAACCAGTACCTGCAAAAGGGCAAGTTTTGGTAAAGATGGCTTTTTCTCCTATAAATCCATCTGATTTGGCATTTTTGACTGGCAATTACGGACTGAAAAAAGCATTTCCAGTTGTGCCAGGATTAGAAGGAAGCGGAGTTGTTGTTGCGTCTGGTGGAGGTTTTTTAGCCAATCGTCTTTTAAATAAAAATGTGGCATGTACAGCTCCAAATACGGGCAACGGCACTTGGGCTGAATATATGCTTACCGATGCAAATAAATGCATGGACTTGCAAAAAAATGTTAGTTTGAAGCAAGGGTCAATGTTGTTTGTTAATCCACTTACGGCCCTTTCTTTCATAAAAAAAGCCAAGAAAATGCATGCGGATTTAATAGTATTTTCTGCTGCTGGAAGTGCCTTGGGACAAATGGTTACACATTTTGCAAAAGAAGCCAAGATTCCAGTTTTTGGTTTGATTAGAAAAGAAGAATTGAAAGAAGAAGTTTTATCTAAAGGCTTTTCTGAAGTCTTTTGTACTGAAAAAACAGAATATCTAGAGACTTTAAAAACAGCAACAAAATCTTTCAAAAAAGTTTTGTTTTTAGATGCAATAGGAGGAGGACGCATGCCTTACGAAACTTTAAATGTACTGCCAGATAACTCCAAAATGATAATATATGGAAGATTAGATCAAAAGCCAAGTGATTTTTCTCCTCAGAATATACTTTTCAAACAAAATACAGTAGAAGGCTATTGGCTAAGTAAAGAAGCCCAAAAGAAATCCATCGTCGAGGTGGTTTTGGATGTTAGGAAAATTCAGAAAATGTTGAGTGCTGGATTTGAAACTACGATTCAAAAAACTATAAAAATGGAAGAGTTAAAGGACGGTTTAGAAACGTATATCAATCAAATGTCTTCTGGAAAAGTGCTTTTGGATTTAAATTGAAGTGTAAAGCTTTTTCCATTTATTCAAAGCCAGCACCATCAACGAAGTAGTATAGGCTTCAGATTGGAAATGCAGGACATTTCTTACCACTGTGCCGCCTGAGAAAAACACCCCGCCTTGCCAGGAACCATCTTCATTTTGATGTTCTAAAAGGTATTTTATGCTTAGGTCGATTCTTTCTTTAGGAACATCGTAGCCAGCTTCTTTGAGGTTGAGCAAGCTTGTCAAGCCATAAACTGTCGATTGTAAAATGTCCTTTTTGTTTACTTTTCTTCGGCTTTCAAAATGTCCATCGGGCAATTGGGTATCCAATAAGTGCGATAAAATACTTTGCCCTTCTGATTTTAGCTCATGATTTCCTGCCAAAATATTTTTAGAAACTGCATAATGAAAATGGTATTTATTGGGATAATACATTCCGGCTCTGCTCCAGCGACCTCTATTTATTTGATAACTTATCAGTTTATTAGCTCCATTTTTTCCAACAGATTGATCTAATTGATTTGTTGTGGCCAAATAGGTCAGAATGTTGGCATTGACCACCGCATCTATATCATTGGCTCCCCAAGGTATATATGGTACAAAAGGATGCGGATAAGCACCGCTAGAAGGTAAAAAGAAGATTAGATTATGCCCTGCTGCTTTTAGAAAACTCCAATGTTTAAAGTCTCGCTCTTGGCCTTGCCAGGTCAAAAATGCATTTGAATGTCTTGGTATTCTAACCAAATAATTATGCCAATGATAAGCTTTTCGGTTGCTGTCAAGATATTTATCAAATGCTGCTTGACTTATTGTTTTAATAGCTTTATCCCCAAATATTTTTGAATAATAAAACAAAGAAAGATTCCCTGTGGAAGTGTCGTCATTGTCAAAAGCAACGTTTGCTGCATTATTGATAAATCTGCTTTTTAATTTATAATGCGTTGGTCTTCTCACCAAAGCATCCGCAGGATTGTCCATTTTTCTGGATAAATCTCTATTAGGTGGCAATAGTTTCCAGAAATTAAATAAAGAATCTTTTTTATATCTTAGCAGCTCAGGATAGGCTTTCTCAAGCATAGGTTTGATAGAAGCTTGTGTAGTATCCAACAAATATGCTTCAGAGAGTGCATTGAAAATTCCCGTCATATTGAAACAGTTGGAGTCGCGGTATTTTTCAGATTTACCTAAAAGCACAAAAGCATTGGTCATGTGCATGTAAGCGGGCCATTCTCCTTCAAAAACCTTGTTATCTATTGTAGTTTTTACCTGCTCTTTTTCTAAAAAAATTAAGGCTTTTTGTCTGGCCAAATTTATTTCTTCCGTCGAAACGGTTTGTCCCATTAAGACAGAAAATGAAAAACAATAAAATACCCCAAAGGCTATTTTCATAGATATTAGGCTAGTTGATCTGCAATTTTACGGTCATTGGCTAAGCGAGGCACTTTGTTTTGTCCACCCAATTTGCCTATCGATCGCATATATTCTATAAAGGAATTGGTTTTCAGCGGTTTTATAACCAGTGGTCGCAATATGTTTCCATCTATTAAGTCCTGATAATATACATTGAGTTCCACCATTTTTTGGTCTAAATCTCGCTGAAATTGGTCAATATTATGCGGTGGTTTGGCAAATTCAACCAACCATTCATGATAGGGGAGGCCTTCGGTCGGAGCAACCATGGGTGCTACTGTAAATTCCACAAGTTCTACTTCTGGATGGAGGGAACAAGCATGTTTCATCGCTTTTTCTACTTCTTCGCCTATTACATGCTCACCAAATGCAGATATAAAATGTTTGATTCTGCCTGAAACCTCAATTCTATGTGGATTTAATGAAACGAATTTTACAGTATCTCCGATTGAGTATCCCCAAAGGCCAGCGTTAGAGTTGATAATCAGTGCATAGTTTTTGTTTAATTCTACCTCACCAATGTGTAATCTACTTGGATTTTCATCAAAATACTCTTCTGCTGGTATAAATTCGAAGAATATCCCTGTATTTAGCAAAAGCAACATGCCGGGTTCTTTTTGGGAATCTTGGTAAGCTATAAATCCTTCAGAGGCCGGATAAAGTTCAATGGCATCTATTGATTTTCCGATAGATTCAAACAGTTTCGCTTTATAGGGTTCAAAATTTACGCCTCCATAAATAAATAGGCCAAAATCAGGAAAAACGTCTTTTATTTTCTTTCCCGTTCGTTCGGTTATTCTGTCAAAATACATCTGTACCCATGGTGGTATACCCGAGATCAAACCCATTGGTTGGTCAATGGTTTCGTCTATTATTTTATCTAGCTTCGTTTCCCAATCTTCTATGCAGTTGGTTTCATAGCTTGGCATTTGGTTAGTTCGTAAATACGCAGGAACATGGTGGTTTGATATGCCTGAAAGTCTACCCGTAAAAATCCCCGCTTTTTTGTCCATTTCTGGACTACCAGAAAGGAATATCAGTTTTTTGTCTAAATAGGAAGCGTTTCCTGTTTCGTGAATATAAGCCAAAATGGCGTTTTTGGCAGAATTGATATGGTTATGAATGGATTCTTTAGATATCGGAATGTATTTTACGCCAGAAGTAGTTCCTGAAGTTTTTGCCAAATACAGCGGTTTGTTTTTCCATAAAACATCCGATTCTCCTTTTAAAATTCGTTCAATATAAGGCTTCAATTCTTCGTAATCCCTTACTGGAACTTGCTTTTTAAAATCTTCATAGGTTTTAATTTGACTAAAATTGTGGTCTTTGCCAAATGCTGTTTGCTGTGCTTCTGCAACCAGTTTTTGCATCCATTGGGTTTGAGTTCCAATAGGATTTTTTAACCATTTTTTGGTTTGATAATCAACAAATGCCGCTAGAGGTTTACTAAAAAAAGACCTTATTCCCATATTTTATTCTTTGTCACAAAACTAACAATTTAAGCCCAAATCCGCTTTTTTTTGAGTGTAATATTTAGGATTTTAAGCTATAAATATTTTTGAAATTCAATTTTCTTTCTAAATTCTGATTTTTATCATATTCTTTAATTTTCAATTCTTTTTTCTAGATTAAAATAGCAATTTTTTTTATTAAATTATTCAAAATCAACTATTTAATTATCAAAATAACATTTTTATTAAATCTTGTTTTATATCATAGTAAATTGGGGTTTTTATAGATAATTTGCAAAAAAATAATCTTTTTTATGTCTGAAAAATTTAATCTAAAAGGCTACGGGATAAATCCGAAAGAAGTAATAAGAAATGTTTCACCTGCACAATTGTACAAATTGGCTATTCAGTATGAACCTGACGCCGAAATTACGAGTTCGGGTGCTTTGGCATTAAAGTCTGGCACAAAAACTGGCCGAAGTCCAAAAGATAAACGAATAATTGAGCGTCCTGAAAGCGTCAATGATATTTGGTGGGGCAATGTAAACATCAAAATGGATGAACATACTTTTGATATAAACAAACAAAGAGCCCTAGACTACTTCAATACCAGAACCAGAATTTATGTCGTAGACGGTTATGCAGGTTGGGACCCAAAATATCAAATCAAAGTTCGTGTGATTTGCACAAGACCTTACCATGCCCTTTTTATGCATAATATGCTTATCAGGCCCACACAGGAGCAATTAGCCACTTTTGGCGAACCTGATTATGTTATTTTTAACGGAGGCGAATTTCCTGCGAATTCTTTTACTTCGCACATGAATTCTCGAACAAGCGTTGACCTTTGTTTTGAGCGTAAAGAATTCGTAATTCTAGGTACAGAATATGCGGGTGAAATGAAAAAAGGGGTGTTTACAGTGATGAACTACATAATGCCAAAAATAGGCGTTATGAGTATGCACTGCTCCGCCAATATGGGCGATGAGGGCGATGTCTCGCTTTTCTTTGGTCTTAGTGGAACAGGAAAAACCACCCTTTCTGCCGACCCAGATAGAAAATTGATAGGTGATGACGAGCATTGTTGGTCAGATAATGGAATTTTTAATATCGAAGGCGGATGTTATGCTAAGGCCATAGACCTTTCGGCAGAAAAAGAACCTGAGATATTTAATGCTATAAAATTCGGGACGGTATTAGAAAATGTTGTACTAGATCCTGCTACCAGTGAAGTTGATTATACGAATAAAAGCATAACAGAAAATACGCGTGCCGCATATCCAATAGAATATATTCCGAATGCACAAATACCTTGTCTAGGTGGACATCCAAACAATGTGATTTTCCTTACGGCAGATGCTTATGGGGTTTTGCCACCAGTTTCAAAACTGAGTCCGGAACAAAGCATGTATCATTTTATTAGTGGTTACACCGCGAAAGTGGCTGGAACCGAAATGGGAGTTGATGAACCTCAGGCTACATTTTCGGCATGCTTTGGTGCGGCGTTTATGGTTTGGCACCCTAGCAAATATGCGGAGTTATTGGCGGAAAAAATCAAAAAGCATAATACCAAAGTCTGGTTGGTAAATACTGGCTGGATTAGTGGAGGCTATGGAGTAGGTAGTCGTATAAAATTGAAATACACTAGGGCTATTATTCATGCCATTCACAACGGAACACTTGATAAAGTTCCGACCATAAAAGACGAATTGTTTGGTTTCGAAATACCAACTTCATGCCCTGAAGTGCCCTCTGAGCTTTTGATTCCATCTAACACTTGGGCAGATAAAGCTGCGTATGAAAAACAAGCCAAGCATTTAGCCGAACAGTTTGTAAAGAATTTCACGAAGTTTGAAGCAGGTAGTTCGGCTGAGATTATTGGAGCAGGGCCGAAAGTATAAAAAAATCATGTCACAATTTTTAAATATTTGTGACATGAATTTCTTGTTATTTTACTCTTTTTAATACCCATGTGGATATACTTTCAAGAGCTACAGGTGCAAAAGTTTGCTCTATTTTAGCATATTCTTTTGGAGAACCTGTGGTGCTTTCTTGGAATAAGTGATTTAGATTTGGGAATTCTAAAATTGTAACATCGCTGTTTCCACCTTTTTTAAGAGACTTTTCTATTGCATTCAAATTTTCTTTTGGCGGTACTTGCAAGTCTTTTTCACCATTTATTGCCAATACTGGGCATTTTACATTTTCTAAAGTTGCTCTAGGGTCATGTTTTAAAAAATTCAAGAACCAAGGGTCTAAAATAGTGGTCAATTGCGTTTTTAAGAACTCGTCTTCAGTACCAGCTTTTTTACGCTCATTCGGGCTAGATTTGGCATAGATGGTTTTTAGTTTGGTAGTTAGATCTGCTTCTAACTTAGTATTATCGTTAGATTTTGCCACGATCTCAAAAATTTCACTACTTAGTTTTTTTGATTTTTTAACTTCTGCCTTTGAAGCACCATTTGCTTTTTCTATCAATGATGTTTGAATAGGAAGCAATTCCGCTCCCGAGATTCCAGGTCCAGCCAATAGCACTATGAAAGCAACATCTTTGTTTCTGGAAGCGACCATCGGGGCTATTAAACCGCCTTCACTATGGCCAATTAAGCCTATTTTGCTTTTTTCAATATCATCTCTAGTTAATAAATAACTTAAAGCGGCTTCCACATCTTTAGCAAAATCTTCGCTTGTAGCTCCTTTAAACTTTCCTGTAGATTCAAAAGTACCTCTGTCGTCATATCTTAATACGCCTATGCCGTTTTTGGTTAGATGGTCTGCAATAACTAAGAAAGGTCGGTGTCCAAGTAACTCTTCATCACGGTTTTGGGGCCCGCTGCCCGAAATCAAAATAACTACTGGGTATTTTCCTGCTTTTTTGGGTAGAGTAAGCGTACCTGCTAAAGTAATATTATCTGATTTGTTTTCAAATTTTACTTCTTCAGAATAATATCCATATGGCTCAATAGGGTCTTGAGGTTTTAATACTCTTTTTACAGCCACTTTTTCTCTTCCAAGTTCCATGGCTGTTTTAAAATTTCCTTGCGAAAACGTACCCGTAATTTTCGACTCCCCGTCTAATTCCCCCTCGTATTTGATTCCTGCATTTGTAACTTCAAGGTTTATCTTTTTACCATCAAAAACAGTACTGGTTACTGGAATGTCTTTGGCACCTTGGTCTGGGCTATCCATTGTGGAAACGTAAGTTTCGCCAGTTTTTTTAATATGAAATACCAAACGCAATTGCGTGCCTTGAACCGAAAGGACGCCGTTCCATTGTCCCTCTATAGCTTGTCCGAAAACAGTTTGAAAACTGAAAAATAATAATAAGAAAGTTAATTTTTTCATGATGATTTTATTTAAAATTTAGACATAAATATGACAGTCAGTATTTACAAAATACTGATATTTAACAATTTAGATTAAAAATTAAGGAATAAGCCGAACTATCATAATCTCATAAAAATAGGAAAAGATTGAAGATAGTATGATAGCTACAATAAACAAGATAGCTGATTTTTCACCTTTTATATTTGAGGATATTCGAAATGCATTGTACATAAGAGCAATTACCCAGACAGCTATAGCTAGGGTTAATAAAGCAAAAACTATCAAAATAGATATTTCTGATAGAGGAACGTCAGAGAGCAAATTTGGGTCAGCGGGATTGGTCTTTACAGCAGCCGAAATTTTTTGAGTAATTCCATCAATAGGTAAAAAACCAAGAAAAGAAAATAATATAAAAGGTATTCGAGAAACTGCTATGGTACCAAATATATCGATAGCTCTAATGTGAGATTTTGATGCGAAAACTCCGAAAAGGTAAATAATAGTTGAAAAAATAATCCAATGACCTAAGTTTTGTACCAACAATCTAGGTATTGACATAGCATTGGTTCCAGTTTGAGCTGAAATAATACTCGGGAAAGTAACACCACTAAAATGTGCTATAATTGAAATTATAATAATTGCAGTAAGGCCAATACCCAGTGCTTGCACCCCAGCAATTTTATTAAATGGATTGTAAATGTTCTTGTTCATTTTATTTGTTTTTTAGGGTATCAATTTTTCCAATTAGGTCGTCCAACATATTTCTAACAGTAGGATAACTCAAGTTTAATTGTTGGGCCATTACTTTCAAACTTCCGCTGGTTTGAACAAAATCCATTATAAAGTTTTGCTCCTTTAGATCTAGTTTTAGAAATACGGGTAAGTCAAAAGAACCATTAATATTTGTTTGGCATTTGTCACAGAGCAAACTCTGAACCTTTAGCTCAGCTTCACAACTCGGACAGGTTATTGGTAGTTTCATTAATTTCATATTTATGATACAAAAGTAATAATGAAATTCATATTTGCAAGTATTTTTTTAATAAAGTTAAATTTGTATTTAATTTTATTTATATTTTTATGATTTAAATTGATTCTGAATTGGAAGTTTTTGGGTTTTATTTAGAAATAAGAGAACTAGTATTTTTATGAATTTCTTCGGTTCTACCAGCTAGTTTTATATGCAGTACTAAAGTTTGGAGGAAAATAGCATGAGAATGTTGGATTATTTATTTAAAAATTAGAAGCGAATTTAAAGTATTTATTAATCTCCACACATTATTTGTTACTTAGAAATTCTCTAGAAAAGAAATAGAAGTATTTTTTTTCAAAAATTGGTTTTGAAAAAGCGTTATTAAAAAACGATATTGTAGTTTTTGATTAATATTCGGACTTCAAATCTCATTTTGACTTCATGCTCACCCTTGGCAAAATAGGCAAGCTCTCATGACCACCAATGCCAACGGCTTGCACTGCAAATATGTAATTGTCTTTAGAGTAAGGAAGTTTTAGTTCTAAGTTTTCGGTGTAAAATTTCTTTTGCCAAAACGACTGATGGGTTTCTCGCATTAGCACATAATAGGCTGCTGTTTTTCCAAATTTTGGTGCAGACCAATGCAGATTTGTCGAATTTCCCAGTCCTTGTACATCTATCAAAACGTCCTCCGGCACTGCTGGAGCTTGAGCCAATGTAGCCAAAGAAGCTAAATTGACAGCCACATTTTTCCTTAAATATTCAAAATCCATAAATTTTTCAAGGTCTCCGTACTCTATACCTTTTTCAGTTCTGAGGTCTTGGTGCTGATGTAAATAGTTCTCGTTCATTTCTGATATTCTAACTGCTGCAAATCCTTCCGTTACGAATGGCGTGTGATCACCACCCCGCAGAAATCGGTCGTTTCTATATATCATCACCACTTCTAAATTGTCAACATAACGCTCTCCAAGTTCTTTGACATAGCGAGCCACTTGCCTCGCACCTCCATCTGCTTCATAACCAAACTGTCTTATGGCTCCCACTTTTTTGTCGGTTTCAAAGGCCGGAATTCCTTCACTAAAAACCCTCACTCTGGTATTATCTATTATATTGGTTTCGTTGGCATTGTTTGAGCCCATAATGTCGTTGTTGAGCAATGCCACCAAATTCCAGTTTTCAGCCTTAGCTTTTTCAGCCAGATATTTGGCTCCCAAAAGCCCTTGTTCTTCACCGCTAAAAACAGTAAAAATAACCGTAGCTGGGAATTTTGAAGAAGACAAAACTCTGGCAAGTTCCATTACGGCCACTGTTCCACTACCATCGTCATTAGCCCCTGGTGCATCAGATGTCTTATCCATCACGTCTGTTACGCGACTGTCTATGTGCCCACTGACCATAAAAATACGCGTGTCTGTTGGGTCAGTTCCTTTTAATACGGCCATCACATTTTCCATCTTTATTTGCCTATCTACCCGTCTGCCGTCAGGTTCTAGTGTCCATTTGTCCAAATATGCGGTCATTCTTCCGTTGGAGTTTTTGGCATAAGACTCAAACTTACTTAAAACCCATTTTCTGGCAGCACCTATTCCTTTGTTAGGTATTTCGTCGGTGCTTAATGTACTTCTTGTGCCAAAATCAACCAGAGTGTGTACGTATTTCTGAAGAGAATCTGCTGAGATTTCTTGGATATATTTACTGATTATAGGATCTCTTTTTACAATTTCTTGTGCTTCAGATTTTTGACTAAATATCAATAATGCGGCAAATAAAACAATTAGATTTTTCATAAAGGTTTGGTGATGATAGAAAATTAATTTTAAATATAAAACCAGAAGTTTCTATTTTACTACCAAAGTATATTTATTGTTTTAGAAAGTGGACAAAGCCCTTGTTTTTGTAGGTATGTATTTAGAAAAGCTTTAAATATTCTAAGCATCAAAATAAACCCTAACTTTGTACTTCAAACGAAAAGCATCAAATAATGATAAAATTAACGGTAAACGCTGCTGAAACTTTCCCAATTTTAATTCTACCTTTTTTTGAGAGTGAAAACCTTCAAGTGCTATTGAATAGCATAAGTGAACAAATAGGTTTTGAGCAAAAAGAGCTTTATGCTGACTTCAAAGCAAAGGCAAAAGAGACAGCGATTGGCATGACCAGAACGCAACAAAAAGTATATTTCTTAGGCTTAGGAAATGGTAAAAACCCATCCGAAGTGAGTAAGGTTTTCAGAAGTTTTTTTAATGCCAATAAGGATAAATTTAAGAACGATATTAGTGTTTTCTTGCATAATAGTCAATTAGGAAAGGTAGCAGCTGATATAGCTCAAGGTATATTTTTAGGTGAATATCAAATAGCAAAACTCAAAACGGCCCAAAAAGATTTAATCTCAATTTACGAATCCAGAAGTACTATTAATTTCCAATCTGATAGAGATTTACAAAAATTGCTCGAAAGAGGACGTGCTCTTGCCGAAACCCAAATGAAAATTATGACTTGGGTAGATGCCCCAGCCAACTACAAAACTCCGCAGATGGTGGCCGCTTGGATTCAAGAATCTGGAAAAGAAAATGGATTTGAAGTAGAAGTATTTGACGAAAAAGCTTGCGATGAAATGGGTTTAAAGGCTTTGTTGGCGGTAGGAAGAGGAAGTATAGATAATCCTGCATCATTTGTGGTTATGAAATATACACATCCAGAAGCTCAAAAAACAGTTGGTTTGATTGGCAAAGGCGTTACTTTCGACACGGGTGGCGTTTCCTTAAAACCAGGAGATAACATGAATTATATGAAGTCTGACATGGGAGGAGCGGCAGCTGTAAGCGGAACCATTGAAATGGCGGCTAAATTAAAGCTCAAGGTAAATATTGTAGTAGCAGTGCCTTTAACAGAAAACTGCATTGATGGTAAAGCCGTAAAGCCAGGAGATGTAATTGGTTCCTATTCTGGAAAAACCATTGAGGTAATCAATACGGATGCAGAAGGCAGACTAATATTGGCGGATGCTTTGGCTTATGTAAAGAAAAATCATCAACCGGATGTTATGATAGATTTAGCTACGTTAACGGGAAATTGCATTCAAGCTTTGGGATATGCAGCAGCGGCTTTGTTGTCCAATAATGATGATTTGGCAGATTCTATCAGTAAAGCAGGCCTAGAAACTGGAGAAAAAGTATGGCGTATGCCACTTTGGGACGACTACAAAGACATGATGAAATCTGATGTTGCCGATATCAAAAACCTATCAACAGCACCTTTGGCTGGAGCTATTACAGCTGCCAAGTTTTTGGAAGAATTCATAGACGGACACACAAATTGGGCTCATCTAGACATTGCAGGTGTAGCCTTTGGCGATTCAGAGTACGGCTCAATGAAATCTTCAACTGGGTTTGGTGTGAAGCTTTTGGTGGAGTGGTTGGAGACGAATTTGTAGAAATATTGGCTATAAATATAGACAAAAAAAAGCCGCAGCAGAATCATTTCTACTGCGGCTTTTTCAATTATTAAAAAATCAATAACCAGGATTTTGAACTAAATAACCTACTAGGTTAGATGCACCGTCAATAGCAGTTTGTGGTATCGGAAAAATACGTTTGTTTTTGTCTGAGTCGGTTTTCTCAGTCCATTGTCCTTCATATTTACCAAATCTCACCATGTCAGAACGACGTAGCATTTCCCAATAGAACTCAAAACCACGCTCACGGAATAATAAATCCAAAGTGATAGTATCTAATGGTTTTGGTGGAGTGGTTAATGTACGAGCAGCTCTAACAGTGTTTACATCAGCCAAAGCCGCTGCTGTATTATTGCTTTTACGTAATTGAGCCTCAGCTCTCATTAAATATACATCGGCTAATCTTACGATAACAATATTAGCATCTCCTCTGTTTCTACCAGAGTTTGAAGTTGCAGCAAACTCGTATTTTTCAACTCTATATCCTGATGGATAGTCACTTCCTTCTGGTGTAAAATCAATTTTTTCGGTAAATATCACTTTTTTGTCAGGACGATTTCTAGTCAGGTTGGTCAATTCACCAACTTTAAATTTCCCATCGGCACATTTCAAAAACACTCCATTTACTCTAATTAAGCCATATTGCTGTCCTCTTAATATTCCTCTATTTATCTTGAAATCACTTCCTGCCACACAAGTATCTACACCTGTTGAGTAGATTTTAAGGTTTTCTTGATAAAATCTTGGGTCAACAGTTGGGTCGTTTGGAGCATTTGCATCTACCCAAGTTCTATAAAAATCTGAGGTAATTCCCGGGCCGTCTGTTCCGTTTGCAGAAGGATAATCTGGAAGCGGGAATTGGTCTCCAGAGAGCGAGAAATAAGCCATTCTGTTGTGTCCGTTCAATTCTGGCCTTTGGTCTACCGCAAAAATAATCTCAGAATTATCCTGGTTTTTATCTCCAAAAATTGAGAAATAATCATTTGAAAGTTTGTATTCGTTAGAGTTGATTATCTTATCGCAATAAGAGATAACATTATCCATGTCAGAGGCTTTGAAATCAAAGTTTGCACCATAGCGGTCTCTATAAACCCCTGCATTTAAATACAATCTAGCTAATAAACCCCAAACACCTGCTTTTGTTAATCTTCCATGTCCAACAGCCGCTCTATTTTGAAGGTTTGGTTCAGCTCTTAGTAATTCAGAGATTAAATAATCAACAGCCTCTGTACCTCGCAATATTTCTGAAACTTGACTAGCATCCTCTTTTTTGAATACAATTCCGTACAAATCAAATATCAATAAATTGTAAAAGGCTTTCATTCCGATTGCCTCTGCTAGATAAGTTTTAGCATTTGCGTCTTTCATGTCAGGCAGTGCATTTATAGCAGATACACAACGAGACAATGCTTGTACCAAAGGATTCCATGTATTTCTTACATTGGCGGTATTGCTATTGTAAGTATGTTTATGTAGCTCTAAATATATACCGTTATCGCCCCAATCGGTACCACCTCTATACGGCAAAATAGCTTCGTCACTCGTTATCTCTTGAAGAGAGAAATAAGTAGTATGCAAGTATATATTTGGCAAAAGTGCATATACTGGAGCTATTACGCCATTGGCTGCATCTTTTTCAGAAACCGTGGTATTAAACGATTCGTCTAGTACTTGTTCTTCGAGGTCTGTACAGGCGTTGGTTAAGAAAAACAAACCAACGAAAGTGAGAATATAATTTAATTTTTTGTTCATTTTTTCAATATTTTAAAGTCCAATATTTAATCCAAATATCACAGATTTCGCCTTAGGATAAGTCAAATAATCAATTCCATAGGATGAAATTCCATTTACCGATCTATCAGTATTTACATCTGGGTCAAAACCATCATATTTAGTAATCACAAAAAGATTTTGTCCAGTTACACTTAGTTTCAATGTTGGAATATATTTTTTAATTCCTAGTTTGGAAGTGTTGATATTATAACCTAAAACGGCATTATTTAGTCTAAAGAAAGATCCGTCTTTTAAGAATCTAGTGCTTACTGGGGCAGAGTTGTTTATAGATTCTTCAGGATATTTTATCGCTTCGTTGGTAGTGTTTACTCCTTTCGAAAGCCTTAATTTATAAAAATTAGCATTGGCAGTATTGTCATAGACTTTGTTGCCTGACACGCCATTGAAATTTAATCCCAAGTCAAATCCACCATAACTTAAACTTCCGTTTATATTATACATTTTATTTGGAAGTGCTGTTCCTGCTGCAATTCTATCTTTGTCGGTTACAATTCCGTCGCCGTCAATATCTTTATATTTGCTTAATCCATTTTCATCAAATCCTATAAATTCTTTCAAGAAGAATGTGCCTATAGGTTGGTCGTTGATATAGCCATTTATGGTAGCAGACGTAAGTCCAGAACCCGAAGCAGAACCTGAAGGAATCACTGAATATGGTGAGTTTTTAACGATGTTATTGATAAATGTAATGTTACCACCAATTTCATATCTCATTTTATTGCCAAGGTTTTTTCTTAACAATAATTCAAACTCAAGACCTTGATTGATGATTTTCATGTCTTGCACATTGGTCCACAAAGTACCCGCTGGTTGTACTGGGTCTGACGGAATAACTTCCAAAAGGATGTCTTTCGATATTTTATTAAAATAATCCACGGTTCCAGTCAAAGCACCGTTAAATAATCCAAAGTCGATACCTAAGTCTACTTGTGATGATACTTCCCACTGGATATTCGGATTGGCCAATCTCGAATAGGTAGTGCCAGCAGGATAAGTGCTACCAGCGTCTAAAGGATAACTTGTTGAACTTGAAATAGATGAAGTAAACAAGGCTTGTGTAATTTTAGAAGGAATCTCTTGATTTCCTGTTAAACCCCAGCCTGCTCTTATTTTCAAATCATCAAATTTCGTATTTTTCAAGAACTCCTCCTCTGACAACCTCCAACCTAATGAGAACGAAGGGAAAACACCATATTTGTTATTTGCACCAAATTTTGAAGAACCATCGACTCTTACCGTTGCAGTTGCTAAATATTTAGAATTAAAGTCGTAGTTTACTCTTGAGAAAAACGATTGCAATTCATTCAAAGTAGCAAATCCCGATGGTTTATTGTTTGCCAAAGTCAAATCTTGTCCAAGGCCTGGGTTATATCTTGGCTCGATATCATTCAAAGGAAATTTATTAATACTGTAAGACCTTCCTTGAAGAAATATTTTTTGATAAGAATGCCCTGCTAAAGCTGTTACAGAATGCATATTTTTACTTAAAGTATATGTCAAGTAATTCTCTATCAGTCTGTTAGTGTTGTTGTAATTGATAGTATTCAAACCTCCTAATACCAACGGCTCTAGATTCGGCAGAGATTGCAAATCACGTGTTGAAGAAGAATTATCGATGCCAAAATTAAGTTTGTAAACCAATCCTTTTGTGATTGTAAAAGAAGGACTGATATTGCCTAAAACCCTATTAGTTGTAGTATTGTCAGAATCCAATGCTAGCGTAAGCATCGGATTAGTGCCATCAGCATATTTTTTTAAATTCCCATCTGAATCATAAGGTACGTAAGTAGGATTGGCGGAAAGAGCACCACCTATTAATCCTTGGTAGTTTGGTCTTTCATTTTTAGTAGTCGAGGCACTTAAGTTTACATCTATGCTCAGTCTATTATCCCAAAAGTTCTGATTGAGATTTACCCTTCCGCTATATCTGTCAAGATTACTATTTTTTAAAACACCTTCTTGTTTTTGTACACCAAAAGAACCAAAATATTTCAATTTGTCAGTACCACCACTAAGAGCCAAATTGTGATTTTGGGTCATGGCCGTTTGGGAAATCTCCTTTTGCCAATCTGTGTTTCCACCATCGTCAATAAAACTTGCCCCGATTTTTTTGATTTCAGACCTAAATTGATCCGCAGAAAAAACATCAATTGGTCTTGCCATTTTCGAAAATCCGATACTTCCTGAATAGTTTAAACTAGAAGCTCCAGTTTTGCCTTTTTTAGTTGTTATTAAAACCACGCCGTTTGCTCCTCTTGAACCGTATATGGCAGTAGCAGAGGCATCTTTTAATACATCAATAGACTCAATATCAGCAGGATTAAGAAAAGTAAGAGGGTTTGTAGCTCCACCAACACTTGAGTTGTCAAGTGCAAATCCATCGATTACAAATAGTGGTGTACTTCCTGTTCTTACTCCACCTGGACCTCTCACGCTGATATTTAATGCCGCACCAGGCTCACCACTACTTGCAGTAACGTTAACACCTGCAACTTTTCCTTGTAGCAATTGCTCTGGAGAGTTAATTATACCTTTATTAAAAGATTCACTTTTAATCGATTTAACAGAACCTGTTACATCTTTCGAGCGAGTGTTTCCATAACCAATTACTACTATTTCATTTAGAAGTTCGGTATTTGAGGCCAAACTAACATTGATTTCGGTTCTGCTTCCTACCACAATTTCTTGGGGATCATAACCTATAAATGCAAATACTAAAACAGCGTTGTCGTCAGGAACAGGAATGCTATAATTGCCATTTACATCAGTGATAACTCCTTTGGTGGAGCCTTTCAGGGTAACTGTGCTTCCAATCAAAGCTTCGCTTGTAGTTTGATCTTTAACAGTGCCTTTTACGATTTTTTCCAAGGTCCGATTTTCGGCTTGAGAGTAAGGAATACTAAATGCCAGCCAGCACAGCAGTGTTCCGAATAGTAGAAGTTTTCGTTTCATAGAGATATTATTAAATTTAAAAAATTCACACAAAGTAAATCCCCGAATAGATATAGAAATGAAGTGATTCCATTCTTATTCATTTCTTAAAATTGGCAGCAAAAAAATAATATTACTTTATTAGAAAAGTAAAATTGAATTAATAAAAATTGATTATTAGTCGATTTTTGCTCAAAATTGATTCTATTGGTAATTGTTTTAAAAAACTTTTAAATATATGAATTTTTTAATAAAAAATATTTTTATACCACTTATAATGAAAATATTTTTGTTCAAATATGCCCTATAAAGCAAAACCCAATTACAAAATGAATGTAATTGGGTTTTCACGAGAACTTTCCTGATTAGGATTATTTCTTTATTCTTTCATAAAATATAGCAGAAGCGGCATATATAATTGGTAAAACATAGAATATTCCGACAATTAATGCTAAAAAGCCCAAAATCCCGATTCCAATTGCCAATAAGATATATACAAAATAATCAGCTTTATGTCCTTTCATCATTCCCCAACTTGCCTTGAGCACATCTACAGCCGATATAGTTGGGTTGTCTGCTAAAATAAACATCGACATCGATAAACCTATTCCGGCAATAATCCCAGGAATAATTAGTAAAATTAAGCCAAAAACTACAGCTACTGCAATAAGGAAAGTTACAATCAAAGCCGGAATAAAGTTTTTAAAGCCATCAAAAATTTGTTCGATTCTTACTTCTTTTCCTCTTATTATATTTAAGAAAAAAGTGGCCATCCCTAAACTCATAGGTGCAGAAAGAAGTATTGACAAACTTGCAAACTTAGGGTCGATGCTAGAAGGGATACCAGAAATAAAAGACATAATCAAAACTGCTGCAATAGCTAATAAATGCTTTCCTGTCAGCTTTTGATTTGCTTCTTTAAATAGGTCAATAATGCTCATTTTATTAATGTTTAGGATTATGTAAAGTTTTTAAAAATCTGTATTTGCCTTTTTAATTTTCAATGGCACAATCCAGATGTTTCGGTAAAGTACATTGTGGCCTTCGGCTTGGAGTTTTAGTCCACCCGGTCTGTCAGTTATGCCTTTTCCGCCATCATTTCCTCCATCTTGGCCTGAGTTTGGACCTCCCCAAACCTGGCTGATTTTTTGGTTGGTATGAGCTTTTTTGCCGTTAAAGTACATCGTAACCATTGGGTCTTCTACTCTTTTGCCGTCTTCAAACCTCGCCGCTCTGAACACGATGTCGTAAGAATTCCATTTACCGATGCCATTATATGCAAAATACGGCGATTTACTTTCGTTTATTACCGCCCCCAAACCATGGCTTGTAGAGTCTCCATCCAAAACTTGGATTTCATAGCGATTTTGTAAATAAACGCCACTATTGCCCCCTTTTTCTTTGATAAAAAACTCTACATGAAGTCTGAAATCTCCAAACTCTTCTTTCGTTACAATGTCAGCTGCTCCGTATAAACCGCCAGCTGCGGCAGGATCGTTGGTATTTACTACGGTTCCAGCATCTACTGGGTCATTTTGTATTTCCCATTTTATTGGCATACTTGCTTTTAAGCGTGGGCCATTCCAATACTGCCATTTTTCATGTAGCATTTCATAAGAACCATCAAAAAGGATTTTTGCTTTTTTGGGAGCTTTTGCTCCTACACCTATTTGTCCGTTTGAAAGGAAAGAAACAAAAAGTAGAAAAAAGGTAAATATTTTATTCATGTTAAGGTTTGATTATAATAAATATCTAAAGTAAACAAAATCAAGCTTTATTGCTAAATTGGCACAATTAATTCTTTAAAAAATGAATAGAATCAGTTTTTGGTTTTTGATGTTGTTGGCAACAAATTTATGTATTGCCCAAAAAATCCATTCTCATAACGATTATGTAAGAGACAAACCTTTTTATGAAGCCTTCGAAGCTGGGGCGTCTTCTATTGAAGCTGATGTGTATTTAATAAATAATAAACTCTTTGTAGCTCACGAAAAAACAGAAATTGACTCTTACCGAAATCTCGAAAACCTATATTTAAAACCTTTAAATGCAGTTTACAAAAAAAGAAAGAACAAACATATTGAGCTGCAAATATTAATAGACTGTAAAACATCTGGAGAAGCAACTTTAAGTGCCATCGTTGGACTTTTAAACAAATACCCAGCACTGGTTAATTCTAAAAACCTACGTTTTGTGATATCTGGGAATAGGCCATCTCCTGAAAAATATGCAGATTATCCAGCTTTTATTTTTTTCGATCATCAATCTCTAAATGATTTAGCAAAAGCCGATCCTAAGAAAATCGCCTTGGTGAGTTTTTCTTTTGCAAGATTCTCAAGATGGGACGGGAAGTCAACTTTCGAAGATGCCGAAAAGTTAAAAGCTACCATTGAACAGGTTCATGCTTCGGGTTTCCCAATTCGATTTTGGGCCACGCCTGATACACCATTAGCTTGGGAAACTATGCATCGATTGGGTGTAGATTTTATAAATACGGATTCACCTAAAGCTTGTAAAGATAGTTTTAAGGTAAATAAATAAAGGCCTTTTTAAAATTCTGAAATCCTATTTTTCATATCTGCTAATCTGTCATTATAAGCTTCTGCCAAACCTTGGTCTATCATATTTTTTAACTCTTTTTCGGCTAAGGCAACTTTATCTAAGGCATTTACTTTTTGTTTTTCTAAAATCGAAATCATCGCTTCGGTAATTAGAATTTGAGCTTTTGGAATAAAATTATTGGGTTTAAACAAAGCAAAATAGTCTTTTGCTTTTTCTAAATCATTTAAGGCATAACCATAAAAAAAGCTCGCATCTAACCAAACTGAGCCTTGCAAAGCAACTGGAACTTGTACGATTTTTTCGAGGTAAATATCTAGCGTTTCTTTTGCTTCAGATATCAATCCTTTGTCAAATTGTGCTTGAAATAAATAGCCTATTAAATATACTTCATAAGTGTCTTTGTGTTTGGCAGCCAGAGTCATTGCTGTTTTTACTTCTTCAATTTCAAGATCTCGAGGGCGTAGATTTGAACTCGTTTTGGCGATAATACTTAAAGTCATGACTTCTAAATCAGCTATTTCTCCTTTTGTTTGCAAACGCAAAATCCTAGCTCCATCAGTGTGAAAACCACCCGACTTTATAGGAATCATGGTTGCAACAAATATTAAACCCGAAAAAAAGGCGGTCATCTTACATAGCAAAATCAGAAAAATGAAATCTGAAGGGATAGCATAGATTATTGCAATAGCTAATAAAACCAGCAAAAGGCTAAACAATGGTCCTCCCGCTGCGTACCAACTAAATCTATTTTTTAGATTTTCACTATTTGTGGGTAAGCTAATGACTAAACCGCCAAAAAGGTTGAAATTTTTATTGAGTTTTATATCAATGCCGCTTTGGTTTTTTTCAATAAGTAAAGGACCAACTACATACATTTTAAACTCAAAACCAACTATTTTACCTAAAAAAGCATGACCAAGTTCGTGAAAGCCTATTACAAAAAAGAAAATTGGTATGAGTAATGCTAATAATCCAAATAGATGGTTTTTTGTTAAGCCATCAAGAGCTTCTTTAACCAGAAATTTACCTACAAAAAAACCTACAAAGCCACCTACAGCTAGCATCAAGGCAAATCCAATAACCTTTTTTAAATTCATAATTGCTTTTTTTTCAAAATTAGCGAAATTCTAAAATCCTTAAAGTAATTTTTTATAATCGGACAAATTTTAAAAACAAGTTTATTTTTCTAATGTTTTGATTATCATTTATTTAGAATTATTTTATCAGAATAAAACAAAAAAATATTTGAAATATTAAAATATGTATAAGTACTTATATATATTTGTAGATGAATTTTTATCAAGAACTCGGCCCTTTGGTATTTGGTACCCGGCTCAAAAGATTAAGCGATTATTTTTTGAGCGAAATCAACAAAGTATATGCAGATCAAAATATCCCTTTTGAAGCCTCATGGTTTGGTGTTTTTTTTCTTTTAGACAAACATGAGTCTTTGTCGATATATGAGATTGCCGAAACATTGGAAGTGTCGCATTCGGCAATTAGCCAATTGGTCAAAAACCTAATGGAAAGAAACTTACTCATTCTCACGCCTTCAGTAGATGATGGACGCAAAAAAGATATTGCTTTAAGCCAAGATGGAATAGTATTGTTAAAAATCATTAAACCTGTTTGGCAAGCTTTAGATCAAGCCATGACGGCACTTATGGATGAAAATGATGTTTTAAAAAATCTATTGAAAATCGAAAATGGATTTAATGAATTAGCCTTAAATGAAAGAATAAAATCTAAATTAAATGTTTAAATACGGAGAAGATTTTTTGGGTGTAAATGAAGTTTTGGCCTTAGTAAATGGAGAGCTAAAAGGTGAAATTTCCGAGAACACTTTAAAGAAAATAAACAAAAGTAGCAGCTGGGTTGACGAAATCGTTGCCAGTTCTGACATAGTTTATGGTATCAATACGGGTTTTGGGCCTTTATGTGATACGAAAATTTCGGAGTCTCAAACTTCCGAATTACAACACAATTTGCTCATTAGTCACAGTGTTGGGGTTGGTGAGCCCATCGCTTTGCATTTGGCTAAGGCCATGATGATTTGCAAAGTTCATTCACTTTGTCAAGCTTTTTCGGGTATCCGACTGGAAACTATCGAGCGTATCCTTTGGATGATAGATGAAGATATTATCCCAAT
Source organism: Lacihabitans sp. LS3-19 (assembly GCF_024343575.1). Lineage (GTDB taxonomy): Bacteria > Bacteroidota > Bacteroidia > Cytophagales > Spirosomataceae > Leadbetterella. The sequence continues at coordinate 56,338 of NZ_RJUA01000012.1, read as the reverse complement.
GGTACCATGCAAAGGTTCAGTAGGTGCTTCTGGTGATTTGGCTCCATTGTCCCATTTGTTTTTGCCGCTCATTGGCTTAGGGGAGGTATTTTACTTGGGAGAAAAATACAAAACAGTCGATTTACTTTACAAATTAGATAAAACACCTTTAACGCTTGGCCCGAAAGAAGGTTTGGCATTAATAAACGGCACACAATTTATTTTGGCACACGCAGTTTATGGGGTTTCAAGGCTTTTTCATTGTCTAGAAATCGCCGATATTGTAGGAGCACTTTCTCTCGAAGGCCTAATGGGTTCGGCAAAACCATTTGATAAAAGACTGCATGATATCCGAAACTATGAAGGAAGCCAATGGGTTGCACAAAGACTCAGGAGACTTTTAGAAGGTTCTGAGATTTTGGTGGCCCACCATGATTGTGATAGAGTTCAGGATCCATATTCCTTACGCTGTATGCCGCAAGCACATGGTGCATCTAGAAATGCCTACATTCATCTGAAACAATTGACAGAGATAGAGCTCAATTCGGTTACAGACAATCCTATCGTTTTGGGTTCACATGATACTATAAGTGGAGGCAATTTTCATGGTCAGCCTTTGGCTTTGCCTTTAGATTATTGCACTTTGGCAGCTGCCGAATTGGGAAATATCTCCGATCGCCGTTGTTATTTGATGCTTGAAGGTAGATACGGTTTACCGAGATTGCTGCTCGAAGACACTGGCCTCAATTCTGGTTTTATGATTCCTCAATACACTACCGCAGCATTGGTTTCAGAAAACAAATCATTGTGTTTTCCAGCTTCTGCCGATTCTATTCCAACTTCTCTAGGCCAAGAGGACCATGTGTCTATGGGCTCTATTAGTGGACGGAAGTTTCATAGTGTTTTAGACAATTTGGAATATATTTTAGCGATAGAATTGCTATATGCTGCTCAGGCTTTAGAATTCAGAAGGCCGCTAAAGTCTTCCGAAGCTTTGGAGGAAATCTTCGCTGAAATAAGAAAACATGTGGAATTTGCCACCAAAGACCGTAGTTTCTCTTATGATATCAATACACTTCATCAACTAATAAAAAGCCCGACTTTGACCAACATTGTTTCGAACAAACTAAAAGCCAATGAATCTTATGAAAAGCATTGTATTGCATAAATGGATTTCCAAATGACAAATCAAGAAGAAAACAACAGTTTTAAGGCTTTGATTTTACAAGGTATTCCACAAGAATTACCTAATAAAAAGCCCTATCCAACAGGAGTTAATTCTGCTCCGATAAGGAAAAATATTTTGACTAAACAGGAAAAGCAATTGGCTACTAGGAATGCTTTACGTTATTTTCCTTCTGAATGGCATCAAACTTTGGCACCAGAATTTGCCACCGAATTGAATAAGTTTGGACGGATATATATGCATCGCTTTAAGCCTGATTACAAAATGCATGCAAGGCCGATTAGTGAATATCCTGCTAAAAGTCTTCAAGCTGCAAGTATTATGTTGATGATCCAAAACAACCTTGATCCTGCGGTGGCACAACACCCCGAGGAGTTGATTACTTATGGTGGAAATGGTTCTGTGTTTCAAAATTGGGCACAATATTTACTTACCATGCAATATTTGGCAATAATGTCGGAAGACCAAACTTTGCATATCTATTCAGGCCATCCCATGGGTTTGTTTCCATCTTCAAAAAATGCCCCTAGAGTTGTAGTTACCAATGGGATGATGATTCCAAATTATTCTAAACCAGATGATTGGGAAAAATTCAATGCACTTGGCGTAACGCAATATGGTCAAATGACGGCAGGCTCATTTATGTATATTGGCCCTCAAGGTATTGTTCACGGAACTACTATTACGGTAATAAATGCCTTTAGGAAAATCTTGCCTAAAAATGAAAAACCTGCTGGGAAGATATTCTTAACCTCAGGCTTAGGAGGCATGAGTGGTGCACAGCCTAAAGCAGGTAACATTGCAGGCTGTATTACTATTTGTGCGGAAGTAAATGCTAAAGCCGCCACTAAAAGGCATGAGCAAGGCTGGGTAGATGTTTTGGTTGACGATATGGAAGACCTAGTAAAAAGGGTTCAAGAGGCTCAATCTAATAAGGAAGTTGTTTCTATAGCGTATATTGGCAATGTAGTTGACGTTTGGGAAGAATTTGACAAACGCGATATTTATATTCATTTAGGTTCAGATCAAACTTCCTTGCACAATCCATGGTCTGGAGGTTATTATCCAGTTGGATTGGGATTTGAGGAGGCCAAGGAAATGATAAGTAAAAACCCTTTGGAATTCGAAACTTGGGTTAAGAATTCATTGATTAGACAGGCAAATTCCATTAATAAGCATGCCAAAAAAGGTACTTATTTCTTCGATTATGGCAATGCATTTTTATTGGAAGCATCTAGAGCAGGAGCCGAAATTATGGCTGAAAATAAAATTGATTTCCGATACGCTTCTTATGTAGAAGACATTTTGGGGCCTATGTGCTTTGATTTTGGTTTTGGTCCTTTTAGATGGGTATGTACTTCTGGCAAAGCCGAGGATTTGGATAAAACCGATAAAATAGCTTTAAAGGTGATGCAAGAAATGCTAAAGACTGCACCTGATGAAATAAAACAACAACTAGAAGACAATATTGCCTGGATAATAGATGCCAATAAAAACAATTTGGTGGTTGGCTCCCAGGCTAGGATTTTATATGCTGATGCCGAAGGCAGAGCCAAAATTGCTGAAGAATTTAATAAGGCTATTGCCGAAGGTAAAATTGGCAATGTGGTACTCGGTCGCGACCATCATGATGTGAGCGGAACTGATTCTCCGTTTAGAGAAACCAGCAATATTCGTGACGGAAGCAGATTTACGGCTGATATGGCAATGCATAATGTTATAGGCGATAGTTTCAGGGGGGCTACTTGGGTGTCGATTCATAATGGTGGCGGTGTTGGCTGGGGTGAGGTAATCAATGGGGGCTTTGGAATGTTGCTGGACGGGACAAAAGAAGCAAGCAGCAAATTAAAGTCAATGTTGTTTTATGATGTAAACAACGGTATAGCTAGAAGGAGTTGGGCAAGAAACGAAAACGCCATGTTTGCCATAAAACGCGAAATGCAACGCTCAAAAAAACTGAAAGTTACGCTTCCAAATTTGGTGGATGATGATTTAATTGATGGTCTTGATTTTCAATAATTAATATTTTGACAATTATTTTGCTGTTTAATTATTTTAGCAGTATTTTTGCTGTCAAATATTTTTAACAATTAATTCACTGTCAAAAAAAATGAATAGGAATTGGGTATCACCAAAAACAATTATAGGGCCGGTAGCAACTGGTAAGTATTATTTCCCTCGAAAAGAGATAGTTTCAGAAATTTGGTTTGAGTTAGGAAAGGGCAACTACATCATTTTAGCTGCTCCAAGGAGAGTAGGTAAAACTTCAGTTATGAGGGATTTAGAGGAAAATCCGGAAGAAAACTACATCGTAAAATTTTCGAGTGTTCAGGCAATTAAATCAGAGTCTGAGTTTTATGAACATGTTTATAGATTGGTGCTTTCATGTTTAAGTAAAACAAAAAAAGCAAAATTCTGGGTAAGCGAATATTTTAAATCGAAGAAAATAACCGAAGTGAGTTTTAAGAATTTAAGTTTGAAATTTGGAGAAAACTCAATCGATTATCTCAAGGAAATCAATGACTTATTTGAAAATTTGGATTCAAATTCAGAAACAATAGTATTGCTATTAGATGAACTTCCAGAGGTTCTGTATCGACTTCATAAAGAAGGAAAAACAACTGAAGCCAAAAGTATTCTTAAACAGTTGAGGGTATGGAGACAAAGCAATTACAATAGTTTACGCTTTGTTTTTGCTGGTTCTGTAGGTATTCATTATGTAGTAAGTGCCATAGAAGGCCGTACTTCTGATTTGAATGACTTAAACAATGTGCAATGCACACCGCTTTCGATTGAATCTGCTCAGGAGTTTGTAGAATGGACTATAAAAGGAGCAAGTATTCAAATCAAAAGTGAACAGATAGAATACCTCCTAAATATACTAAAAGGTTATATCACTCCTTATTTCTTAAATTTGATTATTGACGAAATTGACAAAGTAGCTCAAAAAAATAATGAACCAATAGTTTCAAATGAAAAGATAGACCTTGCTTTTCAGAGTAATCTGAAAAATCTAAAACACTTTAATGATTGGCAAAAAAGGCTAAGAGACTATATGCCAGATGCTGACTTTAAATTTGTTAACGAAATACTCACGCATATTGCACATCGAGATGCCATTCAAATTCAAAAAATCTACGACATCGCTGTAAATCATGATAAAACCATTGATTATATGTCATTTATATTTGATCTGAAAGAAGATGGTTACATAATAGAGCATTCAAATGACTCTCAGAATTATGTTTTTAGGTCACCGGTTTTACGTGCTTTTTGGAAAATAATTAATCCTATATACCATGGATAATACGCATAAAACTAATTTAGGAAATTGGTTTCTCGACCAACTAACTGTATTTCAGACAGCCAATAGTGACTATAAGGCCGTAAAAGATAACTTTATTGTCAGAACTCAGGAAATTGAAAGGATTATAGGCAGTATCAAATCAAAAGGCGATAAAGACCCTCAACAGCATGAGCTTATTCTTGGAAGACGTGGCAGCGGAAAATCAACTTTATTGAAAAGAATTGAACTTGAATTAATAGAAAACCCAGCTTTAAATAAACTATACATACCCATTAATCTAGCTGAGGAGCAAGCAGGTATTTTTAGATTATTTGACCTTTGGGAACAAGTAATATACGAGTTGAAACAGAGGCAAAATTTTGATGTAAAAATTCCAGAATTTTCAGACTTTAAAACTGAAGGATCTTACACGAGGAAACTTTATGAAATAATACATGATGCCTGCCTTTCCAACAAAAAAAAGATTGTCTTGTTATTAGACAATTTTGACAGAATTGTAGAGAATTTTACTGACGATGGAAGTCTCCTTCGTGAAATATTAATAAACTACTCCGAGGTTCAAATCATAGCTGGCAGTACTCGCATGGATGAACACTTCTGGTCTTATGACAAGCCCTTTTATGATTTCTTCAGAGTTCATCGTTTGGAAGCCCTATCAAAAGAAGAAATAAATTTATTACTAAATCATTGGGGTGATACTTTAAATATTTCGGTTCTAAAAGATTTCGTAAAAAACAATCCGGGGAAAATTGAAAACTTGAGAATCCTGACGGACGGTCTGCCGAGAACACTACAGTTTTTTATCCAGATTGTACTCCAAAATTCTGAAACTGGCACCTACCAATATTTGAAAAAGACAATGGACAATGTAAGTCCACTTTTTCAAGAAAGGCTTAATGCCCTTACAGCTCCTTTCCGGAAAATTATCTATGAAATGGCATTTATCTGGGAAGCGTGTTCTGTGAAGCAGTTAGTAGAAAAGACCAAAATGGAGAGTAAACTTATTTCTGCACACCTCAAAACATTGGTTGATAAAGGATTGGTTGATAAAATAGAAACCAACAAAAAACAACATCTCTACCGTGTTTCTGAACGTTTTTTCAATATGTGGATAATCGTAACCCAAGGCAATCCCGAGCAAAAACGCAGAGCTAAATTCCTCAGTATTTTTCTAGAAAATTGGTATGATAAATCAGACTTAAGAAACCTCGCATCTCTCCATATAAATAATCTAAAAAGTGGAAAAATAGATTATGAAGAGGCAATAATACTATCCAAGGCTTTTTCTCAAAGTCGTTTTTTAGGAACAAAAGAAAGAGATGAAGTAATAGCACATACTGAAAATTTAAAAAGTAAAAACAATTTACTTTTAGAATTGCCAGAGAAATTCTCTGAACTAAATAGTAAAATACTAAAGTTAATCCAAAATAAAGATTATGAAAATGCGATAAAAATTACTGAAGCCATTGAAAATGAAGAAGATGGTGTGAAATATTTTATATTGGCTATCCTTTGCAAAAGCAAAGGGAACAACAAGGACGCTGAAAATTATTATCTTGAAGCTATTAATAAAGGTCATATAAATTCATTATTTAATTTGGCCAACCTTTATGATGAGCAAGGGAAAAACGAGGATGCGGAAAAATATTATCTTAAAGCCATAAATAAAGGACATATATCTGCATTATTTAATTTGGCTCTCCATTACAAAAACCAGGGAAAAAACGAAGAAGCAGAAAAATATTATCTTGAAGCCATATATAAAGGTAATATCCAATCATTAAATAACTTGGCAAATCTCTTTTATTTCTTGAATAAAAATAAACAGAAAGCATTAGAATATATACAGAAGGCTTTTGAAAGAGAAAATAATGTGATAATTCTTTCAACAAAATTAATCGTCGAAACCTGGAATGGAATATTTAATAATATTGAAATTAGAGCATTAGAAATAGTGAATTCCGGAAATGATGAAGTAACCAAAGAACTTTTGTTTGACCTTCTTGTACAACAGCAAAAAACTATTGTATTAAATCTTTTTAATCATCCTGAGGTTGGAAAAGGTTTGAAAGAAAAGTTCATTGTTTTTTATTATGCTACGCTAAAAATCAATAATGTGATGGAAGAAAATCTTGAATTGAGAATACCACCAGAAGTAAAAGAAACAGTGAATGAAGTAATTGAAAAAATATATACTGAACAAAAAAAATACGGATATATATCATGAAACTCATAGGTCCGTTTAGCCAAATCCTAACATTAGGTAATCTAGCATTAAAAGGTGCATTGCATGATTATGAATTGCAGATAGAAATTGAAGCTGGAGTTTTGGTAGATAATAGTAAAGTAATTAAAACAGGAGATTTTCAAAAACTAAGAAAAGAAAATCCGAATTCAGCAATTGAGGAAATTTTTGAAGATGCTGTTTTGCTGCCAGGTTTTGTAGATTGCCATACGCATAGTTGTTTTGCAGGCAGCCGAGCTATGGACTTTGCAGAACGAAATGCAGGTACATCGTACCTCGATATCGCAGCCAAGGGCGGTGGAATATGGAGCAGCGTAAGCCAAACGCGGGAAGCTTCTGATGAAAAATTGAAAAAACTTACTGAAGAAAGAGTAAATGGGTTTCTGAAAAATGGTATCACAACGATAGAAATAAAAACAGGCTATGGTCTATCGGTAGAGCATGAAATCAGATTGCTGAATATCATAAATAATTTAGATACCAAAGCATTTATAGTTTCAACTTGTTTGGCCGCACATGTAAAACCTCGAGATTTTGAAGGCAGTAGCAAAGAATATCTGGAGCATTTGGTTAATGAGCTATTACCTAGCATAAAAAAACTGAGCAAAAGGATTGACATTTTTACTGAAAAGTCGGCTTTTGACATTGAGGAAAGTACAGCATATCTGCAAAAAGCAAAAGATTTGGGCTTTGAGATAACCGTCCATGCAGACCAGTTTACTTTTGGAGCATCTAAAATGGCCGTTGCTTTACATGCTCTTTCCGCAGATCATTTGGAAGCAATTAACGAAGAAGGCATAAAGATTTTAGCACAATCTGATACTGTGGCAGTGGCACTACCTGGGGCATCTATTGGTTTAGGAGAGCCATTTACGCCTGCTCGGAAATTACTAGATGCAGGGGCATGTCTGGCTATCGCGTCTGATTATAATCCTGGTTCGGCACCTATGGGTGATTTGTTGACACAGGCGGCTATATTGGCCACATTTGAGAAATTAAGCACTGCTGAAGTATTGGCTGGCTTAACCTTTAGAGCTGCAAAAGCATTGAATATTAACACTATAGGAAAGATTGAAAAAGGGTTTCAAGCTGATTTTCAAGCGTATCCAACAAGCGATTATCGTGAAATATTGTATCACCAAGGACAAATGAAACCCAATGCAGTTTGGAAAAGTGGCATTAATATTTCTACCCAAAACATTTAAATTATGCATCAAAAACCAAGTCAATGGACAGGAAGAATAGATGGTGAAACGGAAGAGCATCTGCGGTGGCATCAAGCGATAGTTATGGGAGAGATAAATACAAGTTTCTCTGATTTTGGCCTAATAGGCTTTGCTAGTGACGAAGGTGTACGAAGAAATAAGGGTAGGGTAGGAGCTCGAAAAGGGCCAGGTTTTTTAAGAAAAGCGTATGCTAATTTTCCTATAGTAAGCCAAAAATCTTTGGCAGATTATGGAGATATCGTTTGTGAAAATAATGCACTTGAATATGCTCAAAATGAATTGGCTGAAATGGTTGCTAATTTGCAAAGAAAAAGAACCAAAACCATAGTTTTTGGCGGAGGTCACGAAGTTATGTTTGGGCATTATTCAGGCTTGAGACTGGCTTTTCCTGATAAAAAGATTGGCATTATTAATTTCGATGCACATTTTGACAATCGGGCCATAGATCCTGCAATTGGGGCGAGTTCGGGTACTGGTTTTTGGCAAATAGCACAACAAGATAGAAACTTTGCCTATTTGGCGATTGGTATTCAGGCGAATTCGAATACAAAAGCTTTGTTTAATGAGGCTGAGAGGACCAACACACAATATATTTTGGCAGATGAAATTCTCCCTGAGAACCAGAAAGACATTTTTGACAAAATCGATAGTTTTATAAATGTAATTGATGTTTTATATGTCACACTTTGCTTGGATGTTTTTGCTGCACCTTTTGCCCCTGGAGTGAGTGCGGCAGCCTTTAATGGCCTAATTCCTGATTTTTTCTTCAAAAAAATATTTAAAAAAGTAGCCTGTTCGCCAAAGCTTTCGGCTTTTGACATTGCCGAGTTAAACCCTGATTTAGATATTGATAATCGTACAGCAAAATTGGCGGCTTCTTTTGTTTTTGAATTGGTAAATGTTTGATTCAAAATGCAATGGATTTTTTTCGGAAGATAGTTTGCCGTGACCACTGTACCCCGCAGCAGGGATGGAGCCTTTGTTTGAGCTCCTTTTTTTGCTGGCTTTAGCCGCACAAAAAGAGCGAGTGGCTTCAGCCCGCCCGGCTGCCCAAATTAGATTTTACTAATTGCTTTATAAAAATTTAATTTTCGTTTTTTGCTTATAAATGATTATATTTTTCTTTTATTGGTCAGGAAAAGAAATTTATGACTGTTTTGTTTTCTTAAAAAGTAAAATTTAATTATTTGCAATTATCAACAAAACCATATATGCAAATTAAAATTTTGAAAAATCGCTCTGACATTGGTGCGGGTACTCGCGGCTCTGATTTGGGAATTGACGCCATGGAGATAGCGGCGATTGTGAAAGGGAATCATTTTTTTAATGATTATCCGTCTGAAGATATCCCGACGCATAATGAGACTATTTATGACAAAGATCATAGCTCTTTTGCGAAGCGAATTGGGCATGTGGAGGAGCAATGCGTAAGGGTTTCTTATGCCATTGCTAAAAATTTGAAGGCCGACTTTTTTCCTGTTTTGCTTTCGGGGGATCATTCGTCGGCATTAGGAACAATTAGCGGCATTAAGAAGGCTTTTCCTGAGAAAACGCTGGGGGTGTTTTGGATAGATGCTCATGCGGATATTCATACGCCATATACTTCACCATCAGGCAATATCCATGGGATGCCTTTGGCGGCGGCTCTAGGTTTGGACAATAAACATTTGCAGGTGAATGAACCGATAGCTGAGACCAAAAACTATTGGGAAAACATGAAGAACATTGGTCTGAACGGTGCCAAGCTTAGCCCTGAGCACTTGGTGTATTTTGGTGTTAGAGACACAGAAGAGGCCGAGGACAAGGTGGTAGAAGAGCTTGGTGTTAAGAATTATAAGGTCGAGGAGGTAAGGTTTAGAGGTTTGCAAACTTGTGTTGCTGAAGCTTTGAGACGACTTGAAGATTGCGATATGATTTACATATCGTTTGATGTAGACTCAATGGACAAGGATTTGGTGTCAAATGGCACTGGGACACCCGTTGCCAAGGGTTTTGACGAGAATGAAATAAATGAAATATTGGAAGAGATTGTAGCTTCTAAAAAAGTGATTTGCTTGGAAATAGTGGAGGTAAATCCTCTTTTGGATACAGGAGGTAACAAAATGGCTGAGGTGGCTTTTGAAATATTAGACAGAGTTACTGAAAAAATAAAAATTCAACTTTAAAAATTTCGCCACATTCTTTGGTCTAAATGTGGCGAATATGTTTAAGCTATTTCCTCAAACTCGGCTGTAAAATGACGTAACATAGGTGGCTCATGGGTTATTTTGTAACCTTTCAGCTTTTCACGTTCTTCATATACTTCTATGATTACTTCGGCTACATAATCTATATGGCTTTGTGTATAAACTCTTCTTGGAATGGCCAAACGGACCAATTCTAAATCTGGAGCGATGGGTTCGCCGTTTTCATCAGTTTTACCGAACATGACAGAACCTATTTCGCAGGCTCTTATGCCTCCTTTTAGATAAAGAGCACAAGCAATGGCTTGTCCTGGAAATTCGTGGCTTGGGATATGTGGGCAAAATTTACTGGCGTCGAGGTAAACTGCATGTCCGCCAGTTGGTAAAATAAGCGGTACGCCGGCTTTTACCAATTTGTCACCGAGGTATTCTATGGTTCTGATTCTGTATTGTAAATAATTTTCGTCCAGAATCTCTTCCAAGCCTTGGGCTATGGCTTCTAGGTCTCTGCCAGCCAGACCGCCGTAGGTAGGAAAACCTTCGGTTACGACCAATACATTCCGGCATTTTTGGGCTAGTTCGGTATTGTTAAGTGCCAAGAAACCTCCAATGTTTACCAAGGCGTCTTTTTTTGCACTCATGGTCATGCCGTCGGCATAGCTAAACATCTCTTGGCATATTTCTAATATACTCTTGTTTTCGTATCCAGCCTCACGTGTTTTGATAAAATAGGCATTCTCGGCAAATCGACAAGCATCTAAAAACAAAGGTTTTTGGTATTTATCGCAGATGGCCTTTACGTCTTTGATGTTTTGCATAGCAACGGGTTGGCCACCACCTGAGTTGTTGGTTATGGTGAGCATTACCAAAGGCACTTTGGATGCATTTTCTAGTAAGAAGGCATCTAGTTTTGCCGTGTCCATATTGCCTTTGAAGTATGCTATGAGGTCTGGGATTTTTCCTTGGGCATTGAGTAAGTCAATGGCTTTGGCTCCACTAAACTCAATATTGGCTCTGGTGGTATCAAAATGGGTATTGTTGGGAATGATTACGCCTTCGCCCCCTATTATCGAAAATAGGATTTTTTCGGCCGCTCTACCTTGATGGGTAGGAATGACGTACTGCAGACCAGTGATTTTTTTAACCATGGCCTCAAACCTATAGAAACTCCGTGAGCCAGCGTAGCTCTCGTCGCCCTCCATTATGCCAGCCCATTGTTTGGCACTCATGGCGGAAGTGCCACTGTCGGTCAGTAGGTCTATAATAACGTCGTCTCCTTTTAATCCAAAGAGATTAGAGCCAACTTCCTTGAGTTTTTGTTGGCGTTGGGTTTCGGTTGTAAAATATATCGGTTCTACCGATTTGATTCTAAACGGTTCTATTATTGTTTTCATCGATTTTTTTGCGTTTGAGATAAATACACGGTAAACCAAGCTAGGATTAGCTGGTTCTAAATAAAAATAGAAAAAGGGAAACTAAGCCTTTGTAGAAAAGGCGTCTCTGTTTTTGATATTTTTGAAAGTGTATTTCAAGAAAACGAGAGAATTGGTTTAGGGAATAAAGATACTTAAAAATTAATAAAAAATAAATTGACTAATTAAAGTTTTAATTTTGAGATGTTTAAGCCAAAGAATCACTATACTTTAAAAAAAAACCAATATTTTTAATAAAATTTATTTGACAATTAAGTAAAAACGTTCTACTTTTGCACCACGAATTTAATAATTCACTCCTGAATAGCTCAGTTGGTTAGAGCATCTGACTGTTAATCAGAGGGTCGCTGGTTCGAGCCCAGCTTCGGGAGCCAAGATGGGAAAGAGGTTATTTATAACCTCTTTTTTGTTTTTTACACCCTACAAAACCACTCTGGTTGATAAAAGAACCTTGATAGGGATTGTGTACTTCGGAGCTGCAATTTTCCATTTTAAAAATGGAGTTTTTCTGAAAAAATGCACTAAGAATTTGTTTTCCCATCAACTTTTTTACAAAATGAAACTAAATCTTCAAGGATAGGGATATGTTTTGTTAGATATTCTCATAAGCTGATATTTGATTTGATAAATTATCTTTTTTTGAATTTTCTTCATATGTTTTTAAATCTATAGAAATCTTTAGTTCTTGGTATTCCTTATAATTGATTTTACCCTCCCTACATTCATTTTGCATTTTTTTTTCATCGATTATTCAAAATTTAAATTTCAGTATTAATTAACTTATTTTTTATTTTCGGCTCAACTTCCTCATTTTCATAATAGTTAGCTACCTTCGTTTCCAGTTGATAGATCATAAAATCGCATAAACAAAAGAGAAAAATGAAAATTTCATGTAGAAACATTTACAGTATTCTAAAAAAATCTCTTTCAAAATGGTGGGTAAAAGATCCTTTTCGTGAAAGTGCAATAATTGCTTATTACTCAATTTTTGCATTACCTGGGTTGCTAGTGGTAATCATAACATCTGTAGGGTATTTTCTAGGGGACGAAGCTATAAATAATCATATAACTGCCCAGTTTGCTTCTACAATGGGCGTTGATACTGCCGTTCAGATTCAAAATATTATTTTACAAGCTAGCGAAGCAAAAAACTCAGTGATGGCAACAATTATCGGAATTGTTATTATGATTGTGGGTGCAACAACTGTTTTTGCTCAGTTTCAAAAATCATTAAATATAATATGGGAAGTAAAGGTTGATGAATCAAAATATGGTATTTGGAGTTATGTCAAGATTCGTTTGTTTTCCTTCGGTTTAATAATTACAATGGCGTTTTTATTGATTGTTTCACTTGTTTTTTCTGCTTTGCTTTCAGCTTTTGGCAATTGGTTGTCGGGTCATTTTTCCGAATCATTTTTTATTGCACTTCATGTGGCCAATTTCGCTTTATCTTATGTAATTCTTACTATTTTGTTTGCATTGATGTTTAAATTTTTACCCGATGCAAAAATAAAATGGAATCATGTTTGGATTGGCTCCATCGTTACTTCCTTTCTGTTTAATATAGGAAAATTCGGTTTGGGATTATATTTTGGAAAATTAAACCCAGGCGATGGATATGGCACTGCTGGTTCTATTATTTTGATAATGCTTTGGGTTTCATATTCTTCAATGATTGTTTTCTTTGGTGCCGAATTTACCCGCGTCTATGCGGATTTTATTTCGGGCGGTGTTGGGCCTAAAGAAATCGCAAAGTCAGATATTCATGTTAGCAACGAATAATAGTCATCATTTCAAGATTCCAGACCTTCATTATTATTTCTGCAAAATCTAAAATACCGCAACAGAAATCTTGTAATTATAATCACCTTACTAATATTAAAATGCAAATTGTAATATTTGGAATGATTTAACACATTCTCAATATTTTTAATTATTATTTTACGTAAAACTCCTGTAAAAGCCAGTTTTATAGGATAAAGCGTAAATTATTTTCTTGTGCAATTTTTCATTGAATTCGTATTTTTCCCACCAACACATTCTTAAGTGTGTGAATTATGTAACTACTATCTACAATTGTATAATACCAACAATTTATTATGTCCTAAATTTGTATAAGCTTCTTGAGAAACATTCATTAATAACTGATTTTAAATTTATAATACTAAAAGGATGTCAATTTGAGCAATGCACCTTGTTTGGTGGTTCGTTTGAATTATTCTTATCTTTTAGTTTTTCGCTACAATCTGCGATTTGCCGGACCAGCGAAAGAAAAAAGAATTTCTGATCCACATTTTATAAAAGCAATTAGCTTCTGGAAAGATTGCTAATGAGAAGTATCAGGAGAAAAAAGCGTCTTGAAAAAAAATAATTATTGTTCTAAATGGCCTCTTAAAAAAAACTATGGAAAATTTAATTTCAACTACATACTTTGTTATAGGCATGAAATCAGGTGAATCAGCCGCAGTTTTACAAAACAAACTTGCTGATATTGAAGGTGTAATTTCAGTAAAAATTGACTCAGCAAAAAGTCATGTTCAGATCACTTCAAAAGAGATTTTTGATATTGCAATATTGGAGAATGCAATTGTAAATACCGGGTATTAAATATCAGAACTTAAGCCAAATAATATCGTGGCTTCGCCATATCATAGTGCTGTAGATAGTGTAAAACAAAGACATAATGCCTCTGGTGATTTGGATGGCGGAGGTTATGGCTTCTTGAATTCGGGGCCTGTTACAGATTATACAGAAGAATAATCAACCTGAAAATGATACACGGTAATTCTTGGGCTTTGAATTCTTTTATTTTTCAGAAAAAGTGCTTTCTGGGACTCAATCTGTATAATTTTACAAACAATTTTACTTTGTATTAGCTTGAAAAAACTAATTGAATGAAAAATATAAATAGTTATGCCACTCCTGAGAAATAGGACAGGTATAAAAACTGAATATCTACTTATAAATTAAATCAATTATTGGGAAAACAAACAGCAATTGAAATACTTTGAGTTTGAATGTCTAGCTCGGGAAATACTATTAAACTTAATCTAGTATATTTTGCTATTTGAAGATTTTTTACTTTTTAAAGTTATCTTAAGGAAATCAAACTATTTAATTTATATATACTTACATGTTTAATCATAGAATTATACCAGTAGCTTGGAGAAATTAGGGCAACAAACAGAAAAGTATCCAGAAATGATTGCTTTTTTTTTAGTTGCAGTTTTTTAAAATTTTTAATAGAAAGATCCGAACGGTTCTAACTATTGATTTTTGCCCAGAATTGGGAGGTTTAGGGGCTTAATGAATTTATTTTGAATAAGTTAAACATATAAAGTTGCTAATCCATTTTTCAAAGTTTTGAATGTTGGGCTTTTATTTTACATTGGAATGATTATTTCTAATCAATTGCAAAATACTAAGGCAGTTTGCTATAATAGATTGAGAGGTTCTGAGCTAAAATTAGTAATTGAAATATTAAAAATGATTCAAAATAGCTCTTAAAACATCTTAATAAGTATGTTAATAGTAGCACAAACCTATCATCAGATTTATTTAACGCAAAAATATATATATTGAGAAGCCACTTATTAGAAGCTAGAAATGTATTTTAATAATAACAGACCCATATATAATCGAACGTAAATTTTTGTACTTGGACTCAAAGTACAAATCCTTTTGGATTAGTATTAAGCAGTCAAAATTCAGTATATATGTTAAGTATTTAAAGTTTAATTTTTGCTTTAAAAAAAACCAATCTTTAAGGCAAAAGGCATTAATTTTTTTCAAATATTTATTTTGTAGATATTTAGCTAAATGTTTTTTGTCATCATTTTAGCTAAGAAATTGTCCGATTTTGGAGTTAATTTCTAAATAGTTCCATAAAATTTGGTTTTAAAATGAATTTATCGTCTATTTTTCAAATTACTTTTTTTAATTAGGCATATTTGATTTTTTGAATAAAAATGATTAAATTAATATAATTTACTGTAAATCAATCACTTGTAATAAAGTAGCTCTCTTTATTTTAATTGAATAAATGTTTGAAATACACTTATTGTTTTTTATTTTTATATCTTAAAATTCAACCTAAATAAAATGAAAAAAAAGCTAATCTTGGCATGTATGCTGTTTGGTACATACGCCTCAACTGCCCAACAAATTTCCAAAGATTATTTACTGCTTTTGACCCGAGAATGGAAAGGTGATCGTTTTCCAGATGGCAGACCCAAAGTAGAAGACAAGCTGCTTGACCGCATGAAAAAAGTTACGCTTGAGGAGGCCTGGGCAGTGCTTAGAAACCACAATTACAAACATCAATTTGAAGGTGATTGGCAATTGATAAATCCAGATTCGGTTTTGGTGGGTAGGGCAGTAACGGCCGTTTTTACACCTGGAAGACCAGATATCCAATCGGCGATAGACGATAAAGGCCATGAAAAAGATGGCAGGATAAAATCTCAAAATGCATGGCCAATTGATTTGTTGACCAAAAGAGATGTTTATGTGGTTGACCAATTTGGAGCCTATGAAGATGGCCCAACAATTGGTGACAATCTTGGCAACTCTATTTATACTAAAACTGGTAATGGAATTGTATATGACGGTGCCATAAGAGATTTATCAGGTTTGAAAGAAATTGGTGGATTTACTTCGTTTTTCAGAAGCTATCATCCATCTCATCACTTGAATGACCCGAAGGGTGCCCTAAATACTACATTGGTTGGAATCAATCAACCCACCAGAATCGGAAAGGCTACTGTAATGCCTGGAGATGTGGTACTTGGTCGCGAAGGGGGAATTATTTTTATACCTCCTCATTTGGCTGAAGAAGTGGTGAAGGTTTCGGAAGTAGTTCGACTTCGTGATATGTTTGGACACCAAAGGCTGCGTGAGCAAAAATATACGCCAGGGCAAATAGACACCCGTTGGTCAGATGAAATAGAGAAAGATTTCTCACAATGGCTTCGTGAACATATCAACGATTTGCCTGTTGAGGCAGCCGAAATCCAAGAAATATTAAAAAAACGTACTTGGTAATTTTTGTATTTATTTATTCAACTATAAAGAGGAATCATTCCTCTCAAAATTTAAAATACAGTGAACAGAAGAAATTTTTTCCAAAAAGCTGCCGTTGGTTCGGCTTTAGCTGTGAGCCCTTTCGCTGGTTTTGGCCGTGAGTATACCAATGCTATCGACAAAGCCCCCAAAAGTTCGGCACCTTCAGATTTGAAAATCACTGATATCAAAGCAGGGTATATTAGAGATGGGCATAGTTTGTTTGTGAAAATTTATACCAATCAAGATATTGTTGGGCATGGCGAAGGTGTAGATGCCACGCCTGGTACTTATCATTTGGTAAAGCTGATGGCAAAACGCATAAAAGGTCAAAATCCATTGAATGTAAACCGACTTTTTGAGACCATACGCCGCTCAGGATTTTTTGAAGGTGCACAGGCTGGAATGTACATCGCTGTGCTTACTGCTATCGAAACTGCACTTTGGGATGTGGCAGGCAAGGCATTGGGAGTTCCTGTTTATCAATTACTTGGAGGTAAATTTAGAGATACCATTAGAGTATATATGGATACGGCCTTGTATCAAAACCAACTCCCAAAGCCCTCTGATTTTGCGGTTGCAGCAAGAGAAGCTGTGAATATGGGATTTACTGCGGTTAAATTTGACTTAGATCAGGCCAATGACCCAAATAAATATGATAGATTTAATTGGACAGCGAGCCCAGCCGAATTGCAAAGAATGTATGATCAAATGGCTGCAGCACGAAAAGAAGTAGGACCAAACATTGATATCTGTGCTGATATGCACGGCAGATACGATGCCATTACTGGTGAGAAAATTGCTAAAATGTTGGAACCTTTAAATCTTATGTGGTTAGAGGAACCCATTCCGGCTGAAAATGCAAATGCTTATAAAAAAATAACGGAATCGACGACGACACCAATCTGTGCAGGTGAAAATCATTATCTTGCTCAAGGTTTTAGACCATTGCTTGAGATGGGTGCGGTGGATATCATTATGCCAGATTTGCAAAAATGTGGAGGTTTAGGCGAAGGCCAAAGAATAGCCAATTTAGCAAATCTGTATTATGTGCCTTTTGCACCACACATGGTTGCATCTTATTTAGGAGCGATGGCTTGTGCTCATGTATGTGCTTCAGTACCCAATTTCATGATTATGGAATGGCAAATTTATTTTCATAAAGATCCGATGTTTAAAGAAATCGTGAAGTTTGATGGAGAAATGGTGGAGAAAAATGGTTTTCTGAAAGTTAGAGATGTGCCTGGCATTGGTGTTGAAATAAATGAAGAAGCCATGAAAAAATATGCAGCTCCGGGAGTACCATTTTTTGAATAAAATATTTCTTTTATTAAATTCTAGAGGAATTTCCAAAAGATTAAATATCAAAAAAACATGCTAAATAAGAAATTAGCATGTTTTTTTACAATTATAATTTTATATATCTGTTTTTTTGCTCCAATAGTTAGCTAAAGTAGAGCCAGTAATATTCATTAGTGGTCCAAAAATAGCTGGGGCTATTCCAACAGTAGCAATTTTGCCCATTTCGTTGGCTAATGCTGATGCTAATCCACCATTTTGCATTCCTACTTCGAGTGCTATGGCACGAGCGTCTGCTTCATTAAGTTTTAACATTTTTGCTGAGTAATACCCTAGGCAATAACCAAAAATATTATGAACAAACACCACTAGGATCAATATAAGTCCAACTGTTTTTAGGGAATTTGCTCCGCTTGCAGTCACTATCAAAATGATATATGCAATACCAATCATAGATATAATTGGCAAAAATGTAATTAATTTTTTAACAATGCCTGGAATTAGCTTATTGATGACTAATCCAAGAAAAATCGGCAACAAGACCAATTGGGTCATATCCCAGAACATATTTAAAAAATTGATTTCTATTAAGCTGCCTCCAAGCGTTTTCATTAAAAAAGGAGTAAAAATTGGAGCCAATAAGGTAGCCATAGTGGTGATAGTGATAGAAAGTGCCACATTTGCTTTAGCCATTAGTGCCATTACATTGGATGCCAATCCACTTGGACTACAACCAATCAGTACTATTCCAGCTGCGATTTCAGGAGGAAATGAAAAGGCTCTTGACAGTCCAAAGCCTAAAAAAGGCATTATAGAAAATTGGGCGATTAAGCCAATAAGTACCTTTTTTGGTGATTTGAAAATTTCGACAAAATCATCCAAAGTCATTGTCGCACCCATTCCAAACATGATGATTTGCAAAACGGGTTTTATAAATGTGCTGAGTTTTATTCCATTTATAGAAGAAAATTGTTCTGGGAAATTATATCCTAAAATCACCAGAAAGATTATGCTCAAGCTGTACCAATAGTCTTTTAATTTCATATTGAAAATTTTTCGATTTTTAGAAATTAGTATGTTTTATTTATGACCAAGATCTATCCCAACTGTCAACTTTATCCCATTCAGTTGTAGGTGCAAAATACAACTCTCCTGCCATTAAATGCTCTTTAACTACTTTTTCATTTAATTCGATACCTAGGCCCGGGGTATCTGGAACCTTTACGAAGCCATCTTTGAAAATCGGTTTTTCAATTCCAGTAACCATATCTTCCCACCAAGGCACGTCAAAACTATGATGCTCAAGTGCCACAAAGTTTTCGGTAGCTGCTGCACAATGTACATTTGCCATAAAACTTACTGGTGTGCCTGCAAAGTGCATCGCCATCGGAATGCCTCTTTCTTCGGCATAGTCTCCAATTTTTTTAGTTTCAATCAATCCGCCTGAGCTAGCCAAATCAGGCTGAATCATATCAACCGCTTTATTATCAATTAATTTAATAAATTCTTCTTTCAAGAAAATATCTTCGCCAGTTAGGGTAGGGGTTTCAATAGCATCTGAAATCTGTTTCCATTGATCAGTGTAAAACCATGGAATCATATCCTCTAGCCACGCCAATTGATATTTTTCTAAAGCTTTCCCTAATCGAATAGCAGTATTAACGCCAAAATGTCCAAAATGATCTGCCGCTAAAGGAATATCGTACCCAACTACTTTACGAGTTTCTTCTACAAAATTAGCTATAATTTCTATTCCCTTGTCTGTGATTTGAATTCCAGTAAAAGGGTGTTTGGTTTGTGAATATCCTCGGGCATTTCCTTTACTGGGATTTCCATTTCCCCATTGTCTTGCATAGTCAGTATTTAAACCTCCAACTACAGTTCCTGGATGATTTTTTAACAACTCTACACCAAAATCCATTTTCAGAAAAGTCAAACCTAAATCTTTTCTTGCTTTCATTTTCTGGGCAAACTCTATTGGGTCCGGCACTGTTGGCGTATCTCCATAAATCCTGATATAATCTCTGTATTTTCCTCCAAGCATTTGATATGCAGGAACGCCATAAGCTTTTCCAGCTAAATCCATCAGAGCCATTTCTACCCCACAAACCCCACCCGCAGCACGTCCGTGATTGCCAAATTGTTTGATGTCTTTAAATAGCATTTCAGGTGTACATGGATTTTTGCCTAACAATCTACTTTTTAAGAATAAACCATATTTGGCACTTGCCCCGTCTCTTATTTCGCCATAACCCGATATGCCTTGATTAGTATCGATTCTAATAATTGGGCAAGTCATAGGAGCTTTTGTCACTACTGCAATTCTTAAATCAGTTATTTTTAGGTCCGAAGGATTACTAGAGCGATTTACTTTTTGGGTTAAAAATTCTATTTCTTTTGAAGGATTACCATCGAATAGCATTCCGAGAGAAAGTCCACCCAATGCAGATTTTTTAATAAAATCTCTTCGATTATCGCCTTTAGACTCAGTATGGTTTATTTCTAAGTTTGATGTTTTTTCTAAAATTGGTCCTTCAGGTATTGAGCCATTAAATTTGAATCTGTCTAATATTTTGGTTTTCATCTATTTAAGGTTTTAGGTTGAATAAAATAAGGCTAAGATTTACCAATTTCTTTCTTTCATAAATTTGTCAAGCTCGGCTCTTGTCATGGGTAAGAGTTTTGGGTTATCATTGATCCATTTCAAAAAATCATCCTTTATTTCTTTAGTCCAGGCTTGGTCAATTTGACCTGGTGTATATTTGCCTTCTTTTAGTCTTTGAATACCGAATTTATCTCTAAGTGCAATAAACTCTGAATTGATAATGACTTTTTCGGCCAAATGTGCTGGAATGAATATGACACCTTCTCTTTTGCCCAAGACTAAATCCCCAGGAAAAACCGTAACTCTACCTATTCTGATGGGACAATTGATACATGTCATCATCATTTCTTTTATATAAGAAGGGTCTGCACCGCGTATAAACCCAACGAAACCGTCAATATTTTCTAATCCCTCCAAATCTCTGATAGCACCGTCAAACACAACTCCAGTTTTTGATTTGGCATAAATTGAGTTTCCAAGATTATCACCAATAAGTGTTCCGTCTATGATTTTGCCATAACCGTCGGCCACATATACATCTCCATTTTGCAAAAGGTCTATTGGCCAAGAGTTAGGTGAACCTAGTCTACCTTCTGTTTTACCTTTTTCTTTGATGGGATTGTCTAAATCTGGCCTAGAGGGCATGTACTGTGTAGTTAGGACCCTACCTGCCAATACTTTGTCGGGGTGAATAATCTGCCAACCTCCCTCAAACTGATTGTTATAGCCTTCGTTTTTCATCGTTCCCCAAGCCTCTTCTAGAGAAATGTTGGCAAGCCTTTTTACTAGATCATCTGAAACTTTAGGTCTGCCATCAGAAAAACGTTCACCTTTCCAGTTAGAAGTAAATAGGAGCATCTGTTCTTTTGACCATTGAATGTTTTGTGCAGAAAGATAATTTATCCCTAAAAAAATAAATAAGAAGGTAAACTTCAATGATAGTTTCATGTTAAAATTATTTAAGGTAAAAAAAAATCTTCTTAGTTTTCACTAAGAAGATTTAAGTTAAGGGATTTTTATTTATTCCACCAAACTTTGGTGTCTAAATTATCTGCACCTTGTCGACCAATGGCAGCTTGAATGTTAGTAGAATTAACGGAAATTTCTGAGTTTGGATAGGTTATTCTGTTTATGAAATCACCTTTGATATCCTTCAATGGATATGGATTTGCAACCAATTTAGGAAACCCAGTTCTTCTAAAATTAGCAAAAGCTTCAGGGCCATTCATCAATGAAGCAATCCAATATTGAATTCCAATTTGTTCTAAGGCATTTGTGCTTAATGGATTATCGCTGATATATTTTTGAATTTTTTCACTTTCAATTGCGGAAGCTGCTGAAAAAAGTGCCATCTGATCCATGTGTGCTTTTATTCCGTTGCTGAAATAGGTTTCTGCACTACCCGTTAAATAACCTCTTGAAATAGCTTCTGCTATAAGTAGTTGAGTTTGGGCATGAGTTACAAAAAACATCGGAGCGGTGTTTTTAGCCATTCGGGTTCTATCAATTTGTGAATAAGCATAAAAACTCGACAAACCATCTTTAACGGCTGCGGCTATAGCTCCTGAGTTGTCATTACCCATTGGGATTCCAATTTGAACATCTGCATTTCGATTAGCTACTGCTTCTGTTTGACCCGGTCCTGAAGATGCCCCAACATATCGTACTGCTATGGCTGCCAAACGCGGATCATTGGTATTTTTCAATTGATCAATAAATGGCTTTGGAATAAAGAAATTATTAGCTTCTGTTGAATTTAACATACCACCAATCGCATTCTGATAGTTAGCATCATGAACGATAGCAAAATTGTCATCATTTGATGCCATAACTCCACCCGAAAATGCGGCAGAAACTGCAGATTTCGCAGCTGCGGCGTCCACTTGGCTTAGTCTCATTCCTGCTCTTAACAAAAGCGAATACCCTAATTTTTTCCATTTAGAAATATCTCCTTTGTATAGAATATCTGCAGATTCAGACTTTCCACTTGCATTTAGTGAAGCAGAAGCTTCAGTAAGTTCTTTTATAATGTCTTTATAAATAAACTCTTGCGTGTCATATGTTGGCAAAACAACACCTTCAAGAAATCCTATTCCGGCTTCGGAGTAAGGAATTTCGCCATAACGATCCGACAAAACCATAAAAGCATGAGCTTGTACTATCCGAGCCATTTGCACCAGATTTCCACGGTTTTCTTGTTCGGAAGAAAGTTTAATGGCAATCTTGGTATTGCGAATAACATTCTGAAAATATTGTGGCCATAATTGACCAAAAACGGCTCTGTTTTCTTGGTTAAAATTAGCTCCAGTTAATACACCCGAATTGGGAGAAATAATTTGTTGTACCACGCCCATATCGAAAACCGCGGTTTCGGTTGGGTAAGAAGTGCTAATCAATGCTTGATTTAGCATAAAAATAGGGTCAATAGCAGTAACGGCTATTTTATTGGTGTTCAATTCATCAAATCCATCATCGCACGATGAGACCGTTGTAATGCCAATAACTAGAAATATATATTTTATTAATTTTTTCATTACAGTTCTAATTTTAAAATTTAACATTTAGATTAAATCCAATACTACGAGTTGTAGGTACGCCCGAGGATTCTAATCCGACAATATTGTCAGAAGTGTATCCGAAGGAATCTGGATCAATGTTTGGAACCCATTTTTTAAGCATCAGTACATTGTTTGCTACCAAGTTGAGTTTTACACCATTAACCGGAATGTTTTTAGGTAAAAATTTGGTGAAATCATATCCAGCAGTAACCTGACGAAGTTTCCAGAAGCCAGCATTATATATAATTGGCTCAATTAGAGCTTGTGAACGTATAACTTCCCAATAGGCTTGAACCGGTGCTTTTGCACTATTAACCTCTCCTTTCTCGTTTACTCCATCGCCAATTATGTAACCAACATCTCTACCAGCTACTGTCATTTGGTGCAATCCGTGACGAACCATGTTAAAGTTTGAGCCTGACATCATATTTCCTCCCAATTTGAAGTCAATCAAAGCTGATAGGCTAATACCTTTAAAAGTAAAACTATTGGTTATGCCACCTACCCAATTAGGCAAAGCAGAACCGAAGCTAATGAGGTCTGGAGTCCTTAAAGCTATACCATTGGCACCAAAAATTTTGTTTCCAGCTGCGTCTCTTCTAAACCCAAAGCCATACAATTGACCTAATTCTTCACCTACTACTTGTCTTAATTCACCATTGAACACGTGTGTTCCAGTAGTGATTCTTTCTCCTGGAGTATCAGTCAATAAACTTAAAAGTTTGGTTTTGTTATATGAACCATTAAAGCTTATGTCCCATCTGAAATTTGAAGTTTGAACAGGATTTAAACTCAATAACCACTCAGTACCTCTTGTTCTACTTTGTCCGCTATTTATAAGGGTATTTGTAAAACCTGAAGCATCAGATATTTGAGCAGATACGATCTGGTCGGTTGTGATTTTTTCATAAGTTGCAAAGTCTAATCCAACTCTATTATTGAAAAACTTCAATTCTACGCCAGCTTCTTTTTCAGAAGATCTCATTGGTCTTAGGTTAGCATTTGGCACTGTCGAGCCTTGTGATGAACCTACTGGTTGACCAGCAAATAAATTTGCATTTATACCGTAAAAAAGGTTGTTAGAATAAGGCGACACATCGGTATCAGAGCCAACTTCAGCATAGGCAAGTCTAATTTTACCAAAACTCAACCAAGAAGGAGGAGAATCCATTGCTTGCGAAAATACAAAGCTGCCTGATATAGATGGGTACAAGATACTTCTATTAGCTGGAGCTAATGTTGAAAACCAGTCGTTTCTTAAAGTACCATTTACAAACAATACATTTTTATAAGAAACTTCAGCTGAGCCATATACTGAATTTACAGCTCTTTCTTGCAAATCATAGTAAGGGTCTTTTACACGGCCATTGGCTATAGTGTATAGGTCTCTTACTACAAAGTCTGTTACCTGAGCACTGTTTAGGTCTGCTCTTCTTGACATTTGGTTTCCGCCTAAGTTGACATCTAAGCCAAAGTCGCCAAACACTTTTGAGGCTGATAATAATAAATCTTTATTTATTTCTCTAAATCTCCTGGCCTCTTGGGTGTAGACACCATTCACAAAACCTGCTGGAGCAGGACCTCGCGAGGCTTGGCCAGTTGGGAAGTTATTATAGTCTTCGTCTCTTGACCAGTAGTCTTGTCCAATACGTCCTTGAAGGCTTAACCAATCTGTTATTTTGTATTTAGCAGACATATTGCCAAAAATCCTATCACGTCTTACATTATGAAACTGTTCAGCCAATGTAAAATATGGATTTGTTCTATTTCTAAATCTTGAATAAACAAATTCGTTTCCAGCAGCATCGTATTTTTTTGCATCTAATAAATCCCAAGGCATTGAATTGGACATTATTGCTACTGATGTTGGAACAGAGTTATCTTGATTGGCAATGTTAGGTGGGTTTTTATTATATTCGTTTGAATAGTTTAGCGAAGTTGTAAAGCTCAATTTTTTAGAAATATCATAAGATAAACCAAGATTTACAGTTTTTCTGTTGAAACTATTGTTAGGGATGATTCCTTTTGCATCTAAATTTGAAAAGGAAAGATTAAATCCTCCTTTAGCATCTCCTCCAGAAAGTGAAACTGTGTTGGTAAGGTTTTGCCCAGGTCTATAGAAAATATCATAACGATTTCTGACAGGCTCATAAGGAACAGTAACCCCATCAAATAGAACTTGGGTCATGCCAGGAGCAAATTTTTCCCCAAACGACCATTGTCCTGAGGTAGGATTTGCTGAAGTAGGTCTTACACCGTTTTCACCTTGACCATATTCGTATTGGTAGTCTGTGAAATCAAG
This sequence comes from Lacihabitans sp. LS3-19, assembly GCF_024343575.1. Taxonomy (GTDB): domain Bacteria; phylum Bacteroidota; class Bacteroidia; order Cytophagales; family Spirosomataceae; genus Leadbetterella. Next base: position 30,954 of record NZ_RJUA01000012.1, on the reverse strand, counting down.
TGCTTTTTCAGTGGTGAAGTTCATGTTATAAGTCACACCTATTCCTTTACCAGTACCTTTAGTTTTAGTAGTAATCATGATGACACCATCTTTGGCTCTAGAGCCATAAAGGGCTGCAGCAGTAGCTCCTTTTAGTATGGTCATACTTTCTATATCGTCAGGATTTATAGAGGAAAGACCATCACCACCGTCAGATGTCATTCCACCACCTCGTACACCAATGGAATTGTCTGAACCAGAATTGTTTGGATTTGTACCGAAGTTTGTATTGTCAATAGGAACACCGTTTATTACAATCAAAGGTGAGTTTTGTCCCGAAATAGACGACTGCCCTCTAATTCTGATTTTGGAAGTACCTCCAGGACCAGTGCCCAACGATTGCACGTTAACGCCCGCAACCTTGCCTTGAAGAGCATTCATGAAGTTGGGCTGGCGATTCTCCGTAAGTGCCTCAGCGTTCACAGTGGAGGTAGCATATCCCAACTTTTTGGAATCTTTTTTAATACCTAATGCCGTTACTACCACCTCACTTAACGTCGAAACGTCCTCAGATAAACTTATATCTAAAATAGTTCTATTGCCAATGTTTACTTCCTTGGTTTCAAAACCAATATAACTGAAAATCAGTGTAGCACCCTGGGTTGCAACGATGGAATAAGCTCCATTAGCATCTGTTGAAGTTCCAGTTTTAGAGCCTTTCAGTTGAACTGAAACCCCTGGCAGGGAGTTTCCATCTTTTTCTGAAGTTACTTTTCCAGTTATTTTTTGCCCAAAAGTTAGAGAGGCAAAAAAAACTCCGAATAAAAGTAACAAATTAAATTGTAGTGTTTTTTTCATAGAACTAAGGTTAAATTAATTGAATAAAATGAAAGGTTAAAAACTATTTTATTAACCAAAAGCAAATATCCACACTGAAGTTTGTTAAAACTTCCAATTATCAACGGCGGTTATTTTTATAATAATAATTTTATTGCACTATTTTTACAGAAATGCTCATAGGTTGGAATATTTATCAGAAGTTTCTACATGAATCAATTTTCATATTTAAAAGGTAAGTCTCAAGAAATATCCCCTTGGCCCCAAATTGTTGAGTTTTCAAAAGTGAAAGTTCAAACATTGAAGGCCAATTCTTTTTTGATGCATGAGAATACTGAATTTAAATTTATTTATGTAACAGACGGAAAGTATTATTGGACGATTGATAACCAAACCTATACTGTTTTTCCGAATGATGTGGTAATGATATGGCCTAATCAAATTTTTGGTAGTTTGAATGGGAGTTTCGAAATTGGTGCCTTCACTGTTTTAACATTAGATATTACCAATTGTAAGGATAATGAACTAAACCTAGGAGACTGGAGCAATATATGTGTCACTGAGCAAAAGTTAATGGGAAATGTAATTTGTCAAAAAATGAAATCTCTAATCCCTAATTTTAAAAAGTTTGGAGAGATACTTCAAAAGATGGAGTATGAAATAATGGCGAATGAAATTGGGTATAATGCTAAAGTAAACAACCTTATAGATGACATTTGGATACAAACCACGAGGCAATTAAGCAATACCGAAAACAAGGGTAGGATTTTCCCCCAAACTTTTCATAAGTTGGACCAACTACTACGTGAAAATATAGCCCATCCATGGACAGTAGAAGAAATGGCAACAATTATTGGTTTGGGAACCACCACATTTACCGAAAAATTTAAAACTTTTTCTGGGTTTGCTCCGCTCAATTATCTGATAAATCTGAGGATTTCTGAGGCTATAAAGCTCTTGAAAAATACAGATCAAAGTTTAACAGATATAGCCTTGGGTACCGGATTTTATTCATCTCAACATTTCTCTACAACCTTTAAAAAACTAACAGGATTTACGCCTGGCTTAATTAGAAAAAATAAATAAATATGGACTGTATATTAACTATCGATATTAGCACCTCTTCTGTAAAAGTATGTGCTTATGATTTCTCAGGAAAATTAGTTGCATTCAGAAAAGCATCTTTGTCTATATTTTATCCAAATCCAGACTATAGCGAGCAAGACCCTGAGCATGTATATGTTACGGTACTTTTTGTTTTGAGAGATTTTATAAACGAACAAATTTTACCCTCTAATTATAAAATTGAGACAATAGTTTTTAGTGCTTCCATGCACAGTGTTTTACCTGTTAATAACAAAGGCGTGCCAATTGGTAATGCAATGATTTGGTCAGATAATCGAGCAAAAAAAGAAGCAGATTTAATAAAGGAATCTGAATATGCAAATCAAATATATCAAAACACAGGAACACCGATTCATGCCATGTCTCCATTGGCTAAAATTAAATGGATAAAAAACAATCAACCCGAAAGATTTAAAAAAGCCAGTAAATTTATTTCTTTAAAAGAATATATAATCTATCAGTTTACAAATCAATATGTTATAGATTATAGTATGGCCTCTGCCACTGGTTTTTTTAATATAAAAGAAAAGAAATGGGAAGAAATGTCACTTTATATTTCAGGCATAGACTCCAGTTATTTTTCTGATGCAGTTTCAGTTTTCAATTCGGATTTAAAATTTAAACCCAATATAGCTAAAGCTCTAAATTTACCCAAAAACACCAAAGTATTGGTCGGCAGCACAGATGGTTGCTTAGCCACTTTAGGCTCTGGTGTATTCAAGGAAGGCCAAGCTACTATTTCTATAACCTATAGCGGTGCTGTTAGGGTGGCGGGCGATAAATTTATAAATGACAATGATCAACGTTTTTTTAATTACATTTTGGATGATGATATATACATTTCTGGAGGGCCAACAAACAATGCAGGCGTGGTATTGGAATGGTTTTCAAGTCATTTTCGAAACCACAAAATTATACATGATTTTGAAGATGTAGTGGAAGGTTTATTCAAAGAAGCCACTTTGGTAAAATCTGGCTCAGATGGTTTATTATTTCTACCTTATCTGTTAGGCGAAAGAGCACCTATTTGGAATTCAAATGCGAGAGGAAGTTATTTTGGAATTAATATTAAGCATGAATCAAAACATTTTTTAAGAGCAACCATAGAAGGTGTAATTTTCGAGATTTATAGCATAGGCAAAATCCTTGAAGATTACAGGAAAATAGACCAATTGCATCTTACTGGGAAATATGCATCATTACCCATCTGTGCCTCAATTATTTCTGACGTTTTTGGCAAGAAAGTGAAATTGTCAGACGAGGTAGAGAACGTAAACAAAGGTGCGGCATTGCTTGGAATGATTGACGCTGGTGTTTTCAAAAACATTGAAGAAGCAGCCCTTAGTATAAATGAGAAAAGTGTTTTTGAACCCAATATGGCCAATAATGAAGTATATAAAAAGCTATTTAATATTTTTGAAAGACTTACACTTAAAATGCGTGAAGAGTTTGAATTGATTGAACAATTGCAACATTAAAATTTCAAAATTGTAAGGGTATTATGAATGAGTATAAAATTCTTCTTAAGGATTGATTGCTATTTCTTTTCAAATAATTTAAATTTAGAAATATAATTTATATGATATTAAATGTTAAAATTTGTATTTATATTTGTGTAAATTTGACACATTTTAAAATTTCTAAAAATTCAAGTATTTAAAAATAGTAAAAAAATAAATGAAGGCATTAGTCTGTAATAAACCGAGGGAATTTGAATATATAAATAAGGCAAAGCCTGATCTGGAACCAGGGCAGGCAATTATTCAAATAAAGCGTATAGGGATTTGTGGTACCGACCTTCATGCCTACGAAGGTAATCAGCCTTTTTTTAATTATCCGAGAATATTAGGTCACGAACTTTCAGGTATTTTGGTCGAAATAGAAAGTGGAGCAGGGTTTGAAATAGGAGAAACAGTCACCTTTATTCCTTATTTTAATTGTGGCAAATGCATAGCATGTCGTAATGGAAAAAGCAACTGTTGTACCCAGATAGCAGTTTGTGGAGTTCATGTGGATGGTGGAATGGTCGAATACCTTTCGGTGCCTGTCAGTTCGCTTGTACATGGCAACGGACTAAGTTTTGACGAATTGGCTCTGGTAGAACCTTTGGCTATTGGTGCTCACGGAATTCGCCGAGCGGCTATAGAAAAAGATGAATTTGTATTGGTTATTGGTGCAGGTCCAATAGGTTTAGGTACGATGGAATTTGCCAGAATTGCTGGTGGGAAAGTCATTGCTTTAGATATCAACGAACATCGTTTGTCTTTTTGTAAAGAAAAGCTTGGGATTCCATTCATAATAAATGCCCTTTCAGATAATGTGAAAGAGCAATTAATGGAAATCACAAATGGCGATATGCCTACTGTGGTAATAGATGCTACTGGGAGTCAAAAAGCTATAAATAATGCTTTTCAATATTTGGCTCATGGAGGTCGCTTTGTAATGATTGGCCTTCAAAAAGGAGAGATAGCTTTTAGTCATCCTGAGTTTCATAAAAGAGAGGCGATTTTGATGAGCAGCAGAAATGCGACCCTAGCAGACTTTGAACATGTGATTGATAGCCTAAACAAAAAACTAATAAATCCGACAAACTATATTACGCATAGAGTGAAGTTTGACGAAGTGATCAATGAATTTGAAAACTGGTTAGATCCTAAAAACGGCGTTATAAAAGCGATGATTAAGTTGTAATTGTTTTTTTGAAATTTTCAATCGGTTTCAAAATTGATTTTAGAGATTATAGATTTAGATATTCAACCTTAAAACATGAAAAAGTCCTTAATAATATGTCTATTATTAGTGTCGGTGGTTGCCAATGCTCAAACTAGTCAAAACCTAAAACTATGGTACGCCCAACCTTCGGGAAATACCTGGGAAAATGCCCTGCCGATTGGAAATGGTCGTTTAGGGGCAATGATTTATGGCAATGTTGAAAAAGAAATAATCCAACTAAACGAACATACAGTTTGGAGTGGAAGTCCAAATCGAAATGATAATCCAGCATCCTTGGAGGCTTTACCCGAAATCAGAAAGATGATTTTTGAGGGTAAGCACAAAGAAGCAGAAAACTTAGCCAACAAAGCCATCATTACCAAAAAGTCACATGGCCAGATGTTTCAGCCTGTGGGGAATCTTAATTTGAGTTTTGATGGTCAAGAAAAATATGCAGCTTATAGGCGTGAATTAGACATTGAAAAAGCCATTTCAAAAACCACTTATGTTGTAGATGGCGTGAATTTTACTCGAGAGGCATTCGCTTCATTTGCCGATAGAATTATCGTAATGCGTATTTCTGCCAATAAAATTGGAGCGGTTTCATTTACAGCAAATTATAGCTCACCTCACAAGAAAAAAGCCCTTTCAGTTAAAAACAATGATTTACAAATTAACGGAACCACCAGTGATCAAGATGGAATAAAAGGCCTTGTTGAGTTTATGGGAATTTCTCGTATCAAATTAAATGGTGGTACGATTTCAAAAACAGATACTTCATTAATCATAAAAGGGGCAAATTCGGCAACAATCTTTATTTCTATAGCCTCTAATTTCAACAATTATAATGACATAAGCGGCGATGAAGAGCAACGTGCCGCCTCATATTTGAATAAATCTTACAACAAAACTTATGAGGCATTAAAATCGGCTCATATTGCTGCTTATCAAAAATACTTTAACAGAGTAAAAATAGATTTGGGAACTACCGAGGCTAGTATTTTGCCAACGGACGAACGTTTGAAAAACTTCAGAAACACCAACGACCCACAGATGGTGGTTTTGTATTACCAGTTTGGTCGGTATTTATTAATTTCTTCTTCGCAACCCGGTGGGCAGGCTGCAAATCTCCAAGGTATTTGGAACCGACACCTAAGTCCTCCTTGGGACAGTAAATACACCATCAATATCAATGCTGAAATGAACTATTGGCCAGCCGAAAAAACCAATCTTTCAGAGTTGCACGAGCCTTTTTTGCAAATGGTGAAAGAATTATCACTTACTGGGCAACAAACAGCCAAAGATATGTATGGAGCCAGAGGATGGATGGCTCACCATAATACAGATATTTGGAGAGCAACCGGAGCCATTGATGGAGCTTTTTGGGGTATGTGGACTGCGGGTGGCGGCTGGGTAAGTCAGCACTTATGGGAGCATTATTTATACACTGGCGATAAGGCATTTTTAGCATCTGTGTATCCTGCCTTAAAAGGTGCGGCTCTGTTTTATGTTGATTTTTTGATAGAACACCCAAAATACAAGTGGATGGTGGTAAACCCTGGCAATTCTCCAGAAAATGCCCCGGCTGCTCATGGTGGTTCCTCGCTTGATGCAGGTGTAACGATGGACAATCAGATTGTTTTTGATGTTTTTAATACAGCCATCAGAGCCGCTGAAATTCTGAAAAAAGATGCAAAATTTATCGATACTTTGACTCTTATGCGTTCAAAATTGCCTCCTATGCAAATTGGTAAACATAACCAACTACAGGAATGGTTGGATGATATTGACGACCCAAATGACAATCACCGCCATATTTCGCATTTGTATGGTTTGTTCCCTTCCAATCAGATTTCGGCTTATCGAACTCCAGAGCTTTTTGCGGCATCTAAAAATACGCTTTTGCATCGTGGCGATGTTTCCACAGGCTGGAGCATGGGCTGGAAAGTAAACTGGTGGGCGAAATTACAAGACGGCAATCATGCCTATAAATTGATTCAAAATCAGCTAACGCCAATCGGCAACGAGCGTGGTGCTGGCGGAACATACAATAATCTTTTCGATGCTCACCCACCTTTTCAGATTGACGGCAATTTTGGTTGTACTTCGGGCATTACCGAAATGCTCATGCAAAGTTCAGATGGAGCAGTGCATTTACTCCCTGCCTTGCCAGACGTTTGGCCTTCTGGTAAAATTTCGGGGCTAAAAGCCATTGGAGGTTTTGAAATTGTTGAAATGCAATGGAAAGATGCCAAGCTTGTCAAATTGGTGGTAAAATCTAACTTAGGAGGAAATTTAAGGTTGCGATTGCCCAATAAAATGAAACAAAACAATGGACAAGCTGTCAAATTAGCAACTGGTGAAAACCCAAATCCTTTTTATTTTACCAATGAAACTGCGAAGCCTATAGTTTCCCAATTATCAACTATTCAAGTCATGGATTTAAAACCAACAATTGTAATTGATCTAGCTACCCAAATAGGTAAAACATATACATTTTTAGCAAATTAATTTCTTAAAATACAGAATATTAACATCGTTATAATGAAAAACAGTAAAGCAAAAATTGGGATCTTATTTACCATATTATTGATGGCGAATGCCGCTTTTTCTCAAAATCCAAATTTCCATATTTATTTATGTTTGGGGCAGTCAAATATGGAAGGAAATGCCCGATTTGAGCCACAGGATACGGTAAATGTGAATCCCCGATTTCAGGTTTTAGAAGCTGTAGATTGTGATAATTTGAATAGAAAAAAAGGTCTGTGGTATACCGCAGTGCCGCCATTAAGCAGATGTAAAACCGGTCTAACTCCCGCTGATTATTTTGGTAGAGAATTGGTGGACAAATTGCCCGAAGAAATAAAAGTTGGGGTTATCAATGTGGCCATAGGAGGCTGTAAGATAGAATTATTTGACAAGGATAATTTTGAATCCTACAAAACTACCGCACCCAATTGGATGAAGGGCATGATAGATCAATACGATGGAAACCCTTATGGAAGATTGGTAGAAATGGCAAAAATAGCCCAAAAAGAAGGCGTGATAAAAGGCATTTTGCTGCATCAGGGTGAATCAAATACAGGGGATTCACTTTGGACCCAAAAGGTTAAAATTGTGTACGACAATCTTTTGAAAGATTTAAATCTCAGTGCGGAATCTACTCCATTATTAGCTGGCGAAGTTGTAAATGTCGACCAAGGCGGAATATGTGCTAGCATGAACAAAATCATTGCAACACTGCCAGAAACCATTCCCAACGCCTACATAATTTCGTCTGCAGCTTGTCCGGATGTGGCTGATAATCTTCATTTTAGTGCTGAAGGGTATCGTATTTTGGGGAAGCGTTATGCTGATACCATGTTAGAACTTTTAAAAAATAAATAATTCCAAATATTTAAGAAATGAAAAAAAGGAACTTACTTTTTACGCTTGTAAATTTATTAATTTTCAATTGGGCCATTGCTCAAATTACCCTTCAAAATCCTATTTTGACAGGCTTTTATCCTGACCCAAGTGTTGTAAAAGTTGGGGCAGATTACTATTCCGTTCATTCTACTTTTTCCTATTTCCCAGGTTTGCCTGTTATGCACAGCCGTGATTTGAAAAACTGGAAACAAATTGGAAATGTAATCAACCGTCCATCGCAGATGGATTTTATGGGTGAACGCATGAGCCGTGGACTTTTTGCCCCTGCCATTACTTATTACAAAGGTATTTACTATGTAACCTGTACCGATATTGACCATGACGGCAACTTTGTGGTGACAGCTACTAACCCGGCAGGTCCGTGGAGCGACCCTGTAAAAATGGACCAAGTACGAGGTATTGACCCCTCCATTTATTTTGACGAAGCCACCGATAAAGCTTATGTGGTTTACAACAGCGATGCTCCTGATAATAAGCCCCTTTACCCTGGTCACCGCACAGTAAGAATGTACGAATTTGATTACAAAAACCTAAAAACTATCGGAGAGCAAAAGCAATTGATAAACGGTGGTGTAGATATTAGCAAAAAACCGGTTTGGATTGAAGGGCCACACATTTTGAAACGTAACGATTGGTATATTTTGTATTGTGCTGAAGGTGGAACATCTGTCAATCACTCACAAGTGGCCTTGCGTAGCAAAGATATTTGGGGGCCTTACGTACCTTATGAAGGAAACCCAGTTTTGACCCAAAGAGGTTTACCAGCCGACCGTCCAAATCCAATTACTTCGGCTGGACACGCCCAATTTATTGAAGGACCAGACGGAAATTGGTATTCGATTTTCTTGGCTGTTCGCCCTTACGAGGGTGATTATTACAATACGGGTCGTGAAATGTTCATTGCTCCACTCACTTGGGTAAACGACTGGCCTATGATTGAACACGGCGAAAAAGAGATTGAATACAAATACAAAACGAACATCAAAGAAGTAAAACAAAAAGGAGCTTTGCCGCAAAACGGAAATTTTGCTTATACCATGAAGTTTGATAAGGGACTCGACCTTTCGATGATGCACTTGCGAACTGTTGATAGTAGTTCATTCAAAACTTCCAAAAATGGACTATCACTTAAACTAAAACCCGAAACGATTTCTGAATTGGGTAATCCGTCATTCGTGGGTAAGCGTCAGCAACATTTAACAAGCTCGGCAGAAACAGAACTCGTTTTTTCACCGAAATCCGAAAATGAGAAAGCGGGCTTGGTAATTTATCAAGATGAAAGCCATTATTACTTTTTGGCAAAATCTATCAAAGATGGTAAAACGCAGGTAGAATTATATAAAAGTGTGCATCGTAAAAAAGATTTTGAGTTGATAAATAGCCTACCTGTTGGAAACGTAAAATTAGTATTGCGTATAACTACCAAAGGCGATAAATGTGATTTTGCAATATCAGAAAACGGTAAGGATTTCAAGTTTTTGGCTGAAAACCAAGACGGAAAGCACCTTTCTACGAAGTTTTCGGGTGGCTTTGTAGGTTGTGTATATGCCATGTACGCCACTTCAAACGGTGAAAAATCAGACAATAACGCAACATTTAAGTATTTAAAATACAGCGGCAATGACGCAGTTTTGAAATGATGGAATTAAAATGAATAAGCTTATATTCCCCTCTCCTGTGGAGAGGGGTTGGGGGTGAGGTTTAAAGTAAAAACATGAAAAGACTTTTAAATATTTGTTTATATCTAATAGCTGGCCAATTGGGGTTCGGTCAAGCTCATAACCCCATCATCCACGCCGATGTGCCAGATATGTCAATGATTCGCGTGGGTGATACCTATTATATGAGTAGCACTACCATGCATATGAGTCCTGGTTTGCCCATTATGAGCTCAAAAGACTTAGTTAACTGGAAAATAGAAAGTTATTGCTATGATAGATTGGTAGAAAACGATGCCATGAATCTCGAAAATGGCCAGAGCACCTACGGAAGAGGCTCTTGGGCCAGCTGCATCCGCTACCATAATGGAGAGTTTATCATCAACACCTTTGCGGCCACATCTGGCAAAACCCACATTTTCAGGTCCAAAGACATCAAAGGCCCATGGACTGGGCAAACTTTTGCACCTGCTTACCATGACCAAACCATTTTCTTTGATGATGACGGCAAAGTTTACATGATTTATGGTGCAGGCAAACTCAAAATTTTAGAACTCAAACCTGATTTATCAGGACCGATGCCCGGAGTAGAAGAGAAAGTTTTGATAGAGAACGCCAGTGCTCCCGCAGGTGATAATATCATGCTTGGGGCCGAGGGCTCTCAGTTATTTAAGGTCAATGGTAAATATTATCTTTTCAATATCACTTGGCCCAGAGGTGTTATGCGTACGGTGGTGATTCACCGAGCAGATAACATCAATGGACCATGGGAAGGCAGATTAGGTCTGCAGGATTTGGGTGTAGCTCAAGGTGGATTGATTGATACACCCGATGGCCGTTGGTTCGCTTATTTATTTAGAGACAATGGAGGCGTAGGGCGTATTCCTTATTTGGTGCCCGTAAAATGGGAAAATGATTGGCCAGTTTTGGGCGAAAATGGCAAAGTGCCCATGAGTTTGGATTTGCCAGCCAACAAAAGTTTGATTCCAGAACTTGTTAATTCAGACGAATTTAATAGAAAGAAAAATGAAGCCAAATTACCCTTGCAATGGCAGTGGAATCACAATCCAGACAATTCACTTTGGTCTGTCCAAAAAGGATATTTGCGGTTAAAAACGGGGCGAATTGATACCTCATTTGTATTAGCAAAAAATACTTTAACCCAAAGAACCATCGGTCCAGAAAGTACTGGCTCTACAAAACTTAAGGTAAAAGGCATGAAAGAGGGTGATTTTGCAGGGCTTTGTTTGCTTCAAAAAAACTATGGTCTTGTAGGTGTAAAAGCAGAAAACGGTCAAAAATATATCGTTATGTCAAGTTTGGCTTCTGGCAAAGCAGAAGAGGCAAGAATTCTTTTAAAGAAAAACACAGTGTACTTCAAAGCCTATTGCGATTTCAAGGACAGAAAAGATGTGGCTCAGTTTTATTATAGTTTGGATGGTGAAAATTGGGAGAGCATAGGTGCTCCTATGAAAATGCCTTATACGCTGCCGCACTTTATGGGCTATCGCTTTGGCCTTTTCAATTATGCCACAGAGCAAACTGGTGGCTATGCGGATTTTGATTGGTTTAGGATTTTTAATTAAATATTCAATATTAAAAAATATTCACATGAGAATAAGGACTTTTTTGTCAATAGGTGTATTGCTGTTAACTTCAATATTAGGATTTACACAAAAACCTATACCCTTATTGCCGGTTCCTTCAAAAAACCAACTCGTTTGGCAAAAAATGGAATATTATGCTTTTATTCACTACTCTGTAAATACCTACACAGATATGGCATGGGGATTGGGAAATGAAGACCCCCAGATATTTAATCCAGATAAATTGGACTGCCGACAATGGGCCAGAATAGCCAAAGAAGCAGGCATGAAAGGTATCATTTTTACGGCAAAACATCACAGCGGTTTTTGTCTATGGCCTTCAAAATACACCGAATATTCTGTAAAAAATGCCCCTTGGAAAAACGGAAAAGGCGATATTGTAAAAGAGCTATCTGACGCTTGCAAGGAGTATGGACTAAAATTTGGCGTCTATTTATCTCCATGGGATAGAAATCATGCCGATTACGGAAAACCAGAATACATCACTTATTTCCGGAATCAACTCACCGAATTATTAACCAATTATGGAGATATTTTTGAAGTATGGTTTGATGGTGCCAATGGTGGTTCTGGCTATTATGGAGGAGCCAACGAAACTCGTAAAATAGATTCTAAAACGTATTACGACTGGCTAAATACCTACAAATTAGTTCGAAAAATGCAACCCAAAATGCTGATTTGGAACGATGGCGGCGACCGTGCCTACCTCCGTTGGGTAGGCACCGAGTCTGGTTATGTGGGCGAAACCAATTGGAGTTTGTTAAATGCCAAAGGTGATGTACCTGAGGATATGCTTCGCCATGGGGTAGAAAACGGAAATGCTTGGGTTCCTGGGGAAGTAAATACCTCTATTCGTCCAGAATGGTTTTACCATCCTAAAGAAGACGGCAAAGTAAAAACTGTTCCTCAATTGATGGACACTTATTATCATTCAGTCGGGAGAAATGGTACTTTGTTGCTCAATTTTCCCATCATGCCGAATGGTCTTATTCATCCTACCGATGAAAAAAATGTTTTAGCTTTTGCAGAAGCACGTAAAGAGGCATTTGCCAATAATCTGACAAAAAACGCTATTGCATCTGCATCTGAAATTAGGGCAAAAAACCCAGAATTTAATGCTCAAAAAGCCATTGATTCTTCGTTTGAAACTTATTGGGCAGCCAATGATAATACTAATGATGCCACCTTGACTTTGCGTTTTGCAAAACCTACCACATTCAATCGCTTTTTGGTACAAGAGCCTATTCAACTGGGCCAAAGGGTGAAATCTTTTACTTTAGAAGCTAAAATACAAGGTTCTTGGAAAGAAATCGCTAAAGAAACGACCATAGGGTATAAACGAATTTTAAGGTTTCCAACCATTACTGCCACAGAAATTAGATTACACATAACCGACGCCAAAGCTTGCCCACTCATTAGCAATTTGGAAGTGTATTTAGCTCCTATTATTCTATCTCCACCTAATATCACACGTAACCAGAGTGGTGCGGTAGAAATAAAGTCAAGCGATTCAGAATCGGAGGTTTATTACAGCTTAGATGGAAGTATACCAAGTTCAAAATCTAATAAATACAAAGGTGTAATTCCGACAAATGATGGAAAAATAAATGTAAAAGCAGTGGCTTACGATCCGAGTAATCAACTCAGCAGCGAAGTGTCTGAAGAGAACTTTGAAATCTCTCGTAATTTGTGGAAGGTTTTAGGAACAGAAGATTTGAATGCAAATAAGGCTTTGGATGGAAACGATTATACTTCTTTTCAATTGGGTAAAGCTCAAAATGATTTCATTATTGATTTAGGTAAAAATTTGATTATTAGTGGGTTTAGGTATCTTTCCGACCAAAATTGGTGGGCAGAAGCTTCCATTATTACAGAATACCAATTTTTTGTTTCTGAAAACAATTTGGATTGGAAAGTGGTAAGCGATGGCGAATTTTCAAATATTAAAAATAACCCAACTTGGCAAGTGAAAACTTTTAATCCTATGAATGTCAGATACATAAAGTTAAAAGCAACCAAAACGGTTGGCGAAAATAGTAATGCAGGAATAGCAGAAATTGAAATTATAACAAATTAGGAAATTCATATTCAAGCCTAATATATTTTTGATCGACGCAATTTGATGAATTATTAAGAATATTTGTTCACTACATACCATGAAATTTTTAGAAAATAATTTATATAATATTCAACCATAAAAAACAATGAAAAAAACTATCCAAAAATTAACCGTTTACGCCACATTAGTTTTCGGTATTTACCATGTGGAGGCACAGCAAACGACTGTGATTGAAGACTTCAAACCTTCAAGCAAAAACCAGCCCCAGCAAGATTATCCAATGGTCAACTCTCAAGGTTATGCTCGTTTTAAAATAGTATCTCCAGCAGCAGATAGCGTAAGAGTGAGTTTAGGATTGGGCGGCAAAGGTGGTACTAAACTCGCAAAAGCGGAAGATGGCACCTGGATGGGCACCACAGAAGGCCCAATGGACGAAGGTTTTCACTATTACAATGTTAAAATTGATGGAGGAAAATTTAGTGACCCAGGTGCAATGAACTATTACGGTTCTACCCGTTGGGAAAGCGGCATTGAAATCCCAGCTCACGACCAAGATTTTTATGCGTTGAAAAACGTACCTCACGGGCATGTGCAGCAGGTATTGTTTCCATCACCAAGCACTGGGACTTCTCGTAGAGCTTTTGTTTATACCCCTCCAGGATACACCAAAAATACAGATAAGAAATATTCGGTATTGTATTTACAGCATGGCTGGGGCGAAGACGAAACCGCTTGGATGAATCAAGGACATGCCAATCTGATTATGGATAACTTAATTGCTGAAGGAAAAATTGAGCCTTTTATCATTGTCAATACCTACGGAATGACCAACGAAATAAAATGGGGAGGCATGAAAGACTTCAGAATCGAACCTTTTCAAACTGTGCTTGTGGATGAATTGATTCCTTATGTGGATGCTAATTTCCGAACACTTGCAACCAAAGATAAAAGAGCGATGGCTGGTCTTTCGATGGGCGGTATGGAAACCAAAACAATCACACTTAACAAACCAAACGTATTCTCGTACTATGGCTTACTTAGCGGCGGTATATATTTACCAGAAGAAATCAAGGATAAATCACAGGTAAAAATGATATTTCTAAGTAGCGGAAGTAAAGAAAAGCCAGAACGAATTCTGGACGCAGCATCAAAACTAAAAGAAGCGGGATTTAAAGTGACCACCTATGTTTCCGACAACACGGGTCACGAATTCCAAACTTGGCGAAGAAGTTTAAAGGAATTGGCTCCCTTGCTTTTTAAATAAGTCTTGCAAATAAAATCTTCAAAAAAATGAAAAAAATAGCAGTTTTAATCATCTGTTTTCTTGGTTTTAGTCCTTTGGCTTTCTCTCAAAAAATAGAAAAAGAAATGCCCACAGGCTATGAACTAAGCTCAATTGGTTCTGCCAAAGGCAAGATAGATAGCATTACGTATGCGTCAAAAACCGTTGGCTCCGTTCGTAAAGCATTGGTTTATACACCCCCTGGCTATAATAAAAAGACCAAATACCCAGTATTTTACTTGTTACATGGCATTGGAGGCGATGAAAAAGAATGGCTAAAGGGTGCAAATCCTCAGGTTATTCTTGACAATCTTTTCAATGAAGGCAAAATACAGCCGATGATCGTAGTTATGCCCAATGGCCGAGCCATGAAAGATGACCGAGCTGTTGGAAACATTTTTGACAAAGAGAAGGTGGAAGCATTTGCCACTTTTGAAAAAGATTTGTTGAACGACCTGATACCTTTTATCGATAAAAAATACCCTACACTTATGGATAAAGATAACCGAGCCATAGCTGGTTTATCAATGGGTGGCGGTCAGTCGCTCAATTTTGGTTTGGGAAATTTGGACACTTTCTCTTGGGTAGGAGGTTTTTCGTCAGCTCCAAATACCAAAGCACCTAAAGAGTTGATGCCTAATCCTGAGACGGCTAAAGACAAGCTAAAATTCCTCTGGCTTTCTTGTGGAGATAAAGATGGCCTTTTGACATTTACCAAACGTACGCATGAGTATATGTATCAAAATAACGTACCTCACGTGTACTATTTAGAGCCTGGTGTGCATGATTTCAAAGTTTGGAAAAATGGTTTGTACATGTTTTCACAGTTTTTATTTAAACCTGTGGATACCGCAAGCTTGACTTCATACACCGTGCTGGGCACGCCAGCATCTACCAATATTCGGAATGCAGCTTACCCACAAATTTTACCTGATAACCGAGTGGTATTTAAAACAAAAGCACCGAATGCCCAAAAAGTGCAGATAGACCTCAGTGGAAAACATGACATGTTAAAAGACGAAGAAGGTTTTTGGACAGTTACCACGCCACCAATAGGCCCAGGGTTTCATTATTATTCTTTGCTTATAGATGACCTAGCAGTGGCAGACCCCGCCTCAGAAACATTCTACGGTATGGGCCGCATGGCCAGTGGCATAGATATTCCTTTTCCTGGAGACGATTTTTATGCACTGAAAGATGTGGCACATGGCGAAGTCAGAATGAAACGCTATTTCTCTAATGTGACTTTTGGTTGGAAGAGATATTTCATTTATACCCCACCAGGCTATGATAAAAATACGGATAAAAAATACCCTGTGTTATATATCCTACATGGCGGTGGAGAAGACGAGCGAGGCTGGGCTACACAGGGCAAAACCGATTTGATTATGGATAATCTTTTAGCAGAAAATCAGGCCGAACCTATGCTTATAGTCATGATGGATGGCAACATGTATGGCAGTGGAGGTGGAATATCGGGCTTTAATACCAAAGCATTGGAACAATTTACCCGTGAGCTCAAAGATGTAGTTATCCCCGATGTAGAAGCCAATTTCAGAACCAAAACGGACGCAAAAAACCGTGCTTTGGCAGGATTGTCGATGGGTGGTTTACAGACTTTACATGCAGGTTTAAGAAATACCGATATGTTTAATTATCTGGGTGTTTTCAGCTCTGGATGGTGGTCAAATAACAGCGACCTTTCTGGGCCAGAATATGATTTCATGGAGAAAAACAAGACAGCAATTAATAGCAATCTGAAAGAATTCTGGATTTCGCAGGGTGGCAAAGAAGACATTGCACATGCGAATTGCCAAATTATGATGAAAAAATTCGACGAAATGGGCATCAAATACCGCTACAGCGAATATCCAGGAGGTCATGCCTGGCCGGTGTGGCGACATGATTTGTATATGTTTGCACCTTTATTGTTTAAATAGTAAATTTTGATAAAAATTGAATTCAACCTTAATATAAACAGAAAAATGCATCAAAATCTAAAGCCCAGTTTTGGGCTTATCATCACTTTTGTTTTGATGATAAGCTGTGCACAAACAAGCAAAGCCCAAGGACCTCCAAGACGAGTGCTGCCACCGATTCCCATTAAAGGAGATACCAGTCACAACTTAAGCCGGCATTTTATACCCTCAAGCAGTGCTAAAATAAGTCCTGGCAGCAAAGGCTTTATACAGCGATGGAATGTCTTGGAACCCGTCAAAAAAGAGATTGCTCGTAATAATATTTTTACAGACAATTATCTTAGAACCAATATTTTGGCTGATAACTTTTCTACTGATTTTATGTCTATTCCCAAGAAAGATGAAAAGGTAAAAATAGGTGAGCAGAACTTGAAATGGTATGCATTAGATAGTAAAACCTTCAATTTCAACTTGTTCAATTTTTCGTATGACATCAATCAACCCAAATATGGTTTGCTTTTTTGGCTGGTAACCGTAATAGACAGCCCCCAAGAGTTACAAAATGTAAGAATGACTGCCGGGTGCAATTCGGGAGGAATGTTTTGGCTCAATGGCGAGGAAGTGCTGATGCTTTCAGGTGACAGAGATATGATTGTCGATAATGTGAGTTCACAAAGAATCACCCTAAAAAAAGGGAGAAATATCATTCGCGGAGCGGTTATCAATGGCCCCGGCATGATCAATTTCTGCATGCGTTTTATTGATGAAAAAGGCAATCCAGTTACTAATTTCAGCATCAGCAAAGACTGATGAATGTATTTAGAAACACCATCTAAAAAATTACAATAATGATGAAATTTAATATAATAAGCGTTCTATTTCTGCTTTATACGAGTGACCTTCAGGCTCAGACAGGCAGACCTTTTATACACGACCCATCCACTATTATGGAGTGTGAGGGCAAATTCTACACTTTTGGCACTGGTGGTGGCGGGTTGATTTCCAACGACGGCTGGACCTGGTATGGCGGAGGTGTAAGGCCTGGTGGAGGGGCTGCTCCCGATGCCATAAAATTAGGCAATCGATACCTCATTGCGTATGGAGCCACAGGCGGTAGTACCGACCATAAGGGAATCATATATACCATGTGGAACAATACGCTCGACCCCAATTCGCCAGATTTCAAATACAGCGAACCGCAATTGGTGGCTACTTCTGATGGCTATGAAGAATGTGATGCCATAGACCCGGGGCTTATGCTTGACCCTACTACCGGAAGACTGTGGATGACCTACGGAACCTACTATGGTTTTAGCCGAGTAATAGAGCTTGACCCTAAAACGGGAAAACTAAAAAGTGGCAACAAACCCGTGGATATAGCTTTGGTGTGTGAGGCCACAACTATGGTTTACAATGATGGCTGGTATTATTTATTGGCCACTCATGGCAGCTGTTGCGACGGTGCCAATTCTACTTACAATGTGGTGGTAGGTCGTTCCAAAAAACCAACAGGACCATTTATAGACAATGTAGGTCGCAGTATGCTCGAAGGTGGCGGCAAAATGGTAGTGGCTACCCGAGGAAAATTAATAGGGCCAGGGCATTTTGGTCATATAATTTTAGAACCAGGCGTAGAGAAAATGTCTATACATTACGAAGCCGATTTAGACCAAGGTGGAAAGAGTGTTCTGGGTATTTTACCTGTTATTTGGAAAGATGGATGGCCGATAGCCGGTGAAAAATTCAAAGAAGGTACCTATGAAATTGAATCTGTGAGAAGAGGCTACGGTTTAGAACTTGCGGTAGACTTTACCCGTATGCCCCGCGGTCAAGGTGGTTTTGGAAGGCCCACCAACGAGCCCATCGTACCCATGGCTGCCCAAGAGCTCAAAGATGTGGCAGACAGCTGGCCTACAGGTGAAATTGGTTTAAGGATAGGCGATTACATGAACCGACCACACCAACAATGGAGCATTACTGATGCTCCAGATACCACAGGATATTTGGGCGGGCCCTATTATAAAATTGTAATAGCAGGCACGGAGCGAGCTTTAACCGCTACCACCAATGGAGAAGTTAAGACTGTGCCTCAGTTTACAGGCTCCGATGACCAACTATGGCGAATCGACCAGCTAACCGATGGAAGCTATCGTATAATGCCGAAAATGATACCAAACTCGAAGAAAAAACTGGTCTTATCGTCTGCAGGAGATAGCACGCCGACCTTAGCAGAATTTGATTTTAAGAGTGATAATTCGAAGTGGAATTTTAGGGTGCATTAAAAACAAGGTAAATTATATCATCGTCCTCAAAGTTTATTTAATCTAGAAAAAATTGAAAAAGACCTTATTATTCCTATTATTATCCTCAAGCCTTGCATCAGCTCAAATGCAGCCTTTTCTTTTGCAAGACGTAAAACTGACCGAGGGTGTCTTCAAAAATGCTCAAGAGGTTGATTTAAAGTACATATTAGCCTTAAATCCTGATAAATTACTTGCACCCTATTTGATTGATGCGGAATTGCCATTCAAAGCAGAGCGATACGGCAACTGGGAAAGTTCGGGTTTAGACGGTCACATTGGAGGACATTATTTGTCTGCTCTGGCCATGATGTATGCCAGCACTGGCAATGCCGAAATGAAAAGTCGCTTGGAATATATGGTGAGCGAATTGGCCCGCTGTCAAGCAAAAAATGGAAATGGATATGTGGGCGGTATTCCTAACGGTAAAGTGTTTTGGGACAGAATTCACAAAGGAGATATTGATGGAAGTACCTTTGGTTTAAATAATACTTGGGTACCCTTATATAACATTCATAAGCTTTTTGCGGGCTTACGAGATGCCTACCAAATAGCTGATAATCAAGAAGCAAAGAAGGTTCTTATTGGATTGGGCGATTGGTTTTTGGAACTCATAAAACCATTAAGTGACGAACAAATACAACAAGTGTTACGCACCGAACATGGTGGAATGAATGAAGTATTTGCTGATTTATATATCATCACTAAGGAAAGCAAATACCTGGATGCAGCCCAAAGACTTTCTCATCAAAGCATTTTGAAACCTTTACTTGCCAAAGAAGATAAACTCACGGGATTGCATGCCAATACCCAAATACCAAAAGTGATAGGTTTTGAGAAAATAGCAAAGCTCACAAGCAATGCCGATTGGTCAGGTGCCGCACAGTATTTTTGGCAAAATGTTTCCCAGACTCGCAGTGTGGCCTTTGGCGGCAATAGCTTTCGTGAACATTTTAATCCCATCAACGATTTCAAGAAAATGTTGGTGAGCAATCAAGGACCTGAAACGTGCAACAGTTTCAATATGCTCCGACTAAGTATGGCTTTGTTTTTAGATAAAAATGATGTCAGTTACCTTGATTTTTATGAGCGTACCTTATACAATCATATACTTTCGAGTCAGCATCCAGAAAAAGGAGGCTTTGTGTATTTTACGCCCATTCGCCCCAATCATTACCGAGTGTATTCGCAGCCCGAAACCAGTATGTGGTGCTGTGTGGGCTCTGGAATAGAGAACCATAGCAAATACGGCGAGTTGATTTACAGTCACAACACTGAGGATGTGTTTGTCAATTTGTTTGTTCCTTCTGAATTAAACTGGCAAGCAAAAGGCATTCAGCTGATTCAAAAGACAAATTTCCCTTATGAAAACACTTCGGATTTGACCTTGAATTTGACTAAAAAACAAGCGTTTACGCTCAATATTCGGTATCCAAAATGGGCCGAAAGTGTGAAAGTTTTGGTGAATGGTAAAGTGCAAAAATTCGATGCCAAGCCTTCGGAATATATTGGTCTAAAAAGAAAATGGAAAAAAGGCGATAGGGTTTCGATACAATTCGAAATGAAAACGCGACTAGAATACCTGCCTTACGATTCCAATTGGGCGGCATTTGTCCGTGGTCCAATTGTTTTGGCCGCTAAAACTTCCACCGAAGATTTAAAAGGACTTTTTGCAGACGACAGCCGCATGGGACACGAAACCAAAGGAAAATTATTCCCAATCAATACGGCTTATGCTTTGGTGGATGAACCAGAGAATTATTTGACTAAATTAAAACCAATAGACAATCTGAATTTTACGCTAGATTCCTTGCATCTTCAACCGTTTTTTGACCTTCACGACGCTCGTTATCAGATGTACTTTCAAACCTTGACCAAAGAGGACTATGAAAAGCAAAAAGAAATTCAAAAACAAAATGAAATAGCACTATTGGCATTAGAAGCCCGCACTATTGACAAAATAAACTGTGGAGAGCAGCAGCCCGAAGTAGACCATCAATACAAAGGAGAACAAAGTAATTCGGGTTATGACGATGAGCAATTTTGGCGAAATACCCGTTCTTATATCTCCTATCAATTACAAAATAGAAATAGTGCTGGTAAGTATCTTGAAATTAGTGCTTTGGATGAGTTCAAAATAGAAAACATAGAAATAACAATAAATGGAAAAGTATTGGAAATTCTATCATTTGAAAACAAGAAACTAAGAATTCAGCTTACAGAATCAGACCTTTTGAATTTGAAGATATCGGCAAAAAATAAAATGCCAACAGCGAGAATGACTCAGATTCGGATATTAAAAAATTAAGAATAACTAAAGTTGATAAGTTTCACCAAGACCTAAAAGAGTTATTCGTTCCTCTTTTAGGTTTTTGATTTTTTCAAGAGGTTCAACATAATGCTCAAAGGTACCATAATGTACAGGAATTACCTTTTTAGGATTTAGTTTCGAAATCATTTTCTTGAGCATTTTGGTGTTTAGTGTTAGGGTCATTATCCAAGAGCCTTCTTTGGCAGCATCCATATTGGGTATCATTAAATCAATGTTTTTGCCTAGTATTGCGTCTATAACTTGCTGTTTATAAACTGTGTCACTGGTAATATTCGTATAGAATGTTTCTTCATCTTTATAAATCGAAATATAATAGCCGTTTACTTTTCCTGCTAAAAGTGCACTTAGCGGATTTACACCATGTATAGCTGGAATTACGTTACCAGCGGCATCACAAGGTAATAACTTGCTGCGTGGTATTACTATATCAGCAGCTAGATTTATTTCTTTAAATTCTCCACAATTCCATTCTATATAGCACCGGTTAGCATCATGTACTACAGGCTCTATACTTTTATCAATACCACCTTTAAGTTTTACTGTCCATTCGTTATAAGGTATTAAATAATCTCCCAATAACACTGCCTTAAAACCAGCAGCACTCATACCACCTTGTTTGGTAATTTTGATGCCTTCAACCCCAAAAAACAAATCTCGCTCTTTAATTGTACTATTTTTACTATTTACAGGAGTAGTAAGTCTTATAAAAACCGTAAGCTCTGCATAAGTAGGGTGAAACTCTGCCTTTAATATCCCCAAAGTAACTGTAGAGTTATCTCCAATCTTTTTCTTCAAACCAACTGGCAATACCACAAGGTCATTCCTTGTGAGGTCTTCTTTGACTTGATCCGAATGACTATCTAAAAAATTCATTAGGCCCGAAGCCAATTTGCGATCATCTCCAGCTTCTTGACTGACCTGCTCTTCTAAATCAAGCATTAAGTCAGGAGCTATAATAGACTCTAAAAGTTGCTCTTTTAGTCTAAAATTATTTAGAGAATTATTTAGCCCCATAAGCATATGAGAGCTCATCACATTATTAGCATCTGCTGTGACGGAATTTTTCTTGGGTACTGTAGGCTCTGTGGCATTGGCTAAGACTGCCGTGCACAACAACCAAATTAAACAAAGTAGTGTTTTTTTCATATATTTTCGATTATTGCTTCTCAAATTATTATGGGAAATAGGTGATTACTATTTGCTTATATGCATTCAAACCATTTATTGTTTCTTCTTTGAGCTGAAGCTCGGTTAATTTTTTGCCCTCATCGTATTTGGCTTCAAACTTTAGATTAAGACCCCCATATAGCCTCATGCTGGTTTTAGGCATCATAGCACACATACCGAAAGGCTCCAGCATAGGCACTGCCTGTAGCTCAGTCTCAAAGAGTGTTTTTAGTGGATTGATTTCAGTGGTATAGGTCATTGCTTCTTCTTCATAGCTCTTGCCAGGTACGCTGGTGATCTGGCTAATGAGCAGGTTACCTTGCCATTTATTGCTACGCACCTCATCATATACTATGGAGCCATCTTTTAGGGTTTGTTTGGTATAGTAAGTGAGTTGATTATTTTTGTCATACTCAAACGTCTCCTTGCGACCCTGTGAGGCTTGTATTTCTTTTAGTAAGCCTTTGGCGTTGTAGGTATACTTGGTACTATCTTTGGTGGCGGTAAACACCAGATATATCAGTTTGCCGCTGCTGTCTAGTACTGGTTTGTAGGCAGATGTATTACCATTTGTAACTATATTAATGGTGGTAAGCTCCCCTTTTACATTATACCCAAAATTATAGCTACGCTCCTCTGTGTTGCCTGTAAAAAAGCCTAGCTTTTGCACCTTACCTGTTAGGGAAACAGGCTCTACCAGCCCATCCTCACTCTGGCAAGCTACCAAAAGCAAGATTTGAAAAATTATTGCTAGCATTTGTATTTGTTTGGTCATGTTTTACTTACTACTTTAAATTTTGTTTGTGTTTACAAATATCTTTTTAGGATTACAAATCCTAATCTATCTAGCTTCGACATGCCCTAACGGAACATGTCGAAAAGCGGACTAGCTTTTGCACCTTACCCGTAAGCGAAACAGGCGGCTCTATCAATATCTCCTCAGTTTGGCAAGCTACCAAAAGTAAGAGTTGAAAAATTATTGTGAACATTTGTATTTGTTAAGTCATGTAATATTTTTTAAAAGAGTTAATTCTCCATTTCTTTTTTTGGTATGATGTAGATTAATAGTTCTTCAAATCATAACTCTTAATTGGAACTATATTTATTTTTAGAAATAAATCATCAATATCTTCAAACTCCATTGGTTTATGAACGAGCAAATACCTATTTATCAACTTACTCGAGATGTCAGGTTGTAAACCAAATCTCAATGCTAATTTTGCAACTGCTGTTGCCTTAGGTGAGTAATTTTTAAGGTACTCTGGCTGATTTTTCAATTTGATTGTATCTTCCTTTATTGCTAATTTTATTCCTTGGTTAATTATCTCAACATCATTTTCCAAAATTCCTTTTACTGCCAAATACTGCACCTTATTCCAACTATCAAATCTGTCTTTAAACAATTTGAAATATTCATTTGATCGCTCTAAGTCTTTGTTCAAAACATATTTAAATGCAAAAAACAGAAACAATCGCTTATCCTTTTTAAATTGCGAGATATGTTCCATTTCATTTAAAATTTCATTAATCACTAAATCATGGTCACATAGAATAAATGCATCAAAATAATTTCCAACACTACCATGTAAATTAAATTCCTTTCCCTTTGCTATTTGAGGATAATATTCTTTCCCAATCCAATAATCAAATTCAATTCCCCTACATTGTTTAAAATAAAGCTTTTTAGCTATTTCGTAATTTCCTTCGTCTTTATTTAATATAATATTTGCCAATCGATAATATTTATTAGTTAAACTATAGACACGAGCAGCAGCAGCATTTGGTTTCTCATTCAGATAACTTATTTTTTCGTTCTCTGAAATATCCTTATTTATTGATTCTATTAAATCTTCAATGTTCACTTTTAATCTATTTTTATTGGTACAATATAAGTGTTTCCTAATTTGTCTGCAAAGCCTCCAATATACTTTACTTCAATTTTTTCTTCAATTGCCTTTTCTAGCAATTTACCTGCTTTACTTTGAGGGTTAGTATTTAATAATTGATCTCTAACAGACTCCAGCCATACTTTTTGCATTTCATGCCCACCTCTGGCCTCCTTGAACACCCATTCGATTCTATTTGCTCTTGAACCTTTTATTTCTCCAAAAATTACAATAGTAGCTTCATCAATATTATCTATATTATCGGTTAATACTAAGTCAAGGCAATTTCGTCCACATTTTCCATCTTTAACAACCTCTAGGCCGGTTTTTTCTTTTAATAATTGTGTAAATATTTCCTAAACTCTATCCCCGTAAAGGTTATTGTCAGCTATATCCGCTGCTTCAATAATTGCATTTTTTATCTCATTGCTTACACTAATTTTTCCAGAATTTACAGAGTTTGTAGCCCAAGTTCGTTTATATATTGATGTTATATCAGGAATTGCATTTTTCAAAACCGTTTCCCAATCAGTAAATTGAGTAGATGAAGAACCAAGGGAACCGACCTGATTTGGTGTTCCTTCAACAATTAATGATGTTGGCAGCTGAACATTATCTACGACTTCATCTTTTACTACCACCTTAACTTTAAAATTTTTAGGTGCAGGTGTTTTTGTTACAATTTTCTTCGCTACTATTTCAGCAATTTCTTTTTTTGTTTTTTTCTCAATAATTTTAGCAGTAGAAATTTCAAATGCTAATCTGAAGGCTTTGGTAGAGAATTTAGTGGCTATGTTTTTCCACATTGTGATTGTTCCTAAACTCAATATTTCATATTTGAGATATATTGGAGTTACAGTACCTGATACCTTAAAATTAGCACTTTGGACGTATTTGTCTTTCTGGATTCCTGCAAGTTTAAGAAATTCTGGATCGAATTGGCTTTCTGGGTGTTGGGTAAAAAACTCCTCGACAATAGCTGCAGATTCTTTTAAAATGGTATTTTGCCTATTAGCAACACTAAAAAAGGTTCCCGTTATATCACCAATAGCTTTAAATAGTTCTAGATATTGTTGAATATACTCACCTTCAGTTAACCAGCCAATTGGTTTACTCGGAACATTACTTGCTGCATTTCTATTGTTTAACTTACTAGATGAAAGTCCTGTAAATGCATAGAATACTTCTTTACATGGTGTTGGGGCTGGTGATTGTGCATTTTCAGTGCAAATTAATATTCGTCTTGCTCCATTTTTTACAGTACTAAGACTAGGTAACTGGCTTTTGTCAGGAGTGCAATTGCATTTCGAGTTTTGTATGCTAGAAGTAAAATTAGTATATTCGGCTTTGAATTCATCTAATTTGCATTCTCCTAATTTTGTGGATGAAAGCCTTCCACCAAAAGCTGCATTGTTACATGTGAAACATGAAGAATTAAATATTTCAATTGATTTATTCAGAAAGAAAATACCATTTTCCTTTTGGGTTTCCGTAAATTCATTATTATTAGTAATCTCTTGCATCACGTTGTTTAGACCCTCACAAATCTCCTGCTTTGATGATTCAGTTCCATCATAGTTTTCTATTTTACCAGTTAATTTATCTATTATTGATTTCACATCGTCAATACCAGCATCTACATCAATCACATTTCCCCAGTTTGGGTCATACTGCGTCTGTACCTCTCCAGAGGCCATTTCATAGCATTCGTTTACTACTAAGTTGGTAAAGTCAACGGCTATTTTTTTAGCAATTATACCCGCTACGAGCTTCATTTCTACATACCCAGTGCCTTTGTAACCCGCAGGGTCGCCTGAGGTTATTTCGGTAATAACCACGGTGTAATCACCTGCTGTAAATTTATCGCCAGGGGCTAGCGTCACACCTGCCGCTTGTATGTCTGGCAAGCTGATATTATTAGGCAACTGACAGCTGAGGTCAAGGTCAAAGGTTTTGCATTAGAAACACTTAAAGTTTACTTTTTTTGCCAAACTTGGTAGAGCAATGCAATAGCTTTTTCATAATTTCATATACTATATTCAAACCTATGCCAAAAATATAAGCAATTGTTAGTCAGTTATTAAGAAAAGAATGTGTAAAGGGGAATGTCCAAAAGTGGACAGTTGCAGTTCACTTTCAGACATAAAATAGTTTAGCCTTATTTTATTTTAGTATTTTTTTTAAAGTTAGATAATCAAGGAAGTAAATTAACTTTAAGGATAGGTTATTATTTTGCTCTGCTTGAAGTGTATTCTGGATATTATCAAAATACCTGACTTGGGCCTTGTCTGAACTATGCACTGTGGCATTTTTCCATACCACATTCATGAAGCTTCCTGTGGCAAATTGCCAAGTGTAAACCATGTCAATATTAAAATAATTAACATTTCGATCTAGATTTTGATTAATATCTGTCCGATTTTTTAATGTGCCATCCATGTTGAGTTCGTAAAATTCCTTGTTTTTTACTATACTGCCGTAATGTCTTGCTCTGAAAGTCAAGCCCATTTTATTGGTGAAACTATACTTCAAATTCAGCGTATTGTCAATAGATTTTACTTTTCTGATTGCAAAAATTGATTTATCCTCTAGTATGGTTGTAAAACCCAAACCATTATTTGCTGAATTGATATCCATGCTGTGTCGAATCGAGAATTTTGAATTGAATCGATATTTATGACTAAAATTCAGTTGAGAGAGGTTTACATTATAAAAATTAAAGTATTTTCTATCAAACAGTTCGGCATAACCAGAATATTTTTTTGCATTATTTGTTTCTATCCAACCACCTAGCCCAACACTGTTTCCTCTTTTGAATACCCTGCCTAAAACCCGAGGTTCATAAAAATCGTTTTGCGAAGGTTTATCTAATAGGTGCAGAGGCATATCATAAAGCGGGGGATAACGCAAAAGCAGCTGAGCTTATCAATGTGGTAAGAGCTAGGGCGGCATTCCAAAAAACTAATACATCAGCTCAAAACGCCGAAGCGGCTTCTGCTCTTGTAATTACTGCCAGTGATGTTAGCGTTGATTTTATTTTAGATGAAAGAAGCCGCGAACTGTTTGGAGAGTGGCAAAGGTGGCATGATTTGGTGCGAACTAAATCGCTTGTGAGAAGAGTTAAAGCATGGAATCCAGAGGCAGCCCCTTATATTCAGGGTTTTCACATGCTTAGGCCAATTCCTCAATCTCAAATTGATAGAGTGACTGACAGACCTAAATTTACTGAAAACCCAGGTTATTAATATTAATTATGGTTAAATAGAGAATATGATTGAAAACGCAAAACCAGCCGACTTTGTTAGCTGGTTTTGTTCTTTTTAGCCTTATAAGTTTTGTTTAGATAAGAATAAAGTAAGGGAGGAGAATAGGAACAAATTGAAATCGTACTTTCCTTATTAATAGTTATTTTCTTAAAAAAAAAGACACTCACCTATCAAATTTGTGAGTGTCTTCAATTTTTATACAATGTTTTTTTTACATCTTATAGATATACCTTTTCATATCTTTTTTACTATCAACAATCGGGTAAAGATACCTTTTTTTGTTGTTTTCATAAAAAGAGTCCAATGGTGAGCTCACGTTTTGGCTTGTTGGGTACAGAATATTTTGAGGAGGAATAACCCTCGCCTTTACATCTGATACACCTTTTTTGGTAAACCCAAGCTTTTTTGCGGCTTCATACGACAAATCCAACACTCTTCCTTCGGTGTATGGTCCTCGGTCGTTCACTCTAACTATAACACGTTCTCCATTTTTCGGATTCACAACTTCTAATATCGTCCCAAATGGTAAATTCTTATGGGCACAGGTGAAGTCTGCGTTATCAAATATTTCTCCGTTTGCGGTGGTTCTTCCATCAAATTTTTCGTGATAAAAAGACGCCTTTCCGGTAAACGATTTCAAGCTCTGAGCTTGCAATTGTACTGAGCAAATCAGTAAAAAGTAGACAGGTAACAATAATTTAAAAGAACTTTTCTTGTTGTTTTCCATTACACAAAACAAATACATTCAATTTTTAAAGACCTTAAAATAGCCTTAAAATTCGCCTCAGTATGATGAAAAATATAACGATTTCTTGAAATATTACAATATTGTGTTTGGACAAGTGCTTATTTTAAAGCAATTTAATTAAAATTTAATTGGATTTTTTAAAGGGATATAATTGCCATAACTGTAATTGATCTCAAATTTCCTCATTAAAAGTGGCAAAATAATCAGTATAATTTCTAGTAATTTAAAACATAAATAATTTTAAAATAGAACTTCATAATCATTCGTATATTTGCTATTAATTTTTACGTTTATAGAATGAGAAAATAGCAGTAATGAATTTCTCTTAATAATGTTTTGAGATTGGAATCAAAAAATGTTTTTTAACGTAGAAATGATTATAGTTCTTTAAAAAATTATTGCAATACATATTCGTTAAATATCATTAACAATTTCCATTAATATGGTTTTTTGAAAAATTATGAAATATAAAATGGCTTACTTAAGTGCTTTCCTATTTTTTTGCACAACGCTTGTTTTTTCACAGAAGCCGGAATGGAAATTTATTAAAGAAACAAAAGGTATTAAAGTTTACTATCGAGAAATACCTAACCGCAGTCTTAACGAAGTTAAAATTCAGACCACATTTGATTGTAGTTTAAGCACAATTGTAGAAGCACTTCGCGATGTTGATAGTTACCCGAAATGGGTATACAAGGCAGCTTATTCAAAAAAAGTAAAACAAATCAGCATGTCCGAAATGATTTACTATAATAAATTAGATTTTCCTTGGCCGCTTTCTGATAGAGACGTCTGTATAAGAACCAAAGTTTCTCAAAACCTGCAAACCAAAGAAGTTATTTCTGTTTCTTATGCAGTTGAGGAGGCACTTGAAGAAGATCCTAATCAAATCAGGATAAAGGAATTTAATTCTAAATGGACGTTTACGCCAACTGGAAATACAATAAAAGGCGAATATGTTTTCAGTTCAAACCCAGGAGGAGCTATTCCTATTTGGTTAGTAAATGCTAGTTTAGAAGATGGACCAATAAAAACCATTCAGAATCTAAAGAAAGTTTTGACTGAAAAACAGTATATCAAGAACAACGAATTGGCTATATTAAATTAATAAACCTTTTTTCAAAATATTTAAGAAATGGAAAGTTTGACATTTTTAGACGAACATCATAAAACCATCCAATTGTCTATTTTTATGGGGGTGTTTTTAGTCTGTCTAAATATAGAATATTTTTTTGGAGTTACTGAGAAATCCTTAAAGTTTAAGAACTTCCGTACTAACCTCCTTTTTATCATCCCTGGGTTCATATTTCAGACCTTACTTGGATTTATCTTTATGGATGTTTTGGTATTTGAAAACATTCACAATTACGGATTCCTACATTATATAGGTATTACCTCTGTAGTCGCACAACTTATCATCAGTTTTGTTTTCTTAGATTTTTTCTATTGGTTATATCATTTTTTGATGCATAAAATTGCTATAGTTTGGAGATTTCATGCAGTACACCACTCAGATAAAATTTTAAACGTCAGCACTTCACTGAGAGAGCATCCAATGGAAACCACCATTAGGCTGTCACATTATATGTTAGCTGTCTGGTTTCTTGGACCATTTGTTTGGATTATCAGTCTTCATCAGTTCGTTCAAGTTGTGAGTAAAATCATAATACATAGTAACTGGCGATTGCCAGATAAAATTGACAAGTATATATCATATCTTATATTGACTCCCAACATGCATCATGTTCATCACCATGAGAAACAACCCTATACAGACAGTAACTATGGCGATCTGTTCAGTGTTTGGGATAGACTTTTTGGTACATTTTATTATTTAAGTAAAGAAGACGTAGTTTTTGGTCTAGATGTAAAAGAATTTGAGAATATTAATTCTCAAAATCTTAGGTTCAAAAATCTTATGAAAATTCCTTTCAAAAATCACTTATCTAATAAATAGGGCGTCCTTAAGTATCGTAACCTACTAATTACCAGTACTATATTTTAAAAACAAAACCCCGAAAACCTCCAATTTCTTGGAAATTTGGGGTTTTTTGTGTATTTTAGAGCACCTTACCTCCCTAAAATATGGTGCAAAATACATTATTTTCTTTTGATAGCCCAATTTTTCCTGAATGGTATTTTTTCAATAATTCGACCGAGCTTGGGCGAATTTACAAGCTGATTCCTTGGAATGATTTGGTTAAAGTTCTCCCAGAAAAGAGGCACCCTGCTGGAGCCCCATCTTACCTTCCAAAAGCTGGTTATTTTGGCTTAATGTTTTTGAAACATTATACTGGTTTAAGTGATGAAAAACTGATGGCAGCTTTCCAGACCAATTTTTCTTACCAAATGTTTTGTGGTTGTCGGTTAAAATTAAATGAGGTTATTCGTGATAATGCGTTTATTAGTCGTGTTCGAGTTATTTTGGCTTAATGTTTTTGAAACATTATACTGGTTTAAGTGATGAAAAACTGATGGCAGCTTTCCAGACCAATTTTTCTTACCAAATGTTTTGTGGTTGTCGGTTAAAATTAAATGAGGTTATTCGTGATAATGCGTTTATTAGTCGTGTTCGAGGTTATTTGGCTAAATATTGTGATATGAATAAAATTCAAAAAATATTAGTTGAAGCATGGAAGGGTGAGCTC
>NZ_RJUA01000011.1 GCF_024343575.1 Lacihabitans sp. LS3-19 | reverse complement strand
ATTACTATTAATTCTAATGGTGGTGCTCTTGGAAGCGGCCAAACTATAGATGCAAATGGTATTGTAAACGGACTTAATTTTATAGGAACACCTTTAGATGGTTTATATTTTCAAAGTCTAACTTTTAATACTGTTGATGGAGATGGCTTGGGTGGGGGAAATGGTTTGGTATATCTGGAGATTGATCATGTGAATTTCACAACGACAGTACCAGTAACTAATACTTATGCAATAGCAAATGCTAATTTTTCTGAAGGAAATGCTGGAACAACAGTAAATACCTATACTATTACAAGATCTCTTGGAACTTTGGCAGGTTCAGTTCAGATTCAATCATCAAACGGTACCGCTACTGCAGGTTCAGATTACGTGGCAGTACCATTAACTACCGTTAATTTCCCGATTGGTTCTTTGTCACAAACTGTAAATGTAACCATCAACGGAGATGTAACTTTAGAACCGAATGAAACGATTAATATGACGCTTTCTAATCCCACAGGTGGTACCATTAGCTCGGGTTCAGCAATTATTACGATTTTAAATGACGATAGTTTCATAGAAACCTTTGAGGATGAAACAAATCTCGCTAATACATTCACAGAAGGTGGCGTGAATTTCCAGAGTACTGGTAAACTGGGGATTTCAAAAACGGTCTCAGCAATTGGTTCTGGTAGTTCATTCGGCTTTTTAGATTCGAAAGCTCCGTATGCAACGGGAAATCAAGGATCAATTGAAGTGACGACTGCAGGAAAGACCTTTAAAATGTTAAGTGTAGATTTATGGTCTTCGCTCAATTCGGGAAATTCTTTTCCTGCAACTGCCTGTACAGTTACTTTTACGGGTTTAAAAGAAGATGGCATCAATACTGTTTCTCATTCGGCAAGTATATCTCCTACAGGTTTAAATGGATTTGAAACTGTTAATTTTACTGGAACTCCATTTGATAATATTCCTTTGATTAGCATTTCTTTTAGTGTTTCTGGTTCTGTAAATTATCTTGCAATAGATAACTTTAATTTTGCTCCTTCTAACATTACTACCACTCAGCTATCTATTAATGATGTTAGCCTATTGGAAGGTACTTTAGGTGGTAATACTTCAGCAGTTTTTACTGTTTCTCGTTCTAATAATAGCACTGCATTTTCTGTAAATGTAACATCTTCTAACTTAACTGCTTCGGCAGGATCTGATTATACTGCTGTAAACACTATTTTGAATTTTTCCAGTGGAGGTTCTTTGTCTCAAACTGTAAGTGTTCCAATTATTAAAGATGCGTCCGTTGAGTCAAATGAAACTTTCAATATGACACTGTCGAATGCGACTAATGGTACATTTTACCTTAAAAAAGTAGGCCTTGGAACTATAAATAACGATGATGGAGGAATAGGTGAAACTTTTGAAGATGAAATTACTAATGCAAACATATTTACTCAAAATTCAGTCACTTTTTCCGCTACTGGAGGTTACAAAGTAGCTGGGGCTATTGGGGTTACTGACGGAAGTGGATCTTCATCATATTATTTGTCTTCAAATAATAATATAGTGGGTAATATGGGTACTATTACGGTTACCTCGCCCAATGTCGCATTTAAAATTAACACTTTAGATGCTTGGGTTGGTACAAGCTCCACTTCTTTCTCTTCCGGACCAGTAACATTTACTGGAACATTGTTTGGCGGCGGAACAGTTACTACAACTGTAACAATTACTGCAACTAATAATACGGGAACGGGCTGGCAACAAAATATTTCCTTTACTGGTACATCTCTTGATAATGTTTTATTAACTGCAATCCAAGTTAGTACCGGGGGTAGTTTAAAAGCCTGTGATATTGATAATTTTAACTTTAACATTGTTGATGTCTCACCTGTAATTGAAGTAACAGATGCCTCAAATAATCCTATTACAAATGGAGGAGTAGCTGGGTCAGCCAACAATACGGACTTTGGAGCGGCGTGTATTACAGGCGGATCAATAAGTAAAACCTATACTATCAAAAATACTGGTAGCTCAGCCTTAATTCTTTCTGGGAGTCCACTGGCAGTCTTAGGCGGTGCAGATGCTGGTCAGTTTTCTATTTCGCCTCAGCCTACAAGTCCGATTGGTGCTGGTAATTCAGCTACATTTACGGTGACATTTGATCCAAGTTCTGCTGGTGTGAAAAACGCAACTATAACACTTACAAGTAATGACGCCACTAACAATCCATTTGTTATAAACATAAAAGGCACCGGAAATGAAAATCCAAATTTGACATTAGGTACAATAACAGATATTTGTGCTGGTTCTAATTCATTTACAATACCTTATACAGCAACTACTGGCACTCCAACCACTTATTCTATTTCAGGTACTGGTATAACAACGGTAACGGATGCATCTTTACCTGTATCACCAATCACTGTAAATTTGAGCAGTGCAGCCTCATTTGGGACAAATCCATCTTTTACTTTAACAGTGAAAAATGCAACTGGATGTACTTCTGATAATATATCAGGAGGTGTGACTGTTTTGGAAGCACCGACCCTTTCAAAAAATGCAAGTATGGATATTTGTGAAGGAGCAACTTCATTTACTATTCCTTATACAGCTACCACAGGTAGTCCAACCACTTATTCAATTTCAGGAATTGGCATAACAGCAGTTAGCGATGCCACTTTGCCAGCTTCTCCAATTACAGTTGACTTAAGTAGTGGTGCCTCGGGTTCTGGTATATCCTATATTTTGACCGTTAAAAATGCAAATGGATGTATATCTGCAAATATTACTGGAAGTGTGAATGTGAATCCTAAACCTACTTTGGCTAATAGTGCCAGTCCTACAATATGTGCAGGTGCAACTTCATTTACTATTCCATATACTTCAACTACTGGTACTCCAACGACCTATTCTGTTTCAGGAACAGGTATTACTACTGAAACTGATGTAATTTTGCCCGCAAGCCCAATAACCGTAAATATAAGTGACGGTGGTGGTGCATCTGGAACCTCTTATTCATATATTTTAACATTAAAAAATGCTGCAGGGTGCTCTTCAAGTGATATTACTGGTAATGTTTCTGTAAATACAGCATTAACTCCAACTGGCCCTTCGGCAAGTCCATCCTTAATATGCACATCGGGTGTAGTTACCTTAAGTGCATCGGGTTGCACAGGAACACTATCGTGGTTTGATGCATCAGACGACTCTCCAGTTAGTAATACGCCAACAGTAAGTTCGAGTAAATCTTATTATGCCAAATGTACTGTTGGTAGCTGTGTAAGTGATGCTTCGAGCAATGTAAACGTTACGGTTGTAACCCCACTTACAGTTAATCCTGGCAATGTTGATATTACTTGGACTGGTGCGTTTAGTAACGATTGGAACCAAGCCTGTAATTGGAATCCAGCATGGGTGCCTACCGAAACCAATGGAAAAGTAATTATACCTGTTACATCTAATAATCCTTTAATATCGGGATCAACAGCTACTGTTAAAGTTATTGATATAGCCTTTAATGCAAGTTTGGAAATTTCTACAACTGGAGTTTTGAACGTAAGAGGAAACGGAGGTACGGACATGGGAATAAAAGTGGAAGGAGCATTATTAAACCACGGTACTTTGAACTTGGAGTCGGCAACAGCTACCGCTGCTGAGGTTTGTATTTATTTAAAAGGAGCAGGGAATCCTTATTTTGAGAACTATGGAATCACAAATATAAATAGCTTAACCGAAGCTTTTGAAGTAGGGGCAGCTGTTGGTGCAAGTATTTTGAATGCCTCTGGGACTAGTGAAATTAATATTAAAAACGGAATTGGTTTTAGGATTAATCTGCCTACTGACAATTTAACTTTAACCAACCATGCTTTAATTAAATATACGGGTTCTGATCTTGCATTTAGTTTTCAAGGCACAGTAAATGTAAGCAATACTGGAAAAATAGAAATAAATTCTGGAACAGGAATTGTGAATCCTCTTGGATCATCAATAACCAACCAAGGTTGTGCAGAAATAATCATGCAATCTGGTGCATACACAAATGGTGGAAGTACTTTAAATCTTGGATTGATTCAAATGCCCAATTCGTATGATTTTTCAAACACTGGGACATTTACGAACAGTGGAGTTTTGAAAGCAAACACAATTTTAGGAATCACAAATAACAAACTTGTAATTGAAAATACTTGTCCGATATTTACAATCGGAGGTACAAATGATTTTGTTATAGACGGAATATTTACGGATGCTTCGGCAACTAGTTCTGCAGGGGTTTATACTGCCTTAGGGAATGTTTTTGTCGCAGGGAATTCTTTACCGGCTGGTTCACAAACCTTATATGTAAAAGCGACTCAGAATGATTGTGGTAGTATTTGTACCAAAATTGTTCCTTTTGATTTTGTAAATGAGATACCTACTTCAGTATCGATTAGTCAAACTAGTATTTGTGAAACGTCAAGTGTTACTTTGAATGCTACTTGTGCTTCTGGTACAGTAACTTGGTATAGTTCAGCGTCTAGCACAGTAGTTTTAGGTACTGGTGATGGATTTAGTTTGACACCAGTAGTTGGGACAGCTTATTCTTATTTTGCAGCTTGTGAAACGGCAAATTGTAAAAGCAGTAGAATTGAAACAAGCAATACGCTTACAGTTAAGGTTAAGCCATCTGCACCTATATTAACTCCTCCAGCAAGTCTTATAGTTTGTAGTACAAATACATTGTCTATTTCAGCTTCTTGTGCTACAGGAACTGTTTTGTGGTCAGATAATTCTACAGTTGATCCTTTAATTCTTTCTGCTGTTGGAACTTATACAGTTTCTGCTAAGTGTGTTTTGGATGGTTGCGAAAGTGACGCCAGTGCTGATGTGACAGGTTTAGAAATAGGACTTGTTCCAGATGTCCCAGTGGTCGTAAATCAGGACGTATGTTCTGGTGGTAACATAACTCTTGCCACGACGTGCAATTCTGCAGGAAGTAATCCAGTTTGGTTTGCTGACAATTTGGGTACAGTTTCTGTTAATCCAGTATTGACGAATGTTACAAATACATTTACCTATTATGTGGCCTGTAAAGGACCGAGTCCTACAGACTGTCAAAGCAATCTTTTGCCACATATCTTAACTGTAAATACACCATTAAATTATGTAGTGCAGCCAGCAGATTATAATTATGTTTTTGGATGCCAAAACAGTACAGCAGAAATAATTATTAACTCAATTAACATTGCAGGCAGCCCAATAAACTACAAATGGCAAATAGATCAGACAGGAACTGGCTTTGTAGATATAGTCCCTTCTGCTACTTATTCAGGAATCGACAAAGACACACTTAAGATAAATATGGTGACGTTGGGAATGGAAGGATATAAGTATAGGGTTATTTTGTCAAATGCTTGTAACACGATAACTGCGGATACTTCAACACTTAAGGTTAATGTTTTACCAACAATAATCACACAGCCAATTGGTCAAACAGTTTGTGTAGGCAACCAAACTACCTTATCAGTTGTGGCCAACGGTTCTGGGCTTTCTTATCAGTGGGAAGTTAATACTGGTTCTGGATTTGTAAATATTTCTAACGGCGTAAATTATACTCAGGTAAATACGCCTAATCTTAGGATTACAGATATTGGAAATGGTTTCAATAATAATATTTATAGATGTAAGATTTTTAATTCATGTATTTCAATTAACTCAGATCCAGCTGCATTAATAGTAGACCCGACAATCACTATTTTAGGGCAACCTATTAACAAAACAGTTTGCCAAAATGGAACAGTTTCTTTCAATGTAGTAAGTGTTCATTTAAGTAGCGGAGCTATAAATTATCAATGGCAGGTAAGTACAAATGGCGGTATAACATACTCTAATGTATCGAACAATACTATATATGCTGGGGTCCAAACCAATACTTTGACTTTAAGTAACATTCCATATTACTTAAATAATGCAAAATTTAGGTGCTTGATGAATAATTACTGCCAATCATTTGGAGCAGCTTTAAGTGTAACGCCAGTGGTTACTATTACCCAAAATCCAAGCAACGTAATTATTTGTGAAGGTAATTTTGCTAGTTTTTCAGTAGTTGCAGCAGGCGAAGGATTGACTTATCGTTGGCAAGTGAAGTCAGGCCCAAGTTTTGTAAATATATTGGATGGAGGAATATATCAAGGTGCTACAAGTTCTACTTTGCAAATTGCTGGTGCTACTGTAGCAGACAATGGCAAATTATACAGATGTGTGGTTACAGGGAATAGCTCTTGTGATGTAAGCCCTAAAACATCTTTGGCAGGATTGTTGAATGTAGGTACTTCGGCTGAAGCTTTAACTATTCTTGCTGCCTCCCCATTAAATACCGGAAATGTGATTTATCAAGCGGTTGGATATGTTTTAGGAATCAATACAATATCGTCACCAGCAGTTGTTGAATATAGAGCTGGAAATGCGATACTGCTGAATCCAGGATTTCAAGTAGAAACTGGAGGTGTTTTTAGTGCAAAAATTCAAAATGCTTGTTTAAACAATGTTTTTGCTTTGCCAAATAATAGTTTGCCCAAAAAGATTACAAAATGATAAATAAATAGAAATTGATCTCAGATATAATTTAAAAGGAATCAATATTCTAAGTCCAAACTTTAAAGAATATACCCATGAAAGATAATTTTATAAATATCCAAAAGCAATACGTAGACAATGACGAAATAGCCGTAAAAGAAAAAGGCCAAACTGAATTTATTTGCTTAAAAAGTATAGTGAAATTAGAAAGTGATAAAAATTATACTTTGATTTATCTTAGTAACGGTCGCTTAATTATTTCTTCAAGAACACTTCAACTTTTTGAACAATTATTGTCTGTTAAAACAGAGTTTTTGAGAGTAAATAGAAGTGAAATAATAAATTTAAATCATGTAATATATGATCAAGATTCGTTAAAGCTAAGTGGTAAGACTATTAAACAAAAGAATATCAAAATTTCAAGGAGAAGAGGGAGTATGGTAGCTTCAAGAATAATGAATTTTTCTAATATTTTGGCTTCGTAATGAGTTAAGGTAGTATTCTTTTTACCTTTTTAAATAGAAATTTTATTTTTTTTAGAATACATAAAAGGAAATCAAAAAATAGACTTGCCGATTTGGTAAGTCTATTTTTTTTAAAACAAAGTAGAAGGGTCAATAAGATTATTTTTTATCGAAAATACTACCAATCCAGCAGTGTTTTTCATGCCTGTTTTTTCCAAAAGATTATTACGGTGTCCATCTACAGTTCTAGTACTAATAAATAGTTTTTCGCCAATTTCGCTAGTAGTGTATTGTTTGCAAATCAGGTCTAAAACTTCCAGTTCTCTTTGACTTAATAAAGAAGGAATATTGTCTTGGATAAGAAGTCTAGGTTTCTTTCCAGTTAATCTCTTTCGCATTGCTAATAGAAATGCTTCATTGAAATAAAAATCCTTTTCCATTATAGCCCAGATTGCTTTTTCAACCTCATCTGGCTCTACGTTTTTAAACAGGTAGGCATTAACACC
This sequence comes from Lacihabitans sp. LS3-19, assembly GCF_024343575.1. GTDB lineage: Bacteria > Bacteroidota > Bacteroidia > Cytophagales > Spirosomataceae > Leadbetterella. The sequence continues at coordinate 70,020 of NZ_RJUA01000011.1, read as the reverse complement.
AAGTTCCATTAGATGGGTCACAAATCTATCTTCACTATATACTGACAGGATGATGATTTTGATGTCAGGATATTTTTCGTGAATTATTTTTGTAGTATCTATTCCATTAAGTTCGGGCATTGAAAGGTCTAAAATGACAATGTCTGGTGGGGAGGATAATTTTTCTAAGTCATCTAATAATTCTTGGCCATTTGTAGCTTCTAAAACGACTTCTATGTTTTCGAAATTGTTAATGATATTAACCATACCCTTCCTAAACAGAACCTGATCGTCTGCAATTCCTAATTTTAATGTTTTCATGCTTTTAATTATCTGTAGGTATCCTTACTTCTACTTTTAATCCTTCGTCTACTTTTGTTTCGAACCTCGTACTTCCATTGACCATCTTGGCCCTAATTTCTATATTTTTTAAGCCTAAACTTCTTTTTAAATAGGCTTTGTTATAATCAAAACCAACTCCATTGTCCTCAAAATTAAGTGATATTTCTTTTTCATCTTGTGTCAAAGTTATAATAATTTGAGATGCTCCGGAATGTTTAACGGAATTATTTATGAGTTCTTGAACAATTCTATACAGTATTAAGGATTTCTGTTTTTCTATTTTGTTTAGATTTTTGACGTCTAATGAAATTGTGAGATTTGAAAAGGTTAAGGCATTTTCGCAAAGTCCTTCTATAGAATATGCCAGACCAAACTCTTCTAAGCCAGGCGGCAAAAGATCATTTGAAATTCTTCTAACTTCGAGTATGGTATTGTCTATCAGTTCTTTGTTTCTATCACTGATATTTAATATTTCAGAAGGATTATTGACGTTTTTTATTATTTCCGTAAGTTGCAGCCTAAGTGTTGATAAAGAAGCTCCTACCACATCATGAAGATCCCTAGCTAGCCTTTCTCTTTCTTTTTCGATAGCTTCTAAGTTGCCTAAAAAGAGTTCTTGGCTATGTTTAACTTCGATTTCTTTTATCGCTAAGTCTTTTCTAATTATACGTTTTTGATACTGAAATAAAAAGGATACTACCCCTATAGCGAGAAGAAGTAAAGTTAAAGTGCCTCCATATAATAATAAATATAAATCTATTGAGGTTTGGTTCGCCATAAGCCTATTGCAATGAAACAATTTAATATTACCATCAATATAGCATGAATTCCCCAAGAAACCGATAAAAGATGATTATCCTTGCTGAAGTAATTGCTTAAGGTAAAGACCACAAGGTTTCCAGAAAAATAAAATAGAAAGCCTGAGTTGATCCAAAATACAGGTTGTTGAGTGGGGTATCTCGTATCTAATTCGTTTATGATTTTGTTGAATGTGAGAAGTGTAAGTGCAACTATAATCAAACTTTCCAAGCTTCGAACGTAGGTATTAAATGTATAAATTTTTTGTATGAAAATAGAATTAAAAATGGCAAAAAATATAAAAACTATTAACAATATTTTCATTCTTTTTTTAGAATAAAAATTGTTGAAATATTTAAAAAAGAAGAGCCAAATTATAAAAAACTCGAAGACAGTGTAAATGTGGAGTAAAGGTAGGATATTAGAGAATTTAAAAAAATAAACTAATGTCCTAGAGATTATTTCAGATGTAATGGCTAAAAGGACATAATAAAAAACTATTTTTATTTCTTTTTTAATAAATGCAAAATGTAATAGTCCAATTACGAAAGGTAATATTAGAATATATTGAACATAATCTAAAAGATTAATTAAAAAATCATTTACCATATAATTTTGTGTGTTTAAATAGGCAAGAAGTTTTTAATACTTCCTGCCTTTAACTTTTTAATTAACCTTCTGGATAAGGAGGAACGGGTCTACTAAAATCATAAATGCTATCATTGTCGTCCGCTGTAATATCTATATCTGGGATAATAACATCTGAGCTGGTCATCATAACACACCCAAATAGTTTATCTCCATTTTTGGGCTTATCTATTTCTTTCATACCAAGCGTAAACTTGATGTATTCTTTGTCTTTGTTTTGATCTAAAACAATTTGTATTTCATCTCTGTGAAAATAAAAAGCTCTAAAGTCCTCAGGTTTAAAGTGTTTATTGTTTAAATAGTTTTCAACATATTTTTGTGCTGTTTCCGGGCTGATAGGCTCGTCATAAATTGGTTCTTTTTTTATTGTTTCCATAGTTTTATTTTTGTTTAAACAAATATATCTAAAAGTTGGACAGATACAACCCGTAAAAATACCTGTTTTGTAATTTAGGTAATCATGCCCTTTTTTCATTTGTACATTATTCCAAACTTTGCAGTGTGTTATATTGTAGTCATGAAAACTTAAAACTTTATTTAGTTTACAAAAGTGTTTAGTAATTTACTAGAAGCTTAATAGGCTAAATTCACTTGATTTTTTCGTAAAATGCTTTTAAATAAGGGGGGAATAAAAAAAATAGGCAATTACGCCTATTTTTTTTGTGTCAAAGAGCTATGTTTTTTTTAAATTATCTATTTCCAAGTGGGCTTTCTCCTCTTTTTAATCTATCCAATAGTTTAGAGAATCTCACTGAAATAGCTACCAAGTCTTTGATTTCCAATAATATTTTTAAGGTCAAATCTGTATTCTTAAAACCATAATCTTTTTTTGTGATTCCTTCTACTTGAGCAGATAATCCAAGTTCAATTTGGTCAAATATTGATTTTTTCAAACGTTTGGTTTCATTTAACTCTGTATAATCATTTTTTTCTAATGACTTCGAAACCTGAGATAAATATAGATCTACTTCGTTGGTTATTTTTACAGCTAAGGTAATCTGGTTCTCGGCCAAAGGTTTATGTGCATTGCTTACATGTCCTTCTGCAGTTTCTATGATAGACCCTAAGGATTGGAGCATATCTTGCATCAAATCATTTGAAAGGATGTACAATTGAGCAGTTTGCTTTTCACTTAATTTCGATTTTTTAATCGCTTTGAAAAGATTGTTTTTTACATCCGTATAGAAAGTACTTATGTCTTTATTTAAAACTTTCGCCCTTTTTATTTTAGATTTGTCTTCAGTTATAAGACCGTCTATCGCCAATTTAAAGGCTTTCGTAATTACACTTATTCCTTCGCCAATTTCTTTCGAGGTTTTTTGAAAAGCACTGTCAACAGAAAAGTCAATGGTTTTTATAACATCTTCTGTCTTTTCTTTTCTTTCAGCCTCTTTTTTATGGTAATAATTGGTGTAAAATACCATTGAAACTAAACCAAAAATCAGTAAAATTAAGCCATAAAGTTTGAAATTTATTAAAATTATTGCCACTACACCAGCCACTATAAACGCAATTCCTGCAGTTATAAACCAACCCATAATTACATTAAGCACACCAGCAATCCTATAGGAGGCAGACTCACGTCCCCATGCTCTATCGGCCAGAGAGGTACCCATAGCTACCATAAATGACACATAGGTAGTGGACAGTGGTAATTTAAGACTAGTAGCTGCCGCAATTAACATTGAAGCTACTGTAAGGTTTACAGAGGCTCTAACCATATCAAATGCTGGAACTTCTTTATTATCACTTCCGACTATAGGAATAAATTGGCGTTCAATAAACTTGATGACCGAGGATGGAAGAACTGCAGTAAGGGCTTTGTTAATCAAAACCGAACCTCTCACTATGCCTCTAGAAATTGAATTCGATTGGAATTTCTCAAATGTCTCTTCCTGCATTCCAAGCTTAACCTCGGTTTCAGTTACTGTACGTGACTTTTTAGAAAACCAAAGTGTCAATGTCATTATAAGACCAGCAAGCATCAGATACAGATAGGGTGTTTGTAAAGGAAACTTCAAACCTATCATTTTATAATCTGCCGAGTTTAATATTCCTCCAGCATTCAGATTTGCAGTTTGGAACATGTCGTAGGATTGCCATCCAGCCAAGGGTACTCCAATAAAATTCACTAAGTCATTACCTGCAAATGCCATTGCTAAACTGAATGTTCCGGCATATACTACGATTCTTAGTGGGTTTATGTTGAATCTCTGTAAAACAGAAAATGCAATTAACCAAAAAACGAAAAAGCCACTTAAGAAAAGCAACATATTATCTTTGACGCCGCTAATGAAATTCTTTATCGATTTATTGCCAAAAAACACTTCGTAAACAACTTTGCCTTTATCATTTGTTTTTTCTTTAAACTCTAGCGTCCTGCCTTCTAGGTCTGTAATATTAAATTTTTCAGAAAAAACCAGACTGTCTTTTGATGTAGGATTAATGGCATTAGTGTAATCCACTAATTCTTGTTTGCTCAATTCTTTGCTCGAATAGGTTGATTTTAAACCTTTGTATATCAAGAAATAACTCATTGCCAACATGGCTAAAGATGCCCAAACTAAGCCTACTGTTTTGATTTTTTTCTGAAATTGGTAGCTAAACAATAAACGCGAAATAAACATTACTAAGGCACCTACAGTAAAAGATATGACCACCGACAGCAGAATGCTAGAAACTATAGAGCTGGTTTTTGACCAATTGATATAACCTATAATGCCCTCAGAAGCATCATTGATGTTGAAAAGCCAGTTCATTGGCTCGTTGTGTGTCAAAATTTTATAACCAGAAACAATAATAGATGCACCGAGAAGCTCAAATACAATTGAAACTGTGGTGGAGGTTGGCATTCCCAAGGTATTAAAGGCATCTAGCAAGAAAATGTCGGTAATCATTACTGCTAAAAATATAACGATTACGTCTTCAAGGCTAAAATACTCTGGGTTAAATATTCCCTCACGTGCTATTTCCATCATACCTGCTGACGACAAAGCTCCAATAAAAATACCTGCTGTGGCAACCCACATAATGGTGCGGAATTTGCCTATTCTGGACCCTATTGCCGAGTTTAAGAAATTTACAGCATCATTACCTACACCTACTACCAAATCTGCAACTGCCAATACTGCTAAGACTATTACACCTAAAAGTAGAAATCCCTCCATGTTTAATGGTTTTGTTTTTTGAGATGCAAAATTAAACAATTTTAACTTTTAAACCTTGGTTTTTCAATGTTATGAAATTGTTAAAACACTGCAAATGAAAATCGGTTTTTGTTAAAAAAGTATCAGAATGGTAGGGTTTCATGGAGATTTATGTTCTTTTAAATATCTGACAGGTTTACTTTTAGTTCTTTTTATTAGTTCTCTTGCTTCTAAATCAAGCTTTACCGTTTCTCCATACCACTGAGCATTTCCATCAAAATTACCCTTGATTCTCTCATGGATTGCTTCCATTAGTTCCATCTGGGTTGGCTCAGATTCATTGAGAATTTCCAAAATTACATTTCTTATAACAAGGTATTTTTCTAATGCAATTTTTTTGTTGGTTTTGTCTTTGTCAGGATGGAGTGTTTGAATAGTTTCAGGTTTCATTTCTTTAAAAAGAATTTTGTATTTAAAATAAAACAAAAAAATACTGAGAATTCTTCTTTTAGGAAATAATAGCAAAAAAAAATAGATTTAGTTTTAATCAAAAACTGAATCCATCACTTGAAGTTTTTAAAAATTAAAAAATAGAATTTTAATTACTTGTATCCGAGTAAAAATAAATAAATGTGGTTCATTATATCAGCCAGCACTGTTTGAACGCAATCAAAATTCTCTTTCGAAAAAAATACTAGCATAAACTACTGATTAAGAGAATTTTGAGTGCGTGAGTTTGCTGGGTGCTGTTTTTTTTGCTTCGTTTTTTTTAAAAAAAAAATAAGGGCGGACGGCTAGTCCCCAGGCGGCAGCCGACACAAAGTAAATAGGGGGTCATTTTCACTTAAGATAAAAAAAGTATCTTGAATGGCCATTCAAGACCGATTTGTTTATAAAATATATTTTAGTCGGATGCCAGTAAATTTTAATTAAAATCTATTAATTTTTACTAGCATTCTGGAACAAGTGCACGTCCATCTGAGGGAATGGAATGTTAAGCCCTTCTTTGTTAAAGGCTTCATAAATTTTCTTGTTCATGTCAAAAAATACTGGCCAGTAATCATCAGCTTCTACCCAGGCTCGCACTACAAAATTGATGGAATTATCTCCAAGTTCTGACAGTGCTATAAAAGGCTCTGGTTCAGTTAAAATTCTGTCATCTGCATCACACAATTGTTTTATAACCATTTCCGCATGATCTGCATTGTCTCCGTAACCAACACCAAATTTCCAATCAACTCGTCTTTGTGTTTCTAAGGAGAAATTTTTTAAAGAAGCGTTAGACAGTTCTCCATTTGGAATAATTACAGTTATATTTTCTGGGGTTTTTAAGATGGTGTTGAAGATTTGAATTTCTTTCACAGTACCAGTATGCCCTTTTGCATCAATAAAATCTCCAACTTTAAAAGGCTTAAACAAAAGTATGATTACACCTCCTGCAAAATTTTGTAAAGTGCCAGAAAGTGCCATACCAATAGCCAAACCAGCGGCACCAAGTATTGCGATGAAAGAAGTGATTTCAATTTCAACCGTACCTAGGATACTTAAAACCAATAAAACCTTAAGGAGAATGCTGACTAAGCTACGTAAAAAAGGCTTGAGGGAATCGTCAGTGTCTCTAGTTTCCATGACTTTCACAAAACCTTTGGTGAGTTGTTTTACAAGCCAACTTCCTATAATCCAAATGAAAATAGCCACGATAATTTTGGGGCCGTATTCGAGTGTTAAAGAGGTGAATTTATTTATTATTGCTTCTTTATTCATGGTATTTATTTTTGTTTTAAAATATATTTACGGATTAAATAAACTTTTGGATTATTTAAATTTCTACCCATTTTTTTTTTGGAAAAAAGCTGGATATCTTATATTTTAAACAATAGTAAAGGCAATAGAGTTTAAACAAAATTTTTGTAAGAGCTATTTTAAGAAGGTTTTGAGAATTGTAAAACTCTAATAATTATCGAATTGTGTTTTTGATTATTTAATTTCTTGCAATAATGATTTCGCTAGGTTTATAGCCAATTCTTCTGGCAATTATTTCAATTTGCTCTCCATTATTTAGGTCAATTTTCCCGATATATGGAAGCCAAGTATTTTGACCTTTGGATCGATAAGCTATCAATGCTCCTGGTGTTGGACAACTTATGCTAATCTTATTTTTTTTAAGTGAAACTTTAGGGTTTTCTGTGCTGGGTGGAGTGTTTTGACCATTCCACATTTTGGTTAGCATTTCTTTTTCAGGTATGGCACCCATATCTCCATATTTTTTTATCCATAGTTCGTGCTTATTTCTAAGTTCAAAAAGTTTGTCTTTGTAGGCCGGGTTTTCTGCTAAGTTTACAAACTGGTTCGGGTCATTTTCGGTATCATATAGTTCCTCTATTGGTTTTGTTGGTCGAAACCACTGCATTTGATGCTCGTTTAGCTTTCCTGCATCACGCAAACGTAATATCTCCAGCATGCTTTTTTGTTGCAGTCTGTAAGTTATGTCTTGATAGTATGGTTTTTCTGGCTGATAGTTTTTGAGATACTCAAACTTTCCATCGCTTAATGCACGCACTCTGTCATATTCGGCGTCCATTCTGTCTCTAGCTGCATATATGTATTTTCTCTCGGTTTTAGGTTTCTGGTTTCCTATAAAGGCCTGTCCTTCTACAAACTTTGGGATTGGAATATTAGCCAAAGAAAATAGGGTAGGAGCCATGTCTACAAAACTTACCAATTGGTTGTCGGTGGTTCCAGCATTTTCACTTTTGGGGAATTTCACTATCAGAGGGACTTTGAGTCCACGATGCAGGATTTCTCTTTTGCAAAAAGGCAAACCATCGCCGTGGTCTGGGTAAAAGAAAATATAGGTTTCATCATATAAACCATCTTCTTTTAATTGTTTAATGATTTCTCCAACTTGTGCATCCATAAGCTGCACATTGGTCATGAATCTTGCGAAGTCTTTTCTTACTATTTCATTATCAGGTAAATATGATGGAATTTCTACATGTTTGGGGTCAACAAGCAAAGGCTCTTTGTCACGCATAAATACTTGCGACTCGTGGGTTGTAATAAAATTTATGATCGAAAAGAAAGGTTGGTTTTTGTCTTTTCTATTACGCCATGTTGCATTTTTTGAGCTTTCGTCCCACATCGCTTCTGGTGTTGCAAACTGGTAATCTTCTTTGGAGTTATTGGTAGTATAATATCCATTTTCTCTTAGTATCAAAGGGTAAGGTTTTAATCCAACTGGTAGCACTACGCCGTAGGAGGGAAGCCCAGTTTTTTGTTCGTATTCTTTGCTGTTCATGTTGGTACGCATATTGTGAGCTCCAAATGAGGTCTGATATTTTCCACTTATCAATGCCGCCCTGCTGGGTGCACAAACGCCGGCTGTCGAAAAACAATTGGTGTATTTTACTCCTTCTAAAGTCAATTGGTCTAGGTTTGGCGTTTTAACTTCTTTGCAACCAAAAGCACCTATATGGTATGACATATCTTCGGTAGTTATCCAAATTATGTTGGGCTTTTTGTGTTGAGCAAAAACTTGCAAAATAATAAGGGAGCAAAAAATAGAGATAAGAATCTTGTTTTTCATTTTTTTAAGGTTGAATATTTTTCAATTTATGTATTTTTATTTAAAAAGTTTCAAAATAAGGGCCTAGTTTAGAATTTGTATTACAGGTTTAGAGGTTATTTTGATGTGTATTTTAATAGAAATATTTTTTAGTCGAGACTTTGTTGAAATAAGTAAAATTATTAGAATCCAACTATATTTATTGAAAATTGACTGTAAACTCATCCATTAGTTTTTTATAAAATAAAAAACTAATTCTGAATTTGATAACCTGTTTTGGAGATTTATAGCTTCGGGGGACAATATTTTTTGTAGATTTAAAATTGAAAAAAAATAATTCAATTCAATTCAATTTATCAGTTTATAAGTGAGTGAAAAAATAAAAATTGTAATTGTTGACGACCACGAGATTTTTTTAAAAGGTCTTGAAAGTATTTTATTAGAACAGGCGAATTTCGAGATATTGGAAACCTTTTTTGGAGGTAGACATCTTTTGAATTCGTTACCTTTAGAAAATGTTGATGTTTTATTACTCGATCTCCAATTGCCAGATATTTCTCCTGAAAAATTATTACGAGAGATAAGGGTAATTCAACCAAAGCTTAAGGTTTTGTATTTAACTCTTGTAAGAGGAAATCGATATTTTAACAAACTCTCGGAATATGGATTTGAAGGTTATATACTAAAAGACAGTCCTATCGAAATTCTCGTGGAAGCAATTAAAACGGTGGCAAACGGTAAAACCTTTTACGGAGACAGGTATAGTCAAAAAGACCAAATAAATACCGTGACTTTGCCAGAAAATAAGGCAATTTCTGTTTTAAGCTCAAGGGAAGTAGAAGTGTTAAAATTGGTAGCTCAAGAGTTGTCATCTGCTCAAATAGCCGAACGACTTTTTGTAAGTGTAAGCACCATAGACTCTCATCGCCAAAATATTATGATAAAATTGGGTGTGGATAATATAGTTGGATTAATAAAAATCGCTATTAGCAATAATTTGATTTAGAGCTTTTGTTGTTAGGTATTTATTTATGAAATAATAAAAAATACCTGATTACAGTATGGTGTGATAAAAAAATGCTAATGACTTTTGTAAGAAAAACAATTGTCATGAAAAGATATTATATCATTTTATTTTTGCTAGCATCTATAGTTTGTAATGCACAGATTCAGACTTTATCAGGAACGCCAGAAGATGGCTCCGTAACTATTTTACCTGATGGGCTCATTTCTAAGAAGTCGGGAGGCGTGAATGACCCAAGCAACGTAGCATTAGGCCCAAATGCTTTGAAATCCATATTGGCTCCTTCAGGTGGACCTAATTCAAGATATAATACTGCCATAGGGCAAAGTGCTTTAGAATTGAACACAACTGGTCAATCTAACAATGCTTTAGGTTACTGGGCATTGCATGATAATACCACAGGTTCAAATAATATAGCTATTGGTAGTTTTGCTCTTAGCACCAATGTCGGAAAGTCAGGTTCAGTGGCTATTGGAAATAACGCTATGGGAAAAGCAAATAACCAAACATTAGGGGGAATTACCTATAATACTGCAATAGGATTTAGTGCCTTATCTGGTAGTCAAACTGAAGAAAATAATACTGGTATTCATAATACAGCTATTGGAAGTCTCTCACTATTTAATAATAGTTCTGGCTCTTATAATATAGCTAACGGAAGTTTTGCATTATTTAAAAATGAAACTGGTAACAGCAACATGGCTTTTGGTAATAATTCGCTTCGTAATAACAAGAGTGGCAATTATAATATTGCAATTGGTTCAAATACGCTTAATTGGAACATTGGGAATTCCCGATCAACAGCAATAGGTATAGGTGCAATGTATAATGCAGATAGTAGTTCTAATGGATTAGAAACACTTAATACCGCAATAGGATATTTAGCACTTTACGGCAGTCCAACAATAAACTTGAATACTGGAAAATCCAATACTGCAGTAGGAGATCAGGCTATGTTTATAAACCAAAGTGGTAGCAGAAATATTGCAGTAGGTGCCAATGCTTTATTAAATAATTCTCAAGGTAATAACAACACCGCTCTTGGATTTGAAGCTGGCAGGTCAAACGCGAACGGCAGTGGAAATATATATCTGGGAAACAAAGCGGGCTATTATAATCTCACTAGCGATAAACTGTACATAGAAAATTCGGATGCTCTACATCCACTAATATGGGGGGATTTTTTGAATGATAGTGTAAAAGTAAACGGCACTTTTATGGTAAAAGATGAGAAACCTGAAACCACGGCTCGAATTCAAAATTCTGGAGGTCAGTATGCTAAATTGTCACTTAATACAGAAGATAATGTAACGGAGTTAAACATTTTTAAAGGTTCAAATACTGCCGCAGGTAGTATTGGAGGACAAACTATGGCTAACCTTTCGGTGATAGAATCTACCGAGAAGCTACTGATAGGGACAAAGGCAGAGCAAAACCTTTATTTCACTACTTTTTCAAATCTCGGTATGACACTCCAAAGTACTGGTAATTTAAAATTAGAAAAAAATCTGGATACGCAGGGTTTTACCGAAATGGGAGAGCTTTCGCCTAAAATTAAACTTAAAACAATTGAAGATTTAACGCCCATTGGCTTAAACCAGGTAAGTTTCACTCATGGACTTAATAGAGCCAAAATACTCAGCGTTTCTGTTTTTGTTACTTCCAATAATGGCTTGGAAGATATTCCGCCAAACAATCAGTTTGTCAATCAACAATACGCATTTAAAAACGGGAATACCAATATCACGCTTTACAACCTTGGGAGTGATCTACAAAACAAAAACCCAGTTAAAATTTTGATCACTTATAAAGAATAGTTTTTTGTTTTTGCTAAACTTTAAAATTAAAGTTTGGGTTCTGTTTTGTTTTGTAAATTATTTATATTCAATAGTTTGACTTGTTTTTGAAAATATATTTTCTAAAATTTTACCATGGAAAAAAATGAAAAACTTAAGCTTTTTAATCTTATTTCTATTTTTGGTTTCTGCTTGTGATAATGCAGAAACTTTGGTCGAACCGAAGCCTTCTGAAACAGCAGATTGTTTAGTCCAAAGAATAGATTATTACGATAATACTTATGCTCTTTTTAAATTTGACGAGAGTAAAAAATTAATTCAAGCTACCCTGTCTTTTTTTGGTGAAGACAGTGTTTTGTATGAATGGCCGGTCAATTATTTGTATAATTCAGAAGGCAATTTGGTAAAATCCACAACTAGAAACGGAGCCTCAATTAATTATTTCTACGATTCAGATGGAATCTTGCTTAGGGTAGAATTTAAAACTAATAATGGAAAAATAGAAGAACTATTTACCATAAGTATGGACGGTCAAAAAAGAATTACAAAAGTTATTGCCCAGGCTTCTGGTTTAACTGGCTTGTATACTTACAATGGCCCACAAGGGCAACTTACCAAAATCGAGATTCGATTTGAAGGAAAAGTAACTTATCTCTACGAGGTTAAAAGTTTTGAAACCGATAAAACAAAAAAAAGTTTTGATATTGTAATAACTGGACATCCTTTTAATCCGGAGGCCTTTGATTTTAATATGATTTATTCACCTCTTAATATTAAATCTACTATTGGGATGGTCACAAGTGGTACACTGTCAACTTCATACGATGAAAATTGGGAAAATTTAACAGATAAAATTAGAGTCTATATGGACTATAAGTTTACACGAACTTTTAATGAGAATAATTTTTTAAAAGAAAGAACATCTATAGATTTACTTAGCAATACAGCGTTTAAAAAAACTATAGTTTATTCAAATTGTAAATAGGAAAAAGGTATAGCTTTTTATGTTTTTGTTTACAAAATCCAGTTTTGAGAATTTTTCATTATTGATAATTTAGGAGTTTTAAAAGATAAAAGCCATCTTGTCTTTATTTTTTAAATATTTTGAGATTAATAATGAACAAATCTTTCCCTGAGACTTTAAATTACAGTTTTTTATTTCTGTTAATATTTTCGTTCAAACTACAAGCCCAAACTGTAAACAAAGCCTACATAGATAGCCTAATCATCACCACACAATATTTGGGAGCCGATGAATCAAAAGCCGATTCTTTGATTCTTATGGGTGATTTGATAGAAAAAAAAGGCAAAGAAATAGGCTATAAAAAAGGATTTATTTATGGATATAGATTTAAAGGTTGGGCTTATGATTACAAAGGCCAATACGATAAAGCTATTGCTCAATTTCTGATGTTTTTGAAAGTGGCAAAAATGGAAGGTTTTGTAGATGAAGAAATAATGGCCTATGGCGATCTCGGTGGATTATATTCTTTTATGGGTAGGCATGAAGATGCCAAAAAGACATTTCAGTTGGCCACAAACAATGCTAAATTCCGAAAAGAACAACCCAGACGGCTTTCTACTTTTTACAATAATCTCGGTTTGACATATCGAAAACTGGGACTAAAAGACAGTGCCTTGCTGATGTATCAGCAGTCTATGAAACTAAAAGAGGAAGTAAAAGACACTGTAGGTTTACTCAATCTAAAAACCAACTTATCTGTATTTCTGATGGAAGAAAACAAATTGGCTGAAGCTGAAAAAATGATTGTGGAAAATATAGTTTTGTGTAAGAAATTAGATAAAAAGGGAGATTTGTGGCACAATTACCTCAACTATGCATCGCTGAAAAGTAAGCAAGGGAAAACTAAAGAAGCTGAGGAATACTACAATCGAGCGAATCAATTAGCTAATGAACTCGACAATGACCCTTTTAGAAATGAAATCTATGAGGCTCAAGCGGCTTTTTATGAAAAAACCGGAAACTTTAAAAAAGCACTGGAAATGCAACAAGCCGCTAAGGAAGTTGCCGAAAAAATATTGAACCAACAGACCAACGAAAAAATAAGCGAACTCCGGGAGACCTTTAATGCCGAAGAAAAGGAGAGAATCAATAAATTGCTTAACGCCGAATTGACCACAAAAAAAACGCAACAGGGCTTTTTGATTGTTGGAATTTCAATGTTGTTACTGTTAGCTGGTATTATTGCTTTTGCATTACAAAAAAACAGAAAAAAAAATCAGCAACTGGCACATCAGAATGATTTGATTACGCTGCAAAAAGATAAACTCACAGAGCTAAACGAAGAAAAGAACTCGTTGATAAGTATCGTTTCCCATGATTTGCGAAGCCCTTTTAATACCATTTTGATGTGGGCCGAAACCTTGGAGGCAAATCTGGAAAAATCCAAAGAAAAAGCAAAGGAATCTTTGGCAATGATTAGGAAGTCTGCATTGATGGGGGAAGAAATGGTGGGCAATATTTTGGATGTTGAAAAAATGGAAATCAATACCCATCAGCTGGATTTAAAAGAAATAAACCTTGTCGAACTTTCGCAAGAATTGATAGCTGATTTTGCTCCTGCAGCGTCAGGTAAAAATATTGAAATAAAGTTTGATTCTACTCAGAAAGAAATTTCTCATTTGACAGACCAAAGTCTTTTAAGAAGGGCTTTGGAAAACCTGCTTTCTAATGCTTTGAAATTTTCACATCCAGATTCTGAAGTAGATTTCAGTATTTCCAAAAAAGAAAAACAGATTCTATTTCAAATCAAGGATTATGGAGTCGGAATTCCAAAAGAAGAACAGCATAAAATATTTTCCAAATACGGCCGAACCAGTGCTTCACCTACTTCTGATGAAAGCTCAACAGGTCTTGGCTTGAGCATCGTAAAGCGTATTTCTGAGGAATTAGGCGGGGAGGTTTGGTTTACTTCCGAAATTAATAAAGGCTCTGAATTTGTATTTTCATTGTCAATTTAACAGGTTGGATTTAATATAAAACAACCTAATATTCGTTTCTGATTTCAGAAATACTTCCATTGGCGGAGTCAAATACCGCTCCAGTTTCTACCGTAATTTTGTTTATCACCACATGGTGTTTATCATCTATTTTTACTCGTTTTCCTGATGGTATGGTAACATTGGAACAATAATCTGGCAATTGCCCATCTGACCAATTAGCTGGCAAAAACCATTCTTCATTAGAACCTGTAAATACTGAATTTCGAATTTGAAAACAGTCGAAACTTTGGTTTAGTAAAGGTATTTTACTGTAAAAACTGCAGCCTGCTGGTGTTTCTATACTGAGGTATGTCATATACGTATTTCCAAGTAAACCAATATTGCTAGTTATTGATCTTTCTGCGTAAGAATAGGTGCCGATGGAGATATATGTATTGATTGATTTTCTGTAAATGGGTGAACCAACATTATATGGATTGCTACCTATCAACACACCAGCATTGTAAGTACGACTACTTTGTAACTCATGAGAAAGTGGATAGGTAAGAATACCCTCTAAAGGAGAGAAATAACCTAATAAATGGTGATCCTGACCACTTATGACTCCTTTTGAAAAAAATATTCCAGAATTATTTAAAACAGAAAAATTGTAAAGATTCAGACCGCCATAGTTTTTTAAACTTCCAAATGAATCAATAAAAATATCTCCCCAAATATCCAGGCTCGCACAGGTGTCATTTATAACTTCGCTGGTTGTATATAAGCCGTGTTCCTGAACTTCACAATTACTGACACTTATGTTACCTTTATTATGTAAAAGGCTCACATTTGGGCTGGTGGCAGAAAGGTTTTGAATGAGGTTTTTAAAGTGGCAGTTTGAGAAAATCATTTCGCCTTTATTTATAAATACAGCATAATTTCGGAATGCTGGATGGGGGTTGTCTATAGGCCCGTCTAGATTGTTGGTATTCAAAACTCGAATAGTACCATTGGTCTCATTTACTAAAGTACCCTTTTCGAGATTAAAAGGTCTCACGGTTTTTATGCCGATATCATTCGATACTTCCAGTTTTCCGGTATTCAGAACATATGCATTGGAGACGGTACTGAAACCCATATCTGCATAGTACCATAGCTCAATATCGCCATCGTTTATTAAGGTGTCTTTCACAATAAAAGCACCTTTGCCAGGTGATCCTATTGAGGTTTCTACAAACACGCTGTCTATAAATATGTTTCCGGTACTTGTATTATGGGTTTTATAAAAAAGCTCAATGGCTGTTTCATAAACATTTTGCACAGAAATCTCTCCTGAGTTCTGCATTAAATCCCCTGAAAAGCTTATGCCTTTAATAAGATTTTTCATGTGTAAATCTAAATGCCCATGATTGTCAAAATCACCAAAAAAGTCCAAGAAGAAAGGTATTGAAGCTGGTGGTTCATAATATACTTTATCGCTTAATAAATAAGCCGAAGTATCATTTAGGAAATAGCCATGTGACCTTATAGCTGCATAGGTATTGTTTATAGAAACCGTTAATGAATCATAGTTGTAAAAATTACCATAGGTCTCTAATGAAGGCTCGCCAAAAGCAGAGAGTTGCATATTGCCATAGTTTGAAACGTCACCATAAGATAGCATGGCAGACTTTACTATCCAAATACCTGTTGTGTCGTTAATCATCGAACCAATACTTAGATTTTCGATTTCCTTGATTCCTTGTTCTGTTGTATTGTAAATATTTAATAGTCCTTTATTCAGAATATAACCGTTGTCATTTTCAATACCATATCCCGGCGATATATTATAAATTTCTAAAGTCCCGGTATTTAATATTTGACCACCGTATCTATTAATAATGCCATAGTTAGCATCATGCACTGACCATATACCACGGTTTATAATATTCCCAGAATTTGATAAACAATCAATGTTGCCGTCTACCATATCTATAACTCCCCCTGAAAGATTCTTAAAAATACCCGCATTAGAGATATAAGAATTTCCGCTAGAGGTTATTATACCCGTCTGATTGTTTTGTGCCTCATAACCAGCTGAAACAGTAATAGTTGAAGTTACAAGTATTATATTTCCATTGTTTCTTAATCCTATATTCGGACCATTGTTTGTAGGCCCAAATATTTTCATTGAGCCGTTAGTGATTTTTAATGAGCCATTTGATGTTATTACTAATACTGCTGATTTTGGAGCAGTTGGGCTATTGTTGTAAATAAAAACAACTTTAGCAGAAGCTACAATATTTAGTCTTACGCTATCGCTTATTATTCTAACCGTGTCAAGTTCTCCAGGTACACCATAAGGATTCCAATTGCTTGGATCGCTCCAATTTATACCATCTCCTCATTGCATAAATGTAAACTCCGTAGCTAATACATGGATAGGAAGTATCAAAATAATTAGTAAGGCAATTTTTTTCATAAGATTTAAAAATAAGGTAAGGCATTTATTTCCATAACTGCACCGTTTTGAATTTCAAAGAATCGCCCTGCACCTGACTGTGGAGTAAATTCAATAAAATTTACTTTTGCTTTGTAGCCACTCTTAATAATCACTGCTTCATTCCCGCTCAAAATCACTTTTTGACAATAATCAGGAGCCCTATTTCCACGCCAGGTCGTATGTTTATTCCAGTCGTATTCTAAATTTGGCCTAGGGTTTTTTATAATAATTGGGTTTGGACAGGACCCAGGGCTAAGGTGAGGAATACCTAGAACTACAGGATTACTTCCTGTCAAATTCACTTCCAAAAACAAACTATCAGCAGCATTTGCTGCGGCGTTTGGTGTGAAATGGTGATCCGTTTGATTCCAAGTTCCGGCAACAATAGTTTTTGCACGGTCAGTATACCAGCTCGAAGAAAGAGGTAGTGTACCTGTTTCAGTAAAATTAAGATTTACCGTCTCTTTGATACCGTCAGAAAGGGTGCTATAAAAAGGACTTATAAACAAGCCTTTGTTCCAAATCGGATATCCAAGAGCACCGCCATCATTAAATTTTATGTTTCGGAAGGCATCAGTATGGTCTATTATTACCCCATTATTGGTCATGAGATTAGTGCCATTAATGGCAATTAAATCATCACCTGTAAATTCTAGAATGCCTTCATTATTATTCACCACAGAATTACTGCCAGAAAGTATATGACCTTTAGGTTTGTTGGTTCCTGAAAGCATATAAATGGCAGTTTCAGTACAGCCTTTTAAATCTAAGTGACCGTAATTTTCAGCCGTTCCACCCCAGGAAACGCAGTATTTGGAGTTTTCACTTGTCATGTTTCCATTGTAGATAATGGGCGAGGTAGAAGAATAAAAAAGCCCCGAAGTATTTCTGGTATTATTTTTAAAAAATATAGAAGAGCCTATTGAATTTGTAAAAATTCCAGAAATCACCACCCCATTATTAAATACATCTTCTATAACTATCTGATCCTCATTGTGTAGCGTACTTCCAGTTTTTACATTAAATAATCGTAGGTTTTCTGAATTAGCACCGTTAACGTGTAGATATGCACCCGCCCAGTTATTAAAAAAGCTTTGATCTAGGTTGACCAAATCAAACGCATGACCAGTTTTTAATATCATGGTATCGCTATTATTGATAGTTCCCTGAATATTAGTAATCAACTCATCTTCTACTCTACTGATACTTACAAAACCTTCATTGGTAAATATACTTCCCGGACTTAGGCTTAGACCCTTATTGTAGGTTATTCCTAAATTTTTGACACTATCAATCAATACTCTGCCACCTATTTTATTTTCAAATAGACTACCAGAAGAAGCAATTGAAATACCAGTACCTGAAATGTTATACATATCTATCAGACCTTGATTCTCAAAACTCGCTGTAGAGCCATCTATTACTATACCCGTATTTTTAATTTTTGAAAGAGCAATTTTACCTTTATTGACAATGGTTTTGGTATTATTGATGCAATATGAACCACCGTTTCCTACTACACTATCAGCCAGTATGTAAGCATTTATCTCATTGGTAAATGTTCCTTCATTTTTGATGATAGCACTTCTGATATCATTGAATATCAAGCTATCATGATTGGTAAAGTTCCCAGTATTCCATATGCCTTCATACTTGTAATTCGCAGTGAAAACCATATGGGACTTATTAGAAAAAGTCCCCACGTTTTTAATTACTTCTAATTCCCTATTGTATCCATTTGTATTGAAATAATTCATCTCAGACTGACCATTGAGCTCAGCAGTTCCATTATTTACTATTACATGATACAGCTGATTAAAACCAAAATCATTCATTAAATACGTATCCGGACCTGTAACAAAATGACCATTATTTATCAAACTCTCTTTGGCACAATTAAAAAATATCAGGCTATCATTGGCATAAAAATATCCGTCATTTTTGATGTTATAGTCTGTGGAATTCTCCCTGAATGAAAGTTTGCCTGGCGACTTAAAACTCCCATTGTTTCCATTAAAAATGCCTGGGCTGTCATTTTGCACTATCATTTCGCCATTGTTATAAAAATAGCTACTGTCTATTTCATTACTGAAATTATACAAGCTGGCCATCATTCCTCCACTAATAATCAGTGTACCATTGTTGTAAAAACCTTCCGAGTTTCCTTCATTTTGGATGGTATAGGTATTGGCATTAGAAACTTCCATAAAGCCATCGTTGTAAAACTCCGAATTGGTGAGGATATTTACTGCCGCACCTGTAGATTTTAAAGTGGCAGAGTTATTATTAACAAAATAACCAATATTTCTTAAGTTTATGTCACTGTAAGAGCTAATAAATAAGTACTTAGAGTTTGAAAAGTAGCTATTGTTTAACAAGCCTGTTTTAGTGTAAAGGCTGGTATTTAAAATTAAAGAATCGGAATTCAGGAATCTGCTATCATTGATTACTGCTGTCTCTGAAGTTATCGTTATTTTATGCTGATTGCTAAATTTTCCTTTGGTATAATTCCATATCCCAACACCAGAAATCGACGAAATATTAATAAATCCCGTATTAATAAAAACGCTACTGTCGAGCCCTGAGCTCACATTGAAAATAATAGCAGAGTCGGCAGATGTAAGTTGTAATTCGCCAATATTCAGAAAACCTATTTTATTGTTATGATTTTTAATAGCATGAAAATTGGAACCATTTAGCGTTATTTTTCCTCTGTTCACTACTGTGCTATCGGTATATATTCCATAGTTGCTGTAATTGATCCCCAACAGAAATTTATTGTTAATTAGTATTCCACTTAGCTTGTTTTCAAAAAAGCCAGTATTTAGAAAGCCATAATTGCTGTGGGTTTGAATTTCTATCAGGCCATAGTTTATAAATTGCCCTTCAGAGTGTATGCCAATAGTGGAAGTGCTCAGGCTTCCGTTAACGTATAGTGTATCTCGATTGTCAAAATATCCTAGGTTCTTTATTCCAATCAAGTCATCTGTCAGAGTAGTCTTTCCCTGAAGCAAAACCGAATCTTCATTGCAAATAGCAAATTCACCAGCGTCTATAGTAACCATTGCATTGTTTTGGGTAAAAAACTTAGAATTATTGAATATTCGCAAGCCTTCATGAGCCGAAATTATCAGCAAATCTGCTGTCGAATTTATTCGTAAGATGCTGTTGTTAAGGAGCAAAGCTAAAGTGTCTTCATTGGTTTCAATTTTTATACTTCCTTTCGAAATGAAGGTGCTATTTACTAGTTCAAGACCGATATTTGGCCCTGGGCTAGATGCAGTTAACATTTTTATATTTAACAAATGACCTGGCTCCTGCGTGAGTTTGCTATTTATTAGTTTAATAAACTGGCATACTACGGGCGAATTAACAACTAAATTCGGGGCGTTTTCGACATATATTTGCTCATAAACATAGCCTTGTGGCACAATATCCAAATCCCAATTGTCAGGGTCTTCCCATGTTGTTCCATTTCCATCACCATTCCAATGATATACCTGAGCGTAGGCACTGGAGAAAAGAAAGAATAGTAATATTGTTGCTGATTGTTTCATTGGCTTTTATTTAAGAATCGAAGTACGTCAATAATTTAAACTATCTCAATCGTGTAAATAGGGATATTTTTACCGTAAAATAGAAATCATTCAATATATGTTATATAAACTTTTGCGGGGTCATTTCCAATATTTCCTGAAAGTGAGATATCCTGCCCCAAAGTAGTAATGTAAATGTCAAGGCCTGTAAAATAAAAGCTAAATCTTGCTCCAGCATAAAATGCTGCCGAATTATAAAATCGTGAAGGGCTTACGTCGTCATCTTCAACTATTATTTCTATTCTTATTATTTTGGATGCATCTACTGGAAGAATGGAATAAACCGATGTCGCAGATGCAGCAGAGGGCATTATGATATTCAAAAGCTCGGTTTTGATTTTTGGAGAATTTTCTCCCAGATTTGTAAATCCATGAACGTCAAGCGTTGAGTTTGGATTAAAACTAGAATTGCCTCCAATTGCGACTTTGTTATCCTTCATTTTCAATCCAAATTTATCTTTATTTGTCCATATTGAAAGTGCGTCACTATCCATGTCATAACTTATTTCGCCATAGCCTGTTGTCTGGCCACTTTCGCCTAATTCTATCGAAGAGGTGCTAGTTCCTCTTACAATTAAAGTGCTTATTGGGGATATTTCATTTTGGATCAAAGCATCACCATTTACATGCAAAGTACTTTCTGGTACCTGTTTATTTATACCAACAGAAGCTGTACCAGCTAAACTTAAAACAGGTACATCTAAACCCGAGTTAACAAAAAGCATTTCATCTCCCCAGGGTGGAATTGGACTAGTAGAGTTTGCAAATCCTCTGATATCCCAATATCTAGCTCCCGGCACTAATGAATTTTTCCCTAATTCATTAGTTTCTATAGTTGATTGCCGAAATCTAATCACGGCTACTCGGTCTGCTGTGGCTTCGTCCAAAAGTAAATGTGGTCCTTTTTGATTGGTGACATTGCTGCCAGTTCCTCCTATATGACGTATGTGAAGCTTAGCGTGTTCTTCAAATAAATATGGACTTGAATTGGTGTTTTCTTCTTTAAACCCTACACCGATTCCTACTTTATTGTATTGGCTAGAATCAAAATGTATCACTGGAGTTTTGCCAGTACCTATCCAAAAAGGCTAATTTGGAGAAGTATTAATATGGGCTTGCTTTATAGTATTGCTTAAGGCGGCTGGAAGCTCAGTGATAATTTGAATCTGAGCTATAACACTTATATTGCTTAGAAATAATAGACTTACTAAACCAAATTTTTTATTCATGACTTTTTTTACAAATATATTTGCGGTAAATATTCTTGGCTATCGTGTAAATAGGGATTTTTTTGCCGTAGAATGAGGAACCCGGAAAGAGACATTTTTTTCTGTTTAATTCAATCATTGACAGCCGCCACTTTCAGCCTTAAAAACCACACCCTTTTTGGCCTCAAAACCTGGACTCAGCAGTATAGCCGGAGCGTAGTAATTGGCTTCCGCATCATTACTGATTTTGTTGCTGGCCTCAATCGTACCATTGGTTTCTTTGGCTGCAATTACAAATTTGCCTGTATTGATGTCTTGAGCTGTACTGGCTGTGGTAATCGATTGATTACAAGGTCCAAACTTTAGTATTTGTATTTTTTCATTGATGTGTGGGAATGTCAATTCGCCTAATTTTAAATCATTTCTGACTTCTATACCGCAAGCCATAAAAAGATAATCATCAAGGAGCGTAATATTCTCAAAGTAATCGTTTAAAGTACTTCCTACTTCGTCAAACCAATTTAGGTCTCCATTTTGATTAAATGAACCCAGGAAAATTTGTACCTGACTTTCATCACGAAGAATTTCATTCGAGCCAGCGGCAAAGGGCGTATTGAAATTAATATTTTTTGAAAATCCGCCACCGATAATTAGTTCAGAATCTCTTTGAATAAGTTTAGCATTTACAACATAAGATGTTGCGTCACCTCCAATTCTTCTAGACCAGAGGTAGTTTCCGGTTAAATCAAATTTTGACAAAATAAAGGCTTGACTTGGCCCTACTTCCAATTCATTTTGACCTGAAACATAAGGATTGGAAAAATTAACGATACCTTGAAACGTGAGGGTAAGTCCAAAAATTCCGTTGGCATTCACCAATAAATCAAGGGGTTGATGATAAGTATCGTAATTGATACCCATAATACGAGACCACTGGAAATTGCCAAATGTGTCAAAACATGCCAAAAAAGGACTAGATTGAGGAATAGGGGTTTTAAGCTTATTGGTAGTCCAACTGCTCGGCGTATTAAAATTTAAACTATCTGAATAGGATCCAGTTATGTAAATTTTATTGTTGTAGAATTGGCAAGTGAGGTAATCTTCATATCCCTTTCCTCCCATGCGTTTATACCACTCTACATTACCAGCTGTGTTGTATTTTACCAAAAAAGCGTCAGTCTCGCCTTCAGACACTACAAAATTGGAAGCATTGCTAAAAGGCGTATTGAAGTTGGCCGTACCCCGAAAAATTCCCGCCACATAAAAATTTACACCATCATTGCATATCGACGAGCCTTTTTCACTATAACTGGCACCTCCTGCACGTTTGACCCATTGAAATACGCCATTGGCATTATAAACAGCTAGGAAGGCATCGTCAGAGCCATTTTGGGAAAATAGTTTATTTGAGCTGTTTTGGTCAGGATAATTAAAGGAGACAGAATCAGTAAATTCGCCTATAAGGGCAATTCTATTGGGAAGAACAGAGAGGTCACTTATGTAGGCATTGACATTGTCAAAAAGTATTCGGGCTTGGCTAATTTTACCAAAAGCATCCATTTTGGCTAAATAATAATAGCTTTCGCCTGAGTTTTCTTTCAGTGTATCGGCACCCAATACTATTTGGTTTTGAAAAATCCCCACAAAATATACATTGCCGTTGCCATCAGATTTTACAAAATTTACATTAGGATAGCTTGATCCCAAAGTGCCCTCAGAACGATATTGGTCTATTTCAGGCCTCAACACCAAACGGTTGCTGAAAATAAAAGGAATAGCGGCTCCTTCGAGATAGTTAGAAGTGCTATCAGAAGGACTATTGAAGTTTATTTTCTGGGTGTAGCTTCCTGCGGTATATACGCTAAAGCCGTCATACTTCATTCCCTGAGCCAGATCGTCGCCACTTCCTCCTGCTCTTTTGGCAGACTCAAAACCACCGAATAGGTTGTATTCGGCCACAAAAATATCGCGTAAGCCATCAGAAACAATATCACTTGCCGATGCTGCCGATGGTGTGTTGAAATTTATGGTATTTCTAAAAACTCCTCCAAGAAAGAGCTTTTCATCTTTTACACTTACCGAGGTGCCTACATCATTGGCTGTGCCTCCTGCTCGCTTTTTCCATTGCGGAATGCCCGAAGAATTATAGGTACTTAGAAACACATCACGCCCACCTGCACTTAATAAAGAGGTGCCTGTGTTGACAGGACCAGGAAAATAAGCCTCCTCTTCAAAAAAGCCTGTGGTGTAGAGTATATTGTTTTCAAAATCCAAATCAAAGAGTTGGTCGGTAAAGCTGCCTCCGCCACGCCGTACCCAGCCCAAATTGCCCGCTGAGCTAAATCTAGCAACATATATATCTTTTTCTCCTGCCGAAATAATCTCGTTGCCAGTTGCAGATGGGGTATTGAAATTGGCCGTGGTTTCAAAATTTCCACCTACATACACCGCTGTGCCTGCAGCTTTTACTGCAGTACCTTCATCGGCATTTACTCCCCCCATTCTTCTTAGCCATTGCACTTGTCCAAAGGTGCTGTATTTTGCCAAAAAAGCATCCGATGAACCCGCTGATACCAGTTCATTGCTGCCAAATGCCGATGGTTTGTTAAAATTTGCAGTGCCTGAAAATGAGCCTATAAGATAAAGGTCTGAGCCCAGCACGTGAAGGTCATTCCCTTCGTCATCTCCAATGCCGCCACCCCGGGTAATCAAAAAAAGTACGCCGTCGGAGGCCCGGTATCGGGCTAAGAACATATCTTTTCCACCTGCTGATGTAATTTCTAAGGTACCCGCATTATAAGGATTACTGAAATTGCCCACTGACTCAAAACTGCCCGTGACATACACCCAGCCATCAGCTACTACAATACTATTGCCTTGGTCATTGCCTGTGCCGCCGCCCCGCTTGGTCCAAATGGCCTTGCCATCGCGGCCGTATTTGGTTACAAACATATCACGCTGGCCTTGACCATAGGTAGAAGGCAAATTACCAAAAGTCACATAAAGTGTAAAGTAGCCGGTCACATAAGAATTGCCTTCGTCGTCATAGGCCACATCCATGGCCGACTGCTCTACGGTTGGGGCATCAATTCCCGCTTTTTCTTGCCAGGCGGGTAGTAAATCAAGACTGTACTTGGCTAGGAACAAATTGTCTCCGCGTTCTACGAGAGTCTGTTTTCCCGCCACGGGTGGATAGCTAAATGAGATGGAATCGCTGTATCCTCCTACTACCAATAGGTCCTCATTATTAGGAATTAAACCCGTAATGCTAGTTGATTTAGAACCTAAGGGCTGTGCTGAAACAAAAGTGCCTAGGGTATTATAAACCGCAAGAAAGTTTTCACTTATTGTAATTTCGTCTCTGCCAGCGACATAGGGCGATGAAAAATTTATGCTATCGCTTGGGTTGTTAAAGCCGGCACTTGCTGATAGTATGATTCTATTGCCATTTACTATGAATCTTGACATGGCATCCCGATTTTCAGAACCGAACCTTTTGGCCCAAAGATAGGTACCCAAAGTATCGAAAGATGCCACATATAAATCACTGGAGCCAATGGAAATCAGCTCGTTGCTTCCTAGGGATGAGGGGTTATTGAAATTAACTGTTCCTTCAAAAATCCCTCCTATATACACAGCTCCTTCTGAGGCTTGAATAAACCTGCTTCTATACTCATTAGTGCCCGGCAAACGTTTTGCCCATTGGTATTGACCCTGTGTATTGATTTTCAAAACGAAGGATTCAAATACCCCCGGAGAAGACAATAGATTGGAATGCGTTTGAAATCCATTAAGCGAAAACGTTTCGATATAAGTTCCAATCATGTATAGGCTATGTTCATGAATCTCTATGTCCCAGAGGTTGTCTTCCCCGGTGCCACCTATTTTGTACTTCCAGTCTAGGTTGCCATTGAGGTCGTATTTGGCTACAAACGCATCTCTTCCTTGAGGAATAAGTTCTGAACCAATGAGTGGCTCGGTTTCTAAAGTGGCATTTTGAAAGTAAATAATGCCTCCCAAGAATATCCCTTCTTCGTTTACTTCAATATCAAACAAATCCTCGGCTCCATAAACTATTTTAGACCAAATGAAATTCCCTGAGGTATCGTATTTGGCGATAATTTTCGATTCTCCTTCCGAAACAAGTTCATTACTTCCCGATTGATTCGGCGTGTTGAAATTGACCGTGTTGTATATCGACCCGGTTACATATATGAATCCATTAAAATAAGCGATGTTGGTAAGCAAATCGCCATCTTCGCCTCCAAACCTCTTTACCCACAGTAAATCTAGATTAGCATTGTATTTGGCTAAAAAACCGTCGGTAGAGTTATTGTAACTTTCCAATTTCTGTCCGCTCCATAAGGTAGTTTTAAATGAGCCGGCTATGTACCAATTGCCCAAATCATCTTTAACGGCACTTCTTATAAACTCCTCTCCAACAATATCTTCAAAAGATTTGACCCACTCAGGGTGCAGCTGGGCATAAATATTTTGTATAAAGAAAAGAAAGAAAATTAGAAAGATATTTTTCATGGAAAATGAAGCATTAATTCATCTTCAAAGTTGGTAAAACTATCTAAGTCAAACCATCGTGTAAATGGGGATTTTTTTGCCGTAGAATGGAAAATTCAAATTATAAAGGCTCAATTTCTTTTTTGAATCAAGTTCTATTAAGTTTTACAATAAAAATTAATCCTTTAAAATACATGGGCTAAAATCATGTTTTTTAACTAATTTTAAAACCTTATTTACCTAGAAAATTTCCGAAAAAACAATATAAAACGGCTTGTAATGAGAAATATTTTCCTAATTATGGTTCTCTTGATTTTCCCCTTAAAAGGTTTTAATCAAAAAATAACAAATATAAAAAAAGCTGTACCAAATGATGAAATGGAGCGGGTTTTTCAGGAAATTAAAACACCCTTCAAATACGGCATTGTTTTACAACATCCTGATTCCAGCAAAATGATTGATTCACCTACCATTTTTCGGGAGAATGAAACCTGGTATATGACTTATATAGTATTTGACGGTCAAGGATACGAAACCTGGCTTGCAGAAAGTCAGGATTTGTTGCAATGGGATACCAAAGGGAAAGTATTATCATTTACTGAAAACACCTGGGATGCCAATCAAAAAGCAGGCTACATGTCGCTGGTTAATATCGATTGGGCCGGTGATTATTCTGTAGAAAAATACAAGGAAAACTATTGGATGACCTACCTCGGCGGAAATTCTACAGGATACGAATCAGGAACCTTGAAAATCGGGTTGGCAAATTCTTCCTCTTTGATCGATACTCAGGAATGGAATACAAACTTGTCCCCTCTTTTGTCGCCCGAAGATAAAGGCGTTCGTTGGTTTGAAAACAAAACCATTTATAAAAGTACGGTGATACGCGACGAGAAAAGGCACACTGGACATCCATTTGTGATGTATTACAATGCCAAAGGAGATACCGCCAATTATGAAAGCATTGGCATGGCTGTATCAGATGATCTTTTGAAATGGTCGAGATACGGTGAAAATCCGGTAATTACGAAACATAAAGGGATTTGTGGAGATGCTCAAATTACAAAATTCGGTGAGCTGTACGTTATGTTTTATTTCGGAGCTTTCTGGAAACCTGGAGCATTTGAACGATTTGCTTGTTCTTACGACTTAATCAATTGGACAGATTGGAATGGGCCTGATCTGGTAAGTCCTTCCGAAGATTTTGATGAAAAATATGCCCATAAACCATGGGTAATAAAATGGAAGGGTGTGGTTTATCATTTTTACAATGCAGTAGGTAGAAACGGCCGGGTGATAGCTTTGGCGACTTCAAAAGATTTAAAAAATTAAGCATTGAGATGTATTTAAGACTAATCTTATTTTTATTACCTTATTTCATTTTTGCTCAAAAATCGGAGAAACCCAATATCGTTGTAATTATGGTGGACGATATGGGATTTAGCGATATCGGGTGTTATGGCGGGGAAATTCCAACGCCAAATATTGATAAGTTAGCCAAAAATGGACTGCGTTTTAAACAGTTTTACAATACCGGAAGGTGCTGCCCGACCCGTGCCAGTCTGCTAACAGGGCAATATCCTCATAAAGTGGGAATTGGCCTAATGGCCGAAGATCCGGAAAAACCAGATGCTATGCATTGGGGAACGCATGGATATCAGGGGTTTTTGAATAGAAATTGCGTGACTCTAGCCGAAGTTTTAAAAACCAATGGCTACCATACCTACATGACAGGCAAATGGCATGTGGGCATGAATGAAAAAGAAAAGTGGCCGCTGCAGCGAGGTTTTGATCATTACTATGGCATTTTGGCTGGAGCCACCAGCTATTTAAAACCACAAGGTGGTCGTGGACTCTGGCTGGATAATACCAAAATGGCTGCACCAGAGGATCCAAACTATTACACAACAGATGCCTTTACGGATTACGGACTAAAATTTATAAAAGAGCAAAAAGACGAAAATCCTTTCTTTTTATACCTGGCCTATAATGCACCTCACTGGCCACTTCAGGCTAAAGCAGAAGATATTGAGAAATTCAAAAATCTATATGCAGTTGGTTGGGACGAAATCAGAAAAAACCGACTCGGGCGACAAATAGAAATGGGTTTGATAGATAAAAACTGGGGCTTTTCCGAGCGAGACAGCCGGGTAAGAGCTTGGAAAAACCTAAGTGTAGCAGAGCAAGATGCAGTAGCTTACCGAATGGCTGTTTACGCAGCCCAAGTATATGCCGTGGACTATAACGTAGGTAAAGTTTTGGATTACTTGGAAACGTCTGGAAAGTTAGATAATACCATGATTATTTTTTTAGCTGACAACGGTGCTTGTGCTGAAAATTACGATGAATTGGGCAGCAAGGATGCAAGCCTGATTAATGACCCGGATTTTAGTGGAGCCGTTTCTTACGGTATTGGCTGGGCGAATGCCTCGAATACGCCTTTTTTCGAATACAAGGTAAAACCTTATGAAGGCGGCATAGCCACTCCCATGATTGTGCATTATCCCAAGCACATAAAAAACACGGGTAAATTCACCAACGAAATAGGCCATCTGATAGACCTGATGCCAACGCTGGTGGAGGTTTCAGGAGCGAAATACCCTTTAACTTTTCATGGTGAATCAAGTATTTACCCCATGGCGGGTAAAAGTCTGCTGCCCATATTAAATGGTGGAAAACCTAACAAAAGAGAATACCTTTTTTGGGAGCATCAGGATTATTGTGCGGTGCGGAAAGGAGACTATAAGGCAATTAAAAAAATAAAAGATATCGAATGGCAGCTTTTTGACTTAAAAAATGACCGAACAGAGCGAAATAACATTGCCAGCGAAAATGGAAATCTGGTAAAGGAAATGGAAGCCAAATGGCACGAATGGGCTTTGGAGAATAATGTTTTCCCTAAGAGAATGGAATAGTATCACTTCAAACTCTTTCCAAATTAGTTTGCAACTTGCCGAAGCAAGAAAATAAGCCAGGAGAGATATTAAATCAGGATCTATTTCCTGGTCAAATTCCCCCTACCTATATTTTCCGGAAATTCCTCCTGATACCATTTTACACTCAGGTTATTTTCATCAACTATGGTAACTTCAAAGATACCATCGCCACATGTGGAATTAGTCTCAATCAGGATTTGACCTAATTCATAAAAACTACTTCCTGACGTGGATAGCAGGGAGAGATTAAATGTACAAGCCAATGGAACACAATTGAATAGGTTGTCGTTACAAACGGATATGTCTCCGGATTTAAACGATCCCGAGCCAGATTGACCATTCAATGTTGTATTATTGATAGTTAAATTGGTAATCAATTCTCCGAATTGTGGCTCAATTAAAATGCCCTGCCAAACTCCTAAAACATTATTCTCTAAACCAGGGTCCGTTGTTTTGGAACAAGAATTTAAAATAACTGAGATTGTAAAAAGTAGAAGAATTAATTTGCTTTTTTTCATATTTTGGATGTTTTTGTTTAACAAAACCAGATTATATATTTTTTTAGAATAAAATTAAATTTTCTACTTTGAGTACTACGCATAGCTCGGCATTGAATACAAAGTTCGCATCTTTTAAAATCGATATTTACAGGGCTTTACGGCCTAAAGTAATGATGCACTTTTAGGTATTGTAGTTATTATGTTATAGTCAGATATTTTGCCAATATTCCAATTTGCTACTTTAATTTATTTATTACTGTAAGTAAAACACAGACCTATATTAGTTTCGCAGTTAAGCGGATTATACCAATTAGTATATATGCAACCGCTGTCCCATGTGAAAGCTTGAATTGGCAAAAAGGTTTGACAATAGCAGTAAAATGGTAGAATTTTCTTCCTAGACTATAAAAAAGTTAACTGAGAGCAAATGAATTTGCGATTATTATCTCCCTAGTAAAAAAAAAACTTGGATTCTTTAATCGCAAATAAATATCATGAAATCATATTAGTCGCAAAACTCAGAGTCATAAACTTTTTATAAATAAACTGTAACTAAAACCAAATAACTGGTACAGTTTTCAATTTTATGACAAGAAAAAATCATTTTTGTTGGATTTTAGATTGCAGTTTGTAATTCATTCGTTAATTCAAATAAACCGGCTTCCCTTCGCCTCGAAACCAGTAATTGGTCGGCATTGGTCAGTTTTACGAATAGTTTATCTTTCTTTCTAATTAACTTTTTGACAAACTTCATGTTCACAATTGAGTTTTTGTGGGTGCGATAAAATCCGAAAGGAAGCAATCTTTCTTCCAATATTTTAAGCGTAGTGGCTACTATTTTGGTATCACCGTTTGTAAAACTCAAAATGGTATAGTTTATATCACCTTTTAGGCTTAGGATATCTTCCGGGTAGGCATTACAATGACCTCCAATTCGTACAAAAATAGGATTAGTTTCCATGAATTTATTAGATTTAAGTGGGATTATTCTTCGTAAGTTATCAATATCCAATAATTCTGTTCTTGCAAAGCTGAGGCAACATCATCTAACATTATATGGGCACTGTTAATATAATATCTATATTGTCTATCTACCGGACCAAGACCGTTTCCTGATGGTGGATAGTTTACACCCAATCCATTGGTTATATGAATGTCAACGGCAAGTATTTTATCTCTTGTTAAGCCATGGGCTACAGGTGTTACTGAACCGGCATCAGTTACACCAGATATTTTCTTCATTTTTATAGAAGGAGCTGTTGAACCTAATTGTGAAAAGCCAGCAAGTCGAGTATTTCCACTACCATAAAAAGTGGCCACATTACCAAAGTGAGTATTGTAGATATTAAATTGTGCGTTGGCAATGACACCATCAGTTTTGCCAGCCAGCGTCCATAATTCAGGGGAGGAAAAGTTACTGAAATTTATTCGTCCAAAGTCACTATTATTATTTTCCTCAATTACTAGCTGAGGTACAGTTCCTGAGCCATTGGCCTTTAGGTGTAATTTGCCTTCTGGAGTGTTGGTGCCGATTCCAACCTGATTAATATTTGAAACCGTTTTAGTAACAAAAACACCATCAGTTGTTGATGATCCATTTACTATTCTTAAGTAATCATCTACATGATTATAGTTAATTACTGCTTTGGCTTGGTTTAGGCTGTTTTGAAAAGTAATCCCAGCATTTCCTGTTCCAGTAGCCCCAGTAGTTTTTAAAAACATAAATGGTGTTGTGTCCTCTACTTTGAAATCGCCTCCTTTAACATGAAGTTTATGTTCAACTGGTTTGAAATAATCAAAATCACCAATCCCAAGCTTACTTTCATCGTCTAAATACATACCGTTAGTCATGAAGTTAGTCCCTTTTTTAGTTACATAAAATTGCATTGCTGTTCCATTGTTGCTAGAGGTCCAATTTTCTGCTGCTAAAAATCTAATTCTGATTCTATCACTGGTGAAATTAGATCCGTTATATGCCTGGCCTCCTATTTTCAACATAGAGTATTCTCCAGTTAAAGGAGTTGGATTGGTTAAGGAACTCATGCTTCGAATCCCAGTGATTTCGGGAGAACTCATGCCTTTTATTTTAAAAAAAGGTGTTGATGTGCTTTTTTGCTCAGATTGACCGTCAGGTAAAAGAGTTATACTTTGTGCAAAAAGGGAGGAGTTAATACTCAATAATAAGCAAAGGAAAAGGGACAGTTTTTTCATTTCAATAATTTTAATGTTGTAAATAATTTAAAGAAAACTTTATTAAGGATATTTGGTGATTTTATATTCAAAAACTTTGTATTGGTTTGTCAATGAGACTTTTGCTTTGTTTTTGAAGCTAACCCTAAATTAGAGTGGATAGTACAGATAGGGTAATTTTATTAAATGGATGGTACATGAAACCAAATAATCAGGATGGTTTTTGATTTTATGGTAAAAAAAGGACCTGCTGAAAAAGAAATTCAATCAAAATGAGCATAGAATGCAGCCTTTCGGAATCGGCTAATAGGAAGTTTTTCGGCCGTATCAAGAATTACTTCAGCATTGCTTGATTTTATTATCTCAGTCACCTATGTCTAGTTTACGAGGTACTGATTATCTATTCTGAAAAATTTTGAATTCAAAAGATTTTCTTCAAGCTCTTTCAGAAGGTTATTGACAGATCGTACGGAACCATCAGTTTTTTTTGTCAATGAAATACTTCCTTCGGAGTAGATGTAAAGTATTTGATTTAGTGGAATTTTTAAAAAACCACTTTTTCTTCAATAATTAAATCCTGATTTTCAGCTGCAATTATACCTCGTTTGTTTATCAATTTCTGAAGTAGCGATTTCAGCTATAAGGTACTAAGGGGCTGACTCAAATAACCCGAAGTTTGATGCTGGAAAGACTTAAAGGCAAACTCGTCGTGAGCAGTAGTAAAGATGACATTCCTTACTGATAGGTCAATATTTAGGAACAATTCAAAACCTCTTTGTCCAGGCATTTTGATATCTAAAAATAGAAAACTTGGTTTGTTAATTCTCGAAAAATCCTCAGTTTCTTCCACAGAATTACCCGTAAATGTGATTTCAATAGGTAATTTGGTCAATTCCATTTGGGCAGATAGCGTTCGGATGCCATGAGCTACATCGTCTACTAAAATTGCTGTGTATTTTATTATTCGAAGTAGTTGTTTTTCATTTCTGGGAAAACGAATTTTGCAAAGCTTTTAGATTTCTATTTTTTAAAGTTTTGAACTTAAAAGAAAAGCCAACGATGAAATCTAAAAGCAATGCGTTACATAAATGAGAAATGGATAAGGCTTTCAAACTATTAATTGATTCTTGGAAACTATACATTAGGCTAAGTTTCTTATATATAGGATATTGAAAGCGAACCGAAAGATTTCACTAAACATTTTTAGAAATAAGAAATCAACGAATCAAAATCTACAGAATTAGCATTTTAAATTTTAGCTTAATAATTTCAATTCGACCTACTCGCATTTATAACCAGAGCAAGGTTTGGATCTGCATTTGGTATATTTAGCACCACCTTATCATTCATATACGATAGACTATACCCATGACTTTCAGTGCCTACTATAGCCCCAGAACTATTTTTTGAAAGTTTAATTATATCACTTTTAGATTGCGTTGAATTCTCCACACCAGATTTTGATTGTTTAAAGACAATTACAAAGTTTGCCTCATTATCACTTATTTTATTCAAAATTACCCTTAATGTTGCAATCACTCCATCAGAATTAACGGCCGGAAGATTAATCAACTTAGAACCTGAGGTATATGAATCTGCCACGTATTCACCCATTATTTGGTCAGCAAAAGGTACTTCTGGTTCTGGATCTGTGGTAGAACACGATGTAAGCAATGAAAGATTAAGAAAGACCACAGTAACAATTAACAATGTATTTTTAAGTTTCATTTTAGAAAAGATTTATGTTAAAAAATTAATTCAAACCTGAAATTCCGAATGAATCAGTTTATTCTAAAATCTTTAAAAATAATTGGTACTTTAAAGTTAATAATTGGTGTAGATTTCTATTTTGCGGCGGATTAAATGTTATTTAGAGACTCATAAACCTCATAAAAAGTGGCTTTCTTAGCTCTGCTAATTGGTAACTTCTCGTCAGTTTCCAATATGGCTTCAGAATTTCTAGCTTTAATTATTTCTTTGACTTTAGTAAGATTAACCAAATATTGGTGATGGATTCTATAAAAATTGCCATTATTAAGTTTAACTTCTAAGTCTTTTAATAAACTATTTACAGATCTCCTGGTACCATCTGTTTTATGAATCAAACAAATACTACCTTCTGAAGAAATATATAAGATTTGGCTCAAGGGGATTTTAAGAATTCCTGTTTTTTCTTGAATTAACAAGTCTTGGGATTCGGCTGCTAAAACGCCTCTTTTATTAATCAATTTTCCTAAAAGATTTTTTAGCTCGATAGTACTAACAGGCTTCATCAAATATCCCGAAGCTTGATGCTGAAAAGCCTGAAGGGCAAACTCATCGTGAGCAGTAGTAAAGATCACATCCGTTACTGATAGGTCAATGTTTGGGAACAATTCAAAACCTCCTTGTCCAGGCATTTTGATATCTAAAAAAAGAAAATCTGGTTTGTTAAGTCTCAAAAAATCCTCGGTTTCTTCTACAGAATTACCCGTAAATGTGATTTCAATAGGTAATTTTGTCCAACCAATTTGGGCAGATAATGTTCGGATGGCATGTGCTTCGTCGTCAACTAAAATGGCTGTGTATTTCATTGTTCTAAGTAATTATCTTTCATTTCGGGGAAAACGAATTTAACAACCAATCCTGAATTTTTAGGCAAATTGCTCATTTCAAATAATATTTTTTTATTATATAGTTTATCAAGGATTTTTATTTTTTCTTGGATATTACTCAGTCCATAAGATTCTTTTTCTTGTTTTAATTTTTGCTCAGGCATTCCATTTCCATTGTCAGATATTTTCACTATTACTTCGCTTTGAGTACTTTGGCTGGCATCAATTATGATTTCTCCCTTTCTTTTTAAGGGCATTATGCCATGCCAAACGGCATTTTCTAAAACTGTTTGCAACATCATACCAGGAATTTTTTTCTCCGAAATAATAATGTTTTTTGGTGGTATTATTTTGTATTCAAATCTATTCTCAAACCTAAGCGATTCTAGTTTTAAATAATCCTCACAAAACTGAAGTTCTAATTCTAAAGTATTAAATGTTTTGTTCGAATTTCGAAGTATGTTTCGCATCATTCTTGCATAAAGAGCTAAATACTCTGAGGCTTCTTCTGCTTTTTTTGAAATAATAAAGTCGTTGATAGAATTTAATGAATTGAATAAATAATGAGGGTTCATTTGCAGTTGCAATGACTTTAATTGTGCCTTGAAAAGTTCAATTTGATTGCCCTGTTTTTCTGTTTTTGCCAATTCTGAAGACAACATCTTTTCGCTTTCTTCCAGCCTTTCTTTGAGTAGTTTTTCTACTTCTTTTTGGAGAATTTCGTTCTCTCTAAACTGTTTGAGCGTCAGTCCTTGTAAAGCTTCTTTTTCTTTTAAAGTGTCTCTGTTTTTTAAACTTATGGCCATCAAAAAAACCATCATTTCTATACAAATTCCAATTTGCATCACATTGAAACCCATAATGCCATGAAAAGTCTCTTGGTAGTAGGAGCGGTAAAATGGGGCTTTACTGTACAAGGCTATTATTCCACTCCCAAGAAATCCCAAAAAAATCACATAACCACCCAATAGTACATAATATCTTAGATAATTAAGGTTGCCCGTTATGATTTTGTAAAATAAAACCATACACATAAGACAAGGACCTATGTAAATAATAGATACTTTTCTGACTACACCAAAGTCATGTGAAATAAGCAAAGTAAGGCTCATAATTATACCCAAAGCAACCAAGGAATGTTGCAAGATTTTTAATAATCTTAAGGCTTTAGGATTGTTCTTTTTCAAGGCTAAAAAATGCTCACTAAAAAACAAATAGACCCAAAGAATAAATGCTTTTGCGGGGTCGCTTAAATACAAGTACCAGTCGGGGTGTTCCGGAAAAAGGAAATGCCACTGGGCATACCAATCTTCCATGAGAAAGAGAAATATAAAAATAGAAAAAGCATAGATAGCATAGTTTTTAAAGTCTTGGTTTTTAGTTACAAGGGCGTTGAATGCAGAATAAAAACTCACAAATGCAAAGAGGATAATAAAACCTAAGCCCATTATTCTAGCCATAGCATTGTTAGATTCAAACTTCTTTTTTACGTAATCGTGCGATATGCCTTGTATCAAATATGGTTGGGTGAAATGATAAGTGTCGTATTTGGAATAGCTCGAAATATTTATCTTATGAGTGCCTTTTTCTAGATAAAGCGTGACAAAAACTCTCTCATTATTAGTGAGTTTTGATTTTGGCATATACCTCCCACTATAAATGGTCTGTGTTTGATGGTTATAAGTATGTTTGATGAAACTATAGTCTGGGTCACCAATAAAAAGTAAAACTTCCTGACTTTCTTTTATTTCAATCGTGTAATCAAACTTTAGGGTATCTTTTGACTCAAGTTTGCCGAAATCGTTTGGATGCTCAAACTTTTTAATGAGAGAATCTACACATGGCTGACATCCATAAGGCAAGGTTTGAATTTCTTGTGCTCCGGCCTGAAATAAAACCAGGAAGGAAATAAGAAACAAATAACTCAGATTGCAATATTTCAGGTGTTTTAGATTAATTTAAATGCTATTTTTAGTAAAGCTAAATTTCACATTTTTATGCAGAAAACAAAATGATATTTATTAAAATGGGTATCAAAAACTAATAATCGGGATAGGAAGTCAAAAATAATCTCTTTTACATGTTATTCTTTTATTTAAATATTCTTTTCCTTTTGAAAATTCAGTTTGTAAAAGCTATTCCAAAGCATAATCCTGATTTAATAACTCTTTTACTTATATTTGAATACTAATTTAACTTCTATGAAAAAAACGGTTATTCTATTACTCTTTATTTCTTGTATTGCTAAGGCCCAAAAAATGCCATCTTCAGCTTTCATCGACTCGGTGGTGAATGCTTCAATGAGCACCATGCCTCATGCAGGTTTGGCAGTAGCCGTAGTGAAAGATGGTAAAATTATACATCAAAAAGGCTATGGTTTAGCATCTATCAATACTAATAAAAAGGTGGATGAAAAAACTTTGTTTGCCATAGCATCTAACAGTAAGGCTTTTACTACTACAGCATTGGGGATTCTGGTTGATCGAGGATTACTTAAATGGAATGACAAAGTTGTGGATTACATACCCGAATTTAAAATGTATTCTCCCTATGTTACGGCGAATTTTACGATAATCGATTTGCTCACTCACCGAAGCGGACTTGGACTTGGTGCTGGCGATCTGATGTTTTTTCCAGATGGCGGAGATTATGGCATTGATGATGTATTGAAAAGCTTTCAATATCAAATACCCGTTTCTGATTTCAGAACCAAATACGACTACGACAACCTCCTCTATGTGGTAGCTGGCGAAGTAATTAAAAGAGTGAGCGGAAAACCTTGGGATCAATTTGTAGAAACAGAAATAATGAGACCGCTTGGTATGGATTGCACTGTGGGGATTTTCCAAAACATAAAATCAGACAATAATGTGGCTATGCCGCACAGGATTAAAGAAGGTAACTTGATTGAGTTTGGAACTTACACTAAAAAAGATGGCACATTGGGAGCCGCCGGAGGCATCTATTCCTCCGTAAGCGAGCTTGCAAAATGGGTAAATATGCACCTGAAAGAAGGAAAATATGGGGAAGGCAAAACCCTGATTTCGAAAAGCAACCACGATATGCTTTGGCGTATCCATACGAATATTGGTTTTTCGGCCATTGGAAATGGAAAATACCAAAGCCACTATTATGGATATGGGCTGGGGTTCTTTCTGGGTGATCAAAAAGGTTATACCATCATTGATCACACCGGTGGCTTACCCGGTATGCTATCTTATGTGACCATGATTCCGGAGTTGAATGCAGGTATCATTGTACTTACCAACTGCGATCCTGGTGGACTCGCTTATGCAAGCATAACCCGCAGCATAAAAGATGTGCTTCTCGGAGCCGAAACCACAGATTGGGTAAGCTGGGCAAAAGATCGGCTCGATCATTCGGCAAGCGAAGTAGATTCCGTAGTAAATGCTGTTTGGAAAACCGTAGAATTGAACAAAATCACTTCCCCGTCAAAAGATTCATTTACAGGAACTTACAAAGACCCTTGGTTTGGTGAAGTAGAAATTAGCTATAAAGACAATGAGCTTTGGTTTGTTTCCAAAAAATCACCCAAACTAAACGGCAAAATGCATTTTTACCAGGCCAATACTTTTGCCATCAAATGGCAATATGATGACATGGATTGCGATGCTTTTGCGAGTTTTACACTGGATGAAATCGGAAAAGCAACGGGTATAAAAATGAAAGGTATCTCCCCCGATATTGATTTCAGCTTCGATTTTCAGGATCTTAAACTTATTCGGGTGAAATAGAATCTGGTTAAAATAGGGCCGAATGTTTTGTTTAAAATACATTCGCTGAAAAAAAGGATTTAAATCAATCTGGATTAATACTCATTACCGCACCAGCTTCTGTTTCAAAAAGGGAACCAGTTTCGGTTTCAATAAATGCCGCCCGGGCATGCATTCCAGTTTTTACTTTTACAGGATCACCACTGATAATCACTTTTTCGCATAAGTTTGGTACTCTTTTACTGCTCCAATTATGGTTTTTGTTCCAGTCATCTTCCAGCATTCCGGTGAAATAATTATCAGAAATCATTGCAAAGCTTGAGGCTAGAATACGTTTTATATCCAGAACTTTTTTAACAACCTGAATTATTGAACCTAGGTTTTTATAAATCTTTTATTACTGGTATCCGATTAAAAATAAATAAATATGATTCATTATATCAGCCAGCACTGTTTGAACGCAATCAAAATTCTCTTTCGAAAAAACTAATAACATAAACTACTGATTAAGAGAATTTTGAGTGCGTGAGTTTGCTGGGTGCTGTTTTTTTTGCTTCGTTTTTTTTTGAAAAAAAATGAAGGCCCAGGCGGCAGCCGACACAAAGTAAATAGGGGGTCATTTTCACCATAGACAAAAAAAGTACCTTGAAAGGCCATTCAAGACCGATTTGCCTATAAAATATATTTTAGTCGGATGCCACAGTAATCTTATATTACAAATAATACTGTTTCCTTAAAGCAAAAACATGCAGTATTTCGGTGTTTTTTATGGACTTAGTTCTTCTTTTTAGAAAACAGGAATGAATAATTTTGTCGTTAAAAAACAAGGAGTACAGTTCTTGTGGGAAAGGAGAGAAATAACCAATAAGTTAAATACAATTGGGCAAATAGGCATTTTATTGGTTAAGTCTTCAAAATTGGGTTACGCCATGAAGTTAAATTTAATGAAATAAGGCCCTTGGGAAAGCATTAGAGAATTTTGAAGGAATAGAAGGGGAAATTAAAGTATTAGTACACAAAAAATAAGCAAAAAAACTTCAACAAAATTGTATTAGCAAAATGGTAAGCCAAACCTTAAAAGTGGGACTTTAAATTTAGAAATTTTGAATTTTATTATTTTTCAATCAAAACTCCAGCAGTTGTTTCCAATTTTCCATCTATTTTTTCAGAAATGTTCAATCCTAAAATGTGAGCTACCAAAGGATAAATGTTGACGTTTTCGATGGGAGCAAGCTTGAAATTCTTTTTAATTGTTGGGCCTTCAATATAGAATATCGCCCCCATTTCTTTGTTTTCAAATGGGTCATAGCCATGTGTACCTCCTGGCTTATCCACCATTTCTTTTTCAGAATAAACAATAGTGTAAGGAGGATCAGCCACAAGCACCAAGTCGCCTATTCTTTCATTCTCGCTGTAATTGAGGTAATTTGGGACGGCCTCTCTTTTGTAAACTTTGAATTGCGTTTGCGTACTTAAAGCATCATAAAACTTCTCTTTCTCTTCCTCTGTTTTGGTATATATCATTGCCACAGGACCACTGTAAAATTGTTTTTTGTCCATTTCGATATAATCGTGGACGTTTAAATATTTCGAGACATTCACCATGCCATGGTCAGAGCTTACTATAAGTGTAACAGGAAGATTTAGTTTTTTTAATCCTTCACGCAGTGCACCTATTTGCTGGTCTACATACAAAACCGCCTCCTTAGTTTCTTTTGCATCTGGCCCGAAATTATGCCCTTGCGTATCTACCATCGAAAAATATAGGGTAATAAAATGAGGCCTTGTTTTTTCTGGCATTTGTAGCCATTCAAGTACTCTCTGGATCCGGTATTCGTAAGGTGCGGTTTTTTGATAAGGGTAATAATATTTTGGAAAAAGTCCATTTATATTTGCCTCCGATCCTACCCAAAAATACGAAGCGGCACACATTCCTTGCGTTTGAGCAAGATTCCAAAGTGGAATGCCGCCATACCATTTTCCATCTACTACTTCTGTTCTATTGCCTATCGCATACTCTTTTTGGGTCGATTTATCATAAAATGCATTCGATACAATTCCGTGATGTTCAGGATACAAACCCGTTACCAAACTATAGTGATTAGGAAAGGTTTTGGAAGGGAAGGAAGGTATTAATCTGGTGCTTGAGCTTCCTTCTTCTGCTATTTTTAGAATATTTTTGGCTTGATATTTTTCAGCATAATCATGTCTGAAACCATCTATTGAGACCATAATCACATACGGTTTTTGCAAACTAGCCTCATTGTTTTCTATTGTGTTTGAAAGGATTTCTTTTTGTAAAATCTCATCATAAGTAGGCTGTTGAGAAAACACAAATGTGTATGTCAAACAGGCTAAAAAACTCAATAATATTCTCATTAGATAATTTTTATTTTAACGGCTCCCGACTAAGTATTGAAAATTAAATTTCCAAATCATTGATAATCAATAATCACAACCCCGAAGGGTTGGGATTGTTATAATAAAAATGGTTCCTTTTGAATTCGAAACCCTGTAAGGTTTTAATTTTCAAATTTTATAATGAGTTTTTTTTAGTCGGACGAAGTATTTTTATTTCTCGAAAAATACAAGCCATTTTTTATATTTAAGATACAAAAATATAGCTTTAATTTCAGGTTTTTTTCACAAAACCTCTGCTATTTTCTTTGGATCAATGGCGTGGTGAGAGTTATGGTAAACTACCTTTTTGTCTTTTAATACAATGATTTGCGGTGACTGATGTCTTACTTCTAATTTTTCGGCTATAAGATTAGATATTGGGCGGTAACTCAATAAGTCTAAGTAGTTGAAATCTGCCTTGGCAGTGATTAAGTCTGACCCATTTTTAAGTTTATCTTCGGCGTGAGCACTAATGCCGCATGTCACGCTGTGTTTGAATATTACCTGTGGTTTTTCTGTAGATTTTTCTATGATTTTTTCTAATTCCGCTTCACTTTCGAGCTTATTCCAAGTATTCATTTGTATTGTTTGTTATTAATATTATTTCTTTGATGTAATTATGAGCTACAACTTAATTGCGAACAGCCAACCTTATGTTTTGCCCAATCTGGCCTTTTCGCGAAGTATTTTTCCATCGCTGGTTGTTCCTCATAAGGCTTTTTTAACATGGTGTATAATTCTTCTATCAAACTATAGTCTGCATTGTCAGCTGCATCTATGGCCAGCTGAGCCATATAATTACGTAAAACGTATTTTGGATTAGTAGCGTTCATTTCTATAGCCCTATTATTATTGGTTTGCAAAGCCAATTGGTCGGCATAAAAAGTTAGCCAAGTATTCCATTTAGGTTTATAATTTTCGAAATTTTCTGAATAGGTAAATTCCGTAATCTGCTCAATAAATTCTGATATCTTATTCGGCTCAAAGCTTGATAAAGTCCTGAAAAATAAGGTCATATCCATTTCACTATTGTATAGTAATTTTTTAAGATCTTTGATTAAAACGCTAGGATTTGGCGTACTTTCTGACAAACCTAATTTCTTAAGCATCATTTCTTGGTGCTTTTGATGATATTCATTTTGTACGCCTTCTAAAAGCTTTTCTAAGGCTGGAATATCGTTGATAATAGGAACAAAGGCATTGGCCAATTGATACAAATTCCAGATGGCTACCTCGCCTTGCGTGCCAAACTTGTACCTGCTTTGTGAAGCATCCGTGGTGTTTGGCGTCCAGTTGGGGTCGTAGTCTTCCACCCAACCGTAGGGGCCGTAGTCTATCGTGAGGCCAAGAATGCTCATATTGTCGGTGTTCATTACGCCATGTACAAACCCTACTCTTTCCCAATGCACCACCATTTCTATGGTTCTTGAGGATACTTCTTGAAGAAAAGCCAAATAAGTTTCCTTGCTTGGAGTTCCTAATTCAGTGTAAAAATGCTCAATTGTATAATCCAAAAGCTTTTGCAGGTTTTCATGGTCTTGCCTAGCAGCAAAAATCTGAAAATTCCCAAATCTGATAAAACTTGGAGCTGTTCTACTGACAATAGCACCTTTTTCGTATGCGGCATTTCCATTATAAAGCATGTCTCTAAGGACTTTTTCGCCACTCAAAACCAATGATAAAGCCCTCGTTGTGGGTACGCCTAAATGATACATGGCCTCGCTGCAAAGATATTCTCTAACCGAAGACCGCAAAACGGCCAAGCCATCCGCAGTTCTGGAATAGGGCGTTTTACCAGCACCTTTCAGTTGTACTGCCCATTGTTTTCCTTCGTGATTAAGCTCAAAAAGATTTATAG
The DNA here is from genome assembly GCF_024343575.1 of Lacihabitans sp. LS3-19. Lineage (GTDB taxonomy): Bacteria > Bacteroidota > Bacteroidia > Cytophagales > Spirosomataceae > Leadbetterella. Next base: position 27,766 of record NZ_RJUA01000011.1, on the reverse strand, counting down.
CTCTTCCGTCGCCCAATTGCCCAGCCCAAGAACCAAACTGATGCCCACCATAACACATCGCAAAAGGCTGCGTGTCAGGATATATTTTATTGCCTGAAAGAACCTCCAAAAACTCCTCACTTTTGGCATCTTCTTGACTCAAACCAAGCTCTTTCAACATTTCGTCTGATACATGAATCAAAGAAGGATTGGTCACTGGAGTAGGAGCAACCAAAGACATAAACGCACCTGAAACCTGACGCACATAGTTTTCTGCTATGGGGTCAATATCGAGTTTTTTATTAAAAGTATCCTTAATGTTCAGTTTCATTTTTGATCCTTATTTTTTTCTATTTTTCAAAATTCAGGCATTAAAAAACCTGAGCTTATTTTTAGAACAAAAACATTAGGTGAATTGGTTGTGATTGTGGTTGTTTTTTTTGGGGAATGTGTTTTTTTTGGTTCGATTTTTAAGTTTATGCTGATAAATGTTAGGAAGAAAAATTGCATAGGAAAATATAGAGATTTAATTTTTTATGAAAAATCAAAACATGTACCCCAAGTTTATTCCTAAACGAGGATCAATCCTATTATCCATTGTTTGATAATTTGATTTCGTATTTAAAATACTTTTACTACATGAGGCATATATTTGGTAGGAAATTAAATCTCGCCATACCCATTTGTTAGCTACCCCCAGACCACCGGAAATAGAAAGCCGTTTTTCAATAATACCATATTCAATATAATATTGGTCTAAGTTTAATAATTTATCTTTAAAAAAAGTACTTTTCAAAAGCGGGAAAATAGAAAAAGATGAGAAATTTTGTTTTTGAGGAAAAATGAAATTATACGAAATAGAAATAGATTTGGCAAAAACGTTATGTTGAATTTTAGGGTCACTTAAAAAGCTATATTTATTACCATATATCATAAACTTATCGTTGTGAGAATATGAAAACTGGATGGATTTGTTCTTTTGTTTTAGAAAACGTTCATAATGAAATAAAAATACTGGATTAGTATCTTCTGTAGCTGCTATAGAGTTAAATATATCCCATTTAAATTCATTTTTTTTGTAATTATTTAAACTGTCCTTTTGACTTAAAGAAAGCTTAGGCATTAAGATAAAAAATATTAAAATATGTAGTTTTTTCATTAAAATCGAAAATTTAAATTGGAACTAAAATTTAAGGTATTGTTGAATTTATAATCATTGTATAAAAACTTTCTACTGAATGCTACAATATAAATATCTGCCCCAAGTTGAAATCCAATTCTTTCTTTATAAATCCTTTTCCAATAAAATCCATTTCCTAAACTAAGATTTGAAATTTTTTTATTTTGTTCATTAATTAAAATGGAAGGAAAGTTTTTGAAACTTGTTGTATATTTTAAAAGTGGATAAAAAGCAAATCCATAGTGGTTTTTATTTGGATTTACATAAAAAATATATTTTAACTTTAAAGAATGGCTTTCAATATTTGGATAACTATGCCTTGATTTATCAAAGCCTAATTCTTCAAATAATATAGGCTCTAAAGCAACGGAGGTATTTTTTTTCAAAAATCTTTCATAAGAGAAGCTAATTCTTCTTGGAAATACTACCTGATAAACATTAATGTTTATTTCATTTTTTTTATTTGGATTTGCCTTTATTGAATCAAAAGGTGGTATTTGTGCAAGTAAAGACAAAGGAATGCAAAAGGTTATTAGTATATTTTTAAGCATAGGATTTATAAATTCTAAATTAAATTTTTCAAATATAATTTGCATTTTTCAGATAATAAGAATTTTTAAATTTATTGAGAATCATTTTAGATAAAAAGCCATTAATGATTTACAACTACAAAAAAAAACACCCAAATCTCCATAAAGAAAAGGGTGTTCAAATAAACTAAAAAACAGCATTACTTCAAATCAAATCCCGCCTTTTTAACTTTGTCAGAATCTCCACCAATCATTACTTCAAATTCGCCTTTTTCGGCAATATATTGTAGCTCGTTGGTATAATATTTTAGGTCATTTATGCTTATTGAGAAATCTATTGTTTTGGTTTCGCCTTTTTTGATTAGTACTTTTTTGAAGTCTTTGAGCTCTTTTACTGGGCGAGTGTTGCTGCCTACTTTGTCTCTGATATACAACTGCACCACTTCTTCTCCGTCATAGTTTCCAGTGTTTTTTACATCTACCGAAACTTTGATTTGTTGACCTTCTGTCATGCTGGTTTTGTCTAATTTAATGTCGCCATATTCAAACGTGGTATAACTCAATCCATAACCAAACGGAAACAAAGGCTCGTTGGCTACATCCAAATAGTTTGATCTAAATTTCTCATAACCAGGCTTTCCACTGTGGGGGCGACCCGTGTTTTTATGGTTGTAATACACCGGAATTTGTCCTTCATTTCTAGGGAAAGACATCGAAAGTTTGCCGGATGGTATGGTTTTGCCATACAAAGCATCCGCTATGGCATTTCCAGCTTCAGAGCCTGCAAACCAAACGTTTAGAATGGCGTCCACGTTTTCGTTTTCCCAAGTCAAGACCAAGGGGCGACCAGTAAATAATACCAAAACTACGGGTTTTCCTGTTTTTACCAAAGCTTTCAAAAGATTACGTTGGTTTTCAGGAATGTCTATTTGCGAGCGGCTCGAACTTTCGCCACTCATCTCTGCAGATTCGCCCAAAGCGGCCACAATTACATCCGCATTTTTGGCTATTCTTACAGCTTCAAAAAGCATTTCTTCGTCGGAGCGATTGTCTCTGTCGGTAGTTTTTCCAAACACAGCCGCGTTGGCGTCCATCGTAGGGTCTGTATAAATATTGGCTCCTCGGGCTTGTAGAATTTCAGTTTTTTCTCCCAAAGTATTTCTTAAACCTTCCATCAAAGTGATGCTGTTGGTTCGAACTTCAGAAACTGACCAAGTGCCGGCCATGTTTTCTTTGTTGTTTATTAATGGTCCAACTACCGCAATCTTTTGAGAAGTTTTGAGTGGCAAAATATTGTTTTTGTTTTTCAATAATACAAAAGACTTCGAAGCTACTTCACGAGAAAACGCCCTCGTCTGGCTGTTGTAAATTTCTGTTTTTGCTCGATTTTCGTCACAGTAACGGAACGGATCTTCAAACAATCCCAATTCATATTTTGCATTCAAAACAAGTCTTACCGCACGGTCAATTTCGGCTTGTGTTACTTTCTTTTCTACCAATGATTTTTTCAAAGTATTCAAAAATCCTTCGCCTACCATGTCCATGTCTGAGCCTGCATGCAGAGCTTTTGCCGTTACAGTTTGGATGTCGCCCATGCCGTGGTCTATCATTTCGTTGTTGCCTGTATAATCCGTCACCACAAAACCTTTGAATCCCCATTCTTTACGCAATAGGTCTGTCAAAAGCCATTTATTTGCAGTGGCTGGTATACCGTCGATTTCGTTAAAAGAGGCCATTATGGAGCCCGCACCAGCGTCTAAAGCGGCTTTGTATGGTGGAAGGTATTCGTTATACATACGCACACGGCTCATGTCAGTAGTATTGTAGTCGCGACCGCCTTCAGCAGCTCCGTATAGAGCAAAGTGTTTTACACAGGCCATCATAGTATTTTTTTCTGCCAAATCTTTGCCTTGGTAACCTTTCACCATTGCCGCGGCTATTTTAGAACCTAAAAATACGTCCTCTCCCGAGCCTTCTGAAGCACGTCCCCAACGTGGGTCTCGGCTGATATCTACCATAGGCGAAAAAGTCCAAGAAATCCCGTCTGCGGTTGCTTCTTGAGCAGCCATTTTTGCTGATTTTTCGATTAAATCCATGTCCCAAGTGGCAGACATACCTAAAGGTATCGGGAACATAGTGCGGTAGCCATGAATTACGTCCATGCCGAAAATCGCTGGAATTTTCAAACGACTTTGCAGTGCTAATTCTTGGGCTTTTCTGATTTTTTCGGGCGTAGAAAGGCTAAATATTCCGCCTACTTTTCCGGCTTTTAATTTTAATTCTACGTCGCTACTTACGGCAGAACCTGTAGTGGCTTCGCCTGTAAGTAAATTTAATTGACCAATTTTTTCATCGATGGTCATTTTTTTCATCAATGCCGAAACGAATTGGTCTCTTTTGGTATTTTGAGCAAAAGATAAATTGTGGAGCAAAAAGCTCAGCACAAAGAGGAAAGTTATTTTTTTCATTTTTATAAGGTTTTATTTTAGTCTTAATTTCTTTTAAGAAAGAAGTTTTGAAGTTAAAAATTTCAATATTCAAATCCTAATTTGTCTAAACCAGTTTTTATGTCTTTGTCGGCCATGAGCAATTTCCACAAAAGACCTGAGCGATGATTTTCTATCATAAGCACTATTGGGCCTTGGTCTATCGCTAAAAACGAATCTGCATACCATGCTTTGGAGAGATTAAAACTATCTACAAATCCGTGCTGTTTCCAGATTTTGTCTCCCAATTTATAATAGAAAAAACGCATTGCTTCCATTGATTCTTTTGGCGTAAATGGAAATGATGACAATGCCGCAGTGGGTGTTATTACGCCTAAGTCATTGGTTGGACTGTGAGCCGAATAGCCTGTGTTGTTGTCAGAGGCGGTTAGTCCCCAACAATCGCTACTATATCCAACATAATTCTTGGGATTTTGTACACAATATGCTCTGTTTATCTGTGTATGATTTACGGCTTGTTCCCAATAATTGGCATATTGATCTTTGAGTTTGCGAGGGTCAATTCCCAAAAAAGTATATTGCTCAAAAAACAACGGTCCGCCTAAATCTTCGCCCAAAGGTAGTTTTATTCCGTAGAAACTCTTACCGTTTTTCATATCTCCATTTCTTGCCCAGCCGGCATCATAAACCGACTTTTTGATAGGATGTGTTGGTGATGCAGCAGCCATTATGTAGGTAATCAAGGCCTCATTCCAGCCGTGAATCTGGTGGTTCATTTCCCAAGCAAAAGTTGGCGACCAATGCCAGTATAAAACGTCTTGGTTTTGTGTATGCCAGTTCCAATCCACAGCTTCCCACAGCTCCGTGATGCCTTTTCTTAAATTTATTTCTTTTTCTATTTCTTGGCTAAAGTATTGTCTAGTAGTAAGTAAACCCGCCATCAAGTAGGAAGTTTCAACCAAATCGGCTCCATTGTCTTTCGGACTAAAAGGTATAGTGGCTCCTGTGGCACCATTGAGCCAATGTGGAAAAACACCATGATAAGCAATGGCTTTGTTTTGTAAAAAATCTACGATTTTCAACATTCTATCTAAGCCTTCTTCTCTATTTATAAAGCCTCTGTTTATCGCTACTGGAATTGTCATTATACCAAATCCTGAACCGCCAGAAGTAATTACATCTCCTGAGCTATTTCTCTCTCTGGCTAAGCCCGAAACAGGATGCCCGAAATCCCAAAAATATTTAAAAGTTTGCTTTTGTACCAATGTCAAAAGTTCCTCGTCGCTGATTCTCGGAAACTTATCTGTAGAGTCAATAGAAGTACTAAACTGCATCTGAATTTCAGAGTTTAATGTTTGTTTTTCTGAAGATTTTAGGGTTTGTAAAACTTGCAAATTGTACGAATTGAGATAGGTGAGTTTTTGAGGAGAAATGACCAAAGTGCTGTCATTGCTCCCTAATTTAATATCGCTAATTATATTTTCTTTGGTTTTGCTATTTGAAATCAATACGGCGTCTTTTGCTGTACTTATGTTAATCTTTGAAGAAAAAGACAATTGGATTTCAGGTGAAATTTTTACATCAAAAACAGTTGCATTTTTGGGCTCTTTGCCATCAATTTTTATGCTGCTAATTTGAAATGGTTGAGATGGAGTAGGAGGGGTAGTTTTACAAGAAAAGTGTGATGCGGAAATTAGGAGCAGAGATTTTAAAAGAAAATTCATGTTTTTTATTTTGAATAAATGAAAAAAATATCGGGAAAATTTCTCTCCCGATATTTATTAAAAAACTTAACGTCCTGCTTTTTCTAACTGATACAAAGCACTGATATCGGCATCTGTAAGAGCTTTGTTGTAAACTCTGATTTCGTCCATCATACCTGTCATTGGTACTTGCCATGCTTCTGAAGTTGTACCAAGGTTTGTGCCCCAAGCTCCAATTACCGCTCTAGTCGGTGTTGTGAAGTTCAATGGACCCGTAGTTCCTCTAGCCTCCCACTCAGGGTTAGAAATTTTCACGCCGTTTGCGTACACTTTAAACATAGAAGTTGTTCCATCCCAAGAGATAACCAAATGAGCCCAGTTTCCTGCCACTTTAGCGGCTTGGTCACCACCTTTGGAAGGTTCGTTTCTTGAGTCTTGCCATGAGTCGTTGCCAGCTACTTTAGTCACTACTAGGCCCTTTACAACCATTGTGTCTGAAACCGCTTTTTTCCAACCTGTTTCTGACATAAGGTTAATGTTTCCTGCCCATTCGTTTGGTCTTGTCAAAGTGAAAAAACAAGAAGGAGCCGAGCCATTGTTTTTAACATTAACCCAAGCACTTACTGTAGCGTTTGGTAAGCTATTAAGTGCTGCAATCTCGTCAAAAGCTAGATATCCAGCAGCCAAAGAAAGTCCTTTTCCTTTTATCCCTGTTCCAAAGCTTGCATTTACTGATTTGCTAGGAGCCGAACCTGATTTTGCTTCTTTTCCATCACCTTCCATTCCCCAATATGCCACAAGATTACTTGAAGCCACTTCACCTGCATTGTTAAAACCTCCGATTGGTGGTAATACTTCTTCTGTTGTGCTGCATGCTACAAATACACCGCTCATAAGTAGCGATAATACGCCTAATTTTAACATTTGTTTTTTCATAGATATGATAAATTTAAATTTAAAAAATGATATTGATTAATAATTTGGATTTTGTGTTAATTGATTATTACTTAGGGCAATTTGTAGGCTAGGAATCGGCAAAAGCTCATGTTTCCCTGTTACAAAAGGTTTTCCTGAGGCTTTCATTACTTCAGCCACTTTTTTTGTTCTTACCAAGTCAAACCAACGGTCGTGTTCCATCGCCAACTCTAGATGTCGCTCTTTCCAGATGGCTTCTCTGAGTTCGTTTGTGCCAGAAATAGCTGAATCTGAAAGGCCTGCTCGGCTTCTTATATTGTTTAATTGAATCAATGCATCACCAGTCTTTCCAAGTTCGTTGGCAGCCTCGGCATTGATTAAAAGCACCTCAGCATATCTTAATAAGTGTACGTTTTTTTGTTTTCGATCTCTATTTCCTAGGTAGTTTTCTACATTTGGATCTTCAGAGTGGTATGCTTTGTAATTGTATCGAAGGTTTTCAACTGAATCGGCACTTGGAATTCGGAAACCATCAAATAGTGTTGTTCCTACATGTTTACCAGAATTGTCGATAAAAATTATCGTTGCAGCTTTACGTTTGTCACCTGTTTCATAAGCATTACTAAGTGTTGTGCTCGGATTGTTGAAACCCCAACCCAAGTCTCTCCAACCGCCTTTTCCACCTACTCTTGGTCCTTGAAACATAGCGTAGCTGTTTATGCCATAGTCAGAGTTGTTGAAAACCCCAGTTTGAATTTCGAATATCGCCTCTTTGCTATTGTCGCCTGCTTGTCGCCAAATGTTGCTGTAATTATCCAACAATTGATATTGCCCGGAATTTATTACTTCAGCAGATAATTTGTAAGCTTGATCCCAGGTTTTAAGGTATAAATAAACCTTTGCCAACATTGCCTGAGCAGTTCCTTTCGAAATTCTTCCTGCTTGGGTATTGCCTCTAAGTGGCAGATTGTCCACAGCATATTGCATGTCTTCTACTATCACTTTATAAATATCGTCCACCGAAGCCCGTGTTTGAAAAACTGGGTCATTGTTCGCATCTTCGGCATTGGCTGGGACTCTAAGTATTTTTGGCACTCCTCCAAACCAACGTACCAGATTGAAATAATAGTATCCTCTTATGAACTTTACTTCTCCTGTCAACCTTGCCTTTTCGCTTTCCGAAAGCGTAGATTTTTCGATAATCACCAAAGCATTGTTGGCTTTGGCTATGCCATTGTAATGTCCAGCCCAAAGTGATTGCACAAACAAGTTGGTCGGAGTAACCGTGAAATTGTCAATAACACCGACTGTTCCGGCTTGGTCGCTGGCCGTACTGCCTTTGTCTGCATCATCAGAGATGATATTGGTGGCCGTTACAAACGCTATACCGTGAGCATCACCTTCTGCACCGAATGATTGTCCATTAAGCAAACTATTGTAAACGCCAATCACTAAGTTTTGAGCTAGGTTTGGATCTGTTTCTGCTGTTGGCTGTCCTTGCAATGGTACATTTAAAAAGTCTGAAGAGCAACTATTTAAGACCAAAACACCTGCTAGTATCGAAAGAATTGTTTTTGTTTTCATAATTAAAATCCGATGTTAAGTCCAAAAGCCAAGGTTTTAGTGGTGGGATAAGCATTAAGCTCAATTCCGGCACTCGTTGGAGAGTTAGAACTAAGCTCTGGCGTAAATCCTGAGTATTTTTTGTAGGTGAAAAGGTTCTGAGCAGTGACAAAAATTTTAGCACTCGAAGCTTTTATTTTTTCAATTTTTGTTTTTGGTAAATTATAAGCCGCAGTAATGTTATTAACCCTAATAAAATCTCCTGATTCCACAAAATAGGTAGATGCAGGTAAATAACCCCCGTTGGCGGCAGGTTCGTTTTGAACACCAGTGCCAGGCGACCATCTTCCATAAGCCATAGATTTTTCTACGTTGTCAAGCAGTCCTTGTCTAAAAGCTTTTTTTCCATTGTATATTTTTCCTCCAAAAGCTCCATAAAGGTCCGTACTGAAGTCAAACTGTTTGTAGGTAAAACCGAGATTGATGCCTAAGTATGCCTTTGGCTGATAGGAGCCAGCAAAAATTCTATCATTATCATCTATTTTACCGTCTCCGTTTACGTCTTGGTATTTAAAATCACCTGCTGCCGCACTTGGCTGAATTACACTTCCCTTGGCATCGGTATAAGCAGACACCTCTTCGTTGGTTTGGAAAACACCCAATGTATTGTAAACATAGAAACTACCCACTGGCTGACCGTTGTCTGTTTTGGTGGTGTATTGCTGAGCAGCACCAATTCCCCCATCCAATATCGGCTGGCCACCATTTAATCCAATCACTCGGTTCTTGTTAAATGTAATGTTTCCGCCGATGCTATAGTTTGCATTTTTATTGATTCTGTTTTTCCAGTTTACGGCAGCCTCCAATCCCGTGTTTCTGATAGAAGCAGCATTAGTCAAAACTACGCCGTCTTTATCGCCCGTCACAGAAGGTACTTTTACATTGATAAGCAAGTCTTTTGATTTTTTGTCATAAAAACCAAGTTCTCCTTGCAGCTTTCCGTTTTTGGCACTCCATTCTAGGCCTAAATCAGCCTCTTCAGTAGTTTCCCATTTTAAGTTTGAATCCTTGATTTGTGTAATTGCAACACCTGGTGAAGCTGTTCCGCCTCCAAATGCATAGGCTTGGTTTTGGTCAACTGTCACGATGTAGCCATCCGATGGAATCCTGTCATTGCCCACTTGTCCCCAGCTGGCCCTTAGTTTTAGGGTGTTGAAGAAAGTTTGTTTTTCCATGAATTTTTCGTTCGAGATAATCCAACCTAAACCCACAGAAGGAAAAAATCCCCAACGGTTTTGAACCGGAAATCTAGAGCTTCCATCTCGACGTACAGTGGCCGTAACCAAATAAGTATCGTCAAAATTGTAATTGATCCGGCTCAAATAGCTATTTCTCGCCCATTTGTCGCCAAAACCTCCATTTGTTGATGTATTTGCATTTCCAGTATTTAAGTACCACAAATTTTCGGCAGCAGGCACATCTTTTCTGAAACCCGACAATCCTCTAAAAGAATACTCCTCGGCTGTTGTTCCAACCAACCATTTTAAGGTGTTTTTCTGGAAGGATTTTTCAAAGGTTAGAATATTGTCAAAAACCCAGTGGAATGAATTATTAAAACTTGAATTTAGCGTGGAGTTCGGATTTCTTTGGTTACCTCCAGGCAAAATGAAAGTGGTTTGGTCATTGTCAAACTTTGCACTGTAAACGTTTTGGTTTCCTGTTATTAAATCTCCACCTATGCTACTTCTAAAAGTTAGATATTTGAGTGGCTGAATCGATAAAAACGCTGAAGACTGCACACGATTGTTGTTGGTGAGGTCTTTGGTATTGTTTATGTCAAGTACGGCATTTCCAACATTTTGATAAAGGGAGGTATTTCCATATAAGCCATCCGAATTTTGAGCCTCAATAATTGGTGCCGCTCTGTAGGCATTGTTATAAGCCGAACCTAGATTTACATTTTGGTCATGGCTGTTTGTAAATGATGCACTTATGCCAGTGGTTATATATTTATTGATGGTAAGGTCATTGTTTAGCCTTGCCGTAAATCTGTCAAATTTATTGTTCAGCACAATTCCTTGGTCTGTAAGATATCCTAAACTTAGATACACTTTGTTTTTATCAGAGCCGCCAGTAAGTGAAAGGTTATGGTTTTGCATAAAAGCATTCCGAAGGATCTTTGAATACCAATCAGTGGAAATATCACCCGCTTCTACGATTTTCGCAGTAGCAGCACTTACATAGTTGGCATATTCAGTGGCATTGGCCATTTTAACTAAATTGGAAGCCGACCGCATACCAGTGTTCAAGGAATAGTTAACCTGGATTTGTCCAGATTGTCCTCTTTTTGTAGTTATTATTACCACGCCATTTGCCCCTCTTGCTCCATAAATCGCAGTTGAAGAAGCATCTTTTAAGATGTCAATATTTACAATATCAGCATTGTTGATATTGCTGATGTCGTCAGTAAGTACTCCGTCAACAACAAAAAGGGTGGAAGTTCCAGCTAGTGCAGTGCCAGTTCCTCTAACTCTGATCGTTGGTGAACTACCAGGTTTACCGGAACTAATGATTTGTACACCTGCCACTTTTCCTTGTATAGCCTGAGTTGGTGTCATCACAGGAATTCTTATCAAATCTTCGCCTTTGATACTATTAGTAGCTCCTGTAATGTCCACTTTTCTTTGACTGCCATAACCTACCACTACTACTTGATCAAGGATATTTTCGGAGAATGCCATCGAAACATTGATTTCGGTTTGGTTGCCTACCATTACTTCTTTGCTATCATATCCTATAGAGGTGAAAGTCAAGGTAGTTTTGGAAGGGACTGTGAGTTCATATTTACCGTCAAAATCTGAAACTGTACCGGCGGTTCCTCCTTTTACTCTAACCGACACACCGGGAATTCCTTCCGAATTTGATGCATCTGTTATTTTTCCTTTGATCAGCGTTTGTGCATTTGCTCCAAATGCCACCAAAACACTAAACAACAAGCTTAAATAAAATGGTTGTTTAATTGATTTCATATTGTCTTGTTTGTGTATATTAAATATCTGCTAAATAATATTGATATTTCAAGTTCAAAATTAGATTATCTGATTTGCTTAAACTAATTTCGCACTACATCATAATTACATCATTTCATAAATAATTATTGCTCTAGTGATGATTTTAACTACATCATGTAATTTTTTTCTGGGAAAATTTTCCTTCCCAAAATTATGTTTAAATAATTTTCTTTGGATTTGTTTTTTGTTGGTTTTAATCAATGGAAATGTCTTTGGGGAGGGTATTTTTGATATTGGAAATCCAAAAATCAAGCCCTTTTCAAGGGCGGATTATCTGGCACACAGACAAAATTGGAGTGTTTGCCAATCCCCAAAAAATGGGAATATGTATTTTGCAAATTCTAAAGGCCTTTTGGAATATGATGGAAGTCGATGGCGACTTTTTGCTAGCAACCAAACGCTACGATCTGTTTTAGTTGACCGGAAAGGCAGGATTTTTACTGGAGCTTTGGGAGAGTTTGGCGAATGGAAAAGAAATGAGAAAGGCGATTTGAAATACAATTCATTAAAGGCCAAAATAGGAGGGAAGGAGTTTAAAGAGGAATCTATTTGGAATATTGTCGAGACGGAGGATGGTATTTTGTTCCAGTCTTTTGCTTTTGCTTATTTGTATATATCCGATGGAAGTATAAAGCCATTGAAAGTGCCATCAAATATTCATTTTTTCAATAATGTATTTGGCGATTTGTTTGTTCCTGGTATCGATAATGGTGTTTTTCGTTTGAAAAAAGGAGTTTTTGAGGAAATTCCTGATAGCAAGGCTTTTTTTAAAAATCATGCTTATGCTGCCCTTTTGGCTTCAGATGAAAAAGATAAACAATTGTGGGTGGGTACTTCCAAAGGCGTTTTTAAACAAACAAAAGATGGTTTTTTGCCTTTAAATGCAGAATTAAATGCAATGCTAAATAAATATAAACTCAACAAAGCTGTAAAAATAAAAGACGGTTGGTATGCTTTTGGGACATTGCTCAACGGAATTCTGATTTGTAATGAAAAAGGGGAGGTCAAATATCATTTAAATAAAAACAATGGTTTAGGTAACAATACGGTTTTGGCACTGAATGTAGATGCCGAAGGTAATCTTTGGGCAGGATTGGACAATGGCATAAGTTTGATTCAGTTGGCAAATCCATTGAAATTTTACCAGGATATATCTGGTGATATTGGTGCAGTTTATGATGGGGTGGTATTTCAAAACCATTTGTACATCGGTTCAAATCACGGATTGTTTGTAAAAGAAGGTGACAAATTTGTTTTGGTGCCGAATACACAAGGGCAAGTTTGGCAGTTGAATGTTTTTGAAGGTCAATTGATTTGTGGTCATAATGACGGTACATTTCTGATTGATAATAAACAAGCCAAGAAGATTTCGGATGTAACAGGTGGATGGGTAACCAAACAATTGGATAAGAATACGCTGCTTCAAGGTACCTATACGCGAATGGTTTTGTTTAGAAAAGATGGTGCTGGGAAATGGACTTTTTCGAAAATAATAGAAAACTCGCCCGAATCTGTAAAAGAGATAGAAATAGAAAAGAACAATACTGTTTGGATAAAAAGAGTGCCAAATCAGATTTTAAAACTTCAACTCACTAATGATTATGATTTAGTAAAAAACAGGACGTTTTTTGAATTTCCAAATGTCAGTTATGTGAATATTTCATACTTTCAAAATCAACTTTTGGCCACAACTTCTTCAAATGTTTATCGTTTCGATTTAGCTAGGAAAAAGTTTCTTTTGGAAAATTCTTTTCCAAGGCAACAGTCTGTTGTTAAGTTTTTTAAATCGGGTAATAAAGAGGCTTTGGCATTGAATTCTAACGGTCTGCTCAGTACATGGAAACAAAATAAGCTCTATCAGGCTTCTTACTTTGATTCGAAGAGTTTTATTGATGGGAGCGAACAAATTAAAGCCCTCAATGAGGAACATCTGATGTTTTGTTTAGAAGAAGGTTTTGCAATCGGTAACTATCGACAACTATTTAACTTTGAGCAAGATAAGATTGTAAAAGAAGGTTTTGGTGATGGAGCAATGGTCTCTGGTTTTTTTCTAGAAAATTCATCGGAACTTAATCAGAATTTTGAGATTGGGAAAGATAAAGCTTTTACTTTTTCTAATAAAAACAAGGCCATAGGTTTTTGGTTTAAACCCAATAGTTATTCGCAATCGGCACAGTTTAGTTATAAATTGGAAGGCTTGAATAATAACTGGTCAGCTTACCAAACTGAGAATTTTAAGGTTTTCAATAGTTTGTCGGCAGGTAAATACACTTTGTTTTTAAAGGCCAATTTTTCTGATAAAATATCTACATTTCAGTTCGAAATATTGCCACCTTGGTATTGGAATGGTTGGAGTAAAATTGGGTATTTTCTTATGTTTCTGGGTTTGGTTTATTTGCTTAATTTTCTTCATGAAAGACGGCTGAAAAAACACCAGGAAAAATTGGAGGAGCTTCACAGGCAAAGAGTGGAGCACAAACAACAAGAAATTGTGATGCTACGTAATGAGCAATTGGAAAAGGACATCATCCGAAAATCGGAGGAATTGGCCAATAGCACGATGGTTTTAATAAAAAAGAATGAACTGCTTTCTCAAATAAAGGAAGAAGTTACGGACAAAGTGAAAGAGAAATCGGATTCTATTTTAAGGCTTATCGAAAAAAATATTTCGACCAATTCGGACTGGAAGGTTTTTGAATCAAATTTCAACCAAGTTCACGAGTCTTTTCTAAAAAAACTTCAGCAAGATTTTCCGATGTTATCTCATGGGGATTTGAAATTAGCTGCTTATTTACGAATGAACCTCAGTACAAAAGAAATTGCCCAACTTTTAAATATAACAGCAAGAAGCGTAGAACTAAAACGCTACCGACTCAGGAAAAAACTAAATATCACTTCCGACGAAAATCTCAACGACTTGATGATGAGGATTTAGTGTAGTAAATATTTTTTTAAGCCTTAAATCTTTCTTAGGTAACTGAGATTATCTGTATCGAAAATTTTTAATTTTAATTTTTTCTGAAAGTTTCAGGATAAATAGTTACTTGAATACCAACAACTCTTGGTAGTTGATTAATAGATTGAAAAAGTTGAAAATTTGAAGTTTGATAAACGGAAATTTGGTTTTGATAATTAAAAGCATTTTTTACAAATATATTTCCCTTGAAATTGTTCTTTTTTAGCATGTATTTTCCTATTTCAAGATCTAGAAATTGTTGAGAAATGAGATTTTTGTTTTTATTAAAGGTTAAATTCATTTTAGAATCTAAATACCACTTTTTCCCCAAATCCAAATTATTTGATATGATGAAATCATTATTAAAAATAAGTCCGCCATTCAGCCAATTAAATCTAGCAGCCCAATTTATTTTAAAAATTACATTTTTATTTACTTTATAAGAAGCGGTTATGGTATTTAATAATATATTAGTTTTCAGTTGGCTAAATGATTCGTTTACTTTTTGGGTTGATATTAAATGAATAAAATTACTATAGTAAAACAGAGAAAATTTACTGTTCATTTTAATTCGGAAAATACTCAAATTAGCGTTTAAACTTATATTTGGATTTGGGCTATTTACGAAAGAAGTAAATACGACATTGAATAAAGGATTTAATTGATTGTCATTAATAATAGGATTAAGGAATTTGGAAAACCCAAGAGTAATGCTAGATTGCAAATCGCCTTTCAAACGAAATGAAGATCCTAACTGAATATTTCTTTGGACATAATTGTTTAAATATATATTGCCTGAGCTGACTATATTTAGATTACTGCTATCAGGTAAACTTCCCACTTGACTCCATCCTGGCAAAGTGACTTCTTGTGAAATTCTTAACCATAAAGGGTTTCTATTTAATTTAGTTTCTAATTTGGTAAATGGGTTTATTAGAAAATTTTGATTCTGATTAAAACTTTCAATATTTCGTTCTCTTTTAATATCCCAATATATATAATTCAAGCCAGTTATAGCTTTTAATTTTGGCCTTTGATAAAGTGCATAAATTCCAGTTTCTACAAGTTGATTTTTTACTTTAGAATTTATCAACTCATTGTTTTTTTGTTCAAAATTATCGATTAGTTTGTTCGAGTTTTTAATATTTGTCATTTTGAATTTTGCTTCTAGAAGTATTCTCTTAGTTATGGGTTTTGCGTGGATAAATTGAATGTTTTCGGTATTCAAAAATGGAACAAGTCTTTGGTTACTAATTTGTTGAAAAATAATATCATCGAATATTATTATATTTTCAAATTTATTCTCATTATTATTTTTATTCAGATTTTGATTAAAAAAAAATGAAGTTAATGTACCAGGCTTTTTTCCATTTATGATTAAAGAGACATTTGATGAATTTGCTAGCAAGTGGTTTTTATTGCCGAGGTTTCCATAAATATAAGAGGTAAGTAGATTAAAATTGGTTATATTTTCTGTAGTATCAGACCATAATCTACCTACTTTTGTAACATTTATAAAATTACTAAACCTAAATGTGACCTTTGAATTTGGTTTAAATATTAAATTAAGGCTTGAATTAAGAGCACTTTCGTTATTGATTTGCCTTTGTTTTTTTTTTGTTTTTTGATTTATTTCTCCTAATAAACTTTCAGAATTTGTATTTTGAAATATTTTTCCTGTTACATCATTTAAAAACATAAAGGTATTTAATTCTAACTTTTGTCGAGTGAGTGTGTAGTTAATTCCCGCATCTGAATAATTATTAATGCCTAGTAATTTATTTTCAAAAACAGAATAATTTTCCTCAATGTCAACATCGTAATTATCATATAAACCAATAACAGAACCTGTGGTATTCATTGCATTGCCAAATGAATTCAATCTTAAATAGTCCATAGTTTTTGAGTCTATTCCTCTTTGATTAATAGTATTGGAAGTAGCAAATGCATTAAAAAAACCAGTTTTCGAGATTTTATTATATCGTATATTTGCTAAATGATTCTTTTTAAAACCCAAAGCCGCATCAATCGTACCATAGCCAAGGTTTTTGCTTTCTTTTTTAAGTTTGATATTTAATGTATTTATAGATTGGCCAGATGCTAGTTTTTTTTCGACAAATTCCATTTGTTCTATCATATCTGCTTTTATTGCTTCAAGACTAAGAGATGGCACACCTCCATATATCTTTCTTCCCTCAATTGTAACTTCTTTAACTGTTTTACCTAAAACTGAAATTCTACCTAGGTTATTACTTAAGCCTGTGACCCTCTCAAATAAGGTTGATGCAGCTGCATTCGGGCGAGTATCGTCTGGATTTGTAAAAATAAAAGTAGTGTCTCCAGAATTGATGAATCGGTCACGTTGAGCTTTTACTTCTAATTCTTTTAAGTTTATTAGCCTTTCTCCAAAGTGCAATTGAATAATTTGAATATCGCTAAGTGTGTCAGAATCGATACCTTTGAGAACAGGCAAACAACAAGAACTATGAAAAATAAATTGGTATAATTGTTTATTATAGAGGTTATATTCAAAAGAAGTAGAAGGTTTTAATACTTTTTTCTCAAGTTCATAGATTGATCCATTGGATTTAAATACCAAAACACTGTCTAAGTTTTGATTAAAGTGGCCATTTTTATCACTTTTAAAAATTACTTTTTTAGTATTTTGTCCAAAGCAATGGGACAGAAAAAAAGTAACAAAAAATGCAAGAATTAAACCTTTCAAATTTTTAAAATTGCTGGTTCTCAAAAATTGAATTAATTATTTATTGGAAAAATACTTCTCTAGTAGTGCACCAAGAACCAATACAACAAGTTCTCGCATAGCCAATTGTAGTACCTTCTACTATTATCCTCTCATTAGAGCATTCCATCATTTGTTGGTTCAAATCAACTTTATGCAAATCATTTTGGCCACTATTTTCGAGATTAAAATTAGTATTTTCATTATCAAATTTGATATTTTCTATACTATTTTTTTCGATTACATTTTTCAATGTATTTTCAATATTGAATTTCTCAATTTTCTGGTTTTCAATAAAATTATTTTTTGGATTAATTTCTATCGCAGATTTAGCAAATCCATTATGCGATAACAAGAAAATAAGACTGAGTGTTTTTATTAAATTTTTCATATTTTTATAAATTATAGTTGTAAAAAAGAGAACCAGCTTGTAATTCTATTTTTTTTTTTTCATTTGCAAGAATATCTTAATTTATTTATGAAAAAATCACTTCTTTTATTAGTTTGTTTATTCATCGGGCATATTATTTTTGGACAAAACTTATTTCTTAATAAGAATATCGTTATTGAACAAGAATATTCTTACACTTCAATTCCAATTTCTGAATCTTCAAAAGCTCAAGAATTGGAAGAAAAGAATTTGAAAATTGAGTCCCAGAAACAATCATCAGCACAATATTATTCTTTAAAACAATTTGAATTTAAATTGTCTAAAGGTACTTCCAATTTATCTATAAAAACTAAGAGAATAAAGACGAAGAGTGCTGATTTTGAAATAGATACTGATAGCCCTTTTGCTTCAAATGAAAATAGCAAAATTGCTAGTGATCATTATTTAAGCCTTCTTGAAAATGTTACTAAAATTAATGATGTTTCAAGTATTTCAAAACCAGATAGTAATAAAGGTATAATACTTTCTGCTATTCCGCTTCTGCATCCAGTATATGAATTATCTTCGGTTTGTATTTATCATAAATCAAAAATGGCTGTTGGGGAAACATGGCAAGATACCCTTGAAAATAGTGATGGGAGGTTTGTGAATATTTTTGAAGTTCTACAAAACGATGGACAAAAATCCAAAATTAGTTTAAATGGAAAATTAATTCCCAAAGAAGAGAAAATAATAGTGGAGCCTTATGATAGCCAAAAACACATGCCTGGCTCTGGTATAGAAGCAAAAATTAAAATTAATTTTTTCGAATATAAAGGAGAATTAACTTTATTTAATGAAAATAACTTGATTGAAAACATGAATTTGGAGACAAAAAAAGACTACTCAATCTTAACACCTTTCAAA
Source organism: Lacihabitans sp. LS3-19 (assembly GCF_024343575.1). Taxonomy (GTDB): domain Bacteria; phylum Bacteroidota; class Bacteroidia; order Cytophagales; family Spirosomataceae; genus Leadbetterella. Next base: position 9,382 of record NZ_RJUA01000011.1, on the reverse strand, counting down.
GAAACTCAGCGGTCAAATTCCTTTAAGATTCTTTTTAAGAATAAAATAAAGTAAATTTTCAAAATATACGTTTTAAAAAAAAGATAGTATTTTTTTCAATACCTACTTCAATTTTAAATCTTTCTTAGAAGCTCCACTTTTGAAAATAGCTGTGGTTTTGGCATCTGAAATTTTTGAATTTACAAGTCGCAAGTTTTTGTTTCTATCGCCATTGATTTCCAAAATCGTTTCGACTTGATTAGAGAAAGACAAATTACTAATCGTTACATTCTTACTATTCTGAATCTGTCCAACCAATTTGTTTTGAGTATACAAACCGATATTTTCTAGGGTAATATTTTCAGCTTCTATAAAAACTAAGCCTTTGTTTGAGGTGAAATTGGAGTTTTTAATACTGATGTTTTTGATGTTTAGCTCAGGTAAACCTCTAAGCATAATTGCCGTTTCAGCTCCTTTACAATATACATTTTCAATGTAAAAATCCTTGAATGACGGCGTTCCATCATTCAGCGGCATAGCATTTATTATGGGCATTGCTTGTTCTTCACCTTCCATTGGTACGGGGTCTTTGGCTTCATAATACATGTCAAAAAGCACCGCTTCGCCAGAAATATTGTTCATTTGAATATCTGAAATGTATATTTTCTCAACTACACCGCCACGATCTCTTTTGGTTTTAAACCTCAGGCCAATGTCTGTGCCCAAGAAATTGCAATTGTTTACGTAAAGATTTTTAACTCCACCTGACATTTCGGAGCCTATCACAAAGCCACCGTGTCCATGAAAAACCGTGTTGTTTTGAATAATGAAATTCTCTGTAGGTTTACCTCTTTTCCTGCCTTCCTCATCTTTCCCTGATTTTATACAAATGGCGTCGTCGCCTGTGTCGAAAGTGCAATTTTCCACTATTCCATTGCTGCAAGATTCTATGTCTAATGCATCATTATTTTGCCCAAACCACGGGTTTTTTACGTTTACGTTTCTGATAGTTAGGTTGTTGCATAATAGTGGGTGGAGCGTCCATGCGGGCGAATTAAGGAATGTGATGCCATCCAACAAAACATTTTGACATTCGGTAAGGCTAACCATGTTGGGTCTCAAAAAATCCCTTATTTTTTCATAATCTGCCAAGGTTTTACCTTCTACTTTTTTGTTGGTCCATTCCGTGTTTTCGTTGCCATATTTCGAAGCTTCTGAAGGATACCAAGTGTCTTTTTTGTCATTCAATACTCCGCCAGATTTTAATAAAGTTTTCCATTGCGAATCTGTCAGCTTTGACTTTTTGACTTGTTTCCAAACTTGTCCAGCACCGTCCATGGTTCCTTTTCCGGTGAGAGCTATGTTTTTAAGGTTTTTTCCCGAAATTGGAGCTTGGCAACGGTAAGCTGTGTTTCCCTCCCAAGTGGTTTCTACCACAGGATAGTCGGCTCTATTTTCGCTGAATTGTAACAATGCACCTTCTGCCAAGTGTAAGTTTATATTACTTTTAAGGATTATTGGGCCAGTTAGCCAAAGGCCTTTTGGTATCAAAACCGTTCCGCCTCCTTGTTCATTGGCTAGGGTAATTACTTGATTTATAACCACGGAATTAAGAGTTTTAGCATCGCCTTTTGCACCATAATTTGCGATATTGAATGTGTCTTTTTTAAATTGAGGAACAATAATCTGTGGTAATTGGTATTGGAATGTTTGAGGGAAAACAGATTTTTTAAGCCAATTTCTCAATGGTAAAGCTTGATCTATCAGGTCTTTGGCTACAGCCGCCGCCATTACTCTTGCCCCATATGGAGAGAAGTGCGTATTATCTTCTTTAGGCTCTTTAAATTTTGGATATATGCCTCCATCAAAAATCATAAATAGTTCTTTTGAAGCTTCAAATCCGTGATTTTCAATAATAGTTTGGCTCAAGGCGTGCAAATCAATAATATCCACACTGTTTAGTTTTGCAAGTTCTTTTACAACTTTTGGATATTCGCCATGTTGGTCTACAAAAGCTCCGTTTTCGTCAAACTTTCTTCGCATTACTGGCGTCAGCAAAAGCGGAATTCCACCCTTGGACTTGGTTTCATCTATATATCTCTGGAGGTTTTTTCTGTAATCTGTCTGAGGTGCAGCATATCGGGTGCTGTCAGATTCTTTTTGGTCATTGTGGCCAAACTGTATGAAAACGTAGTCTCCAGTTTGGAGGTTTTCTAAGACTCTTTTCCAATGACCTTGCTCTCTAAAACTTTTGGTGCTTCTACCATTTAGGGCATAGTTGAAAATCTGCACTTCATCCGTGAAAAACTCATTGAATACCTGTCCCCAGCCAGTTTCAGGAGCATCGTATGGGTTTTTGTTGGCCATGGTACTATCTCCAATTAAGTGAATTCTTGGCCCGCTGGTTTTGGTAGTAAAACCAAAAGCTAAAATGCTAAAAAAGAAGATGTATTTTTTCATAAGAACCTTACTCCCAACCCCTCCCTACAGGAGAGGGGAGAAAATGAGTTTTTAATAATTGGTTTTGTTGTAATTATCTCAACAAGTTTAAGTTCACAAAATCCATATCGGTAAAGTCCTTGTTTTCGCCTGCCATACCCCAAATAAACGAGTAATTGGCTGATCCACCACCAGCATGGATGCTCCATGGAGGAGATATAATGGCTTGGTGATTTTGCACCCACATGTGGCGTGTTTCGTCAGGTTTGCCCATAAAGTGCATCATACCTTGGTTTTCAGGAACATCAAAGTAGCAATACACCTCACTTCTACGGTCGTGTACGTGAGGAGGCATGGTATTCCAGATGCTTCCAGTTTTCAAAACGGTCAATCCCATCACCAACTGGCATGACATTATGCCGTCATTGTGAATGTATTTGTAAATCGTACGGTGATTTGAAGTTTCAGGTGCTCCAAGTGTAACAGGAGAGGCATCTTCTTTGGTAAATATTTTGTTTTCAAAAGTGTGATGTGCCGGTGAGGAAAGTAAGAAAAAACAGGCAGGATTTTGAGCATCATCCGAAGAAAATATTACTTCTTTGGTGCCTTTTCCAAGATAAACGCAGCTTAATTTTTCCACTTCGTAAGTTTCACCATCGGCCACAACTTTTCCTGCCCCAGCAACATTTATGATACCTATTTCACGTCTTTCAAGGAAATACTCACTTTTTAGAGCGTCATAAGTTCCTAATTTCAAAGAACTATTTACAGGTTTTGCTCCTCCCAAAACCAATCTGTCATAGTGGGTGTAGGTAAGGTTTATTTGGTCAGTTACAAAAAGGCTTTCAACCAAGAAATTCTCCCTAAGCTCTGCTGTATTCATTCTTTCCACTTCACGTGGACTACTTTCATATCTTGAAATCATATATTTAATTTGTTAATTTGCTAATTATTAATTTGTTAATTTTTGATGTTTTAATTCTTGAAAGTCTAAAAATATACTTGATAATTTCTTTAATTTTTGAATTGGTTTTTTTGAAATTTCTACTGCATTAGTATGGTCATTAAACATTTTCGATTAATAAATTATGCTTACAATCTCTTTTATTAGATAAAAAAAATCCAATAACTAATATACTAATAAACTCCCGATAGCTATCGGGATACTAATAACCTCCCGATAGCTATCGGGATACTAATTAACCAATTAACAAATTAAACTCACCTTCCCATCCAGCCACCATCAACAGTCAAAATAGTACCTTGAACATAGCTTGACATTTCTGATGATAAAAATACTGCTGGGCCTTTAAAATCCTCGGGCTCCCCCCATCTACCTGACGGAATTCTACCTAAAATAGATGCACTTCTTTCCGGGTCGTTACGTAAAGCTTCGGTATTGTCAGTTGCGATATAGCCGGGAGCTATTCCGTTTACGTTGATATTTTTTGAAGCCCATTCGTTGGCAAAAGCTTTTACTAAGCTACCAATGGCACCTTTGCTAGCGGCATAGCCTGGTACGTTTATTCCGCCTTGGAAAGTTAAAAGTGAAGCCGTGAAAATAACTTTTCCACTGCCGTTTTCTATCATAGATTTTCCGATTTCTCTGGTAATAATAAATTGAGCATCAAGGTTAATGGCAATCACTTTGTCCCAATACTCGTCAGAATGTTCGGCAGCCGGAGCTCTTAAAATAGTACCTGCATTGTTTATCAAAATGTCAATTTTTGGATGATCGGCTTTTGCTTTTTCAAGAAAAGTATAAATAGATTTTCTGTCAGCAAAGTCGGCCTGATAGGGATAAAATTTCCGTCCAAGTGCTTCAACAGATTTTTGAATATCGCTACCCTCGGCTTTCATGCTGCCAGAGACGCCAATGATGTCGGCACCTGCTTCGGCTAATCCTTCAGCCATGGCTTTTCCGATACCTCTGTTACAACCTGTCACTAAGGCAAGCTTGCCTTCCAAATTTATATTAATCATAAAAAAAACAATAATTTTGTAAGATTACCACCGATTTGGCTTGAATACAAACAATGGTTTTAAATAATTTATGCAATCGTTTCCAAAGAACTTTTGTATATGAAGAATTTTCAAAAAACGGGAAATTGTGTAAATTTTGAAAATATAGAATTGTATAAATTGATGAAAATAGGCTATATTGTGTTTTGAATAAACCTAAATCTTAGAATTGAAATTGGAGACTGTTACATTAAAAGATATTGCAAAAGCCCTAAACTTATCTACTTCCACAGTATCTAGGGCACTTCGTGACAGTTACGAAATCAACGAAAATACCAAGAAAAAGGTAGCGGAATATGCGAAAAAAGTTCGATATGTGCCAAATCCGATAGCTTTAAGTTTAAAAGATAATAAGACAAAAGCCATTGGTGTAATTGTGCCTGAAATTGCCAATAATTTCTTTTCCCAGGCCATAAACGGGATAGAAGATGAAGCTTACAGTAGGGGATACCACGTGGTGATTTGTCAAAGTCATGAATCTTTGGAGCGGGAAAAGGAAAATTTTAGGCATCTGTTTGCAAGGAAGGTGGACGGTGTTTTGATTTCGCTTTCGGGTACGAGTAAAGATATCAACCATATATTGGAATACAGTGAAAATGATTTTTCTGTTGTGTTTTTTGACAGGGTACCAGAGAATGAAAGTTTTCATAAAGTAGTGGCAAATAATGTGGCTGGGGCCTTTAATGCCACAGAATATTTGATAAAACAAGGTAAAAAGAGAATAGCCCATATCACAAGTCCGCAGTCGCTTTCTATAAGCCAAGAGCGATTGGAAGGATATCGTAAAGCTTTGGAAACTCATGGGATTGTTTTTGACGAGTCCTTAGTGAAATACTGTGGATTTGATCCTGAAGAAGCTTTTTTAGCTATTGATAACCTGATAGATAGTCAAAATCCAGATGCTTTTTTTATATGTAGCGATAGGCTGGCATTAAACTGCTATGAGGTTTTGCAAAAACGATATGAGAATAAAATAAATGACATGATGTTTTTTGGATTTACAAACTTGAATGTTTCCCATCTTTTTAGGCCGCAGCTTTCAACGGTTGTTCAGCCAGCTTATGAAATGGGGATGCAAGCTGCCAAAATCTTGTTGGATAAATTGGAAAGCAAGAAAAAAAATCAAGAATACGAAAAAATTGTACTCGAAACTTATTTAAAAATAAGCTAGTATATTTGCCACAATATAGACCTAACTATGGCTTCAAAACGGAATTTTATAAATAACAAAACCTTTGTATTTCTTATAATACTGGTGTTTTTTAAAAACATCTTGTTCGAATATTTATATAATACTCTGAATGTTGCACTTTGGGATATTCAAAAGAGCGGCATGTTTAACGCCATTTTTAATGTTTTCGAATGGACTGTTTTCTGGTATATTTTTAGAAATACCCTAACCAATAAAGTACAGATAGCATTTTTATGGTTAATAACAATAGGTTTCACTTCAATTAGTTTTTTCTTAGGTAAACCAATTTTTAGATTAGATTACGATAATTTAATATTGAATTGCGTTTTGAATTTTTTGCCTTTTTTGATTTATATTTTTATAAAAAAAGCTCCAAAACTTATTTTTCTGCCTGCTATAATGGGTATTTTGCCTTTGGTAAATCTAGAAATAGCGAATGGTTTTACAGGAAATTTATCGATTTTTCGGGCATTTTTTAACAGCGGCGTGCTTGAACTGAACGCTGGACAAAATATTTATATAGACCTTGGTTTGGCTTTAATTAAAACCATTTTTTGGGCTGCAGTAGTTATTTTATTTTATGAGGTCAATCACCAGTTTTTTGCCTATAAATCTTGGCGGTTTGATGTGGAATTACCTATAAAAAAAGGCACTTTGACTTTAAATGTTATCGTTTTTAAAACTCTGATTTATTGGATGGTGGGTTCAATATTAATCACTATGGTTGGGAATAATTCGATACCTGTATTTACAAATAAAGTGGGTCTCGTGCTTAATGGTTTTGGTTTTTTTAGCTTTTTGGCTATTTCCAGCATTTATTTTAGAAAATACATAACGCTCTATTTTTATAACAAATGTGGGCATTCAAACTGGCTTTATACATTGTTTTTTATTCCTTTTTTAGATTTTGTGGCTTTGCTGATAACTTTAACAATCCCTTTTTCAATTTCTAAAAAAATTATCAATTATAAGTTTACTTACCGCCGACTTGTGGGTTTGGTTTCCATCATACTTTTTGCTTATGCTGCAGTTTGTTTTTTTCTAAATGTAAAAAATATCCCAAGTATAGAAAAGGATTTAAAATTAGGTCTAACTTTATCTCAAATAGTTTTGCCTGTTTTTTCAGGTATAGGATTGTTTATTGCTTTGAAATCTAATACTTTTTATCGTTTTCTTTTGGCATTTCTAATCCTTCTTTTGCCTATTGTATCGCTATATTTAGTGCCAAAAATTGAACTTTCTGGCAAAATAGAATTATTGGTAAATACACTTTCCATTTATCTTCATTCTGCATTAATTATCTTTTTTATCTATCCAATTTTATACTTTAAGCAGTATTTAAAATTGAAATAATGGAAGTTTGAATATTGGTTAATTCAAATCTGGATTGTTCCGTTCGTGAAAAATGAAGTTTTTTGGATGTTGAAATGAAAAACTGGTAGTAAAAATCACTTGTTCTCTAATATTGAAAAATTATTTTTAGAGAATCTATACTGGATTTTTATTTAAACTTTTTTTGGAATAAAAAAATGACTAATCTGCATTTCTACAGACTAGCCATTGGTATAGAGGATAGGTTTATTTGCTTTTCGTAATTTTAAAAGGTAGACAAATCTGCGGAGGACAAGGGCAGGAGTCTTCAATTATTATTGGGCAACAATTGCCTGACTGACAAGTATTTCCGTCAGTGATTATTGAGTAGTTACCTGGCAAGGTTGCTGTGTAGGTTTGACTATTTGCACCATTTATATTTACGCCATTTAACTGCCATTGATAGGTTCCATATCCGCTTGGAGCTGTTAAGTCTACACTTTCATTTTTTATTGTACAGATTTTTATTGGCACAGAAACAAATACATTTGAATAGTCATCTTCCGTAACGTTTTTGTCCCCAGCAAAAGAATCCACATCGTTATAATTTGAACTAATTAGCCATGCTGAGTGTGAAAGATAACCGCCCATATTGGTCAGTATTCTTGCTTTTATGGTCAGCGTGTCAGTTTCGTTGAAATTCAAACTTATGTTTGACCAAATATTGGTATTTGAATCATAAGAACCACCTGTCACATCAGCAGAGATATATTGAAAATTTGCTCCCAAGCTGTCTTTGATAGATAGTAAAGCTGTTCCTGAAAGGGTGTCTTGTCTGTAGGCAATAACTTGGAACGTAACAATTTCATCTAGTTGGCGTTCACAACCGCCGTCTGAATTTCCAACGAGAGCAATATCAATTTTCGGAATATTGACTATTGTCGTATCACTTGGCCCAGGCTCGTAAGGATTCACATTGTCAGATGTATCGGTTACAGTTACACCTATTGGGTCAGTACCGAATACCAAGGCTGAGTTTGCAACATAGCCTCTTTCAATATCGGCAGCTAGTAAGGTATAATGTGCTATTGCAAATCCAGTTTGGTTTGGTGCCAACACGTTTGGTGAAACACTGATTGGACTGTTAGAAATCAAAGTGTCTTCAATGAAAACATTGCTTAACGTGATATTTCCAGTATTCAATACCGTAAATCCGTACGTGATTTTATCTCCAACTAAGCCTGTTCCTACCAAAACTCCATCTTTAGTCAATCTAATTTTTGGATCATAAAAATTAAATCCAGCGTCCATAGCATTTAGATTTCTGAGAGGGTCATTTAAGGTCAATGTTGTATTCACATTAAACAAATCAGTGATTCCAGTAATTGGATCGGCGTCTGAGTCGAGTTCAGAATCTGAGCCAATGTTTTTCAAATCAGCATTCATTCCTACTGGTTTAACAAATTGGAGACGGTAATCGCCGTTAATTACATTGTTAAATACATATTTTCCATCAATTCCTGAAACTGTCGTGTCAATAATTACACCTGACGCATTGAGTAAGTACACCGTAACGTTTGGCAATGGGGTATCCCCAGCATTTTGTGTATTTGAAAAGTCTTTATCTTCAAAAACATAGTCGCCAATAGAGCCATAAGGAACATATCCAGCGTCTTTTTTGGTATTGTTTCTCAAAGTATCATTGACAGGTTTAGTAACATCAATGCTAATTGTTTCAGTCCATCCCGACGTATTAATATCACTATCTAAGGTGTCAATTCCATTATATTGAGGTGAAACCATAGCCTCAGATGGGGTTTTAAAGAATAATTTGTAGTTCCCAGAAGGCAAAGAATCAAATAGATATTTTCCATTAATATCTGAAATTGTACTATCTAACAACACAGTTCCAGTTCCGTCGTAAAGGTAAACTTTAATACTATCCATAAAACTTTCAGTAAGCTCCTGCACGCCATTGTTATTGTAGTCTGCCCAAACTAAATCTCCAATGGAACCAAATCTTACTTCAATAACTTCTGTTGTAGCCGTTGCTGTACAACCGTTTAAGCTTTTTGCCGTTACGGTATAAATGCCAGGCGTAGAAATACTTACGGTATCATTGGTTCCTAATCCATTAGACCAAAGATATGATTCTCCTCCTTGAGCAATTCTTAGAACATTGCTTTGAAGGACACTAATAGTATCATTACCCAAGATTGTAGGCAATGGCATAATCGTATCTACAGCTACAACAATTGATGCAGTTGCCGTAAATCCATTCACAATATTGGTTTTTGTAACCGTATAAATCGTGGTTATTGAAGGCAAAGCGATCGGATTAGAAATATTAGCATCACTAAGTCCAATTGATGGCGACCAGCTATAGGTATGACCAATTTCAGCTATTTCTCCAATTTCTTGTCCTAAAGTATTATCAAC
>NZ_RJUA01000010.1 GCF_024343575.1 Lacihabitans sp. LS3-19 | reverse complement strand
GGTGGTGGAGTAGGCACTTCGAAAGAAGTCGGAGCTGGAACTTACACTGCTACATGTACAACAAGTTGTGGAACATCAGGTAATTCTAATTCAGTTACTATAACTGGAGGTACAGCACCAACGGCACCAGTAATTACTTCGAATAAAACAGAAGTTTGTGGTACAAATAAAGCTACTTTGACTGCCACAGGATGTACAGGAGGTACAATCACTTGGTCTGGTGGTGGAGTAGGCACTTCGAAAGAAGTCGGAGCTGGAACTTACACTGCTACATGTACAACAAGTTGTGGAACATCAGGTAATTCTAATTCAGTTACTATAACTGGAGGTACAGCACCAACGGCACCAGTAATTACTTCGAATAAAACAGAAGTTTGTGGTACAAATAAAGCTACTTTGACTGCCACAGGATGTACAGGAGGTACAATCACTTGGTCTGGTGGTGGAGTAGGCACTTCGAAAGAAGTCGGAGCTGGAACTTACACTGCTACATGTACAACAAGTTGTGGAACATCAGGTAATTCTAATTCAGTTACTATAACTGGAGGTACAGCACCAACGGCACCAGTAATTACTTCGAATAAAACAGAAGTTTGTGGTACAAATAAAGCTACTTTGACTGCCACAGGATGTACAGGAGGTACAATCACTTGGTCTGGTGGTGGAGTAGGCACTTCGAAAGAAGTCGGAGCTGGAACTTACACTGCTACATGTACAACAAGTTGTGGAACATCAGGTAATTCTAATTCAGTTACTATAACTGGAGGTACAGCACCAACGGCACCAGTAATTACTTCGAATAAAACAGAAGTTTGTGGTACAAATAAAGCTACTTTGACTGCCACAGGATGTACAGGAGGTACAATCACTTGGTCTGGTGGTGGAGTAGGCACTTCGAAAGAAGTCGGAGCTGGAACTTACACTGCTACATGTACAACAAGTTGTGGAACATCAGGTAATTCTAATTCAGTTACTATAACTGGAGGTACAGCACCAACGGCACCAGTAATTACTTCGAATAAAACAGAAGTTTGTGGTACAAATAAAGCTACTTTGACTGCCACAGGATGTACAGGAGGTACAATCACTTGGTCTGGTGGTGGAGTAGGCACTTCGAAAGAAGTCGGAGCTGGAACTTACACTGCTACATGTACAACAAGTTGTGGAACATCAGGTAATTCTAATTCAGTTACTATAACTGGAGGTACAGCACCAACGGCACCAGTAATTACTTCGAATAAAACAGAAGTTTGTGGTACAAATAAAGCTACTTTGACTGCCACAGGATGTACAGGAGGTACAATCACTTGGTCTGGTGGTGGAGTAGGCACTTCGAAAGAAGTCGGAGCTGGAACTTACACTGCTACATGTACAACAAGTTGTGGAACATCAGGTAATTCTAATTCAGTTACTATAACTGGAGGTACAGCACCAACGGCACCAGTAATTACTTCGAATAAAACAGAAGTTTGTGGTACAAATAAAGCTACTTTGACTGCCACAGGATGTACAGGAGGTACAATCACTTGGTCAGGTGGTGGAGTAGGCACTTCGAAAGAAGTCGGAGCTGGAACTTACACTGCTACATGTACAACAAGTTGTGGAACATCAGGAAATTCTAATTCAGTTACAATTACTGGAGGAACAGCACCAACAGCACCAGTCATTACTTCGAATAAAACAGAAGTTTGTGGAACTGATAAAGCTACATTGACTACCACAGGTTGTACAGGAGGTACAATAACTTGGTCAGGTGGTGGAGTAGGCACTTCGAAAGAAGTCGGAGCTGGAACTTACACTGCTACATGTACAACAAGTTGTGGAACATCAGGTAATTCTAATTCAGTTACTATAACTGGAGGAACAGCACCAACAGCACCAGTAATTTCTTCAAACAAAACTTCGGTTTGTGGAACAGATAAAGCTACATTGACTGCAACAGGCTGTACAGGAGGTACAATAACATGGTCAGGTGGTGGAGTTGGAACTACTAAAGAAGTTGGAGCTGGAACTTACACTGCAACATGTACAACAAGTTGTGGAACATCCGGAGCATCTAATTCGATTACGATAGGAACTGGTAATTTGCCAAGTGCACCTACCATTACAGCATCTAAAACCGAAATTTGTGGAACTGAGAGTATCATCCTTACAGCGATAAATTGTGAAGGAACAATAACTTGGTCTAATGATAAAACTGGAGCTTCAATAACAATTACACAAGCTGGAGATTATGCTGCAACTTGTACAAATTCTTGTGGTGAAAGTGGCAATAGTAATATTGTGAAAATTACAACTGGTGGCATACCAAATGCTCCTTTAATCACTACTGATAGAGTAAATGTTTGTGATACTGAAAAAGCAAGATTAGTTGCCGTAGGTTGTGTAGGCACAGTTGAATGGAGTAATGGACAAACTGGAGACATGATTCAAGTAGGAGCTGGAAGTTATACAGCTAAGTGTAAAAACTCATGTGGATTAAGTTTAGCTTCTAATATTGTGAAAATTGAAACTGGAGGAAAACCATCCCCTCCTTCTATTACTGCAAACAAGACAAGTATTTGTGGATCTGATTCCGCAAAATTAACTGCTGATGTTTGTAGTGGAACTATTAATTGGAGCAATGGAAAAACAGGAACAATTATTTATGTAAAAACTGCTGGTTCATATACTGCAAGTTGTACAAATACTTGTGGAGTGAGTATTCAGTCAGATCCAATTGTTATTACTGTAGGTGGGGCACCTTCTGCTCCAATCATTACAGCTTCTGCTATTAAGATTTGTTCTGGTGATTCAGCAATTCTCACTACAGATGGATGCAGCGGAACAGCTACCTGGAGTACAGGTGCAAACGGTAATTCAATTGTTGTGAAAACGGCAGGTACTTATACTGTGAAGTGTACAAACTCTTGTGGAACAAGTCCAATGTCACAACCTGTAAGTGTAGAAATAAAAACTACGGGATGTGAAACAGGAGGATGTAATTTGACTGCAGTAGTTATCTCAGCTTCTAAAACTGTAGTTTGTGATCCAGAAGATATTACTTTAACAGCTACTGGTTGTACCAACAATACCATAGTGTGGTCTAACGGTAAAACTGGAAGTTCAATTGTAGTTAAGCCTGTAGTTTCTACTTCTTATACAGCGATATGTAAAAACGATAGTTGTGTAAGTCCTATTTCTAATACAATCCAGATTAAAGTTCAAAAAGCTACTAAACCAATAGTAGCCTGTGCAACCGATATCATTTGTGTAGGAGAGTCGGTTACGCTTAGAGCTTATGAGTGTGAAGGTGAAATCAAATGGTCAAATGGCATGATTGGACACTCTGTTGAAGTTAAACCTACCGAAACAAGTAAGTATACTGCAGTTTGTGTAATTGGAACTTGTATCAGTGAAAAGTCGGATACACTTTGTATCAATATTGGTTTACCGAACAAGCCGTTTATCTCTTGTAAAACTTCTACAGTTTGTTTAGGAGAAGCAATAGTTATTACTGCCCAAGGATGTGCTGGAACAGTTGTTTGGAATAATGGACAAACAGGTTCGGTGTTAACAGTTACACCTACTACGGCTGGTACTTATAGTTATACTGCAACATGTAAATCTATTGGAGGAACATGTGAAAGCTTAACATCTAATGTTGTTTCGGTATCAGTTGGTTCTACTGTGGCTAAACCTACTGCTCTTGCAGAAATTAATAATAGCTGTCCATTTGAAACTGTAGATTTGAATAATGCGATTCTTGGAAATCCTACCTCAGCAGATGGAACTTTCGAATTCCATATTTCGAATTCTCCAAATTCAACATTGATTACAACCCCAGGAATGGCTACTGCTGGTAACTATTATTTATTCGAAAGAAGTAAGTATGGATGTTATAGTGATGCTACTCTTGTTAAAGTTAAAATTGATGCTTGTGACGGAGGAATTAAGCCAGATACTACTAAATACGTTGATATTCAGCTGATGAAAAAGGCCGATTCTTTAATTGTTCCTGTAAATAGTTTTGTAAACTATACAGTTATTGTTAAGAATCTTAAACCTACCACTGCTACTAACCTGAAAGTGAGAGATATTCTTCCTCCAGGATTGGTAATTGATGTAGTAAGTTCTAACGCTACTTTTGAGAATGGGGCTATTATGGCAAATGTACCTTCTCTTAATAATACGGATAGTGTTAAAATAACATATAGAGCTAAAGTTACTGCGGCTGGAAAAATTGAAAACAAAGCGGAGCTTTATGCAGTGGATCAGATTGACAATGTGTTATCAAATAATACAAGTGTGTATGTAATTAATGATGTTTCTGCATCTGACCTTATTGGTCTGAGCAAGAGTGTTGGAACAATCACTAAGATTTCTGATAACAAGTATGAAGTACCATTTACATTTAATGTTGTAAACATGGGCTCTACCAATTTGACTAAAGTTAAACTAGTAGATGATTTGGGTGTAACATTTGGTAGTGGAGTTCAAATACTTGATGACACAATTTTAGTATCGGCTGATGCTGGTCTTAAAGTTAATCCAAATTACACAGGTAGAGGTAGTAACACTGCATTGTTGATAGATTCATTAAGTCAAATAGGTGTTGGTAAAACACTTAAAGTAAACTTCTCTGTAAAAGTCGACATTACAAATGCCACTAAATCTGAGTTCTTCAATACTTCTAAAGTATTCGCTTTTGGAACTCAAAATGTGGAAGATGTTTCAACAAATGGAACAAACGTTGACCCAGATGGTAATGGAAATCCGAATGATAACGATGAGCCAACCAAGATTACTTTCGGTATCGATTCTACTCAAGTAGGCATTGCTGCTTCTCTAAGTATTATCGACTCATCTTTTGTAGACAACTTTACTTACGAAGTTAAGTATATGGCTCTAGTTAAAAACATCGGATCTAGTATGTTGACCAATGTTTACTTGGTGGATAGTTTGAGTAATACATTCCCTGATTCTATTCAGTTTACTGTTGAAGGTCAGCCTACAATCTCTACTAGCAGTACTTTGAAAAAGAACGTGGCATTTGATGGAGATACAGACTTTAGAGTTACCTTACCAGATACTTCAGCTAAATTGGCTGCTGGGAAAGTAGACACTGTGATATTCACAGTACAACTTAAATATGGTAAAAACTATGGTCCTTACTTCAATAATATTTATGCTTATGGGACTTCAACAGGAGGAACTCAGGTAAGTGATAAGTCTAATGCAGGTACTCAAATAATACCATTGTCAAGTAATCCGACAATATTTAGAATACCGAAGGATACCACAGTGGCAATCAATCTGGTTGATCTGATTGAAGTTCCAGGAGGATTCTCTCCGAATGACGATGGTGAAAATGATAAATTCGAATCATTAGTACCAGACGGAGTAGATGTTGAACTGTTTGAACTTTATAACAGATGGGGTCATTTAATTTGGAAGTTTGAAGGTCAATCATCAATTGTCAATCAAAAGTTGATTTGGGATGGTACTTCAAATACAGGAATGAGGTTTGGACCAGAAGGAGTTCCAGATGGTACATATTATTACTCTGTGAAAGTAAAAGATCAGGCTAAAGTCAGAACAGGATTTATAACAGTAGCTCGCTAATTTGCAGGAAAAAAACGAAAATGTCGCCATTTAATAAATGGTGGCATTTTTTCGTTTTAGTAGGAAAGGCATGATTTTTGTGTTTTTTTCCTTTAACATAATTACCGTTAATTCTCAAAATGCATTTCAAAAACTTTTTAGTTTTGTTTTTTTGCTTTAATATCACTTTGGGCTTTTCTCAGAGCACATCGAAGATATTGAAAAAAGCAGAGACGAGTACCAAAAGTTTGTCTTATGCAAATGCGATAGAACTTTATGATAATGTTTTGAAAAAATCTAAAGGTCTAAGTCCTGAAGAGATTCAAAAAGTTAAGCTTAATCTAGCTGAGGCATATTATTTCGTAAAAGATTATAAAAATGCTGAAAAATACTATGAAGAAGTACTAAGCAACAATCCAACACTTAAAGGTGATGAAATAAAGGCTTTTCAGAGATATGCTCAAGTCTTAAGTAGTAATGGGAAACACCAAGAATCTTCAAAAATTTGGACAAAGTATACAGAGCTTCAAGAACATGATAAAAGAGGAGCTCAGTTTAGTAAACTTTATGCCAACCTTGATCCACTAATACGGAATGCAGAAAGTTATAGAATTGAGTATGTAGGATTAAATACCGATAGTCCTGAATTTAGCCCAACTTTTTACAAAGATGGCTTGGTTTTTGTGTCTAGCCGAAATAAAAGTAATTCTGTTAAAAGAGTTTTTAAATGGGATAATTCTTCTTTTCTAGATTTATATTATTTAGAAGATTTGAAGGTTATTTCGAAAGAAGAAAATAACAATGCAGCTTTAGGTTCGGGAGGTCAATCTTCTGAATCACCTAAAATCAAACCTAAAACCGAAAAGTTAGGTAACGATTACTATACCCCTCCTACATCAAATGATGCAAATACCATCGCTCATCAAGGCAGCGATTTGATAAATGGAAGTAAAAATTATGAAGAAAATTCTGTGATAGAAATAAAAAGTTTTAGTAAAAAACTCAACAGTAAATATCACGAAGGACCTTGTACTTTTTACGATAAAGCAACAAAAATTATTTTTACTAGAAATGGAACTTCTGTAGGTGGTGGAATTTTTAACAATAACAAAAAAGAAGACATTACGCGTCTTAAACTTTATTATGCTGAAAGGAAAGGTTCAGATTGGGGAAATATAAAAGAACTTGACTTTAACGATGATAAATATTCATGTGGTCATCCAAGTGTGAATTCCACAGACAATCTTTTGTATTTTGTTTCAGATATGCCCGGTGGATATGGTGGTACTGACTTGTACGTCTCTAGATTAATAAATGGCATTTGGTCCAAACCTGAAAATCTTGGTGGAAAGGTTAACACTGTTGGCAATGAAATGTTTCCATTTATAGATGAAGGAGGAACCTTGTATTTTTCATCTGATGGTTTGCCTGGTCTCGGAGATCTCGATATGTTTAATATCGCTACTGATACCAAAACAGGAAAGCCAACTGGAATAGTTAGAAATCTTGGTGCACCTTTAAACTCTAACAATGATGATTTTGGTATTATTACAGACAGAGAAAGATCATTAGGATATTTTAGCAGTAATAGAAAAAGAGGAGGTTCTGACGATGATATTTATAAGTTCAATAGAGTAGGACCAAAATATGGCTGTAGAGATTTAATCGTAAATGTATTTGATAAAGAAACGAAGAAGTCTTTAGGAGTAATGGTTTTTGAATACTCAAAAGTAAGTAATAATATTATTACAGAAAATGCTACAACTAACAACTCTGGTTCTATTAAGTTGTGTTTAGAAGCTGACAACGACTTCAAGTTTGAATTTAAAAAGGAGGGCTACGAAGAACAAGTTCTCAATTTTTCAAATGCCGATGCATCGGATTTTGAGCCGAGCACTTTAAATGTTTATCTAAAACAAGAAGTGAAAAAAGTGGAAGCCTTAGTCAAAACTGAAGCACCCAAAAAACAAAGAGAGCTTATTCAGAAAAGATCCACAGGTGGAACATTAAATGTTTTCAGAGGTGTAATAACAGGTGGTGAGGAGGGAGGTCCAATTGCAGCGGTAAAAGTCAAGTTTATTAATAAATGCACAGGCGAAATTCAAGAAATGTACACCAAAAAAGACGGAAGCTATGAATTTAAACGTGACCCTGAGTGTGATTATGAACTAATTGCATCTAAAGACGACTTTGGTACAAGTTCTGAAATTATAGAAAAATCAATCAGAAAGACTTTATTTGGCAAAAAAGTCAAAAAGCCTTTAAATACCCTCAACCTTTTTGACACTAAACTCTTTAAAGTTGGAGATGTAATAAAACTAGAAAATATTTATTATGAATCGGATGCCTTTAAAATTAGAGAAAATGCAAAAAGAGATTTGGATAACCTTGTTGCTACCCTTAAGAAGTATCCTAATATGGTAATTGAAATTTCTTCCCATACCGACACTCGTGGCAATTCATTTTCTAATTTGAGGCTTTCAGAAAGTAGGGCCAAAGAAGTATTTAAATACATCACATCCAAAGGAATTGATAAATCAAGAGTAAAGGCAATTGGTAAAGGCGAGTCAGAGCCCTTGAATGCATGCTCTGATGGCGTACAATGTACAGAAGCCGAACACGCAAGAAACCGCCGAACTGAATTTAAAATCCTTAAAATAGAAAAGATTTAATTCAAATAGTTTTCTCAAAAAAATCTGCTATTATTTTAGGTTTTGGGAGGTTTTTGATTGTTTCTAATTCATAAAATTCACCTCCTTCAATAGTAGGTTGTTCACTACATTGAATCATCGTAAAATTTACTATAAGCTTTTGATGTGTCAAAAGATGTTGAAAAGGTTGGTGAGTTTTCAATTTAAAATCTTTAATCTGGTGTTTTTCCAGGAAGTTTTGAATATTTCCTTCATCCAGAAAAAAGTCATACATATTCGCCCATATATCTTTTTCCCCTCTTTTTTTTAGCCAATATCTATCTTCAAATTCTATTATGATATAATCGAGTGTCCTTTCTGTAACTTTAATTTTTTTCTCCTTAATCGGAATTTGCTCTACTGTTTTGTTGGTAAAAGCCAAACATTCAAGTCTTACAGGGCAATTATTACACTGCGTTTTTTTTGGTAAGCATATAGTAGCTCCAAGTTCCATCACCGCCTGATTGTACAAGCCTGCTTGGTTTTTTGGTATTAAGCCTAAAGAAGTATCAAAAATTCGGTTTTGCGTTTTTATGTTGTCAATAGGCTCGAAAATCTCAAAATACCTCGAAATCACCCTGAGTGCATTTCCATCTATGGCAGGAACAGTTTCGTTATAAGCAAAGGAGGCTATTGCGGCAGCTGTATATTTACCTACTCCTTTTAGTTTTTGAAGCTCTTTGAAACTCTCAGGAAACTTACCATTAAGTTCGTTTTGTATGAAAATTGAAGTTTTATGAAGGTTTCTTCCACGAGAATAATATCCGAGACCTTGCCAAAGTCTAAGAACTTCTTCTTCTTCTGCATTTGCCAAATCTTCAATAGTTGGATACTTTTCCACAAATTTCTCATAATATGGCAATCCCTGGCTTACTCGGGTTTGTTGCAAAATAATCTCCGAAAGCCAAATAAAATATGGGTTGTGGGTATTTCTCCAAGGCAAATCTCTTTTATTTGTCAAATACCAAGAGATAATTTTTTCTCCAAACATTTTTTTTATTCGTTTTTTTTAAGTATGAAAAAGTCGTCTTAACTGCTTAGTAACTAATAAATTATAAAAAAAAAGATAAAACATTTTGTGAGAATTCTCAACTATCTTCTATCTTTGCAGTCCTAAATCTAAATTCATTTAACTTAATATTAATTTTTTTAACAATAAATTTTATAAATCGTGACGAAAGCAGAGGTTATTTCTATTATTTCAGACAAAACAGGTGTTGATAAAGCTGTCACTTCTATTACTGTTGAGGCGTTTTTCCAAACAGTTAAAGAGAGTTTATCAAGTGGGGAAGCTATTTATGTAAGAGGATTTGGAAGTTTTGTAAACAAAAAAAGAGCAGAGAAAAAAGCTCGTAACATTTCTCAAAAAACTACTGTAACAGTACCAGCTCATTTTATCCCAAGTTTTAAACCTTCAAAAGAGTTTGTTGAAGAAGTAAAAACTAACGTTAAATAATTTGATGTTGAACGGTTTGAACAAGAAAAAGCATTTATTAATTTTAGTTTTGTTAAGTATTGGAGCATTTGCTTTTTTATTTACAAGACCAAAGTCTGTGGTTAAAGATATTGATCAAACCGTTCAACAAAATCAAAAAGAACCTTCATCTAAAGAGGTTGCTCATCATTTAAGCCCTGAGTCAGAGGCACTTCTTGAAAGTTTACAACAGAAAGCCCAATCTCCGAAAGGTCAATTAGAAGCATTTAGCGAAATTGCAAACTTGTATATTAAAGAGTCTGTCTTTGATAGTGCAGGTTATTATTTTGAGAAAATAGCAAAAACTACACCTTCGGTAAATAATTGGTCTAATGCTGCGGACGCTTATTTTCAGGGTTTTAATTTGGCTATCAGTCCAGAGAATCTTGAGAAATTGGTAGAAAAAACAAGAGCGTGCTATAATGAGGTTTTAAAACTAGAGGCTGGCAATCTACATGCAAAAACAAATCTAGCAATGAGTTATGTTGGGTCTGATAATCCAATGAAAGCCATAGGCATGTTGAGGGAGGTTTTAGACCAAGAGCCTAAATACATTCCAGCTATTATGAGTTTAGGAGGTTTGTCAATGCAATCTAATCAATACGATAAAGCAGCTGTGAGGTTTTCTAATGTACTTCAGATAGATCCCAACAACGTAAATGCCAAATTAGGCTTGGCCTATAGCTATATTGAATTGGGGAAAAAAGATGAAGCGAAAGCCATTCTTAATCAAGTAATTGCATTAGATATTGACCAAGTTATGAAAGATGAAATAGCAAAAACTTTGAATAGTTTAAAGTAATTACTATCTTTGCGGTTCGAAAAAAAAGAATTTTACAATATTATATAAATTTATAGAGCTATGCCTTGCGGAAAAAAGAGAAAGAGACATAAGATGGCAACACATAAGAGGAAAAAACGTCTTAGGAAAAACCGTCACAAGAAGAAATAATTCTTCTTCGTAAATACATTTAAGTAAGCAGATATGTTTATTCTGCTTACTTTTTTGTTCTTTACACCCTATTGCCAATTGTTTTGGCAGATTATGCACATGTGTTAATTACTACATGCCATTGAATTTTGAACAATAATATTTTTTTTAAACTTTTAATTCTTACTCAATTTTGAGCAACGAATTATATATTTCAGCCACACCTAAAGGTGACCGAATAGCTTTATGTCAAGACAAAAGGCTAATCGAATACCATTTTGACGAAACCGAACATCAGTTTTCGGTTGGAGATATTTATTTTGGGACAGTTAAGAAAGTAGTGTCAGGACTTAACGCCGCTTTTATTGATATAGGTTATGAAAAAGATGCTTTTTTGCATTACCATGATCTTAGTCCAAATATCCAATCGCTAAATAAGTATACCAAAGACATTATCGCCAAAAGGCCTGTCAGTTTGAAGTTGAAAAACTTCCAGATGGAGCCTCAAATTGATAAGCTTGGTAAAATTGTTGATGTTCTTTCTAAAAATCAACCTATTCTTGTTCAAGTAGTTAAAGAGCCAATTTCTTCAAAGGGCCCTAGATTGTCTTGCGATATTTCTATTGCAGGTCGATACATAGTTTTGGTACCTTTTAGCAATTCAATCAATATTTCTAAAAAAATCACGAGCAAACAAGAAAGACAAAGATTGCATAAATTGATGTCTTCTGTGAAACCTGAAAACTTTGGAGTGATAGTAAGAACTGTTGCCGAAAACAAAGAGGTTGTGGATTTGCAAAGAGATTTGGAAAATTGTCTTGAAAAATGGGAAAATGGACTAAAACTTCTCAAAAACGCCAAACCTCGCGATAGGATTGTTTCTGAAATGGATCGTGCAGCGTCTATTTTGAGAGATATGCTGAATGACGACTTTGATTCAATCGTGGTTGATACCAAAGAGGCATTTGACAGTATGAGGACTTTGTTGCAAAACATAGCACCTCAAAAAGAAAAGATATTAAAACTACACTCTGGCAAGACCAAAGTTTTTGAACATTACGGAATAGAAAAACAGCTTAAATCGCTTTTTGGAAGATCTGTAAGTCTGCCTAGTGGTGGTTATTTGATAATTGAGCATACAGAAGCTTTACATGTAATAGATGTAAACAGTGGCAATAAATCAACCTCTGAAGTTGATCAAGAAGCTACGGCTTTAAGTGTAAACAAGGAAGCAGCTGTAGAAATCGCTCGCCAATTACGCCTTAGAGACATGGGTGGCATAGTGGTGGTGGATTTTATAGACATGAAAAAAGTTGAGAACAAACGTGATGTACACGAAGCTCTCAAAGACGAAATGAAGACCGACAGGTCTAAATATACAGTTCTGCCAATTTCTAAGTTTGGACTCTCGCAGATTACTCGCCAGCGAGTAAGACCTGAGATGAACGTCGTGACAAGAGAGACTTGCCCTACATGCAGCGGAACAGGTACAATCCAAGCAAGTATTGCGGTGACGGACTTAATCGAGAATAATTTGGAGTATTTGTTAACCAAACAAAACGAGCCTAAAATCAGTATTATTCTCCATCCATTTATTTATGCATATTATAAAGAAGGCTTGATTTCGAGACAAATGAAGTGGTTCTTTAAATATAAAAAATGGATAAACTTAATCAAAGATTCTTCATTGGGAATGGTTGAGTATCATTTCTTGGATCTAAATGGAAACGATATAGAGCTGAATAATTAAGCACTCAGTATTTTTTGTAAATTTCTTCAAAAGCCTTCTTATTTATATCTGGTACCCAACATTCGTCGGCAGGATAACCTATTGGTAGTAATAAAAATGGTTTTTCATTTGCTGGTCTATCTAATAATTTAGATAGAAAATTCATAGGGCTAGGCGTATGAGTTAGGGTTGCCAAACCTGCATTATGTATTGCCGCAATAAGTAAACCAGCAGCTATACCAACACTTTCTTGTACATAATAATTGTTTCTCTTATTACCGTTTTCGTCTATTTCGTATATTCTTTTGAAGATTACAATCAAATATGGTGCGGTTTCAAGAAAGGGCTTTTGCCAATCTGTGCCAAGAGGCTTGAGGTCTTCTATCCAATCCTCGCTCATTCTGCTCTCATAGCTTTCTTTTTCTTCTTGTTCGGCGGCTTCTTTTATTTTTTTCTTAAGCTCTTTGTCTGAAATTAAACAAAATGTCCAAGGCTGTTTGTTGGCACCAGAAGGAGCTGTTGCTGCGGTTTTAATAATATTTTCAATGACTTCTAAAGGTACTTCTTTGTCGGAAAATTCTCTTACTGACCTTCTTTTACTTAAAGATTCTAAAAAATCCTGAGAATTCCTTGCTTGAACAGCAGAGGATTGAGGCTCAATCGAAAACGAAATATATGGATAGCCATCTATAATAGTTTTCATGACAATTCTACCTGCTCAGTTTGTTTTTTGAAAACATATAAAAGTCCAGCACAAAGCACTGAAGACAAAATCAAATATGGCATGGGAACTGTATCTAACTTTTCAATTTCGGGAGCTATTTTCTTTTGATTTACCAAATGCATGAGTACAACCGCAAGGCCATTGTTAAATATATGTGCAAAAATAGGCACCCAGATATTGCCAGAATAATAATACAAATAGCCCATCAAAGCACCCAAAAACAAACGTGGGAAAAAACCATAAAACTGAAAATGAATGGCACTGAATATTGCCGCTGCTATCCAAATGGCTGCCTGCGGATTGTTTGTAATTAGTAATAATTTCCTTTGAATTAAACCTCTAAATATCAACTCTTCACCTATTCCTGCGGTTAAAGCGATTACTATTAAGGCAGAGAAAAGTTCTAGATTGGTATCAAATTTTGTTAAAAATTCAGTCAAAACTTTTGCACTTTCTTCTAGGCTTTTCATGATTTCTTCTAGGCCTTTAAATGCCGAAGGTAAGGCCATTTTTTCGTTCATACTTTGTAGGAAACCGCTAAAAGGACTAAACAATAGCTGAATAACAATTACCAGCCCGAAAATATAAACGGGTGGGAGTTTTCTGAAACTCAAATCACCAAAGGTTTTCTTTTCTACCGCATACCAAAACAACAAACCTGGCACTATAAACGAGAAAACAGAAGATACACCTTGGGCCACCATCATTGTCCACCAGCCGCGTTTTGATTCCATTAAAATCTCCATCATGTTTCCAATGTTGTCCAAATTTATTCCTGCCATTATTATCATAATTCCAGCTCCCAAAATCTGGGCCAAAACTATAGAGCACAATAGTATAGCTGCTAAAACCAAGATTGAGGTTAAAGGTTTTGACTCGTTTGAACTTTTTAAATGTTGAAGAAAATTCATTTGGAATATATTGGTTTGCTTATTTTTATACAAATATCGGGGATTTATATTTTAGTTTTGGACAATTCTCGAAAATTGTAAAGATTCCGATAAATGAAGAAATGTTTTTAATCAATAAAAATAATTTTAAGTTTTGTGGTGAGTTAAAGCTTCTTGTTTTGTGATATTTTTACTTCAATTACAAAGAATCTCTTTATCGTAGCTTGATATAAATCAATTATAAAAAACTGATATTCATCATGTTGTAAAATATATTTAGATAAATATTAGGATTATGGTTTTTTTTTTTTTTTCAATTTGGGGCATCAATTGAAAAAAACACCTTAAGGATGCTTATTTTTACGTTATTGATTTTGATACCGTAAATTACCGTTGCGTAAATCACAGCCACAGCCTTTACCGAGAAACACACATTGCCTCTCTTTAAAAGCTACACTATGAAATATGTGACCATTAGAAACATTTTAAACTTTTAAAATCTAATGAGAACAAAAATTATGATTACTACATTATTGGCAGCCAGCCTAATGCTGAGTTGCAACCCAAAAGAGATTTTGGAGCCTACAAATCTAGTAGATTTGAATTTCAGTATTATTGATGGAGATACTGTTAAAACCAGAAAGGATAATATAATAATACCGCAACGATTAGGTATAGTTGGCCTTAATGTTGGGGATACAATTGCCACATTTAAGGATTGGAAATTGAATAAAAAAAATCAAGACAAAAATGTAATTGATAGATTAAAGAAAGATATAGAAGACCCTGACTTAAAAGGGAAACCACTTAGAATGGTAGTGGTAGGTGGAAGTTTAGCTGCTGGAGTAAGAAATGGAGGGTACAACAATGAAAACCTTAGTACCTCATTCCCAAACTTGATAGCTTTGCAAATGGGTATTGATTTCTATCAGCCTTATTTTGACAATGCTGATTACAATGGTTTTGGCACTAGCCTCAAAACCAATGAGAATATAACAGGAGGGCCTTTGCCAAAGTTTAAAACCGCTACCAACAATTTGGCAATTGAAAATATTGATGCCAATGGTAAAATTAAATTAAAGCCTTTCAAGGGTGGACGTATTGATAACTTTAGTTTAAATACTTTCTCGGGTTTTGAATTTCCGGAGTATTTTGGGGGTATCAGGCATAATGACAGCGAGCCTATTTACAAAAGACTATTTAACAATGAGCGATATGACAAAAGAGTGCTAAAAGAAAAGTTTGATTTTATTTTAGATTGTAGTAATCTTGGTTATACTGGTTATCTAGGCATTCAAACAGGTAATAAATACTTTAATGGAGACATGACTACTTACAGAGATGAAAGAGGGGGCGGGGGTATGTTTCCTAATTACAGCGAGCACGCTAATTTTCTGATAGAAATAAAAAAGCGAAAAGGTTTAAAAGGTGTAATTTATAATTTTCCAGCACCTAGTTATTTACCGGCCGTGGCAGACCTCTTTAAGGTTGAGGATGTTAAAAAGCAATTAGCTATTTATCAAAAGACAGGATTGTTAGAGTCTGACATTAAATATCTCTACCCTTATCAAGCGTTAGATTCACTGATGGGTAAAAACGTGAATATGAATATAAAACCATATATCTCAAATAATAAGCAGATTTTTGGGAGTACACGACCTCAACAAAGAAATGAGCGAATGAACAAACAAACTCGAATGTTGGCAGAATACATGAATTTTGCTTTTGTCGATATTGAGGATATTTTTATTAGAGCCTATGAAGAAAGATTATTTAGTGTTGATAATTTGAAAATTTCCAAAGCGATGTTTTTTGCAGAAGATGGCATGTCTCCGACAGTTTTGGGTAATGTGATAATAGCAAATGAAACCATAAAAGTTATTAACAACTATTATGGCATTGCTATTCCCTACCTCAACACACGCGATTTTCTGAAGTGATCCCCTAATCATATAAAATTTAATTTAACATGAAAAAATTTATAGTTCTTTCAATGGCTTTGCTATGCTCTTTTTTTAGTATCGCCCAAACCAATTTATTTGGTAAAATTACCTATCCTGCTGATGGTATAGTTTTTCAACGAACTTCGAGTTCTAATTCCGTTACGGTTTCAATACAAGTACGCCAAATCAATTCTAATTGGAAATTTAGACTTTACAAAGGTTTAGGAATACCTTACTCGAATACTGAAATCCAAACGGGAGTTATCACGTCTTTGCCGAATCTTACCAGTAAAAGTAATGGAGACATGTATACTTATCATGCCAAATTTTCTGGTCTTTCAGAGGGATGGTATTCTTTAGAAATTTATTATGAACCAAATCCTGGTTTTAAGCTGTTTGCAGATTACGTCACTTTTGGAATTGGGGATGTTTATGTTATCGCTGGGCAATCTAATGCTTCTGCATATAATTTTTTGAATAGACCAGTTGGTGATGGTACAGTATTAACCCCTGAATTTAATGAAATTAAAACCAATCGGCGTGGTATGTTCGATTTTTCTGGTTCAGAAGATGCTACTGTTTCTTTTTTAGAAAATGTAAACAATTTTGGGCCGAAAATAACCAGAACATTAAATTATAATGGTAGATGGGATTGGGCATCCTCGGTGACTGATGTTCTTAATCCTTACAACGATTTGAGTCCGATAGATGGTAATGTTTTAGGTTTGCCTTACAAGAAGAAATTTGAATATTTACGACATGGTACGAACAAATTTAGTGAACCAATCTACATATTTCCTAATGGACATGCCTCTTGGTATTGGGCTGCTCTAGGTCAAAAAATTGCATCAACCAACAATACTCCAACACTTTTTTTAAATACTGCGTACCATGGAAGTGGCCTTGTAAGCGAATGGGGAGTTAAAGATGGTCAAGGTAACTTAATAAATAATAACGCAAAGAAATT
The DNA here is from genome assembly GCF_024343575.1 of Lacihabitans sp. LS3-19. Lineage (GTDB taxonomy): Bacteria > Bacteroidota > Bacteroidia > Cytophagales > Spirosomataceae > Leadbetterella. The sequence goes on along the minus strand of NZ_RJUA01000010.1, from coordinate 92,849 downwards.
TTTTAGAACTCTGGGGATGTATGGCGGAATCTGTGGAGTGAAATCTATCCTTTGGCATCAAGGTGAGCAAGATGCGGCAATTTTGTCACAAGCACCTGGAGATAATAGTTGGAGCGATTACAACAATACAACTCAGGTTATTTCAGATTATAGTGCTAGATTAAATGATATTATTAATAAATCTAGGCAAGTATTGAATTCTGGCACTAATTTATCTTGGTATGTTTCTCAAGTGTCAATGTTTACTGGGAAGGGAAATATAATAAATGATACCGGAAAATCAGGATTAAGTAGTCCCATTCAATTGCCAAATAATAGCCAAAGAGGAGCTACACATTATTATATCCATTCGGGAATTACTGGACAACAAGCAGCTGTTGTAAACCTTACAAATAAAGTCTTTGAAGGGGTTACCGATTCTGATAATATTACGGGTGACTCAAGAGACGAAACTAATAAATTACATTATTCAGGAAATAAGCTCTACGGTTCTAAGAATACACTACAGGAAATGGGTGATAGGTGGTATACAAAGATTTATCAAAACCATTCGAGTAGTACTGGAGTAGCTCCGCAAGATTTGGTGAAAATATCATCTATTAGTCAATCTGGATCCAATATAACAATAACTTATGAGTCAATTCCTGGAGCAAAATATTATTTTACAACTGACGAGAAGGGGGTTTATTCTGGTACAGGTTTACCATTAGGACCTTCTGGTAATACCTACCTTAATACTAATTTAAACTCTAATAGCTGGACGTTTAATGCGGATATTCCAAATTCACAATGGTTGACTGCTTATGTAGAAGATGCGAATGGTAAGTTCAGGGCATGTCAACCCTACATTGCCACTAATTTAAACCAAGTTCCGGCAAAGAAAACGTTGTGGAAGCGTATTTTTGGTATGGATGCTCCATCAAATAGTTCCACAATTAGTAATGAATTAAGATTTGAAAATGTAGTTTGGGAGATAAGTTCAAAGCCTTCTTGGGTTAATAACATACAGTTTGTTTCAAATGGTGGCGAAGAGAACCTTAGATTATCACTTGATATGAATTCTGGCAATTTGAGAAGTGGGACAGTTGTAGTTTCAGAGGTAGGAGGAGGGGTTTCAACTTCCTTTACGATCACTCAGGAGGGATCAACCTCCATTACTACCCCACTCACCTCGCTAAACCCCACCATCACTTCAGGCTATTACAGATTAAATAAATCATTTGGTAACATAACGATGAAGATAGCTGATACACAATATACCCAAGGCATAGGCGTGCATGCCAATAGCAGTTTAACCTATAATCTTGGGGGGCAATATAATACCTTCAATTTTAAAATTGGGCAAGATGATGAATCAAATTGCGGCGATGGGGTGCAGTTTAGTATCAAAGCCGATGGCGTTATTATTTATGGGCCTGTTACTAAAACTTATTGGCAACCAGCTACTGTCCAAAGTGTATCTGTAAGTGGTAAAAACACGCTTGAACTTATAGTTAACATGGGATCCAACGACTATTGTGATCACGCAGACTGGGCAGAGGTATATTTACAAAGTGGCTCAAGTGGCTGTGGAACACCACCTATCGCTCCCACCGCAGTTTCAGCAAGTCCTTCATCTATAAGTTCGGGCGGTAGTAGTACCTTGGCTGCCTCATGTGCCTATGGTGCAGTAACTTGGAGTAATGGATCTACTGGCAACAGTATCAGTATTTCGCCTAGTGTTACAACCAATTATACTGTTAAATGTGTATCAGCAGGTTGCCCAGATAGCCCAGTAGTAGGTGTAACAGTAAACGTTTCTAATAGCCCTTGTTCGGCAGTTACGAATAACCTCACGATGGGAACATGGACTGTGACTGGGCATCCTCTTGTGGCAAGGTATTTTCATAACCAATATTGGCTTACTCAACGAATAGGCACCAATCCAGAGAAGTTTTTGGTAAGAGGCTCTAACATGCTTACTCGTGGCGATGTAACGCTTAATAATGTCTCATATTCTGGCCTAACCACGTGTTTTGCTTGGCAGAATAGCAACTATGGGGGTTTGGCCGTTCCCAACTCTACGGAGTTTCCTACGCCATCTGGTTTTACGTTGGGCTATGAGCCTGATGGTACACCATTTTACACTGCTAATGGTAGCTGCGGTCTTTCCGCACCTACCAATGTGTCTGCAAGTCCAGCCAGTATAATTTCAGGTCAAAGTTCTACATTATCAGCCACTTGTGCCACAGGCACCAGGCTATGGAGTACAGGAGCGACATCTGCCACGATAGTAGTAAGCCCAGCCAGCACTACCACTTACACAGTAAAATGTACCCAATCAGGCTGTCCTGATAGCCCAACCACAAGTGTTACTGTACAGGTAGGCCCTTGTGCGTCATTGAGTCATAATCTGGTAATGGGAACTTGGACAGTTACGGGCCATCCATTAGTTGCCAAATATTATAATAACCAATGGTGGTTGGTACAACGAATTGCCACAAACCCAGAGAAATTCTTGGTAAGAGGTTCTGAAATGCTAACCAGAGGTGACGTAACACTTACGAATGGTTCTTACAGCAGTTTGGTAGGTTGTTTTACTTGGACATATAGTGCCTATGGTGGATTACAAACACCAAATAGCACGGAGTTTCCAACCCCAAGTGGCTGGCAGTTTGCCACCGAGCCTGACGGTACGCCCTTTTATACCTCAATAGGAGGAGCAAGACAAAGTACCGAGCAGAATACAACAGAAGAAGAACAACCTAAATTTGTTTCGGTATTTCCAAACCCCAATCATGGCGAGTTTAAGGTTAAAGTATATTTAGAAGAAGCAAGCGATTTATCTATAGATTTGATAAGTTCTTCAGGCAAAATTTACCAAAGTCAAAAAGCTGTGGGAGTAAAAGGAGAAAATGAGATACCATTTAAAGCCCAAAACATAAGTGGCGGTAACTATCTGATACGAGTAAAATCGAAAGATAAGGTGGAGTCTACTACTGTTGTTATACAATAAAAATAAAACAGCGTTTAATTTAAAGTTTAGCTTTTTTGAGAAATTCAAAGGAGCTAAACTTTTTTGTTTTGCAAGGGTCAATGATAGTTGATGATTTAAAAAATAGAACTTCTCTATTGCTTTGATTTTTATTTGAAAAGGCAAATTGTAATGAACTACTACTTGATATAAATCAATTATAAAAAACTGATATTCATCATGTTGTAAAATTTATTTAGCTAAATATTAGGATTATGTGTTTTTTTTTTTTTCAATTTGGGGCATCAATTGAAAAAAACACCTTAAGGATGCTTATTTTTACGTTATTGATTTTGATACCGTAAATTACCGTTGCGTAAATCACAGCCACAGCCTTTACCGAGAAACACACATTGCCTCTCTTTAAAAGCTACACTATGAAATATGTGACCATTAGAAACATTTTAAACTTTTAAAATCTAATGAGAACAAAAATTATGATTACTACATTATTGGCAGCCAGCATCATGCTCAGCTGCAACCCAAAAGAAATTTTGGAGCCTACTATTGATTTTCCAGCTTTCGTGGTTATTGATGGGGATACTGTAAAGACTAAAAATGATAAAACTGAAAGAGATAAAGTTGACAAGTTTTCAAAAGTAGGTCTTTTTGAAACCGTAGTTACTGGTGATACCATAATTACATTTAAAGAACCTAAAAAACTTAAACCTGCGAAATTTCCTTACTTAACAAAACACAAAAATGATAAAATACTTGAATTAAAGGGAAAGCCTTTTAAGCTTGTGGCAGCAGGAAGCAACCTTATGCTGGGCATGAGAGACGGAGGTATATTTAATGAAGGAATGTTAACCTCTTATCCTACTTTGATTGCCAATCAAATGGGAATTGATTTTAAGAATGGACTTTTCGACAAGAATGAATATAATGGATTGGGCCGAAAAGTGCCCACATCTTTTAACCCGACTGGTGGGCCAGTTCCAAAACGTAAGGAAGCTATAAATAACTTAGCCATCGAAAATGGCCGTTTAAAGAAATTTTTAGGTGTGACAGATAATTATTATATTACAAATCGAGGAGCTGTTGATAATCGAGATGCCAATAGAATTAGGTTCGGAGGATTAAATTTTCTGTCAAAGCGGGATGGTTCGCAGGAAAGTTTTGCTTATGATCTTAGTGTCAATAAAAACAAATTTGATTTTCTTCTTTTTGAAAATGGTTTACAAGATATTTTGATTGGTGAGGTTTTGAGACCGGTAGGAATTGGTTTAAAATATGATTTGGTAGAATTGGAAAAGACAAAAATTAACTCAAAAGTTGAAGTTTTTACCGATGCCATAACGGGGTTTGGTCCTGAATTGTATTCAACTATTTTCAAGCTGTTGGTTAGTCAGCAACTCAATAAAGGCGTAATAATTAACTGTCCAGATTTCGAAGATCTGCCTTATTTCAGTACCAATTATAGACAACAAGTACAAAAAATAGAAGATACATATCATGTTTTTTCAGGATTTGGTAGAGAAACCTTAGTATTTGGCTCTTCTTCCATTGATTCTTTATTGGCTCCCAATGTAAATATTAACCTTAAACCATGGGTTGTTCAAAAAAAGAATTTGGATGCTTCTGGAACAGGCTATCTTTTAGATGCTTATACTTTAAGAAATTTCAATGAGGAGATAATGAAGAAAAACGAAAATTCTAAAATATTAAGTGAATATGCTAAAATGCCAATTTTTGATATTAACTCTTTTTACAAGAAGATTTTAAAGGGTACGGTTGTTTCGGATGATGGAGTATTAGTAAATGCTCGATGGCCTTCAGGTAATTTTTTCTCTTCTGATGGAATATATCCAACTGCATTTGGTCAAGCCGTGATTGCAAATGAGATTATAAAAATCATGAATGGTTTCTACAAAATGGATATAGAGCTCATACCCACGCGAGAATATTTGAAATAAAATCCATTAACGTACACATTAGCATTGTAATTAATCAATTATCCATAATAAAAAAAACAAAACACATTTATCATGAAAAAAAGACTTTATTTATTGAGTTTTTGTCTATTTCCATTTTTTTTGTGTGCTCAGACAAGCATCACAACAACCAATTCTAACAGTACCACCATTTCGCCAAATGGAATTGTTGATAATCGTCCACAGGCACTTTCAGCGACAAATAAATACATTGCTATTGGAGATAGTGCAATGTATTCCAATGTTTCAGGCGAAGCCGTAGTGGGTATTGGTCATAAAACATTAGCAAAAAGCACAGCTGTTGGGTATTCGGTAGCCATAGGAGATAGAGCCATGTATAATTCTATTCAAGGATATAGCAATATAGGTATTGGGCCGAGTGCATTGTATTCAACAAACTCATATAATAACATCGGAATTGGTTTGTCAGCACTTTTTCATAATAATAATGGTATAAATAACATAGGATTGGGTAGTATGGTACTATTTGAAAATACCAATGGCGAAAAGAATATCGTTTTGGGAAATAATGCAATGTGGAATAGTAAATCTCTTTCCGAAAGTATTGTTATAGGCAACGGAGCACTTTATAATTTGGCTTATGAAAATATTAATAATTCAGTTCCTATTAATCTAATTGCCATTGGAAACAATGTAGCCAAGAACTTTACAATTCCTAGTAATTACCACCAGATGGGATACATTAGTAATGTTTTAATTGGAAATAATTCATTCACTAGTGCAGTTTCTGGAGATGGAAATACAACCTTAGGAGTAAATACGCTAAGTATGACTAATAATTCAAGTAATAATACCGCTGTCGGAAATTCATCACTTCAGAGTCTTCAGAATAATGAACTAATTCATGGTGAAAATTCTGCTTTAGGTGTGTATTCTTTAGTTAATTTATTATTTGGTTCAAGAAACACTGCCATGGGAACAGCTTCGGGGAATAGTCTTGTAAACGGAAATAACAATACATTTTTAGGGACATCTTCTGGTGTTAATGTCACACCATACGCAACAAGTGTATCAAACGCTATGGCTTTAGGATTTAATGCCAAAGTAAATACAGACAATAAAGTAGTGATTGGAGATGCAAATGTTAGCCAGATAGGTGGTTACGCCACATGGACTAATTACTCAGATAAAAGACTGAAAGAAAATATTTCTTATGATAATTCGCTTGGTTTAAGTTTTATAAATGAATTGAAAACTGCCAAGTACAATTACATTGCAGATGAAAATAAAAATGTTAGAAATGGGCTTATTGCTCAAGATGTAAAAGAAATATTGTTAAAAAATAACTGGACTTTTAGTGGTTTAATTGAAGATAATGATTTGCCGCATACTTTAAACCTTTCATATTCTGAGTTAGTAATTCCTTTAATAAATGCTGTTAAAGAGCTGTCTACTGAAAATGAATCTTTAAAAATGCAGTTGAGCAATTTTAGAAATGAAATAGATAAAATTAAAGAAGAGTTGACGTCAAAATCTAACTTGAATTGAAAATTCTTTATTTTGATAAATTAGCTTTTTAGTAAAAATAAAAGGAGCTAAACTTTAAAAAGCTTAATTTTGCAGTTCAATAGATTAGAATGGTAAAAATAGGCAATATAGAATTAGGAGAGTTTCCGCTTTTGCTGGCACCGATGGAAGATGTGAGTGATCCGCCGTTTCGTCAGGTGTGTAAAGAAAACGGGGCAGATATGATGTACACAGAGTTTGTGTCTTCAGAAGGATTGATACGTAATGCTCACAAAAGTGTGCAGAAATTGGATATTTTTGAATATGAGCGTCCTATCGGCATTCAGCTTTTTGGAAGTGATGTGGATACCATGGCCGAATGTACTAGAATAGCCACTGGTGCTAATCCAGACCTGATAGACATAAACTATGGCTGTCCGGTAAAGAAAGTGGCTTGTAGAGGAGCTGGGGCGGCATTGTTGCAAGATATTCCTTTGATGACAAAAATGACCTCAGAGGTGGTGAAAGCTACGCATTTGCCAGTGACAGTTAAGACAAGATTAGGTTGGGATGAAAGTACTAAAAACATAGAAGAAGTTGCAGAGAGACTGCAAGATGTGGGTATTCAGGCATTAAGTATTCATGGTCGTACACGTGCACAACTCTACAAAGGCGAGGCAGATTGGACTTTAATAGCAAAAGTAAAAAACAATCCAAGAATCAAGATTCCTATTTTTGGCAATGGAGACATTGATACACCTGAGAAAGCCTTGGATTATAAAAATAGATTTGGTGTAGATGGGATAATGATTGGAAGGGCAGCCATAGGTTATCCATGGATTTTTAATGAAATCAAACATTTTCTTAAAACAGGTGAATACTTAGATATCCCAACAATGACGCAAAGGGTAAATGCGGCAAAACAACACCTCAACTTCTCCATTCAATGGAAGGGTGATACCTTAGGTATGTTGGAAATGAGAAGACACTACTCTAATTATTTCCGAGGACTACCGCATTTTAAAGAATACAGAATGAAATTGGTACAATCACTTGAAAAGGAAGAACTTTTTGAAACACTAGATTTGGTTTTAAGAGAATTTGATGGTGTGATATTGGAATCTAAAGCGAAAGTGGTGGAGTACGGTGGGGTGGATTAAGTGTTTTTTATTGTCTCTCTAATTTCGATTAATACGTCGTTTAATGTAATGTCAATAGATTCTACAATGTTATTTTCTGCCCCAATATGTTTATGATGAGGGTATGTAGAAATATGTTTGTGATGATTTGCATTATCCCATCTAGTTATTAATTCAAATTTTGCATTCATCCATTGATAGGCATACTTTCTCTTTTTTATTGAAAATACCTCGATTTCTGTTGCTTCTAAAAGAGAATTATCAATGAAATGTATTTTTATTTTTGATTCAGAAATTCTTTGATCTTTCCGTTCTTGAAGAATTTTGATTTCATTTATAATTTCTGAAAATTCTTTTAAAACCTCATTCATGCATTTATAGAGGAAAAATCATTTTTATATTCTTTTATGACATCAATTGCTACTTCCCATCTTATACTGTCATCTTCTTTTTCAATTACAGAATGGTTTGTTATTTTGTCAAAATCTTTACAAAATGTATCGAAAGTAGATCCGTATTTTTGTTCAAAAAAGCTGATTTGAGATTGGTAATGAGCTATTTTTTGTTGTAAGATGTTTTTCGCTTGTTCCCTTGCAAAATCCTGGATACTAGCAAATCCCCAAGAATGGATGGTCTCGCTAAGGGCGGTATCACTTTGATTTGTAGTCATTTTGCTTTTATTTATATTGACAAATGTAATATTATTTTTAATTTCATGTTTATTTAAACGAAAAAAAGGACATGATTTTGTGATCACGTCCTCTTTAATTTCTTTTATTTGATATCCTTAATCTACCAAAACAGCATCGCCGCTTAATACATCATTTTCAACGTTTTTAAACTTCACGTCGCGTTTTACGGTTCCGTTGCGGTATTGTACGTTTACTCTGTCGTTTCTGTTCGCCACTTTCTGTGATTTCGCTGGCGTTAACATTGCCGGTCCTGATTCTCCAGAGCCATCATCCGTTCTATTGGTTGATAATTTCGGTTTATCCGTTCTGGTAGGAGGTGCAGCTTGTTGGAATCTCATTTCTACCACGTTGGCTTTCATTAAGAATCCTACAGTCTCGGTATTTACTTTTTTCAAAAACTGCTGAAACAATTCAACTGCCTCAAATTTGTAAATCAACAAGGGGTCTTTTTGCTCATAAGAAGCATTCTGAACAGATTGTTTCAAGTCGTCCATGTCTCTTAAATGCTCCTTCCATTCTTGGTCTATTACATTTAGAGAGATGTTTTTCTCCATTTCCAATATCAACTCACGCCCATCTGTCGCTACTGTTTTTCTTAGGTCAACATAAATAGCCAAATGATGATTGCCATCACCTACAATCGCCATAAATGGCTCACCTTCCATAGCTTGTCTATCTTTGAGGATATTGGCTAATGCAGGCGTGATATTTTTTCTTATAGTTTCGTTTTTGTGTTTGTAATGTGCCTCGGCTTGGTCATATAATTTATGATTTAGTCCAGATCCTCCTTTTGCAAACTCTTCGCTGCTGATGTCTGCCTTGAATCCAAGTCTTTGCATACATCTGACCTCAAACTCATCATAATCGCCTTTGGTGCTAGCTAACAAATCAGCACAAGTGTCATATATAATATTGGCAATATCCAAAGCTAATCTATCGCCGAAAAGAGCATTTTTTCTTCTTTTATAGATAGTATCTCTCTGTACGTTCATTACGTCATCATATTCAATCAAACGCTTACGCATACCGAAGTTGTTTTCCTCCACTTTGGTTTGGGCTCTTTCTATTGAGCTCGTAATCATTGAGTGCTGAATCACTTCGCCCTCTTCCATACCCATACGGTCCATTACCTTGGCTATACGGTCTGAGCCAAACATACGCATCAGGTTGTCTTCTAAACTCACAAAAAACTGAGAAGAACCTGGGTCTCCTTGTCTACCGGCTCTACCTCTAAGCTGACGGTCTACTCGTCTTGATTCGTGTCTTTCAGTACCAATGATGGCCAATCCACCTGATTGCTTACTTTCTGGCGTTAGCTTAATGTCTGTACCTCTACCCGCCATGTTCGTGGCGATAGTTACAGTGCCCGGTTTTCCAGCTTCGGCAACAACATCCGCTTCTTTGGCATGTTGCTTTGCGTTTAGTACTTGGTGAGGTATCTTTTTGATGGTCAGCATTCGGCTAATCAGCTCCGAGTTTTCTACGGATGTAGTACCCAAAAGCACTGGTCTGCCTATTTTTACCATTTCTACAATTTCGTCTGCAACGGCATTGTATTTTTCTCTTACGGTTTTATATACCTTGTCTTGTTTGTCGTCTCTAACGATTTCTCTGTTTGTAGGAATTGAGATAACGTCCAATTTATAAATTTTCCAAAATTCACCCGCTTCAGTCTCGGCAGTACCCGTCATACCACACAATTTGTGGTACATTCTGAAGTAATTTTGAAGAGTAACAGTGGCATAAGTTTGGGTAGAATCTTCAACTTTTACGTTTTCTTTGGCTTCTACAGCTTGGTGTAAGCCATCAGACCAACGTCTACCGTCCATTATACGACCCGTTTGCTCATCTACAATTTTTACCTTGCCGTCCATTAACACATAGTCAACGTCAATTTCAAACAATGTGTAAGCTTTAAGCAATTGGTTAACCGCATGAATACGCTCTGCTTTTGTAGAATAATCTCTTATTAAATCATCATTTTTCAAGATTTTGTCTTCTTTCGAAATGTCCATTTTTTCGATAGCCGCCATCTCTATGCTCAAGTCAGGCATAGTAAAGAAATTAGCATCTTGGTCATGTGATGCCAAAAAGTCCAAACCTTTGTCAGTAAGTTCTATCGAATTGTTTTTTTCGTCAATAGTGAAATACAAAGGAGCATCTGCCTGAGGCATAAGTTTTTGGTTTTCAGCCAAATAAATACCTTCGGTTTCTAATAAAAGTTTTTTGTTACCTGTTTCAGAAAGGTATTTAATCAAAGGTTTGTTTTTTGGTAAACCTCTAAATGCTCTATATAATGATAGTCCACCTTCTTTTTTATCACCTTCTGCTATCAATTTTTTAGCTTCTACCAAGAAACCACTTACCAATTGTTTTTGAGCTTCAACGATTTGTGCAATCCTAGGTTTTAAGGTATTGAAAAGCTCATCATCGTTTTTCTTGGTCATTGGTCCGCTGATAATCAATGGTGTACGAGCATCATCGACTAAAACGGAGTCAACCTCATCCACCATAGCATAGTGTGGTGGTCTTTGAACCAATTCGTCAGGGTCATTGACCATATTGTCACGAAGATAGTCAAAGCCAAATTCGTTGTTTGTACCATAAGTTATACCCGCATTATATGCTTTTTTACGAGCGTGGGAGTTTGAGGGGTGCTTGTCTATACAGTCACAAGTTATACCATTAAACTCAAATATTGGCCCCATCCACTCGGAGTCACGTCGAGCTAGGTAATCATTTACCGTAACAATATGTACTCCTCTGCCAGCCAATGCATTCAAAAACGCAGGGAAAGTTGCCACAAGGGTTTTACCTTCTCCTGTTGCCATTTCAGCGATATTTCCTTTATGTAGAGCCGCACCACCTATGATCTGTACGTCATAGTGCTCCATGTCCCATTTTACCATGTTACCAGCGGCTAGCCATTCGTTTTTCCAAATTGCCTTGTCGCCAGCTATTTCTATATGGCCTTTGGTCATCGCCAATTCTCTGTCAAGATGACTGGCAGTAACTTCGATGGTAGCATTTTCTTTGAATCTTCTTGCGGTTTCTTTTACTATAGCAAAAGCCTTTGGGAGTATTTCTAAAAGAACTTCTTCAAGCTCGATATTTCTTTTTACTTCAAGTTCGTCTATTTTTTTAAAAATAGCCTCTCTTTGGTCTATTCCCATGTCAGGGTTGCTGTCAGAGCTTTCTTTAAGCGAAATTACTTCGTTGTCTATATGCGAAAGTTTCTCTTTGATATAGTTTTGAAGATCAATGGTCTTTTGTCTAAAAGCGTCATTGCTAAGGCCTGAAAGTTTTTGAAATTCTTCGTTTGTGCTTGCTACATAAGGACTTAGGCCTTTGATGTCTTTCTCTGATTTTGTGCCAAATACCTTGGCAATACTCTTAGTTAAAAAATTGAACATTTTTATATCTTATTTCTTTTATTGTCTATTTTAATTAAATGCAAATTTACTGAATTCCAACGTTTTGTTTACAAGAATAGTGCTGTAATTGCAAAAATAAGGATTTACGGTCAAAATGGCAGTTTGGATATGATTTTTATGAAGAAATGACCATCTACTTTAATCTGTTCAATTTTCCTTCAAGTGGAAATTTGAAAACTACTTTTTTATCACTGAGGTTTTCTAAAATAGGTTTTAAAACTATTCCTGCATTTTTTTTGGTTTGTTCTAATAAGTCAGAATTTAAAGCAGATTGTAATATTTGCTCTTCTGCCTTTCGATAGGCCTCGTCTAACAATAAGGCTTCATTCATAAATGCATAATCTGTTTTGTAAATTTTAGATTTTGAATGATCAATCTTATGATAACAGATTTCAGGTGTTGGTAAATTGACCACAATAGTGTCACCAATGGTAAAAACATCTTTGTCTGTTACTCTACTTAAATCTATACATCCAACTGCCTCGCCTTGAACTATTAAAATGGCTTTGGGGTCTGGCAAAAAATCTCTGATTATTTCTTGCTCTACCACATCTCTGAAAGAATATTTTACCAATTCCATTTTCCCAAGACTCGTGATTTTGTTTATCACAATGTTGTGGGTTGTGTTTACTTTATCCGAGGTAAAGAATGAAAATGATTTTATTTTTTCCCAAACAAAAATGCTAAGAAAAATCAAGCCAATAAAGAACAATATTTTGAGGCCGTTTTTTATCATTTCATGGCGATTCTAAATCTCCTAAATGCCGCAATACTCATACCTATCACTAAAAGAGCAGTACCTAACCAAAGTAGATTGATAAATGGTTTTTCTATGGCTTTTATTACAACAAATTCTTTTTCTCCTCTACTTATACCGAAAGTAAACTTACCAGTTTCAGGGTTTATGGCTAATAATTGTGCCCTTATGCCAAGTTCTTTGCTCACAACAGGTTTGCTCCAAACCTCTCGGTTTTTTATTGCAAAAATTGGTCTCAAAAGCTTTTCTCCATCTCTTTCAAGTATTCTTAGCGTAGCTTGTGCGGCTACATCACCTTGGTTTAATGGTAATCCGTCCAATTCTTGAACTGGTAAAACTTCTTCTAAAATAGCCACAAAATCGTTTAAGAAAAATGTGTCTTTTACCGAAACTGAATAGTTTTCGGGCACACTCCAGTTTTTGTCTTCGTTGGTAGTTACATAATTGACATGCGAGTATATGTCCTTGTTCCAGTATTTTTTAATATCAGGCGAAGCCACATTCCCCATTTTAGGGTTGATTTGATATCTAGGATAAAAGTTAAAGTCTTTTTCTCCCTTTTTCGCATAGTTAATTTGATAATATGTGTTTTGTGATTCGTATTCTACGGTATCACCTCTTTTTGCATAAATTTTATCGCCATCCATTATATCAGCTTTTGCTATCCCTTGGTAATCGCTTTCGGGAATCGGCTGAATAAATCGTTTTTCTATATACCCAGGAACATTTCTTACATCTAAAAACTCACCTCTGAAGTCCAAGGTAAAGTCATTGATTTGCGTTGGACGATTGTAATACAGCAATACATTCTCCTTATTGTCTTTTTCAGAATCAAAAATTTTCTCTTGAGCCACATTTTGAGAAATGATTTTCTCATAAGCGGAAGAATACATAATTCCAATCAACATCAACGCTACTCCAATATGCGTAATGGCACCTCCAGCTACTTTGAAATTTCCTTTTATTATTTCAAATAAAATCGAAAGATTTGCCGTGATAGAAAATACTCCTGCAGTAACTAAAAGTATGTATTGCCATTTGTTTACACCTGTAAAAGTAATAAGCAAAGCAGAAATTAGAAGCGTAATAATCAATGGGTTGAGGAGGTTTTTGAAAGAAGTTTTATCCATTCTTTTCCACCAAAAAAACTGGGCTATTCCTGTCAAAACAATCACCCCAATAAATAACCACATCTGAAAAATCGTGTAGTGTTTCAGAGGGTCAGTGGGCCTGGCCATGTTTAGTTTATAGTTAAATAATCCAGCTAGGCTATTATAAACAGGAATGGAAGTTGTTAAAGTAATCTGAAAAGCTGCTAGACTCAAGGTTGTTACGCCTAGAAATATCCAAAATTCAACTGAGTATGTTGAAATCTCTTTTTCGTCTTTTGGTAATTTTTTCCACCTAAATGCTAACAAAACAGCAGCGGCTACTACATAAAATAATAAGTAAATAAGCAGCTGACCTGAAAGACCTAAGTCAGTAAATGAATGCACAGAGGCATTGCCCAATATTCCGCTTCTTGTTAAAAATGTACTGTATAAGATTAGAATAAACTGTAGAATGCTGAGTATATAGGTGATTTTTAAGGCAGATGAACTTTTTCTTGCTAAAAGCATTGTGTGCATGCTGGCCACCAAAACCAACCAAGGTACATAAACGGCATTTTCTACTGGATCCCAACTCCAATATCCTCCAAAGTTTAGGGTTTCATAAGCCCAAATGGCTCCCATCATAATACCTGTGCCGAGTATTACACCAGAAACCAAAGTCCAAGGAAGGGCTATTTTTGTCCATTCAGTATAATCTTTTTTCCAAAGTGCGGCTATGGCAAATGCAAAAGGAATCAGTGTAGTAGCGAAGCCTAAAAACAAAGTAGGAGGGTGAATTACCATCCAATAGTTTTGCAAAAGGGGATTTAAACCGTTGCCATCTTTCGGTATAAAATTGGGGTTAGTGCTCCAAACTGGTAGATTTGGCATAGATTCTTTGAGCAACAAAAATGGCGAACTTCCTAATTTGAATTCGCCAAACAATACTGCACCCACAATCATCGAAGTTAAAAATGCTTGAACTGATGCAAAAACTGTCATCATTGGACTTTCGAAATGTAGGAAATTCTTTTTGCGGGTTTTAAACCAAAAAATAAGAATAACACCTAAAATAACATTCCAAAACATCCAAAGCAAAAAACTGCCTTCTTGGTCCTGCCAAAAACATGAAATGGCATAGCCTAAAGGTAAACTTAGAGAAGCATTGTCCCAAGCGTAATGGTATTCGAAATATTTATTAAAAATGATACTGAACAGCGTAATCACTATGCCTATCACAAAAAATGTATGCAGATAAAATGATTTTCGAGCAATAGAACGCCAAAAATCAGAATCTTTATTTTTTTCTCTTGAACTTAAAAAATACGTGTAAGTAGCTATTAATGAAGTGATAAAAGCCAAAATAACCGCCGTATGACCGATTTGTCCTAAATAGGCTCTGAGCATTTTTGAAAATTTTCTTGATAAAATATCTACAAAATTATTCTAAAAAAGGTTTGTTTTCGAGGAAATGTTAACAAATATTATGAGGTTTGTACTTGAATAAAATTTGAAAGATGAAAATATTTAGAATTCTGCCACTTTTAGTCGTATTGACATTTGGATTTAATGCTAAAAGCCAAACAATGAATTTTTTAAAGATGCAGGAGGTTTCGTTTGAGGAGGTTTTGAAAAAAGCAAAGAAAGAAAACAAAATGGTCTTTATGGACGTTTATGCAGTTTGGTGTGGGCCATGCAAAACTATGGATAAAACTACTTTTTCGGATATTTCGGTTGCGACAAAATTCAATAAAGAGTTTATAGCTTACAAAGTAAATGCAGACGATGTAGACGGAAGAGCTATAGTTCAAAAATACCGTGTGAGTGCTTATCCAACCTATTTGTTTTTTAGTCCCGAAGGTGAACTTATCAATAGACTAGAAGGTGTTTTTCCTTCAAAACTCTTGATGGAAGAAGCGGATTATTCTGTCGGTCTTTGGAAGCAATAAACAAGTAGAGCGATTTTTCAAATCGCATGTAAATTGTAATCTTCAGTTTAAAAAATCGAGGTGCTAGATAATAAGTAATCAAGTATAGGGATTTTCCAAATCGCTTGTAATTTATCTAATGCCCGATTAGAAAAACCGGGCTATCTAAAAATCGATAAACAATCAATACAAATTTTCTGCTCTTTCCAAAAGCAAAATAGCAGCCTGAGGTAATATCACATATTTCTCTCCTTCATACTGAATTTCAATCGCATGTCTTTGTAAATAAATTGCCAAATCACCTTCTTCAGCTTGTAGGGGCATGTATTTTACTTTTTCTTCGGTAGCTTTCCAAGGCTCGTCTTCTGATGCGTTTGGTAAAGGATATCCTGGGCCAACTTTTACAATGTATCCAGATTGCACGTCTTCTTTTTCGGTAATAGTCGGTGGTAAATATAGGCCAGAATTGGTTTTGTCTTTAGGGTTTTTCGGCTTAATCAAAACTTTATCGCCTACCACCATCAATCTTGTCAGCTTATTGTCTTTCGAAATGCCTATCATACTGTAATTTTTCTGTTTCGTCCTTCAATTTTCCAAGTGCCTACCCACTCGTTATTTTTTATAACTTGGGCTTCGTGGTATAAGTTCACCGTTGGGCAAATGTGGTAAGGAATACCCAAAAGGATATCGCCAACCTTATAATTATTCCAGTTTTCAGTTTCAATTACGCCATGTTCCTCACTTTGACTTATAAGTTTCAGGTCTGGATTGTCTAAAAATCTTATGCGTTTGTCTATTGGGTTTTCGGAAGCCACAGCTTTATGTCCCATATCTACAGTTATTATTCCCGCTTTTGGTTTTGAAATAATTCGCATCATCACCAATGCTGCAAACTCGAAGTTTTGCTCTACAAATTTATCGCCGTATCCCCAATCCCACAAAACACAAGTGCCTGGGCTTAAAGTTCGAGACATTTCTGAAGCATGTGAAGTGAATGCAGGAGTGCCACCAACTATTATTTCTAATTCGCCTATTTCAGGTTTTAGTTTATCCAAAATCTCATACACTTTCCGCATGCCCGCTTCTACTTTTTCTTTTCTTTCAGAAAAAGCATCATCACGAATGTGTCCATCGTAAACATGAAGTCCGGAAAGTTTTATATGCGATTTAGTGAAAGCATTTTTTAAGTCTTCAGCCAATTGGCCATCAATTTCATGACCAGACCTGTCCATGCCATTATTTATATCGTAATATATTTCTGCTGTCAGATTTTTCGCCTCAAATTTATTTGAAATTTCATCTAGCACTGCATTGCAATCTACCAAAGAGGCAAATCTTGTATTTGGGTATTTTTCTATTAAATCTAAAAGCCTGTAAATTTTCGGCCCCAACAATTGATGAGCAATGATAACTTTTTCAGCACCAGCCATTGCAGCTAGTTCAGCTTCAGCAATAGTGGCAGATTTAAATTGTTTTATGCCTTTTTCTATCATCATTCGCACCACATTTTCCATTTTGTTGGTTTTGATATGCGGAATCAAACGGTTGGTATCTCCACCAGCAATGGCAATCATTTTGTCAATATTGTTTTCCACCTTGTCTTTAAAAAGTAGGAGAGAAGGAGAGTCGATGTTGTTTATATTCTTAATCATAAATGTTATTTTAGTATTCATAAATCTCCAAAGGTAGTCCATCCGGATCTTCAAAAAAAGTAAATTTTTTACCGGTAAATTCATCAATTCTTATCGGTTCTGACATTATTCCTTTAGATTCTAATTCACTTTTTACGGTTTCAATATTCTCAACCTCAAAAGCTAAATGCCTTAAGCCGCAGGCTTCCGGTCTGCTTACGCGTTTTGGTGGATTAGGGAATGAAAAAAGTTCGATGATATAATTTCCATTTAAAGCCAAGTCGAGCTTATAAGAATCTCTTTCCTTACGATAGGTTTCTGCCAATATTTCTAGACCCAATTTGTTGACATAAAAATCCTTCGATTTTTCGTAGTCGGAGCAGATTACGGCTATGTGATGTACTTTTTTAAATTCCATTTATTTCTCTTGTATTAATTTCAATCAAGTTATGGGTTTCCAAAAGGTTGAAAATTTGAGGAAAATTATTTATTAGCAAGAAGAAAAGCTCTTTGTTTCTGATATTTCCTGTTGTAATAAGAATCAATTTTTTAGGGATATTCTTTAAAAGATAAGAATCTAAGAAGTCTTTGTCTTTAGTTACGACAATTCTATTTTGTTCTTCTGAAATTTTATTTATTTCCCAATCAGGTGTTCTTTCTCGCAACGGAAGATCATTGGTATGAATGGTATCATAGCCAATTGAACTTAAATGTTGTTTAATTCCATAAGGTAATTGAGCATCAACAAGAAACTTCATGCAACATTACTCAAAGTTTTAATATCCATATATTTGGATGCAAAAGCAAGGCACGCTTTTATGTCGTCTGTTTCTATAGCTGGATAATCTCCTATTATTTCTTCAAAAGACATTCCAGAAGATAGTAAATCTAAAATCATTTCTACAGGATAACGCATACCTCTAATGCATGGTTTTCCGTGACAAATTTCTTGGTCAATTGTAATTCTCTCTATTAAATTGCTCATAAAATAACAGTTTGTAAAACAAAAATAGCATAATTTTTTAATTTTAGGGTGAAAATCACCTAAACCATTCAAGTATATCACTCGCAATCATTGCCCTTTCACTTCGTGCTTTCGATGCCCTGTCTCCTGCTAAGCCATGCTCAAAAACACCTTGTATAGCAGCTTGTTTTGGAGAATATCCTTGTGCTAAAAAACCTAAAATTATGCCTGTCAATACATCTCCACTTCCTGCTGTTGCCATGCCAGTATTTCCTGTTGTATTAAAATAAATATTTCCATTGGGTAAAGCAATGGCCGTATTATGGCCTTTTAAACAAACAATAAAGTGATTTTTTACTGCAAATTCGCGTAGGATTTCTAACTTTTCAAAATCGTCTCTCCATACTTTACCTGTTAAGTTTCTAAACTCTTTTGGGTGTGGAGTAAAAATACTATTTTCTGGTACCAATTTTAATAAATCTGGATTTTTGCCTAACATATTAATGGCATCTGCATCAATTACGATTGGTTTTTGAGGAATGTTTTCCAGAAAATTTTTGAAGCCTTCAAGGTTTTTAGTTCCGATTCCTGGCCCGATTCCTATTGCATCAAAAGTTCCAAGAAAGGGTTTCTTCCAATTTTTAGCAAAGTGGTTTTCATTTTGGCTTAAACTAACAATGGCTTCTGGAATACTTATTTGAAGGATATCTAGGCCAGGTTTTGGAGAGTGAACCGTTACTTTTCCTACGCCTGATCTTAAACAAGCTTTTGCCGATAATACTGCAGCTCCCATCATGCCTTCACTGCCGGCAATCAACAAAGCATGTCCGAAAGTTCCTTTGTGGGAGTTCTTTTCTCTATTTATTGGCTTAATATCTAAGTTTGTGATAAAGTAGTTTTTTGTCTCTACTTTTTCAATGAATTTGTTGCTTAAGCCAATGTCTACAGTTTCCCAATCGCCAACGAAGGCTTCATTTTTGGGCATAAAAAAAGCCAGTTTTGGCATCTGGAAACTGATGGTAAATTTTGGTTTGATTATGCTTCCTTTTTCAGAATGCTTATCAGCAGCCAAACCAGATGCGATGTCTATGGAAACTATAGGAATGCCTGATAAATTTATTTTTTCTATGATTTCTGCCGCAAGACCTTCTATTTTTCTGTTAAGACCTGAACCAAAAAATGCATCGATAATTATAGTTTTATTGGAATTTGAAAAAGTTATTTCATCAATATTATTTATTTGTTTGTATGCGTATTGTGAATTTAATCTATCAAGATTTATTTTAAAATCAGGAGAACTTTTTGCAATATCACCAACTACGAAGGTTTGCAATTCATAGCCTGCTTGATGTATTTTTCTCGCTACAGCCAATCCGTCGCCTCCATTGTTTCCTGTTCCACAAAATATTAAAACAGTATAACTAATGTCAAATTTTTCAATAAATCTTTTATAAAAAGCCTCAGAAGCTCTTTCCATTAAGTCGATTGAAGCAATTGGCTCTTCAGAAATTGTATAAGCATCCAATTCTTTGGTTTGCTTTGCAGATAGAATTTTCATTTCATCTTTTTTTCAAAAGTAATCGTATTTAAGTACATTTAAAGAAATTTCAGTTCGATTTATGACAATTAGTATTATAATTCCAACTTTTAACGAAGAAAAAACGATTTCCAAATTATTGAATTCTATTCAAAAAGCTTGGACTAATTCTATTTTGGAGGTCTTGATTATTGATTCTCCTAATTCTACAGATAATATTGAAAGTCTAAATTTTGAAAATAATATTAGTGTCATAAAATCTTCTAAGCCTGGTAGAGCATTTCAAATGAATTTAGGTGCAAAAAAAGCCAAAGGAGATATTTTTTATTTTGTTCATTCTGATACAGTTTTACCTGTCGGTTTTGTAAATGATATTTTAGAGAATCTCCAAAAATCAGACCTTGGTTGTTTTAGGTTTAAGTTTGATTCAAAAGATTGGCGACTGAAAATCAATAGTTTTTCTACTAGACTGAAATTTATTTGGTGTCGTGGTGGCGATCAAACTTTGTTTATAAAAAGAGAAGTTTTTGAAGCTTTAAATGGCTATGATGAGAATTATGTCATAATGGAAGAATATGATTTTATTAGAAGAGCCCAAAAGAAATACAAATTCAAAATAGCGAAAAATTCAGTCTCGGTTTCTGCTAGAAAATATGAAAATAACGAATTCTGGGCTATTCAACGAGCCAACTTTAAAGCCATGAGGATGTTTTTAAATGGCAAATATTCCCCTCAAGAAATTAAATCTGAATACGAACAAAAGTTGCGATTAAAGTACTAAATCTACTTTGGGACTATTTTTTTAAAGACTCTTTTAATGTCTTTAGCTTCCTCGATTGACCTAAACTCATTTTTATATATTAATTTAGCCCAAAAATAAGGTGGCGAATGTCTAAAGATGAAAATTTAATATCTGGTATCCAGCAAGTGGGTATCGGTGTGGTGGATGCAGGTGAGTCTTTTAAATGGTATAATGCTAATCTGGGATTAGATGTTCCTGTTTTTGATGATGTTGCCGAGGCTAAACTTATGGTAGAATATACCAAAGGAAATATACGCCAAAGAAGAGCGATTTTAGCAGTGAATATGGCAGGAGGAGGCGGTGCCGAAATTTGGGAATCTAAACGACCGCTACCCATTGCGTGTAGTTTTGAACCCAAAATTGGCGATTTGGGGATTTTTGCTGTTAAAATTAAAAGCCAAACCTTACCATCTTTTGCAAAAACTAAAAATATAACTTTATTTCAAACTCCTGAAAATAAACCAACAGCTTGGTTGAAAGATAATTACGGGAATCAGTTGCAATTGGTAGAGGACAACTCATGGTTTAAAAAAGGACTTTCGAATACTGGCGGTGTATTGGGCGTGATTTTAGGCGTTAGTGATATGGAGAAAGCACTTACACTTTACAAAGATATTTTAGGAATAGCTGATGTAGTTTATGATAAAACGGGTCAGTTTGGAGATTTTGCGGACTTAGGTGCTGAAAATAAGACTTTTAGAAGAGTACTTTTAAGAAAATCTCAATCAGCAAACGGGGCTTTTTCTAGGCTTTTCGGAAATATTGAATTGGAATTGGTTCAGGAAATTGGTGCTGTAGTTAATACTATTTTCAAAGGCCGCAGTTGGGGAGATTTGGGTTTTATTCATCTTTGTTTTGATGCCTTAAATATGGATAAATTGGGTGAAAAACTAAAGGCCAACAATTATCCATTTGTGGTTGATAGTGCAAATTCATTCGATATGGGAGATGCTGCTGGTAGATTTACGTATATCGAAGATCCGGATGGAACTTTGATTGAATTTGTAGAAACCCATAAAGTACCTGTTTTGAAAAAAATAGGCTGGTTTATAACGCTTAAAAAACGTGAATTTCAGAAACCACTTCCTAACTGGATGGTGAATACCTTAGGCTGGGGTAGAGTGAAATTATAAAATATATGCAGGAAATCAGAACCGTAAATGTTGTAAGATATGTAACTCCGCTTAGAGAAGGCGGTTCTTTACCTGCTATAGTGGAGGCGGATGATGGTTTTTTGTATGTTCTTAAATTTAGAGGAGCAGGGCAAGGTGCCAAAGCTCTAATTGCTGATTTGATAGGAGCAGAATTGGCAAGAAAAATCGGTTTTCAAGTGCCGGAATTGGTTTTTGCTAATTTGGAAGAAGGCTTTGGCAGAACTGAACCTGATGAAGAAATTCAGGATTTGTTGAAAGCCAGCACAGGCTTAAATCTCGGTCTTCATTATCTTTCAGGATCAATAACTTTTGACGCAGTCGTAAACGATGTTTCAGTAGAAATGGCCTCAAAAATAGTCTGGTTAGACGCATTTTTGATGAATATTGACCGAACAGCTCGCAATACCAATATGTTGTTTTGGAATAAAAGTCTTTGGTTGATAGATCATGGGGCTTCTTTGTATTTTCATCATTCGCCAGAAAATTGGGCAGAACAAGCCGCCAAGCCATTTGTTCAGATCATAGATCATGTTTTGCTTTCAAAAGCTAGTGGTCTTGAAGCGACAAATGAAGAAATGTTGAAAATCATAAGGCCAGAGGTCTTGAATGACATAATAGCATTAATTCCTGAGATTTGGATAGCAACTGACGAGAGTATCAGCTCAGAATTGTATCGAAATTTCCTTTTTAAAAGATTAGAAAACGCTCAAATATTTGTTTCAGAAGCCGAGAATGCAAGAAAGACACTTATATGAATACGCCATAGTGCGGCTTGTACCAAGGGTAGAAAGAGGCGAATATATCAATATTGGCGTTGTATTATATTGTAAAACTTTAAAGACGCTAAATTTTCTATACAAAATAAACGAGAAAAGAATTTTGGCACTTTTTCCTGAAATCGACCTTTCAGAAGTCGAAAATCATCTTTTATCATTTGATAAAATTTGCAAGGCCACAAAAGATTCCGGTTTAATTGGTCAGCAGGACCTAGCCTCTAGATTTAGGTGGTTAACTGCCAAACGAAGCACCATAATTCAATCTTCCGAAACGCATCCTGGCTTATGTTCAGAACCACAATCGGCTATAAATAAAATTTTTGAGGAGATGGTCGCTTGATTTTTATAAAACTTTTTAACACTTACCTTCAACACTATGATAAAGCACTTATTACTTTTTCTTTTTAGTATTTCTGTTTTTGCCTAATCAAAAAGTTAAATTTTTAAGTATTTGGAATTGCGAAAAGAATTAATGACAGAATTTTTACAAAAAGCTTATTTGAAAAAAAGCATGTTCAAGAATCTTAAATTTAATGAAAATATTTTAGGGGTTTAAATTAATTTTTAATTTTTTTTAAACCATATCTCCTACTTTGACGTATATCAAGAAACTATTAAATAAACCGTATTTTTTTTGAAGAATTCTGTTGCCATATTAATCTTTGCTAAGGAGGCTCACGAAGAGTCTTTGGAGAAATTATTGGCAAAAAAGAATCGACAAAATAACATAAAAGCACTTTCAAAATTGAATGCTTATATTAAGCAGAAAACAAGTGCTACTAAATTATCTGTTTTTTGTTCATCGCAGTTTAATTTCTCCGGACTAAATTCTTTCGGTGAAAGAATTAGTGAGGCTATATCTCTAGTTTTTCAGAAAGGATACGAAAAAGTCATCTGCGTTGGTAACGATTGCCCTGCACTTCTTAAAAATGATATAATTAGGGCTGCGGAGCTTTTAATGAATTCAGAAACTGTTTTGGGGCCAGATTTGAACGGAGGGGCTTATTTAATGGGCCTTTCTAAGCAATCTTTTGATGGTGAGGTTTTTAGAGATTTGGAATGGCAAACTGAAAACATGTTTCAAAGCTATTTATCCAATTTCTCAAATCAAAGCATTGTTTTTCTGCCAAGTTTGCAAGATATCAACACCTTTGAAGACCTTCGTACTTATTCCACTTTAAAATATTTCATAAGTTATCTGATTGCTATTATTTCAGAGATCAAAACTTTTCTTAATCAGAATATTTCTAATATTCTATACCAAGGCTACACACTTATTCTTCGTTTTCGAGGTCCTCCAGTTTTTAGTTTTAACTCTTAATAATATTTCTCTAAAATCTTAAATTCTATCTTCTTCTTTAATTTTTTAAAGATGTAGATGGTTTTTCATTGGATGCATTTGCATTTTTCTATCTAAACTTTTTTATGAAAAAAATACTTTTACTTATATCATTTTTATATTCATTTCATTCTTTTTCTCAATCTCAAATACAAGTCAACATTACAGATTTATTAGCGAATAAGCCTTTGGGAAGTGTGGAGGTTTATATAGAATCAAACGGTGAAAAACCGACTTTTGTGGTTTCTGATAAGTTTGGGGTAGCAATTTTTAAAAACCTCCAAGCTTCCAAGTCTTACAGAATATTCACTTTCCCAAATGACAAATATGCTGAAGCTTTTATTGGGAATGTTATGCCTATTGAAGGAGAAACTAAAGTCTATAATTTAGAATTGCCGACACAAAGAATTGAGCTTTTAGAGGAGGTTAGAATCACAAATTCCAAAAGAGCTAAAATGAATACGCAAAATGCTGAGGTTTCTTATATTATTCCAAAGGAAGAAATTCAGGCATTACCCGTTGAAGGTCGAGATATTACGCGGACTTTAATAAGATTGCCCAATCTTACAGTGGCCACACTTGGTTACGCTGAAGCTCCAAATGTATCAATTAATGGCCTTGGAGGTACTTTTACTAATTATTTGATTGATGGAATGGACAACAATGAGCGTTTTCTTGGCAATGCTAAATTCAATACACCTATCGGTTTTGCAGATGGTATTTCTGTTTTGACCAACAATTATTCAGTTGAATTTGGCAATACAAGCAATGGATTGGTGAATGTAACGACTAGGTCTGGAACAAACAAACTTACAGGCGAAGCTTTTTATCTTACGCGTCCAGGCTCTATTATTGACTCTAAATCGCCTTTTGCTACCTTGGATTTGTCAGGCAATCAGGTCAAAGATGGTTTTCAAAGAAATCAAGCTGGCTTTGGCTTAGGCGGTGCTTTGAAAAAAGACAAGACTTTTTTTTATATAAACTTTGAGCAAACGATTGATAAAAAAGATAATTTATTGAATGTTCCACAACTCGGAATAAACGAAACTGTTACAGGCTATAATAATTTTAGTTATACGTCTGCTAAAATTGACCAAGTATGGAGCAAAAGATTTAAGTCTTCTCTAAGACTAAATCAAGGCGTTTTTGATATCGATCGACAGGGAGGAGGATTGGAAGGTGGTACTTTGTTTCCATCTGCAGCTTCCGCTCAAAAAAATAGAACCTATTTGATTGCCTTGAAAAATGCCTATGTATTAAGTTCTTATCTTACTGGGGAAACTAATTTTCAAACTTCTTATTTTAGATGGAATTACAGAGAGCCTAACAATCTAACAAGCCCCTCAGTGACCGTTCAGGATCCAAGCGGCTCTGTAATAGCCATATTAGGCCAGAGTGGATCCATTTTTGACGATAAAGAATATACCAATCAAATTCAACAGAAACTTTTCTATAGACGAGGGAAACATTCCCTTAAATACGGTTTAGAATTTATCACTTCAGACTTTTCGCTTCTAGGTGGAGGTAATACTTTTGGAACCTACACTGTAAGATTGAATCAAGGTCAATTAGATGCTCTAAAAGCCAAAGGTGTTACTACAGCACTAAATGTGAGTGATATACCTTCAGATGTGAGAGTTATAAACTATGACGTGGAATTACAACCCAATACTTTCGGGGCAAGACAAAATGTTTTCAGTACCTATTTAGAAGATATTTTTGCAGTTAACAATAAATTAAACCTTACGATGGGTGTACGTTACGATTACGATAACCTTACCAAAGGTGGAGGTAGCAAAGGTGATCTAAACAATTTAGCTCCAAGGTTAGCTTTTAATTATAGTATTGATGATAAAAATACCTTGAGAGGTGGATATGGGATATTTACTGATAAAATTAAATACTCCATTTACAGTGATGCTTTGCAATTTAGCAGTATATCGGCTGATTTTAAAAAACAGTTACAAGAACTTCAAAGATTGGGTAAGTTAGACCCAAATGCAGATTTGGATAAAATTACATTTCCTGGAAATATCAGAGCTACGGCTTCTAATGTGACTTTTTTAAATGGTCCAAGTTATACGGATTTACAGCCTAGACGAGAAAGTCAATTTGTGAATAATATGCGAATTCTTAATCCAAACGGATTTCAGAATCCATATTCTCATCAGGTCTCCTTAGGTTATCAACATAAGCAAGATGTAGATCATTTGTTTTCTTTGGACTTAAACTATGTAGCTACCAATAATCTCTATTATATCAGGAATATTAATGCTCCATCAGCCTATCCATTGGACGACCCTAAAAATGTGGTTGTTAGAAAAGTTTCTGAGGCGGATTTAACTAGACCAGTTCCATTAAGGTCAGATAGTAAAGGTCAATATGCTGTGGTTGGAGCTGATACATTAAGAGGTTTTGCTAGAAATGTTTTCATGAATCAAACCGACGGAAAAGCCAGATATTGGGCTATGAATGTGGTATATCAAAAATTGAAAGGTGAAGATAAATATGCTTACAGAATGAGCTATTCTTTGGCTTTGATTAAAAGTAATACCAGCAGTATTAATACCAGAGCTAATGATTCTAATAACTATGATGCAGAATATACCTATGACGAAAACGACCGTCGCCATGTGGCCAGTGCTATGTTTTTTTGGTACCCAATTAAAAACCTTATTATATCTCCAGCCTTATTGATTCAAAGTGGCCAGCCGATTACGCGTATAGCCGATGCTCGAATATATGGAACAACCGACTTAAATGGCGATAATGATTTCTTCAATCCGGGAGACTATAGTCCAGGGAACAAAAGAAATAGTGACAGGTTGCCTTGGGCTAATACTTTAGACTTGTCTGTAAAATATACTTTGATGAGACACTTTGAGCTTTCGGCTGATATATTTAATTTGCTAAATGCTGTCAATTACTCTGGATTTAATGTGACCAGAGGTAGTAGCAACCAATTTATGGTAGGTGACAAAAGTACCAATACTTATACCTGGAAGGCCGCCTCAGCACCTCGTCAGTTTCAGTTTGGAGCAAGATATGTTTTTTGAAAATATAATTAAAAACAATGAACTTAAGCTTAGATAATTTAAAAGAACTTGAAGTCTATTTGAAAAAAAAGGCTTGGATTTCTGAAGAAGACTCTCTTTTGAGAGTCGAAAAACCTGGAGAGGGAAATATGAATTTTACTCTGAGAGTCTACACCGCTAGTGGTAAAACGTTTATTGCAAAGCAATCCAAAAACTACGTTGAAAAATATCCCTCCATAGCTGCACCTGCAAACAGGGCAATTGTTGAAGGTCGTTTTTTTGAGTTTACCCAAACAAATCTTGAGCTTAAAAGTTTTATGCCGAAACTTTTAGGTACCGACAAAGAGAATAATATCATAATTACAGAAGATCTCGGTAATTCAAACGATTTTACTTTTTTGTATAAATCTTCAAATGAAAGCCTAGCCACAAATGAATTAACGGAGATAATTAGATTTCTAAATTTATTGCACAAAAGCTTCAAAACGGTATCTCCAGATCCATTTTTTGCAAATCGAGAAATGCGGGCTTTAAATCATGAGCATATTTTTATCTATCCATTTATGGAAGAAAATGGCTTTGATTTAGATACTATTCAGCCTGGACTTCAGTCAGAGGCTTTACTTTATAAAAAAGATGATGTTCTCAAAAAAACAATCAAAGCTTTGGGTGAAAAATATCTTGAAGATGGTCCCTGTTTGCTTCATGGTGATTATTATCCGGGAAGTTTTTTGAAAACCAATTTTGGAGTGAAAATTATAGATCCAGAGTTCTGTTTTTATGGCTTGGCAGAGTTTGACCTTGGAGTTTTGATTGCTCACTTAAAACTAAGTCAGCAATCACAAGAGATTGTTGATGCTGCATTAGAAAAATATGAAAAAGGGCAAGACTTTGAAATGAAATTGTTGAATCAATTCGTCGGAGTAGAAATTTTGCGTAGAATAATTGGTCTCGCTCAGTTACCACTTAGCCTTACTTTGGATGAAAAGAAAATACTTTTAAAAGAAGCTTATGGCTTAATAATGAATAATATATAAAATGAAGAAAATATTTTTTATTGGGTTGATGATGATAAGCCTTATAGGTTTTTCACAGAAAAAAATTTGGTTTGATACGGATATAATGATCGGCAATCCAGACCGAGCACCTAGAGAAGTCGACGATGCTATTACATTAATGATGGCCCTCAAGCATCAAGATAAAATTAAAATTGAGGGAATTAGTTTAGTCACTTATGTCGATTATGCTTATGGAATTACAGAGAAAATGTTAAAATGGTATGCTCCAAATCTAAACATACCAATCTATAAAGGCTCCAATACTTGTAAAGATGTAGGTGAAGAAAATGATGCAACAAGAGCTTTGGCTGCTGCATTAAAAAAAGAAAAATTGACGATTTTGGCTTTAGGGCCAGCGACAAATGTAGCAACAGTACTAAAAAACCACCCAGAACTTGCTAGTCAAATAGAGGAAATTGTGTTTTGTGCTGGTCGAACACCGGATTTTCATTTTAGACCTGGTTTGGAGCAATACACAGTTTCTGATTATAACTTCGAAAAAGATGTGGAATCTTTTAGGATTGTGTTTGATTCGGGAGTAAAAGTAGTTTTGTCAGGTTTTGAAGCTAGTGTTTATTTATTTTTAGGAAAAACTGATTACGAATTTCTGGATAATAGTTTTGAAGGAGATAAATTGGTATATGATTTTCTAAGGCCGTGGTCGCTAAGGCATAAACAGCTTTTTGGAAACGACGGTTTTATTCCATTTGATGTTACTCCTCTTGGTTATCTTACTCATCCGCAGTATTTTAAATATTATGAAAATATTCCTGTAGATATTATTATAGCTGAAAATGATGCCACTATTCCATTAGATAGGCCAAAAGAGAAATCTTTTTTGGTAGCTAATAAAGAATCAAAATCTAAATGGAAATGCCTTTATGCTTACAAAACCCTTCCAGGATTTGAAGAGATAGTAATTGAATCTTTGAAAAACAGATAATGCTGTAATAGTGTGTTATCCAGACTGTTGATGTAATAGTTAGATTCGGTTTATTTTGGAAAATTTCAGATAGATTGCTTATTTTATTGTAAAAAAGTTCTATATTTGCACCTCGTTTCTGTAAACGCCTCTTTTAGCCTAAAAGAAGCCTCTTTACTATCAAATAATTTTTATATTTTAATTTTTTTATTAAATGGACTTAATTAAATTTGTAGAATCTGAGTATAGCAACTCAAGAGCTGGACTTCCAGATTTTAAGGCAGGTGACACTGTAAACGTGTATGTTAAAATTTTTGAAGGTAACAAAGAGCGTATTCAGTTATACCAAGGTGTTGTAATTCAAAGAAAAAACTTTGGAACTCCAGGTGAAACTTTTACAGTACGTAAAATTTCTAATGGTGTGGGAGTTGAAAGAATCTTCCCAGTTTTGTCTCCAAGTATTGACAAAATCGAAGTTCTAAGGTTAGGAAAGGTTCGTCGTGCTAAATTGTACTACCTAAGAGGTAAGCATGGTAAAGCTGCGAGAATCAAAGAATTAAAAAAGTAAGTAACATTACTTAAGTTTTTAAGTAATAGCTTTTTCATAATTTGTGCAAAAAACGTCATCTCTTTGAGATGACTTTTTTTTGATGCTAATGTTTGCGTCGCCAATGTTTGTGTCCTCACAAACATTAACATTGCGAATGTTTATGTCGCCAAAGTTTGTATCCCCACAAACATTATCCGCATTACCCCCGCCCAATGTTTGTCTCCCCGCAAACTTTTCCCCCACCTAAATAGTTTTCTTTTTATATTTGCATTTTTATATTTCAAACCCATTTTCATGTCTAAGTTTTACAAATATCAAGGAACTGGAAACGATTTCGTAATGATTGATAATCGTCAAAATTGGTTTGATGATTCTCCAAAACATGTCGAGAGCCTTTGCCATAGAAGATTTGGGATTGGGGCTGATGGCTTGATTTTGATAGAGAATTCTCAAGATTTTGATTTCAAGATGAAATATTATAATGCAGACGGAAACGAAGGTAGCATGTGTGGTAATGGCGGCAGGTGTGCAGTTAAGTTTGCTGCTGATTTAGGTATTTTTGAAAGTTCCACAAGTTTTATTGCGGTTGATGGTCCACACACTGCGACATTGGAAGGTTCAGAGGTTTCTTTGGGTATGATTGATGTATCTGAAGTTTTGGATGAAGAGAATGGTTATTTTTTGAATACAGGATCTCCGCATTTAATTATTTTTGTTGAAAATGTGGATGAATTAGATGTTAAAACCTTAGGTTCATCAATTAGATATTCGGATTATTGGATGGCAAAGGGAGGTGTAAATGTGAATTTTGTCGAGATTTTAGATCAGAACAATCTAAAAGTTAGAACTTATGAGAGAGGAGTAGAGGATGAGACTTATTCTTGTGGCACAGGCGTAACTGCGGCCGCAATAGTATCTTCTACAAAAAAAGGTTTAGTTCATTCTATAAATATCCAGACACTAGGAGGTAGATTAAATGTCTCTTTTAAAGGAGTAAAAGAATTTTCAGAAATCAACCTTCAAGGGCCTGCTGTTAGGGTATTTGAAGGAGAAATATTGTCCTAATTAATAATTTCTCGACTTTTTTTTGTTGGTAAGGATTTTAATCACTAAAATTGCGGACGAAATCAAAATTACTGCAAGGGAAATCTTCCAATTCGTAATTTCAAAATCCGAATAATTCAAAATTTTTCAAATTAGAGTTTAATGTATTCATTGGTACTTTAAAAACCTTCATTGTTTTTCAAAACAAAATTTCTATGTACAATCAAGAAGATTTGAAGCTAAAACTTCTATCAGAACTAAAAAAAATTTCTGCCGAACTAGGTATAGAATTGGATAAAGGCATTGCTAAAAAAGACATTATTCAAAAAATACTTGATACAAATCCACAAGCTTCGGAAGAGCCACTATCCGTTTCTAAACCAAAAGGTGGAATAAAAAACAAACCTCAAACAGAGGATCTATTTGCACAGCCAAAAGAATCTAAAAATCCATTATCGATGGAGGCGGAAAATAAAGGGCCTAGATTGAGAAAGCGTATCACAAGGGTTCATACTGACGATACTATGTCAGAACAAAATGAAAGTATTGCTGAAAATGGAAATGAGATAGAGGAAGCCAAAGTTCCTAAAAAGATTGAGAAAGAAGAAAAGAAGCCGGTAGTCAAAGAAGTAGTTTCAGAAATATCGAATGAAATACCTGAAATTGATGTAGTAGATGAGGTTGATATTTCTGATTTAATAGAGGAAATTCCAGATATTACAGATGAAGATTTAGGCTTACCAGGAGAGGAGGCCTTGACGAAAGAGCAAACACAAGAAGTAAAAAGAAAGGAAGATTACGGACGTTCAATAAAAAAACAGTTTAATAACCTAGTTAAAGAATTCGATGGTCTGATAGAAAATATCGGAGTTTTGGAAATAATGAGCGAAGGAAGCTATGGGTTTTTACGTTCAGCAGATTATAATTATTTAGCTAGTCCAGACGATATCTACGTTTCACCTTCCCAAATTAAACTTTTCGGATTAAAGACGGGTGATACAATTCATGGCTCCATTCGTCCGCCTAAAGATGGTGAAAAGTATTTTGCATTGTTAAAAGTACTTTCTGTAAATGGAAAAACTACTGAAGAAATTCGTGATAGGATACCTTTTGAATATCTTACGCCACTTTTTCCTCAAGAAAAAATTAATCTTAGTACACGTTCGGATGTAATGTCTACCCGTGTTTTGGACTTGTTTTCTCCAATAGGTAAAGGACAAAGAGGTATGATAGTTGCCCAGCCTAAGACTGGTAAAACGGTCCTTTTAAAAGAAATTGCCAACGCAATTACCATAAATCACCCTGAAATTTATCTAATAATACTTTTGATAGACGAAAGGCCTGAGGAGGTTACGGATATGCAAAGGAGCGTAAGAGCTGAGGTCATATCTTCCACATTTGATGAGACTGCTGAAAAGCACGTGAAAGTTTCGAATTTGGTATTAGAAAAAGCCAAAAGACTTGTGGAGTCAGGACATGACGTAGTTATATTATTAGATTCAATTACACGTTTGGCACGTGCTTATAACACGGTGATGCCTTCTTCCGGAAAAATACTTTCAGGCGGTGTTGATGCCAATGCATTGCATAAACCAAAACGTTTCTTCGGAGCTGCTCGTAAAATTGAAAATGGCGGCTCATTGACTATAGTTGCCACTGCTTTGATAGATACAGGTTCTAAAATGGACGAAGTTATATTTGAAGAGTTCAAAGGTACTGGTAACATGGAGCTTCAATTAGATCGTAGGCTTGCAAATAAACGAGTTTATCCTTCTATTGATATTCTTGCATCGGGTACAAGACGTGAAGACTTGTTGATGGACAAAGACGAATTACAAAGAGTTTGGTTGTTAAGGAAATATATGGCCGACATGAATCCAATGGAAACCATGGAGTTTTTACTTTCAAAAATGAAAGGCACCAAAACCAATCAAGAGTTCTTGATGACAATGAATAGATAGTAGAAATTTCTATAATATTGAAAAGAGGTCTTAGGGCCTCTTTTTTTTTTGAATATTGTTTTCTTTGAAGTAAAAATGGAATGTCTGATTCCTTCTCATAAGTAATATAGAAGGTGAAACAATAGAATTCTCTAAGGTTATTATTTGAGTTACCTAGTTCTTGAGTTATTCATTTAGCATATCTTAAATGTTAAGTGAGATTTTTATTCAAGGATTTCAAGAATTCCGTTTTTTGTCTTTAATGGTTTTTTTAATATAATTTAAAGGTGACATTCTTATAAAAACCAAAAAAAAATCTTTTGTACTATTTATTTGATTTGAAATAATGTTTAACTTGTTGATTATTAATCTTTGTATAGGTAAAGTTTTGTGTTACTTTTTTGTAAATTATAGTCTAAATCTTGTTTAAACTTTGAATTATTAATAAATTGTATTCATATTTTTTTCATCATAACCCCTTATCTTAATCATGAATAGATTTTTGATTCCGCTTCTGATTTTGCTAGGGTCTTTACTTTTCAGTTGGTTTTGGAACTGCAATCGAGCATCTTCTTGCCCAGATTGTCAACCCAAAGCGATTGAGGCTGCTATGCCGATAGCTGCTGAAGTTGCTCCAGATACCGTAATGGCTGAAGATACGACCCAGGCTAATTTAACCCCAGAGGAAAAACTTCTTTTTGAACCTCTAGATGTTTATTTTCAATCAGGTAAATCTTCAATTAACAGAACTGAAGAAATTAATACTTGGTTAACAACTGCTAAAAAATATTTGGAAGCAAATCCAAATGAAAAACTAAGCGTTACTGGTCATACCGACAGCGATGGTGATGATGCTTCAAACTTGGCTCTTTCGGAAAGAAGAGCAGGTATTGTTAAAGGTATCTTGGTTAAAGATGGATTTGCAGATGGTGCTTTGACGGTAATTGGAAAAGGTGAAACTGAGCCAATTGCAGACAACGACACTCCTGAAAATAAAGCAAAAAATAGAAGAGTATCAATCAGACTTATTAAATAATAAAAAAATATCAAATTATAATATATATGGAAAATCTTAAATGTTTATTCAATTGTTTCCCTTGGGATATATTTCTTTTTGCCTTATTACTTGGGTTATTGCTATGGTGGTTATTATCTAAACTTCTTGGAGACAGATTGAAATCACACTCAAGCGAGTTACAGGATAGAATCAACTTCTTAGAAGGCGAGTTAGAAGCCTGCAGAAAATCGAAAGTATCAGCAAGTGTTGATTTAGGAAGTGCTGCTGCTACTGTTGCTGCAGTTGCTGCTCCGGTTGCCGCTATGGCCGCAGCTCCAAAAGCAAGCAAAAAAGATGATTTGAAAATTGTCGAAGGTATCGGACCTAAAATCGAGGAACTTTGCAATAATGCTGGAATTTATACTTTTGCTGAATTGGCCGATACAACTGCTGAAAAACTTAAAGCAATTTTGGATGCAGCTGGGTCGCGTTTTCAGATGCATGATCCGACTACTTGGCCTGCTCAATCGGCATTGGCTAGAGATGGCAAATGGGATGAATTAAAAAAATGGCAAGATGAATTAAATAAAGGTAAAGCCTAATAAAATTCAGAATTGAAATGGTAGAAAACGAGGGCTTGCCCTCGTTTTTTTTTATCTTGCAGGCTAAATAAACTTGGATGGACATTAGATTAAAAAGTAAATTAGCTAAAATCACAACATTTATTTTTGATGTTGATGGCGTTTTTACGGATGCCACACTTTTAGTAGGTGAAGATGATGTACAGCGAATATTTAATGTGAGAGATGGCTACGCGGTTCAAATTGCAATAAAATCAGGGTACAATATGGCTGTTATATCTGGAGGAAAACAAAAAAGTATAGCCACCAGATTGGGCGGACTGGGAATAAAAGACATTTTCCTTTCTGTAGGTACTGATCAAAAACTTCCAATTTTTGAGAAATATTTATTCGAGAAAAATCTAAAACAAGAAGAAATACTTTATATTGGAGATGATATTCCTGATTATTTGCTCATGTCGAATACTAATGTTTTAGCTTGTTGTCCAGCAGATGCAGTTGAAGAAGTTAGGCTCGTTTCACATTATATTTCGCCAGTTATTGGCGGTAGAGGTGTGGTGAGAGACGTAATAGAACTCGTTATGAAAGCTCAAAACAAATGGATGAAAATTTTTTAATTTTCGTTTTTAAATGCTAGGAAAACGCCATTTGTCCAGCCAAAACCATCTTGGTTTGGGTATTCGCCTCCTCCAGTTTCACCTGAAGTATTTGTTACATTGTATTTTTCTGTAAACTTACCATCAGTTTTAAATACTGCTTCATTTAAATTTAGCCAATTTTCTTTTATTGTATTCGCCAAATTCTCAAATCCGTAGTTTTGTAAGCCTTTATAACTAATCCATTGCAAAGGAGCCCAACCATTTGGAGCATCCCATTGTTGACCGCTTTCTAAAGTCGTGGTTATTAATCCTCCTGGTTTTAAGAAGTTTTTTTTAATTTGATTTGCACATAAATTAGCCTGATCAGAATTAGCAATTCCAAAAAATAAAGGAAACATGCCCGCAAGCGTTAAATTACTCCTTTGAATATTTTTTTCTAAATCGTAATCTGTAAAAAACGCTTCTTTTTCATTCCAAAAATATTTCTGAATTGCCTTTTGTCTTCTTTGAGCATTTGCTAGAAATACTTTTGACAAAGTTGGATGTAGTTCTGCTATTCGTCTTTCTAAATGAAATAATAGACAATTTAGGTCGACTGGAATAATTTTGGTGGTATTAATACTCCCAAGATTATTTTCTTCCGAAAACCATCTGCTACTAAAATCCCATCCTGATTCACAAGCTGCCCTTAAATTTCGGTAAAGCGATTTTTCGGATTGAGTTGAATGTTCTGCAAGTTCTATGTCCTCAATGTAAGATTCAGGTCGGGGAGTTGGCGAACTGTCATTGTAAATGTTTAACATTTCACCATCCGGCATTTTTACTGCCCTGTTTTTCATCCAAAAATCATATTCTTTAACCAATTGAGGTAAATAAAATTCCGGTTTTTTGGTAAATTCAAAAGTGTTTAGCAAATCTACCATCAAACAGAAAAACGGTGGTTGAGATCTGCTTAGAAAATAAGTTCTGTTGCCATTTGGAATAAATCCAAAAGTATCTATTAAATAAGCAAAGTTGTCAATTATGTTTTCAACTAAACTATATTTTTTGGAAATTATTAGACCTAGCATAGTGAAATAACTATCCCAATAATACACTTCTTGAAACCTGCCTCCAGGTACAATAAAACTGTTTGGCAAAGGAATATAAGTAGAATTGGCGTCTGTAGATTTAGTTTTTTTTGTTAAAAAATCCCATAATTCTGTAATGTGTTGCTGTGGATCCTTTTCCTTAAACACCTCAAAGTCCTGTGCTCCGTTTTCAACATATTCAAAGTTATCCAAAACGAATTTTTTAAGGCTAAAATCAGTTTTTACTTTTTGTTTTTTAAATTCTTGGGCAATCTGTACAATGTTTTTTTTGCCTATCATGTCAGGGAAAGTCTTAGAATCTTCAAATATACCTGACATCTGTACTGCCGCAAAAAGCTCTTTTTGCTCTACTATAGTTTCCATTTTTTGTGACTTTTTAAATTGTTTGTTTTTTGATTATTGCTTGTATTCTCAAAACAAAAATTATCAATAGCACAATTGGGATAAATAAGAAATAAAATGCATTTACACCTCCCATTGACTCAAAAAGCGTCCCAACTATCCTAGAGCCTAGAGTGCCACCTAAAGCGGAGAAAATGATGATTAAGCCTGACATTGGAGAATGAAGTTTTTTGGGCAAGCTACTTAATACTGCAGAGTTTAGCAAAGGATAAATAGGTGCTATAAATAGCCCAATTAATGGTAAAACGAAGCCAAGAAAAGGTACATCCGAAAGTGAATTTATCATTGTAACCTCTCCCGTAGTTGCGAGTTTAGGAAGCACTATAAACAAAATCAATATAGAAGCCAATGAGCAAATAATTACGATGTAAACCCATGAGATTTTTTTTGCAAACCAACCTGCTAAAAAACGGCCTGCGGCTAGTGAGATTGCCAAAATAGAGGCCATTTGCACACTTAGTTTTTCTGAAAACGAAAATATTTTTTGATTGAACCTTGGCAACCAGGTCATTATACCTTGCTCTATCATTACAAAAAAGAAAGCTGAAGCAACAAATACCAAAACCAGAGGCAGAATGATCAGTTTAAAAGATTCTTTTAGATCATCCATCAAGCTGGAGTTTGAAGCACTTGTTTCAATTTCAATTTTAGAAAATAATAGAAAAAGAAAAGAGATGAATATCATCAAACATAAAACTAAGTAAACATTAAGCCAATTGTTGATGTCTGAATCGCTGTAGAAAAATGGGAAAAGGAAATAAGCACTTGCTATACCAACCATAAAAAATCCTTCAATCGAGCTCATTAACGAAGTATGCTCTTTTGGTGAATTCGTTATCTCACCAATTAAACTATAAACAGAAAGTTTGATTAAGGCAAAACTAACGCCTATGCTCAAAAACAATAGTTCAGCACTCAAAAAAGTATTGCCAAAATACATGCCCAGGCAGCCAAAGAAAACTATTCCTAAACCAATTAACATAGCTTTTTTATAGCCAAGTCTAGGAAGGAATGAAGCAATGAGTAGCGATACAATGGCGATAGGTAAGTCCTTAAAGGCTTCTAAAATAGATGCACTACTTTCTGTGACTTTATAAACATTGATGGATTTGGATATAACTATTCCGACACTATTCAATAGAATGGCAAACACAAAATAGTTTAAGAAAAGAGAGACTTTTAATTTCCAATTGTTCATTTTTCTAGGGATTAGGATAAAAATAAAGCGAACTTAAAAAGTTCGCTCTAATATTCATCATAGGTTAATTCTTTGAAAGTAAAATTATTTAATGCAAATAAATAACAAAATAAACATATAAATTATCCTGAAATTATTTAATATTTGTACTGTATTAATATTTTTTAAATTTGATACCTTTAGAAAGAATATTACCAGATCCAAATTCCTCTTTTAGAGTATTGTATCACCATGTATTATCGGATGTTTTTTCCTGGGATTTTCATTATCATCCTGAGATTGAGCTGGTTTATGTATTTGGTGGAATTGGCCGCAGGCATGTTGGTAACCATGTAAGTTATTACGAATCTGGTGATTTAGTTCTGATTGGGTCTAATCTGCCGCATTCGGGCTTTGGTTATGGAGCCTTAGATAAGCATGAGGAAGTAGTAATACAATTTAAAAAAGAATTGATTTTAGAGAGTTTGGAGTTTCAAAAAATTCAAGATTTGTTTGAAAGAGCTGTGTTGGGTGTAAGTTTTTTCGGTTATACTAAAGAAATTTTAGAAAAGCATTTTAAAAAAATAAAAGAGCAAGATGCTATCGAGAAGTATATTTCATTATTAGAAATTTTGAAAATTCTTTCAGAAAGTGAAGAGTATATATTGCTAAATAAAACCCAATATGAGCAATCAAACTTGTCGAAGGATCAGCATAGATTATTTAGAATTTTTGAATTTGTAGAAAAAAACTTTGAAAAAGATATTAATACGGGAAACTTGGCCGAGATAAGTCATCTAACTATTCCAGCTTTTTGTAATTATTTCAAAAAAAATATCGGCGTATCATTTACTGATTTTTTGAACGAATACAGGATAAATCAAGCTTGCATGATGATAACGGAAGGAAATACTATATCTGATGTAGGTTTTAGATGTGGTTTTAATTCTCTTTCTTATTTTAGTCGAACTTTTAAGACTTTTAAGAATATGTCGCCAAAGGATTTCCAGAATAAAGTTTTCGAAAAAAAAGAGCGAAAGTAATCTTCCACTCTACATATTTTATTGTCACAATATTTTACAATTTCTCTAAGTTTTTTCTGAATTTTCCAGAAACTTTAACCATCTCATTAACCTTAGCAATCGCGATGTCATAACCTCTGGCAGTGCCACTTACTTTTTGTATTGCGTTGGAGTTAAGCATAATATCTTGCGAAAACTTCACAAATTGTGGATGGTCTTTTAATTCATCCAAAACCAATTTAGTATCAATTGTCATTGCTGCTTTGTCTATTCCAAAAGGATTTTGATAATAAAACTCGGCTGCTTCAGCTCCTAATTTTACATAAATCAATTGGTTAGGTATCAAACTTAATTTTTCAGAATTTCCTTGGAATACTAAAATTTTAAGTGGATTTTCGGAGTTTACTACTCCTTTGGTTTTTAGGTCTTGGTTTAATCCTTCTGCCTTTCTTTTGAATTTTGCGTCGTGCATTGATTCTTGTATGTAGACAAATAGGGCTAAAGGAATCACACTAAATCCAAAGTAGATTAGTGCATCTATAGGTAAATTGCTATCACCAACATTTTTTGATTTTAAAAAATACATCAAGCCAAAGATGATAAGAACAGACATCAGTAAAAACTGAATCAATTGTTTTGTTCCGGTCCAATGGTGCTCGTCATAAAAAGATTTCAAAACAAATGGCAAAACAAATTGACAAATTAACATTACAGCCAACACAATCATACCAGAAATGGCCATAACCATTATTTTATCGCCTTCGGCCATCTCTTTAATGCCAAACGGTTGTAAAATATAAAATAAAACAAATGCAGTAACTGTGACTGCTATTGAATGCAACAAGCCTCTGAAACTCATTGTAGACGAATGATATGGTTTTTTGAATTTGTCAAAGAAGGCCTTTATGGCACGTCCAATTCCAGATATTATTGAACCAAAAAAGTTAAAGATAGCTTTAAAAAAAGACGAAATTGAATTAGAAATGCTTTTTAGAAATGACATTTTATTAGGTTATTATATGATTCTAAGGAAATTCAAAAACTATACCACAAATTTTTTGGTTTAAAATTTGTTAATGTTAATGTTAAAAATGTTAAAATTATTACGTTTTTTTGTCTTTCTAACGTATTTAACAGAAATTATTTAATTTATAATCAAATTTTTATGAAAATCAGCTCAAATGTAGCAATCATTGCCTTAGTTTTTTATATCACTTCTGCTTTTAATTCACAAGCACAAACCCTTAAAACCCAAATGGATTCACTAAGCTATGCCATTGGTGTGAATGTCGGTGATAATCTTCGTAATCAGAAACTTAACGTAAATCCTGATATTGTTGCTAAAGCTATTAAAGATGCGATTGCTAACAATAAAAGTGTGATGAGCTCGGAAGCTTGTGGAAGTTTTATTCAAAATTATTTCCAAGGTCAAGCAGCTAAAGCGGGAAATGAAAATAAAATGAAAGGTGAAGCGTTCTTAACAGCAAATAAGACAAAGCCTGGAATAGTAACTACTCCTTCAGGCTTGCAATATAAAGTTTTAACAGCAGGAACGGGACTAAAACCAGCCGAAACGGATAAAGTTAAAGTTCATTATCATGGAACACTTATTGACGGTACAGTTTTTGATAGTT
Organism: Lacihabitans sp. LS3-19; assembly: GCF_024343575.1. Classification (GTDB taxonomy): domain Bacteria; phylum Bacteroidota; class Bacteroidia; order Cytophagales; family Spirosomataceae; genus Leadbetterella. Next base: position 53,139 of record NZ_RJUA01000010.1, on the reverse strand, counting down.
CAGTAAACAGAGGAGAGCCTGCTACTTTTGGTGTTACGCAGGTTATTAAAGGATGGGTTGAAGCTTTGCAATTAATGCCAGTGGGTTCTAAATGGACGCTTTATATTCCATCTGATTTGGCATATGGGCCTCAAGGTCCTCCGTCTATTGGCCCTAATCAAGCCTTAGTTTTTGATGTAGAATTGATTGAAATCGTAAAATGACCTATTATTGTTGGGGCGTTTTTTAATTTATACAAATATGAAAAAGAGTTTCTTAATTGCTTTAATCGGCTTTTCAGGGTATTTTGTTAATGCCCAAACGGATTCGCCAAAGTATAGTTATGATGATTTAGTGCCAAATGCTTCGCAATCAAAAGTTCAGGCTTTTGTAACGCAGTTTTTGAATAACTACCATTATCGAAAGTTTACACTTGACGACAGTCTTTCTAGTAAAGTTTGGAGCTCTTTTATTGAAAATGTTGACGGTTCAAAAGCCTATTTTACCAAATCCGAAATTGATGAATTTGAAAAATACAGATTCAAGATGGATGAAGCCATGCTTTCGGGGGATTTGACGGGGCCATTTGAGGTATTTAATGCCTATCGCCAAAAATATAAGCAAAGGCATGCTTATATCAAAGAATATTTGACTAAGCCAATGGATTTTACTACAAACGATACTTATCAAGTTAACAGAAATGACGCTAAATGGGCTTCAAATCAGGAAGAATTAGATGGAGTTTGGAACAAAATCGTTTTGAGTCAAGCTTTAGGATTGAAGTTAAGTGGAAGCTCTGATAGTGCTATTTTGGCTACGTTGAACAAACGCTACGACATGTATGAGACGAGAGTTTTGAAGTGGAGAGCGGAAGATGTTTTTCAGACTTTTATGAATTCATTTACTGAGGTTATCGATCCTCATACTTCTTATATGATACCTAGTACCGCAGCTCAATTTAATATTGAAATGAGCCAGTCTTTGGAGGGTATTGGTGCAACTCTTATGAACGAAGGAGACTATGTAATGATAAAAGATATAGTAGTGGCCGGTCCATTGTATAAAAATGGACAAGGCAATAAGAATGATTATATCGTAGCGGTTGCTCAAGGCGATGATGGTGAATTTCAAGATATTATTGGTTGGCTTACTGATGATGCCGTTAAACTTATTAGAGGTAAAAAAGGAACCGTTGTAAGATTGAAACTTTTGCCTTCTGATGCTCCTGCAGACTCCGAGCCTAAACTTTTGAGAATAGTTAGAGAAAAGATAAAACTTGAAGAGGCTGTTGCTCAAAGTGAGATAATTGATGTAAAACACGATAAGAAAACTTATAAAATTGGTGTAATTGATATTCCAATGTTTTACAGGGATTTTGAATATGCACGAAAAGGAGGAGATTTTCAAAGTACTACCAAAGACGTGAAGAAATTTTTGTTAGATTTTGAAGAGAAAGGCGTAGATGGCGTATTAATAGACCTTAGAAATAATGGTGGTGGTTCCTTGACTGAAGCTATTAACCTTTCTGGTTTGTTTATTACGGAAGGTCCGGTAGTTCAAAGAAGAACGGGTAGAGGCAAAGTAGATGTAGAGTCTGATACAGATTCAGAATTGGTATACGATGGTCCTTTAATGATATTGCAAAACAGATTTAGTGCTTCGGCTTCTGAAATTTTTGCCGGTGCTATTCAAGACTATAAAAGAGGACTTATAGTTGGTGAAAGATCTTATGGAAAAGGTACTGTGCAACAATTGGTGGATTTAGATCAATTCTTAAACTCTCCTCGTCAGGCTTCTAGAAATACCAAAGAAAATGCGGTTGGAGTTGGCTCTAACGGTTTGGGCTTTGATACCAAAGAGCGTTTTGGACAACTGAAGTTAACAACAGAGAAATTTTACAGAATCACAGGTAATAGTACACAGTTGAAAGGTGTGGAGCCAGATATCGAATTGCCTTCTCCATTTGATCCTGACGAAATGGGCGAAAGTTCGCAGCCAACAGCTTTGCCTTATGATGAAGTTGACAAGGCTAGCTTTGTTGTAGTAAATACTATTACTGACAAATTGATTGGTAAGCTAGATAGTAAGTTTCAAACTAGATTGAAGACAGATGAAAGTTTGAAAGAGCTGGTTGAAGATTTAGATGAATATAAAGCTCAAAAAGACAAAAAGGAGTATTCTTTAAACTACGAAGTGAGGAAAAAAGAGAAAGAAGAGACTGAGAACAATCGCAAAGCAGTGAAAAAAATGAATAAGTCTAATGGCAAATCAGATAAAGAAGATGATTTGTATATGACAGAATCTGAGAAAATCCTTTGCGATATGATTTCTATTATGAAATAAATCAAGAATGGTATTGATAATGAAAAAAGCCCTTTTTAGGGCTTTTTTTATGAAGTATTTTTGACGAATAAGATTTATTTTGTTCTTTCTATCGTAAACTGAACCAAATTTTTAAGTGAATTCTTATGTATTGATTCAGGAAAAGAATCCAGGATTTCATAAGCTTGATCTACAAAACTTTGCATTACTTTTTTGGTGTATTCAATTCCACCAGAGCCTTTTACAAACTCAATCACTTCCATTACTTTCGAAGGCTTATTAGATTGATTTTTGATGAGGTTGATTATTTTTCGTTTGGTAAGCCAAGAGGTATTATTTAAGGCATATATCAATGGCAAAGTCATTTTTTTTTCTTTGATATCTATACCAGTTGGTTTTCCAATTTCGTCAGTTCCAAAATCAAACAAATCGTCTTTGATTTGAAAAGCCATACCGATTTTTTCACCCAATAGTCTCGCTTTTTCAATTTCTTCGGCTTTTGCTCCAGTAGAAGCAGCACCAACAGCACAGCAAGAAGCTATCAAGGAGGCAGTTTTTTGTCTTATTACATCAAAATAAATATCTTCAGTAATGTCAAGTTTCCTTGCTTTTTCTATTTGTAAAAGTTCGCCTTCGCTCATTTCCTTCACAGCATTGTTAACAATCTCCATCAAGTCATAATCTTTGTGTTTAAGACTTAAATCTAAACCTTTACTTAATAGGAAATCACCCACCAAAACGGCTATTTTGTTTTTCCAAAGTGCATTTATGGAAAAGAAACCTCTACGATAGTTGGAGTCATCAACTACGTCGTCATGGACTAAAGAAGCAGTATGAACAAGTTCTATTAAAGCGGCTCCTCTGAAAGTTGAATCTGAGATTTTGCCCACAGTGCCTGCCGTAAGAAAGACAAACATTGGTCGGATTTGTTTTCCTTTGCGGTGAATGATATACTTCATGATTTGGTCAAGAAGCATTACATTGGTTTTCATCGAATTCCTGAATTTCTTCTCGAAACTTTTCATTTCTTCCGAAATCGGAGCTTGTATTTCATCAATTGAAATGGCCATTTAAGCTTTTTCTCTTACGCGAAATGTAAGGTTTAATAGGTATATAAATTTGGGCAAATTTATTTATTTAAACTACAATTACCTAATTGGCAATTACATTAATATTATATTTATTGTATTATTTCTATTAATTAGTCCAAGAATGTTAATTTTTTGAAGATTAATTGCATTTATATTTTGGAATTGGAATAAGTATAATTTATTTTGCAAAATATATTAATAATCAATCCATTACACGAAAGATTTTTTCCTGACAAATTTAGCGAACAAATAGGCCCGACAAATTAGTCGGGTTTTATTTTTTATTAATAGCATGGCTCGCAAAGAAATGAGACGTATTTTTGTGAAATGATTAAACCAGAGATTTCCATCATAAAATATAATGCGGGCAATATAATGTCAGTCATTATAGCTTTGGAGCGAATAGGAGCTACTTATGAGCTCACAGACGACCCTGAAAAAATTCAAAATGCCAATAAAATTATATTTCCAGGAGTAGGAGAGGCTGGGTCTGCCATGAAAAGTTTAAAGGAAACTGGTTTGGATAAATTAATCCCAGGTCTTAAGCAGCCTTTCCTTGGTACATGTGTAGGAATGCAATTGTTATGCGATTATTCTGAAGAAAGCGATACAGAATGTTTAGGTGTTTTTAATGTGCCGATTCTTAAGTTTCCTAAAGAACTAGGTTTGAAAATACCCCAAACAGGTTGGAATGATATTTATGATATTCAATCGTCAATTTGTAGAGATGTAAAAGAACATTCTTATGTATATTATAATCACAGTTTCTATGCTCCACTTTCTGAGTTTACTGTAGCCAAAACAGACTATGTTTTGGAATATTCAGCTATGCTACAGAAAGATAATTTTTACGCTTGCCAGTTTCATTCAGAAATAAGTGGCGAAGTAGGACAGCAAATATTTAAAAACTTTTTAGAATTATGATAGAGGTAATACCTGCTATAGATATTATTGATGGTAAGTGTGTTAGGCTTACGCAAGGCGATTATGCACAAAAGAAAATCTACAATGAAGACCCACTTGAAGTGGCGAAGGAATTTGCGGATGCTGGCATAAAAAGGCTACATTTGGTAGATTTGGATGGGGCTAAGCAAAAGAAAATTATCAATCATAAAGTTTTAGAGAAAATAGCAAACAATACTAGGCTAATTATTGATTTTGGAGGTGGAATACAGTCCAATGAAGATATTCAAAAAGCCTTTGATTTTGGTGCTAAAATGATAACTGGTGGAAGTATTGCCATCAAAAACGCTGAAATGTTTTTGGGTTGGTTAGAAACTTACGGTTCCGAAAAAATAATTTTAGGGGCAGACGCGAAAGATGAAAAAATAGCAATTTCTGGCTGGCAAGAATCTACAGAGGTTTCTATTTTCGATTTTTTAAAAGACTATATCAGCAAAGGAATAAAATATACCATTAGTACAGATGTAGCCAAAGATGGTCTTTTGCCGGGCCCATCTTTTGATTTGTATGAAAAAATGCAAAATCAATTTCCTGATTTAAAGGTTATTGCGAGTGGAGGTGTAAGCCAAATGTCTGACATTGAGCAATTAAATGAAGAAGGTATTTTTGGTGTGATAGTAGGAAAAGCGATTTACGAAGGTAAAATTGATTTAAAAGATCTTCAGAAGTTTTTATGTTAACTAAAAGAATAATTCCTTGCTTAGATATCAAAGAAGGTCGAACTGTAAAAGGGACCAACTTTGTAGATTTAAGAGATGCAGGTGACCCCGTAGAACTTGCTGCAATTTATGCCAAAGAAGGTGCCGACGAATTGGTGTTTTTGGACATAACGGCTACTGTAGAAGAGCGTAAAACGCTACTTGACCTCGTAAATAAAGTTGCACATGCTGTCAATATTCCATTTACAGTTGGAGGAGGTATAGGCAGTATTTCGGACGTTTCTAAATTGTTAAATGCTGGTGCAGACAAAGTTTCTATAAATTCTTCGGCTGTTAGGAATCCGGATTTGGTATATCAACTCGCTAAAGAGTTTGGTAGTCAGTGTATTGTTGTGGCAGTAGACACAAGATATGTAGATGGAGTAGATATTGTACATACACATGGTGGTAGAAAACCGACTTCTTTGAATACGAGAGAATGGGTAAAGCAGGTGGAAGAGTTGGGTGCAGGTGAAATTTTGCTAACTTCTATGGATGCTGACGGTACAAAAAATGGTTTCTCAATAGACATCACTTCATTCGTTTCCGAAAATTTGCACATTCCAGTAATAGCTTCTGGAGGTGCTGGAAATATGGAGCATTTTCATGAAGTTTTTACAAAGGGAAAAGCTGATGCAGGCCTAGCAGCTAGCATTTTTCATTTTAGAGAAATTCCTATTCCTGATTTAAAACAATATTTGGCCAATAAAGGTATTTCTATGCGAATCTAAAGACATAATTGTCAGGTTGTTTCTGCTTCAATTATTATAGTTTTTAGTATTTTTAAATTACTTATAGTCAATTATTTAAATATATGTTTTGAATTATTTTTCTTTAATTATACCATTAGATATGAATTTTCAGGAATCTTTTTAAGATTTAAAAAACATTTGTACCTTTACTTCGATGAAAAGTCTGCCATTTTGCCATGAAAAACTCCCATGGCATAGGGTTTGACGATTATAACTAACCAAAATTGGATAGACAAGTCAAATATTCCGTTTGACATATTGACATAACATTAATGCTAGATTTCGAAAATTTTAATAATATTGGTCTTTCAGGGAAAAACATTGAGAGCGTGGAGATGATTGAAATCGCCCCGCCTGATGAAGTGATGGAGGATGATAATAATTTACCTACCGAACTTCCAATTCTACCTTTAAGAAACACCGTGCTTTTTCCTGGAATTGTAATTCCTGTTACTGTAACACGTACCAAAGGCACTAAACTCGTTAAGAAAGCCTACAAAGGTGACAAAACCTTGGGCATAATTTCCCAAGTTCGTCAAACCAATGACGAGCCTACTGTGGATGATTTGTACAAAGTAGGAACAATAGCTCATATTTTGAAAATGATTGTGTTGCCTGATGGCAATGTTACTATCATTTTGCAGGGAAGAAGGAGGTTTAAAGTTGAAGAATTTACAAAATTAGAGCCTTATTTAACTGCTAAAGTTGAATATATTGAGGATAAATTTCCGAATCCCAAAAAGAAGGAAACCAAAGCTTTGATTTCTAGCTTAAAAGAAGCGGCTTTGAATATTTTGAATCTGAATCCAGAAATTCCTAGAGATGCTCAAATTGCCATAAATAATATTGATACGCCTAATTTTTTGACGCACTTTCTATCGTCAAATCTTAATATCGGTATTTCGGATAAGCAATTGCTTCTAGAAACTTTTGACGGATATGATCAAGCGGTTAAGCTTCTTGAGCATATGCTGAAGGAAGTTCAAGTTTTGGAAATCAAAAAAGATATCCAAAGTAAAGCTACTTCTGATATTGACCAACAACAAAAAGAATATTACTTACGTCAGCAAATTAAGGTCCTTCAAGAAGAATTGGGGCAAGAATCTCCTGATCAAGAGGTAGATAAATTAAGAGCTAAAGGTGCCAAAAAGAAATGGTCGCCTGAAATCAATGAACATTTCAACAAAGAACTTAATAAGATCATGCGTATGAATTCAATGGCCCCAGAATATGGTGTTTCGTTGGGTTATGCTGAGCTTCTGGTTGATTTGCCTTGGAATGAATACAGTAAAGATAATTTTTCACTTTCTCGTGCCAAAAGGATTTTAGACGGCGATCATTTTGGATTGCAAAAAGTGAAAGAGCGTATATTGGAGTATTTAGCTGTGCTAAAACTCAGAAATGACATGAAAGCTCCTTTGCTATGTTTATATGGCCCTCCAGGAGTTGGAAAGACTTCTTTGGGGAAATCAATAGCCAAAGCCTTGGGCAGGGAGTATGTAAGAATGGCTCTTGGCGGTGTACATGATGAAGCCGAAATTCGTGGACATAGAAAGACCTACATAGGTGCTATGCCTGGCAAAATCATTAACAATATCCAAAAAGCTAAAAAAAGTAATCCAGTTTTTATTTTGGATGAAATAGACAAAATCTCTCGAGACCACCGAGGTGATCCTTCGAGTGCCCTGTTAGAAGTTTTAGATCCAGAACAAAACAGTGCTTTTAAAGATAATTATTTAGAAGTTGATTATGATTTGTCCAAGGTCTTATTTATTGCCACAGCAAACTCTTTGGATACTATTCAACCTGCACTTCGAGACAGAATGGAAATTATTGAGTTGAGCGGATATACCGTAGAAGAAAAATTGGAGATAGCCAAACGCCATCTTTTACCTAAACAAATTGAACTTCATGGACTTAAACCAGAAATGTTCAAAATCAACAATGCTGCAATAGTAAAATTAATAGAAGGATATACCAGAGAGTCAGGTGTTAGAAGCTTAGAGCACAAATTGGGTAGCCTAGTTAGGAAAATAGCGAAGTTTGTAGCTATGGAAGAGGAATACAATCCTTTGGTAAAAGAAGCCGATATTGAGAAATTATTAGGTCAGCCTATATTTGATAAAGACTTGTATGAAGGCAATGAACTTGCCGGAGTAGTAACAGGATTGGCTTGGACGCCAGTGGGTGGTGATATTCTTTTCATAGAATCGAACCTTAGCAAAGGAAAGGGTGCTTTGACGCTTTCAGGACAATTAGGTGATGTCATGAAAGAGTCGGCAGTGACTGCTCTTTCTTATCTAAAATCTCACGCTGAAGATTTGGGTATTGATTATAGAGTTTTCTCTAATTATGATCTTCATATTCACGTTCCGCAAGGTGCTGTACCAAAAGACGGTCCATCGGCTGGTATAACCATGCTAGTTTCTATGGCGTCGATATTTACGCAGAGGAAAATCAAAAAAGACATGGCGATGACAGGTGAAACTACTCTAAGAGGGAAAGTGTTGCCTGTTGGAGGTATAAAAGAAAAAATATTAGCTGCAAAAAGAGCAAATATTAAAGAAATAGTGATGTGCTACAAAAACCAAAAAGACGTAGAAGAAATAGGGGCGGAGTACACCAAAGGTCTTACTTTTCACTATGTAAGTTATGTGGAAGAAGTTTTAGAAATAGCTCTTCTAAAAGAGAAAGTCAAGAAACCAATAATTTTTAGTTTTCCTGAAGAAGTAAAGAAAGAGTTAGCATAAAATATCAAAAAGGGGCGTTTAGCCCCTTTTATTTTTTATCGACTATTTCTAATTTATCTGTTCTAAAATGTTCACTCGTTTGATTCCAATGCCATTTTTTTGTTTTGGGCATTATGATTCCATTAAATTTTTCATAATCACTTAGATATATAAATTCTCCGTCTTTTTTTGAAATATCGTGGTGGAATTTATAACCTGCTAATAAAAAATCCTTTTTATCGAAATAGAAATACCAATGGTCAGTACCAGTGTTTTTCTCAAATTCCACAGCAATTTCATATCTTGTTTTTCCATTAAAAAACTTTTCTGAATACTGCTCACTTATTATAACCCCTGGGTCTTTTAGTTTGAATGGCAGACCAAATAAATAATTGTACACTTTTTCAAGGTATTGCGTTCTTTCACAAGTAATATCGTATTTCTTGATTAAGTCAGAAGAAATCTTCTTTCTATTATTTGCTTCCAAATAGCATTTGCCTTTTTTTATTTTTTGTTTAAATGAGACTGAATCTGTATTTACAATATATTCAAAACTATCTTTTGGCTTATTAAAAGCAAGGGTAAAATTTCTAGTTGCTTGCTTGTCTCTTACGATTTGGTAGTTGAATATACCTTCGAATTTTTCAAAATTATTGAAAGGGTCATGTGCATAAATACTTTTAGATACAATATCAAAGGCTGTAAGTTTTTGAGCTGAAAGACCTGTAGGAACTAGAAAAATAAGCAAAAGTTTCTTAATCATATTTATAATAGGAACCATTAGAGGTATTTAAAAAGTCTTCAAAGTTTATTTCTTCTTGTTTTATAAAGCCAATATTTGAGAGTTTGCCATCTGCCACCATTTCTACGGTAGCTGCTATAGCCGCAGCAGTGGTCCAAGATATGGCCCGCCATTTTTCACCATCTATTGTTATTGGCTTGAAGGCTCTATAATATTCTTCTCGTTTTATTTTTTCGTTTTTCCAGCCTTCTACTACGGCATACACATATACTACATCTTCTTGTACTGGCGGTTTTGAGTTTGTTAATATTTGCTCTAGTTGCTGCCTGTTGTTTTTCATAATGAGTTCATAAATCAAGAATTTCATTAAAGCACAATGACCTGGATATCGCATAGTTTTGTAGTTCAATGTATCCACTTTTCCTTCAAAAGTCTCACACATAGTACCTAATCCACCAGAAGTACTAAAAGCCTCAAACTCCTCGCCGCCGATGTATATTTTTTCTAAACCATCTAGGGCAGGCACCATCTTTTTTGTGCCGTTATGGATAACCTCGCAATCATTGATGTATTCGTTGATTACGCCTGCAGGCGACCATGTAAACGAATAACCCAACTGACCATTGGGGAATTGCGGTAAAGCTCCCACTCGCAACTCTATGTCGCGTATTTTGTCAAATCTCTTGCATAGGTCTGCTCCAACTATGCCAATAAATCCTGGAGCCAAACCACACTGAGGAGCAAGTACGGATGTAGCAGTAGCCGCCATTTCTCTTATTGCTTGTGTTGTAGGGACATCTTCTGTTAGGTCAAAATAGTGGATGCTGTTTTTATGGCAAATATTTGCTATGGGTAAATTCAAATAAAAAGGCATGCAAGAAACTACGGCCTCATAGTTTGTTACTGTTTTTTCTAAAAACGTAAGGTCAGCACAATCTCCTTTAAGAATATCAAAAGGAAGTTTAAAGTCGTAATGTGGAGGGTTTTTATCTAAACCAGTGACAGTAAATCGTTTATTGAGAAGGATGCCGACCAATGATCCTACTTTGCCCATACCGATAACCAAGACAGGTGAGCCATCTTTTAATGTTTTCATTGTTTATTATTTAATGTTGAAGAAGAAGTTCTAATTCCTGAAATTAAAGGCTTAGGTCAGGAACAAACGAGCATGCACTACGGAGGTAGGCAAGTCGAGCAAGGTAGAAGTTTAAATCGGTAAACATTCCTTTTGGGTTTTACATATCCAAATTAGTGAAATTATCCAAGAAAACGAAACAAAGCCGCATAAAAAAAACACGGCTTTGGGGCCGTGTCTCTTAAATGTCCTTTGAAAATTTATACAGAAAAACTCTCGCCGCAGCCACATGTACGGCTTGCATTAGGGTTTTTAAATTGAAAACCTTTTCCGTTAAGTCCGTCGCTATAGTCTAGCTGAGTGCCAATCAAGTAGAGAAGACTTTTTTTGTCTACAAAAATCTTTACACCTTGGTCTTCAAATATATGGTCGTTGGCTTGTTGTTCTGCATCAAAAGCTAGGTCATACATCAAACCTGAACATCCGCCGCCTTCAACAGCTACTCTTATGCCATGGTTTTCGTTTTTTCCTTCTTTGCTTTTTAATTCCAAAATTTTATTTTTTGCTTCTTCTGTTACCGTAATCATTTCGAAATTATTTTATATTTACCTTTACAAAACTTAATAATCTATCCAAAAGTTTCATGGCAGACAAAATAAAATCTAAAAGAGCACTCGACAAATTGTATGATTATCAATCCATCAGCACCAATTTGAGATTTTATGATGCTATGCGAAATGAGTTTCAGACGGGCGATCTTTTGTTTTTTTCTGGAAACCATTGGCTTTCTGGACTTATCAGGTGGCGAAGTAAATCTTCGTGGAGTCATGTTGGCATGGTGGTTAGGATAGACGAGCTGGATAGAGTGTTTTTGATAGAAAGTGTGCTAGAAGTTGGTGTAAGAATGCTCCCACTGTCTTTTTTATTTAAGGATTACGGCGGCGACAACAAACCTTACCAAGGAAGAGTGGCTTGGGGTAGGCATAAACTACTTTTTGAAGATAAAAATAAACAAAGAGCCGTAAAAGAATTTTGCTTAGATAATCTCTCTAAACAATACGATAGAAAAGAATATTGGCGTATACTTTGGAGGAGTTTTATGGGTATGGACAAGTTTTTTGAGGATGATAAATATACATGTGCAGAGTATGTTTATGAAGCCTACAAATATGCCAATATAGAATTGCCAAAAGAAAATGGGGTTTTTATAAGTCCAGGAGCTTTTTGGCGACAGAAAGAGTTGGAAATGAAGGCTATTTTGATTTAAAAAACTTCTTACTCATACAAAACATACTTCATTCTCATTTTTTTGTATTCTGAAAGACCGGGTTCCCATGATTTTTGGATTTCTTCGGCGTTTTTTCCTTCTTCTATTTGTTTTCTAAATTCATAAACACCTGCTAGGTAATCTATATTGCCCATTTGTTTGCTTTGTGTTCTATCAAAAAACTTGTCTTTTTGTGGATAAGCTTTGTATAAATCTATCATCCATTGGAGGTTAAGTCTTTTCGATTTTCTTAATTTCTCTATATCATATTGCATCAAATCTAAGCCATAACAAGTTTCGTTTATGTGTAGAGGCGACTCACTCATGCCTTTTATGCTTTCAGGTTTGAAAGTAAATTCATATTTTCCTTTTAATAAAGGACTACCCAAAACTGTGAACGGAACGTAAGTTCCTCTTCCTTGACTGATTATGGTGCCTTCAAACATGCAAATTGTTGGGTAAAGCATCACACTTTGTTGTGTATTAAGATTTGGAGATGGCTTTACTGGCAATGTATATTCCATATCGTGCTTATAATTAAGTACTTTTATGATATTTAAAGAACATTGTAGATTGTTTGGTAACCAACCTTCACCATTTATCATTTGAGCAAACTCTCCAATCGTCATGCCGTGAGCTATAGGGATAGGAAACTGTCCAATGCCAGATTTCAATCTCATGTCCATTATTGGACCATCAATGAGGTAACCGTTAGGGTTTGGTCTGTCTAAAATCAGTAAAGTCTTTTGGTTTTCAGCACAGGATTCCATCACATCTCTAAGAACATTGATGTAAGTGTAAAATCTGCATCCAACATCCTGAATATCAAATATCATAATATCTACATCTGCAAGATCCTCAGGAGTTGGTTTTCGTTTTTTTCCATAAAGTGAAATGATTTTTATGCCAGTGGCCTCGTCTACTTCGTCATTTACCTTTGCTCCATTTGATGCATTTCCTCTGAATCCATGCTCGGGGCCAAATACCTTTCCGATGTTTATCCCAAGTTTTTGAAGGCTATCTACTAAGTGAGATTTACCAATAACCGTAGTAGGATTTGCTAAAACACCAACCCGTTTTCCTTTCAAGAGATTTAAATACTTTTCAGTTTGTTCTGCACCTGTAACTATTTTATTTTCAGAATTTTTATAAGTTTTTTTGGTGCATTTAAAGCCTACTATTGCACTAACAGAAAGAAAAAGAAAGAGTATTTGAAGTTTTTTCATGAATCGAAAATTATTAAAAAGCCTGTTTAAATAGAAACGAGTATCTTTTTTGGAAATTGCCAGAAGTATAAATCCACTATTCAAATTAATATTCTAAAATATCATCAATTTTATATTTACCTTCTTGTTTAACAACCTTTATATCTCTCACATATTTAGATTTAAACTCAAGATCTTCAATAGTCACATGGAACATTAAAAAGCCATCGTTTTGAGGTTCTAATAGTTTACAGTCCGTAACTTTTATTTTACCCCAATCTTGGGCAGAAATCAAAAAACCTGTTCCTATTCCAGCATATTTTGTATTGTAAATTTTAGACCATTTTTCTTTAAAAGCTGCCTCAGTCATTCCACCGTCGTATTCTATTCCAATAGCATCAGTTTTGTATTCTTCGTAGGCATTGGTATAGATGTCATTTGGATGCTCAATTTTTTCTTTATCTTCAAATAGTGGGTCGGAGAATTCTTTCTCAATGCTTTTAATTAGCCAAGATTTGACTTCTTCTGGATTAAGCTTTTGATCTGTTAAAGTCGTTGAATCGGTTGAAGATAGGATTTGGGTTTCAGTTTCTTCGTTATCGTTTTGTGTACAAGAAAATATTACAAATACTATTAGAAATAGCCCAATTGTAGATTTCATTTTTTAGGTAATTTTAGGTTCGATGTAAAATTATATAAAAGTTTGAATTCTTTTCTTAAATGTATAAAATACTCTGTGAAATGGGGAGTTTTGAAAATCATTATTAAAGCAAAAAAAATCCTGCATTCTTTTGTAATGCAGGATTTTTACAGAGATTATTTCTTCTTTCTTGCTGCCAAATGGTGATCGGAAACTGGTGTGTGGGCTTCAAGTCCAATAAGTTGGACAGTTCCGCCAGTTGCCTGATAGTCGTGCTCAAAATGATGTAAGTTTTCCATTACGGAGTGATCAACCAATTTAGTGTTTTTTAAGTCTATTGTCACATTGAAACCTGGAGGTATTGCATCCAATTTTCTTTTAATTCCTAAATAATTAGTAAAAACAGCCGCTTTGTCAATTTCTACAAGGTAATTATTTCCTTCAAAGGATACTTGCGTAGGTGCTTTGAAAAATGAAGAAATAGGCGTGCCATTAATTAAGTGAATAATCATTTTAAGGAACATGCCTGCAAAGATACCAACCAATAAATCTTCAAATAAAGTAAAGAAAATAGTTACCAAAAATATGGCTAACTGCTCTTTTCCAATTTTGAAAGTATGGATAAACTCCTTTGGATGAGCTAATTTGATACCTACAGTAATAAGCATTGCCGCTAATGCTGTATTAGGTATTAACTCTATATATTTTGATGCTAAAAGGACAAAACCTAAAATAAACACGCCATGGAAAAAATTAGCCCAACGGGTTTTTGCTCCGTTGTTTACGTTAGCGGAACTACGAGCTACTTCTGATATCATTGGCAAGCCACCTAAAACCGCTGCGATAGTATTTCCAACACCTACAGCAATAAGGTCTTTGTTCGCGTCTGATTTTCTTTTCCAAGGATCTAAAAGGTCAATTGCTTTCAGTGTTAGCAGGGATTCTAAAGAGCCAACAAGGGTAAACATAATGATATATTTGATGAAAGTGCCAGTTTGCAAATAACCGCTAAAGTCAACATTTACTTTGATATTTTCGGCTAAATTTCCAATGTGTACCAAGGCATAAGTTGGCTCTGTATGTTGAAAATCTAACATCAATTCTGCAGGAATGGCTATTAAAAGTACCATTAATGGAGCTGGGATTTTTTTCAAAAACCCTGGTGTGTTTTGCCATCCTAACATTATCCATAAACTAATTACACCAATCAATGAAGCTTTTGGATCAAGGTGTTTTAGGAAGCTTGGAATAGCTGCAAATAATTCGAAAGGGCTTTTCCCTTTAGATAATAAGGGGTCTACGTCTAGTAAAACTGGAATTTGTTTGGCTATGATAATCAGACCAATGGCTGCCAACATTCCATGTATAGCCGAAAGCGGGAAAAAATCTACGAGTTTTCCGAATTTGAGCACTCCAAAAAGCACTTGTAAAAGTCCTGCTGCTACCATAGCACCTAATGCAAGATGCCAGCCTGTTTCTCCACCGCCAAAATCAGCAACTGCTCCTGCTACTATTACTATCAAACCTGCCGCTGGACCTTTTATGGTTAATCGGGCACCCATAAAAAAACTTACAATTATACCACCAATTATGGCAGTAACAAGCCCCATAATAGGAGGGAACTCTGAAGCTTTGGCAATTCCCAAACTTAAGGGTAAAGCCAATAAAAATACGATAAATCCTGAAATAGCGTCTGTTGAGAAATTCTCTTTTAGACCTGCTAACCCATCTAATGGGAGTTTAAGCTTTTTGTTTTCTGATTTCATTTTGTAATGTTTATTTTATCTGGTTTTTCCAGATGTATTTAATATTTTTTTAAGATGACCTGTAGGCCATTTCGTACATTGATTTTACGTGAGGTCCTAAGAATAGTCTTGCATATAATCTGATAATGGCAAGTCCGTCAATAATAAGACTCATAGAAACAAAAAGTGCCAAGAATATTTGGTTGGAATGAATATGACTAAAAATCAAATCCTCTCCAATAAATGTTGGCGTAATGGGAAATCCTGTAAGACCTAAACATGCCAATAAGAATATTATGGCTATTTTTGGATGCTTTTTTATGTAGCCATTAAACTGACCAAGACTTACTTCTTTCTCTATTTTCTTAAGTCGCATTATACATAAATGACCTACGATTGCAGATACTATTACTCCACCCAAATACATGGCAATTTCGGAGAACTGCAATTTTTCGTTGTAAGCCACTGTCAAGGCTATCCAAAAGTGGTTCATGACTACTAGCCACCAGCTCATTCTTACTCTTTTTCTTTCTGAGAAAGCCTTGAGAACCATAAAAAGGCCAATTAAAGCAAAGACTGTAGGTGAGCTTTCGGGGATTCTGAAAGGGATCATTTCTCGATTGAATAAGAAAAATACACCTGCAGAATATACCAAAACGAAGAAGATTATGATTTTTTCGAAGTTAATAAAATGCAGTTTTCTACTTATAAACTTTATCGGATTCCATAGATATTTATACATCATAGAGTCTAAGTTCCATTCTTGCAAACATAACAAATACAGCGTGTTACGAATTTTTGAAGGATACCTGTATTCCAAAGAATGCTTATGAGGAGAATAATTATAAAACTGCTCTCTTATCAAGTAACTCACCACCGAAGGGGATACCAAAAGTTGATAAGTTCTCAACAAAGCATTGGTAGCAAAGTGAAACAGTGCAAGGTTTTGGAATCCTAATGCTAGCTCAATGAAAATAAGGCCAATTTGTCCAATAGAAAAATAAGCAATTTGTGCTTTAACTGATGACTGCACTCTGGCCGTTCCTATAGCTATCAATGCTGAAACTATTCCCACAGATGCTATCAGGATTCTAACAGGATATTGATGTTCCCAGAATACGAATGTTCTCAAAAGTAAGAATACACCTATGTGCACGGCCAATGAGCCATAAAAAATGGCACTTGATGGGGTAGGGCCTTCCATAGCTCGAGGCAACCAAGACGAAAATGGAAACTGAGCTGACTTAGCTACAGCAGAGAGTAGAATGGTTAATGATAGAGCAAAACCAATCATGGTATGCTCAGATAAATGTTCGCTAACCAATTCGAAATTCGCCATTTTCATGAAAGTGATGTTTTCATGGAATAAATGGTGGCTAATCCACATGGCTAAAAGCAGTCCAATGTCGCCAATTCTATAAATTGAAAACACTTTTACGGCATTTTTTACAGGCAAATATCTGTCTCTATAGAATGCAATCAATAAAAAAGAAGACACACCTAACATTTCCCAACCTACAAACAATGTCTCTAAATTTCCCGATAAAATCGTAAGATTATAACCCAAGAAAAAGAAAAGTTTGGTGTTAAAAAAACGTTTATATCCATTTTCACGATGCATATAATACCTGCTGTAGACCGCCACAATAAAAGTCAAGAAACTTCCAACCAGTAAATAAACTGCCGTGATTTTATCGAAAAACAAATCGATAAAAAAAACATAATCTAAACTTCTGAAAAGTTCAATATCTCGCTCGTCAAGCGTTGAATGTCCATTAAATAGCCAATATCCAACAAAAACTGTCGAGAAGAACAACTGAAGCCCAGTAGTTAAGAAGGCTGTCCACGATATCAAAGTTTCGTTTTTTGAAGGAATCATCAAGCTGATGATAAATCCGACAAAAGGAATCAAAAGAAAAAATTTGATTAATGCTTCCATGTTTTAGTCTTCTATTAAGTATACTGGGAAATTCTCTTGATGCGACTCAACCAATTTTGCTACATCTTTTATTTTGTCAACATGTTTTGTAATCGGGCTGTAAGGCACAAATACACCATCTTTGAAAAATTGTAGCTCTTTGGTTTCTGGATTCACCGAAATCAAATGCACCCATTCGTTTTTGTACCATTCGTAGGTTGCCGGAAAACGCTCGATTACACGTAGGATTTTCTCTGGAAATTGCTCTACGATATACAACATCCTAATAGGATCATGAACTTCTATCATTTGGCTTGGCAGTCCAGGCCTCAAGTCGCCTTCAATACCATTTGCTACTCCAAACAGTCCCATTACATTATGAGGTAGTTTAGTGCCAGCTCCAAGTTTCTGATTATCAACTCTTGAGAAGTAATACTCTAAATTTATTCCACCACAAACGGGTGTAGCGGCATTTAGAATATTTGCCAAATAAGTGCCGTTTTCATCGTCTACACGGTAGTCGTACGAATTGAGGAATGAGCGTCTATCCAAAAATATTTTTTTAGACAATTCTCTTCTGCCAATTATCGTAAGAGCATTGGTGGCGTGGTTTAGCTCTGGTCTTGGTTCAAATAAAGATACCGAACGTCTTCTGATTCTTTTGTGAATCTTTTTCGCCGATTCTGTTGAGTCAATAGAGTCAAACCTTCTCGATCTTTCTTTTGCATTCAGATCCAAAGCTTTTCTGAAAGTTCTCTTGTTTTCTTCATGAGCCTCTAAGCTCTCAGGAGACAATATTTTTTTATCAAAAAATTGAATATCATCACTCGTAGTGTCATGCAAGCCTCCCAAAAACTTGGTATCATCCGTTATATCTATTCCTTTTGATTTAAGAATTTCTCTCACCTCAGGTTTGTTTGCCATAGCACTGAAAACTCTTCCATTTACCGAGCCAGCTCTTCCCGAGCATGCTCCACAGTCATACCCAGCATAATGTGGATTGTTAACTGTGCTGGCACCATGCCCGATTACGTATACAATGGGTGCAAAGTTTTTTACTAAACCAATGCTTCTTAGTACATTCTCAACCCTAGTTGCCATTTCCTCTATTTTGAAACCTATTTGAAGGCCATTTTCTTCAGGATTTTTAGGGTCAAAATCGATAGTAAGATTTGCATTTTTGTCCATGTGCCTAAACGACGTAGCCGTAGCGGGTGTCATTGTTGGTCTAAAAACGTTGAAAAATAATTTGACTGCAGAAGTAATACCCAAAGTTTGGGAAATAAATCCACTACCAATAGACCTTGATGGTGCCATGGGCGTAATGAACTCTTTACCTATTTTATGTGTATTCCCAATTTCTTTTATCAAGTATTTTGGCGTAACTGGTGCTGGGCAAACTTTTGTATAAAACTTTCCATTCTCAGGCTGATAGAAAAACTCTACGCCGAAAAAACCCGGTGTTCCGTAAGTTTGACAATTTGAGTCAAGATTTTCTACATATCTTCTCAATGAACACATTCTGTCATCTATACAAAACATGGCTTGGAAGGATTTTTTATCAATACTCTCATGAGGCGTATCTTCTTCTATTATTGCCTCTAGTACTTGGTCATAATATGACCATTCGAATGCATCTTGCCAAATAAATAGTACTTCGTCAAGTTCTTCTCCTTTTACTGGGGCAAATAGTTCCTCGGGTTGAACCACAATATTTAAAGCCAATGGTCTCCATAGATTTTCACCATATTGAGAGTCAAGAGCGTCTATTTCTAGCAAAAGTTCTAAAATTATTAACTCTTCGAGACTGATAGTTCGATGGCTTAACATAGAGACTGGATTGTCTTCAATGTTTGATACCATACCTGACCAACCCTGATGAGCAAATTGTTGATCATATAGATATTGTTCAAAGTATTTTTCGTCGCCTACGACTATTTGTAGGAGGTCTTCAATTTTGTGATTGCCTGAAAGGAGTATTTTCTTTGCTCTTTTGGTTTTAAAAATACTCGTGTAACTGTTTTTTTCAAGATGTTTTACAGCTTCCAAAAAAGGTATTTCAGACTCTGGAAAATCCCAAATCGCAATACCTTGATCGAGAAAACTACACAATAAACGGAACAAGTTGGGCTGAACCATAGCGTCCAAATCAATCTGGTAAAATCGTTTCCAGTTTGATTTTAAAATGCCGATTCTTGGAGAAAAAGCATTCTTGTATTTTTTGGAAAGCAGTTTTTCTTTCCAATCGGCAAACTCACCTTCCGATTTTCTGCTTTTTATAGCTTTATCTAAAAATATTTCAGGAATGCGGTTTTCTTCGTACATCTGGCGAAACTCACTTAAAGTCAAGCAAACCTTATATCCAAAGATATAATAGGCTTTTCTCAGTGCGTCTTCGAATTTATCTGTTTGGAATGCATGCAGCGTGTTATGATGCACAAAGTCCTTAAGTGGAGACTGTGCAGGCAAATAGTGCTTCAAGGCATGCAATACCTCGTGCTTATTAAACATGTTAAATTTTTAATATGATAAAAATATCAAATAGAATAGACTTGAAACACTGATTTCAAATCAAAAAAAAGTAGGAATATCAGCAAAAAGGGATTTTGAGCTGCTGAAAAAGTATAAAAAGTGAGGTGGTTTTAAAAAATCGAACTGATGAATATTTTGAAAAAAGTCCTAGACTTAGTTTTTTGAATACAATTGGGCTGAAACCCAACTGTGCTAAAATTATTTTTTCGTCATCGTCACAGTTTTCTTCATTTTCAGCTAAAAATGTTCTTGTTTCTAAATCTTGATGCAAACAAGCATAAATATGGGCCGAATGCTGATTTTCTGAAGTTGAAAGTGTTGTTAACTGTGATGCATTTTGAGCAGTAGAATAAGAATGTATAAATAGTGGAAGGACCAATAAAAATACAGCCAAGAATCCTTGAAAGGAAAACTTGCTTTTATTTTCGGCCACTATTTTTTTCTTATTTTTCAACATAGGGAGCAAAAATAAAAATTTTA
This sequence comes from Lacihabitans sp. LS3-19, assembly GCF_024343575.1. Classification (GTDB taxonomy): domain Bacteria; phylum Bacteroidota; class Bacteroidia; order Cytophagales; family Spirosomataceae; genus Leadbetterella. Next base: position 33,001 of record NZ_RJUA01000010.1, on the reverse strand, counting down.
ATTTCAGTTTATCATATATTGAACTATTTTATTTCTTTAATTATTTAAAAATTTTAAAAACACTATTAAATAGTGAAAAAATAACATTTAAGTTTAAAATGGGATTTTTGTGTGTTTTTTGTTTTAAATTTTGAAGAAAATAAAATGAGGGTTTTTCTGAAGGGTCTAAAGTATTTGGTAAGAGTTATCTTCTAGTATTAAGGTATTTAAGGTTTCTTTTTTTGTAAAAACCTCTGACGATCATCTTCCAATCTGAATTTGGTTATTTCGGAAATTAAATCCAGAGGCAATGGCTTTGAAATAGGAAACTGAACAGCTCCTTTTGACCATTTATATTCAGAGAATCTTTCAGAAAAAAAATTAATCCCTGAGGACGTAGGATAAAAACCAATGTGGTTTTGATATGCTGCAAAATAAACCAAAACTCCATGCTGTTTGTAGGCTGGCATATTATAGCTGATTATTTCTTTGGCATCTGGTGCAGCTTTTTTAATGGTATCTCTAATTATCTCAAGCTGTTTTTGTGTTTCTTCAGGAAATGTTCCGATGTATTGATCAACAGTTTTAAATTTGGTGTTCATCAGTCTTACATTTTAATTTAGATTTTCAGAAGCATTCAAAAGTGTTTCAATATCCATTTTCTTCATTTTCATAAAAGCCGCAATTACTCTCTGGGACTTTTTTGGATTTGACATTAAACTGCCTAATACTGATGGGATAATTTGCCATGATAGCCCAAACTTGTCCTTTAACCATCCGCATTGACTTTCTTGACCTTCTTTAGTGAAAGCTTCCCAATAATAATCTATTTCTTCTTGCGTGTCGCAATTGATTACAAAAGACATAGACTCGTTAAACTTGAAAAGTGGTCCACCATTTAGTCCCATATATTTTTTTCCATTCAGCTCAAACATCACTGTCATGGGATTTGATGAGAGAATTTTTGAGTTTTTAAATACTTTACAATAAAATTCTGCCGCTTCTAGTGCTTGATTGTCAAACCATAGACATGGATATATCTCGTGTTCCATTAATTTCTTTTTTTAGTAAAGATATCTGGTTTTTACTAATTTCATAAGTTCCAAAACTGACAAAATAAGGGCATAATGCGACAACATTGTTATTTATTGTTTTTTGCCACTTTGGCAATCGTCATGCCTTGAATTATGATACTAAAAAGCACGCAGAAATAAGTTGAAATCAAAAGGATTTCTTTAGACTCGCCCTCTGGAAGTGACAATACCAAAGCCAAAGATAAGCCACCTCTTAAACCTCCCCAAATTATTATTTTAGCTTCTTTGAAACTCAAATCCAAGGCGTTTGAAAACAGCATCCTTGCCAATTGCACGACAACAATTCTAGACAATAAAACAATGAAGATTGAAATTATTCCCACTAAAATATGCTGAAAAGTGAAGTCGATTACAATCAAAACAAAAGCTATCAAGATAAATAAAATAGCGTTGAGTATGACATCTATCAGTTCCCAAAACTTGTTGATGTATTCATGCGTGGTGTCACTCATAGATTCTTTCGGGCGGTAATTTCCAGCCATCAAACCCATGATAACCATTGCTAAGGCACCTGAAAGATGTAAATAACTGCTAAGAGCGTAGCCACCCATTACAAAGGCCAGCGTTATCAAAACTTCGGTTTCATAATGATCGATAGAACGCAACAATAAGTGTAAGATATAACCCATAGCTAAACCAATTGCCACTCCTCCTATGGCTTCTTGTATAAACAATAAACCGAAATGGGATAAGCTAAAGTCGGAGCCTCCTGAATTTAGGATTTCGAGTAATGCTATAAAAACTACAACTCCCACACCGTCGTTAAATAGGCTTTCGCCTACTATGGTGGTTTCTATTTTTTTAGGCACTTTAGCTTGTTTTAGGATTCCCAAAACTGCGATAGGGTCTGTAGGAGATATCAATGCTCCAAAAAGCAGACAGTAAATAAAATCAAGATGCAGCCCGACGGCAGAAGTTAGGGAATATAACAAGCCAGCGATAATTACTGTAGATAACAAAACGCCACCAAAAGCAAAGACCGAAATAGCTTTTAATTGTTTTTTTACTTGGCTCCAGTCGGTATGCAAAGATCCTGCAAAAAGCAAAAAGCCAAGTAGGACGTTTAATATTATTTTGTCTATTTTGGCATTGGCCACTGCTATTTCTATGTCTTCTATAGGTATATGGAGCCAATATTTGGCACTTACTACCAAAACAGAAAGTACAGTAGAAAGCACAAAAAGTCCAATAACAAAAGGCAACTTTAGATACTTTTGATTAATAAATGCGAATGCTGCAGAAAGGCAAATTAGGGCAATAAGGGCGTTATATATATTCATAAATAATGGTTATTTGTTTATATGCACCACTCTTTGAGGGAATGGTATAGTTACATTTTTTGCATTGAACTGTTTAAATATCTCTATTCTCAAGTCACTTTTTATGTTTTCGACTCTAAAAACCTCATTGGTCCAAAACAAAACCGTAAATTTTAAACTAGAATCTTCAAATTCTTCAAATCTAACAAAAGGTTTGGGGGTTTTCAAAATATGTTGATGTTCTATTGCCGCTTTTTCTAAGATGCCCATCACAACATTTACGTCTGAAGAGTAGTCTACGCCCACATTCACTGCAAACCTTGAAACTACGTCATTATGGGTCCAATTTATAAGGTTGTTTCGGGTGAGGTCTGTATTTGGCAAAATGATGTACTTGTCGTCGCGGGTAAGAATAGTGGTGGTGCGAAGGTTAATTTCTTGAACTGTGCAAATAACCCCATTGATTTCTATAACGTCTCCAACTTTTACAGTGGAATCAAAAAGTATTATAATCCCAGAAATATAATCGCTAAATAAATCTTGAATACCCAAACCTAAACCTACCAATAGTGCAGCCGAACCTGCAACTAATACGGATAGGTTGAAACCTAGTATTTGCATAGTTACCCCAAATGATATTAAAATGAGGAGGTATTTCAGAAGGTTGTAGATTGAATATTTCTTTGCGGGATCTATCGTTTTTACACTATAAATGCTCTTTTTTAGAATTTTCAAAACCACAATAAAAACAAATATGCAAATCAATAATGTGAATAATGTACTCACTAAAATTGTGGTTTTGCCAATTTGTATTATTTGGTAATTTAGGAATTCGTTCATGTAGTTTATTGAATTTGAGATATTTGTAATTGTTGACATGAAAGTCTCTTTTTCAACCATGAAGATAAAGTTTCTGTTTCTTTTGTATTGAGGTTTTTCTTTGCTTTATAAATCATCAAAGTGGAAGTTATTGAACTATCTAATGTGGCTATATTTTGGTTTGAGACGGCAATTTCAGTTATGTTTGGGTACAGTATGTTGATTTCTGATAAAAGTTGTTTGTTGTCAAAAGTGTTTTTTTTGATTAAATTTTCTAAGTCAGCTATTTTTTTGTCTTTTTCGTCTAAAATAATGTCAGTTTTATGAATCTCGTTTAAGATGTTATTCTTAAAGTTTTCAAGATTCTCCGTTGAGTTTTTTCTAATTATAAGATTCGTATTGTTCATTCCATACAATGGAAGTTTATCTGAAAGTACTTTTTTGTCATTATCAGTAAATTCATTATTCAAAAAAGCTAACTCGATGGTACTTGACTTGGCCCCAAATTTTGTGTTTTTAAAAATCAAAGTTTTTCCTTTGTCTAAAAATTCTTTTGAGATAAATACATCCGCACTTTCTCTGAATTTTTGTTCATTATAAAGCGAGAATGCAAAATATCCGCTTGGGATTAACATCGCAAGAATGATGGCCGTAATGCCATATTGTACTTGTTTTCGATGCTTTTCGTTGATATATTCTACTGCAGGATATTTAAGATATTTAACTACGGCAAAAGTGGCAATACAAATAAAAACGCAATTGATACTATATAAAAACATTGCTCCTAAAAAAAATTTCCAGTTGCCTGTGGCTAAGCCGAAGCCAGCAGTACAAAGTGGAGGCATCAATGCCGTAGCTATGGCTACACCAGGAATTGGATTGCCTTTCTCAACTCTAGTTATGGCAATAACACCCACCAAACCACCAAAAAATGCAATCAGTACATCATAAATATTAGGCGAAGTTCTGGATAAAAGTTCCGACTGTGCTTGCTTGAAAGGACTTATGTAAAAGTATAAAGCGGAAACAATCAAACTCGCCAAAGTAGCTATTAAAAGGTTTTTTAATGATTTTTTGAGGAGATTAAAGTCGAAAACTCCCAAGGCAAATCCAGATCCAACTATTGGGCCCATCAAAGGTGATATCAACATGGCTCCGATTATAACAGCCGTAGAGTTGACGTTGAGTCCAACTGAAGCCACCAGAATTGCACAGGCTAAAATCCAAAGATTCGCACCACTAAACGATATGTTGTTTTTTACCTGCTCTAAAGTGGTAGCTTTATCTTCTTCGCCTTTGTGAAGGTTAAACAAATCGGACACAAAATTCTTCATAAATACAGGTAAGCTTTTTCTTGAAGTACAAAATACAAAAATAAGCTAAAATATGCATCGCCTTGCGAAAAAAAAGCAAAAAATAGGGTTTATTTAAGGTCTAGTAAAATGTTAGAATTTTTAAAGCTAGGGACTTTAAATGAATTTGTGAGAACCATCGCATCCTGGCATTTTTTTGGAAAATCCACATATACAGTCATTTATGCCTTTTTTGTCAAATATTCTTTGGGTGTATTTTTCTATTCTAGCTGTACGAGATTGGGACTGTTTAGCAGCTGAGAAAAACATATTATAAGCTCTTTGGCGACCTATAGTCAAAGCTTCGAAAGCTTGTTGAAATGCTGGATTTTCTTCAAATTTTAGCAGAAGTTCGTCGGGAAATACTAAAACCTTGCTTTCAGATAAGTCCACTTTTAAATTTGCTTTTTCTATTTCTAGGGCTTCAAAAATATAAGTTTTAATGGAAACTTTTAGTTTTTCTATTTGCTTAATATCCGTAAACTTAAACATCCTTACGGACTGGGAGTTTTCACCAGGTTTGCTCAGGAGGCCTTCTCCGTCATTTAACAAGACGCCTTTGAAAAAACTCAAAGTAAAGTATTCTTTAAAGCCACCCAGCAATAGAATGTTATTTTTTTGAAAAGTGTAAGTTGGTACTCCCCATTTTAACTCTTCGTTAAGGCCGCAATCGAGAATTATCGCCCTCAACAGTTCTAATTCTGTTTGCCATTTTTCAAGATTATTGAAAAATACATCAACTTTTGGGTTCATTTCCTACAATAGTTTTTTTTGAAATTATATTTTTTTGCTAAAAATATAAAAATGAAATTGAGAAATAAAGTAATTTAAAAAACCTTTAAAGCCAATAGTATTTTGAGATATAAAAAGGAAATTTTATTGCGGAAACTTTTGAGGTTTTCAATTATTAACAAATTCCAAAATATCTCCAGGCTGACAGTCCAAGGCTTTACAGATAGCTTCTAAGGTATTAAATCGTACGGCTTTGGCCTTGCCAGTTTTCAGAATAGAGAGATTAGAAAGTGTAAGGTCAACTTTCTCTGAAAGTTCATTTAATGACATCTTTCTTTTTGCCATCATTACGTCTAAGTTTACTATAATTGGCATATTTTAAATCGTTAAATCGTTTTCGTTTTGTAATTCTACTCCTTTAGCGAAAATATTTGCTATGACATATATAATAGCCGCCATGATGATAAATGCTTGACTATCTTCCCAAAACATATTTAGTTTATCGATTTCATAACCGTTTTGTGCTAAGCTTTTGGCTGTTTCCTTTGCTATAAAACTAAGTAGTCCAATAGTCAAAGTGAAGTAACTCATTAGGGAGATTTGTCGAGAAGCAAAGCTGCTAAAGGGTTTTGACATATCGATTTTGGTTACAAGTAAGACCACAATATAAAACAACACAGCTTTCAATATAGAAATGACCAATATAAAACTATACATGCAATAAAACACCCATTCATTTTTTTTATACATTTTACTTAAATCCAATTTTTGATATAAGTTATGGACAAATGCAGGCTTTAAAAGGCTGAAAATAAAATTGACAATTAAGGCACCGGCTTCAATGCACAAGCCTATAAAGATTGCCCAAGCCACAATGCTAAGGACGATAAAAACGAATCTGTTACTTTTTGACATATTTATTGAGATTTTAAATGATGCTGTAAAAGTAATAAATATTTATTGATAAACAATAAATTTATATTTTTTCTTAATAATTATTTTTTGAATTAGTATTTTTTCAAATTAGGCTATTTGAAATATAGTCCTAGTTGATTAGCTTATAAATTCCTAATATTTAAAGTGCATAAAATCAGGCTCTTAGTTTTAGAAGACATTGTTTTTGTTCTTTATACTTTTAGAAAAATACTGGAATCACAAATGGTCGGATACCGAATCTATTGTTTCCAAAAGTTTGCGGAGAATAATCATAAACCAAATTAGCTCCAAGGCCAATTCGAAACCCAAAAACTTTTATTTTGAATATGTTTCGGATACTGAGAGAAGCCTCAAAAACTCCTTTTCGAATATCGTTTACAGGCTCTGAATTAACGATAGGGGCATATTGGGTGAGTTTACCTACCGCAATTTTGTTTCCTATCATAAACTCAGGTTGGAACCATCGGCTATTTGTCCTCCAAAGTATTTTTTCGAAATCATGAAAAATTGCCAGTGAAACATAGTTATTATAGGCCAAATTCACTGTGCTCAGCATCTGAAATCCTTGGCTGCTATTGCTACCCCAGATATTTAAAGGAACAGAAAGATTATTGAAAAGATATTGGAAAGGTAAAGTTCCCCAAGAATTTCCTGCTGAAAAATTAAAATTTGTTTTACCTAATTTCGGCATTCGGATTTGATGTAATACTACCAAGTTTGCTTTCCAGAAAGTGTTTGCTTGGGCGATATTTGAAGTGAAATGACTGAAATTTAATCTTAAAATAGGAAAATAAGGATTGGTTACCGATTCTATATAACCAGTTCGCATGATGGTTTCTTTTTTGGCGAATCTAAGACTCATTCCCAAATGATTATAGTTGGTTGGGGTAGGGTTTTCTAAAGTATAACTTAAGGCATTTCTAATTTCGTTTTCATAAAAAATCTTAACTTGGGTCCAGTTAAATGGCTTCATATATGCCGCAAAGCCTAGTTTTCTGTAGCTGTCTAGGAGGTAATCTTGGAAACCCAAATTCAAACTTATTTTTTGTGGTAAAAAGTAATTAGCAAAAAGTAAAGGATTTTGGCCAGGCCTTTGGAGGTCATTTCCTCCGTAAATTTCTATTTTATTGTATCTGTCCTTAGTGATATGATAGCTAAGGATACCCTCATATTTTAGTTTTTGGTCTTTTAGTCCATATCCACTTCCTACATATATTCGCCATCTTGGCGATTTTAACATATCATTCTGTAAACCTATACCTATCCGCGGGCCTTCATGAATGTTGAAGTCCATTTGGTTGTACAAAACATACATTGGGCCAATTTTCAATCCATTGCTCAAAAGGGTTTTTACTAAAAACATTCCAGGTACTAACACTTTTTGGTTAAAAGCTTTCTGGTTAGCCATAGCTGCCTTTTGGTAGGATATTTCCTCTTTTAGTTTAAGCTGATTAATTCTTAAAAGCTTGAAATTGTCCTTACTTATAGTATCCGCTGAAGGTAATATTAATCGAGCAGTGCCATCGAAATGAACCTCGTTTGGTTCTATGTTATATTTAAAATTATATAGTTCTTCTTCCGCAAAATAGGTCAGCAAAAGATCCATCCGTTCTACGTCGTATCGATATTTTATGTCTAGAGACCTAAAGTTTGGCGTCCAGTGTAGACTATCTCTGCTATATTTATGGTAGATATTAAAATTTAAAACTTGCAGCGAATCAGCATTCTTTGCAGAAAACTCTTCGAGTGCATACCCATTGGAATTGATTTTTAAAAAGCCAGTCAGAGCATTGAAGTTTTTGTCATTTCTAGGCCCAAAAAGAATAGTAAATGTTGAGTCCTTTCCAGTTATAAGTGTGTCCGTCAAGCTAAGTTCGTAATTCGAAAAAGTTTTGTCATGGAGCGGGTTTAAGTAGAATTTTTGATTTTGAACCTGAGTAGTAGTTTGAACCGCAGCTATCAAATTTAGGTTGAGCTGAAATAGAGGCTCATAAAATCCAAGTGGGTTGATTTGTGTATTTGTGAATAAATTGAAAGGATAGTTTTTTGGGAATGTACTAATACTATGCTCTATCACGTCCTTTTGAACTTTATTTTTCTGAAAATATTTACCAATATTTTCAACTAAAATCAAAGTGGATTCCTTTTCTGGGATTTTATCATTTTCTTTTTTTGGAATATATCTTAAGAAATCGCCATTTAATCCAATCTTAGTATAATGCTCTGCTTTGAATTCAGGGATATTTTTTGGGTCGTTTTTGGGAATATTATGAAAAGCTTTTCGCATAATTGCCCATGCTGGGTTTTCATCTGGAGTTATTGTGATTTCGGCAAACTCTGCGGTATTTGGTTCCAGGCCAATGACAATAAAAGTACCTGGACTTGCAATTGTTTGGGTAGTTTTAAAACCAACACAGCTAATTGTTATTAAAGTATTTTCTGAATTCAACTGGATTTTGAAACGACCAAGAGAGTCTGAAGTTACGCCTTTTTGATTAGCTTTGTCTTGAATATTGGCAAATTGAACCGGTTTCGCATCACTATTCGATATTATTACTCCTTCTGAGTAAGATACTTGAGATAAGCATATAGTGCTATTTGTGAAAATTAGTAAAAGTAAGGAAAGTAGTTTTTTTAACAAAGAAACGTAGTTTAAACCAAAACGCATTTCATTTATTTAAAGTATTGTTTTCCGCGATTTTTTGAAGGTAAGCAAAACTTTTCTCGAATCTTACACTTTCTTCCCAAATTGCTTTACAAAACGCATTGTTTCTTATTCTAATAAGCTGTTTTTGAGAATATTCTTGGGCTTGGATAAATTGAAAAGGGTCTTTTGACCAAAGGCTCAGTTTTTTTCCAATAAAATTAAACCACCAATATTTTCTTAAATTATTTAGCAGGCTTTTGTTGCCTGTTTGTTCTGCGTATAAAATTTTGTAAGGTAGTGTGAAAACATCCGCTTCCCCAAAGCCCTCTGTCATTCTTTTTAATCTGTCCCAAGTAATTCTGTGGCTTGCAGTGAAGTGTTTGAATTTTAGTTGGTTAGAATAATATATCCTATATCCTAATAACCTAGTTATATAACACATTTCTGAATCTGCTCCGGCTGATTGCTTATTGCCGACACGACCTTGTAGAAATGGCTTCCAGTTTATTTCAAAAAGTTTCTCATAGACTTTTTTCCTGACACAAAGTCCAGCACCTGGCACCAATGCATGGTCTGTGATATCTACAAAATCTCCATCATAAAGGCTGCCGATAGCAAAAGCGTTTTTGTTTTCTTCAAACCAAGCTGGTGGAGTTTGTTCAAACTCTCCTATACCTTCACATCCTATTAGTCCAATCTTTGGGTTCTCAAAATAGGAATTTACCGTGTGTATCCAATTATCAGATACCCAATTGTCATCATCAACAATGCTTAAAATCTCATATTGGGCAGCTTTTATGCCTGTTTGTCTGGCATGTGCTTCCCCAACATTCTCTTCTAAAACTATTTTTAGGGGAACCAAAGGTTTTTGGTCCCAAATCTCTTTGGCTACCTCAGCGGTTCTGTCTGAGGAGTTGTTATTAACCAATATTATCTCCCAATCTATGCCCTCAGTGTTGGTTTGGGCTTGCAGATGTTTGAGCGTAATTCCGATTACTTTTTCACTATTGAAGCAGGCTATAATTACTGATATCCCTTTCATAGGCCTATTTGCCGAAAAGTTTAAAAAAGTTAAAGTAAAGTTTAACTTCAAAGGGCATTTTTTTCAAGACAGCACTTTTATCAACTATATCAGATGTAAAAAGTTTTTTTGTCCAAAATAGCATGGTTTTACGCTTTTTTGACCAAGAAATAGGGTAGTGTTTGAATATATAAAGTGCGATTTTTATACCTTCTACAAATTGAAGTCCCTCTCTGTCAGATTTAAACGAAACATTATTTTCGTGTCTTCTAAAGTAATTTAGACGTTTTTCAATTCTTTTTACCTGTGTATTGGATAATAATTGAACCCAAAATAGCCAATCTCCGGTATATTTAAACTGGCCAATTTGCGAGAAATTAATTTTGTTGATCAAGCTTTTTCTAAATACTGCTGAACTGGCATTATAAATTAAATTTCCAGCTAGAAATTCATTCTGAATCAAATTATTTCCTTGCCAAAAATCTGCATCTTCTTCATGGTCTGGTTCGAGGATTTTTTTTCCGTCTTTATCTATCCAAATAGAGGGACAAAATGCCAAGCCAACTTTTTGATTTTTATCCAAAATTTCTATCAATTGCGTCAAAAATCTCCTATCTGCCATATCATCACTTTCTGCTATCCAAATATATTCGCCTTTGGCCATTTGGAGACCTTTTTCCCATTGGACAAAAGTCGATCCGGAGTTTTGGTCATTGATGACGAACTCCTTGATACGAGAATCATCCAAAAATTTTCGAATATTTTGGGTGCTTTGATCTATGGAAGCATCGTCTAATATGATGAGTTCAAAGTCTTTAAAGTCTTGATTAAGAATACTTTCTATCCTTTGCTCTATGTAGTCTTGGTGGTTATAGTTTGGAAGTATTACGGTTACTTTTGGCATCTACTCTTTGTTGTTATTATACTCCTGCTAAATTGAAATTTTAATCGGCTAATGTATTAAGCCACAAAAATATAGGTTTTTCGGTGATTTAAAAAGGTCTTTGAAAACCTTTGATAATTTTTACCATCCATGGTTTTGCCTTAAAGGACTATTTTCCAGCACAAAACAAATGTCTAATTGCCCCAAAGCTTTGTCCAAGGGACGGTTGGCAAATCCTGCAAAATCATAAATGACATAGCCATTTTTACACATATAATCTATGATTTCGTGTAATAAAGGTTGATTTGGAGAAAATTTAAACATAGATGCTTCTAATATAAAAATATCGGTTTTGCCTAAAATGGATTTTGCACCTTTAAGTACTTCAATCTCAAAGCCTTGTACATCTATTTTGCATATATCTGGGATCGGCATTTTACCCTCTGCTATTAATCCATCAACACTATAAATCGGCACTTTTCTTTGTTTTTTGCCAGATTCTTGTCCTTCGGGAAGTAAAAAGGATGAGCCTGCAAAATCATCCCAAACGCTCAATGTCAACTCTCCATTTTCAGCACCAGCTCCGCCTAAAAACCAAGCTCCTTTATGATTTTTTAAAAAAGAATCAATAAAAGGTTTTAATTCTTCCTGTGGCTCAATCATATAAAAGGCAGCATCAGGAAAAATCTCCGAAGTAGAAAGACTCCAATCGGCTTTGTGAGCCCCGATGTCTAGAATGTTTTTTGGAGAAATACCTCTGCTTTTGATTCCTTCCAAAAACAAAGTCATATCACCTGATATACAATTTTTGCTTAATACATGATATCCAAACCTATGAGCTAAACTTTGGATCAGGTCCTTAATTTTTTTCGAAATCATTTATTCGTGTATTTACTCAATATTTCTTTAGTTTTTTCTAAAAAAGCCTTGCCCCATTTTTTATCAGGCTCCAAATGATTTCCTTCCGCCCATTCGTTCCAAGCATTTATGAAAACAAAGTTTTCTTCCTCTGAATACACCTCTGCATTTTCGCAAACACTTTCGAGCCAATTGCCGTACAAATCCGGAGTGGCATTGTCCATTATAAAGGCATTGTTTTTTCGGCGAGCACTGTTGTCCCATCCAGGTACCACACAGTGGAAGTGTTTCATAGATGGACATTTTTTTGCTTTCATTCTATTTACAACCTCCTCAAAATCAATCTTTCTGTAAGTTTCACCCAAAGAGAGTTTATTTTTGATTCTATCCCAAAGGCTCGGAATAATATTTAGATTTTCCCAATCTGGTTGCCATTCTATAACTACATCAAAACCCATTTCTTTAGCGTCAGGAATATGACTTGCGGAAGTTTTTATGCCACCTAAATAGATATCTTCAAATCCATGTTTTTTCACTTCTGCCCGCCATATAGCTATAGTTTCTTTGAGATTGGGAATAATATGCGAATTGTAAAAAAGAAAGAAAGGTTTTCCGCCTATTTTAATATATCTAGGGTCTTTAAATTCGTTTTCACAAAGATATTTTGCATGTGCGGCATGATCCTCAGGGGTATAATTTTGCTCCATCAAAACCTCTTTGTCTTGGCCATCCCATCGACGAGACCAGTTTTCATTGGCCCAAGCCAACATAAACGGGAAATCAGGTTTATCTGAAGCAAGAATTTTCTTAATTGGTGTTTCTAAAAGCCTTTCGCCATTAAACCAATAGTGATAAAAACAAAAACCCGAAATGTTATGGTCTTTGGCCATTTGAGCCTGATCTATAAGAGATTGTAGTAATCTCATATCATAAAAACCCAAGTCAGCTGGAAGGTGAGGCTGATAGTGACCCTTAAATCTCGGCAGAGCTTTGGTTACATTGGTCCATTCCGTGAATCCTTTTCCCCACCATTTGTCGTTTTCGGGAATAGGGTGAAATTGGGGTAAAACTACGGCAAGTGCTCTTAAAGTTTTGTCTGTAACCACGCTGAGATTTTTGAACTTTTCTAATAAAAGCTACAAATTTAAAACAAAACGGCTTATTACCTTTTTATTTTCAAAATTTAGGCATTTATTTTTTTTCTTGACAAAGTTCTATCAAAACACCATTGGTATTTTTTGGATGTAAAAAACACACCAATTTGTTGTCTGCCCCGTTTTTTGGTTCCGTATTTAAGAGAATAAAACCCTCGTTTTCCAATCTTTTCATTTCTGAATAGATGTCTTCAACTTCGAACGCTATATGATGTATTCCTTCGCCCCTTTTTTCAATAAACTTGGCTATGGGACTATCTTCTCTTGTTGCTTCTAAAAGCTCAATTTTTGAATCAGACAATGCAAAAAAAGACGTTTTTACCCCTTCTGTTTCTACTGCTTCTTCTTTGTAGTGAGCTTTGTTAAACAGTTTTCTAAATATCTCATTAGATGCCTCAAGGTTTTTTACGGCTATTCCAATATGTTCTATTTTAAGCATTATTTATGATAATTTTCGGTAATTGAGGCCTAATTCCGAACAAATTTATATAATTTTGAGGTGAGTAAATCTATAAAGAAATATTATTTTTTAAAGAAATATGGCAAAACCAGCCGCCCCAAAGGAAACCCCACTTTCAAAACAATACAATCAGATTAAAGTAAAGTACCCAGGAGCAATGTTGCTCTTTAGGGTAGGCGATTTTTATGAGACTTTTGGTGAAGACGCCATAAAAGCCTCTAAAATTTTGGGAATTGTTTTGACAAGGCGAAACAATGGTGGGGCACATGAAGAATTGGCAGGTTTTCCGCATCATTCTTTAGATAATTACCTTCCTAAACTAGTCAGGGCAGGACAAAGGGTTGCTATTTGTGATCAATTGGAAGATCCAAGTCAAGCCAAAGGTATCGTAAAAAGGGGCGTAACTGAGCTGGTAACCCCAGGCGTTTCTTATAATGATAATGTCCTAGATCTAAAACACAACAACTATTTAGCTTCCATTCATTTTGCATCTGACGATTATCTAGGTGTCGCATTTTTGGATATTTCTACGGGTGAATTTTTCACAACAGAGGGTTCGCTGGCCTATATTGATAAATTGATTCAGGGTTTTAGTCCAGCCGAAATCTTGTATTGCAAAAAGCACAAGGCAAGGTTTGAAATGATATTTGGCGATAAATACAATACTTATACTTTCGACGATTGGGCCTATTCTTTTGATTTTGCTTACAATCTTTTGGTAGGGCATTTTAAAACCAACTCACTGAAAGGATTTGGTATTGAAAATTTAAAAGAAGGCGTAACTGCTGCTGGGGTTATATTGCAGTATTTGGCTGATACTGAGCACAAAGAAATCAATCATGTGAGTAGTCTGACACGCTTAGACGAAGAAAAATATGTCTGGCTAGATAGGTTTACAATCAGGAATTTGGAGTTGATTTATGCCCAATTTGAGGGTGGTGTGCCTTTGATAGATATCCTTGACCATACCCATACGCCAATGGGAGCGAGGCTTTTAAGAAAGTGGATGGTACTTCCGCTCAAAGAAAAAAAGCCCATAGAGGAGCGGCTAGATACGGTTGAGATGTTTCTGCAAGATGAAGATATTTTGTCAGATTTGAGTCAGGTATTGAAGCCCATTGGGGATTTGGAACGTTTGGTTTCTAAAGTTGCTGTTAGACGAATAAGTCCGAGGGAGTTGGTACAACTAAAAAGGGCTTTGTTGCAAATAGAACCTATAAAAGAACTTTTAGGGAAAAAAGTTAACGAGAACAAAGTTCTTGAAAAATACATTAATCAATTAAGCGATTGTAAGTTTTTGATTGATAAAATCACTGCTGAACTACGCGATGACGCACCTATGCTCAGCAATGGAGGAGGCATGATTTGCACAGGTGTAGATACCGACTTGGATGAGCTACACAAAATTGCATTTTCAGGAAAAGACTATTTGGTGGATTTGCAAAATAGAGAGTCGGAACGAACGGCTATTCCTTCTTTAAAAATTGCTTTTAATAAGGTATTTGGGTATTATTTGGAGGTTTCAAATGCTCACAAAACCAAAGTGCCACCAGAATGGATAAGAAAGCAAACTTTGGTAAATGCAGAGAGATATATCACAGAGGAATTGAAGATATATGAAGAAAAGATACTTACGGCAGAGAGCAAAATATTCGAGATAGAGTTTAAGATTTTTAACAATTTGGTGATTACAGCTACTGAGTTTGTTGCTCAAATTCAGCAAAATGCCAGGGTGATTTCTACGATTGATGCCCTGTTATCATTTGCACATGTGGCTCGAAAAAACAAATATTGTAAGCCACAAGTGACTGAAGGAAAGGTTATAGATATAAAAGATGGTCGCCATCCGGTTATAGAGCAGCAATTGCCTTTGGGTGAATCTTATGTTCCCAATGACCTTTATCTCGATGACCAAGAACAACAAATTATCATCATAACAGGACCAAACATGGCGGGAAAATCTGCCCTTTTGCGTCAGACTGCTTTGATAGCCCTGATGGCTCAAATTGGTTCTTATGTGCCAGCTACTCAAGCAGAAATAGGTCTTGTAGATAAGATTTTTACAAGGGTAGGAGCTAGCGATAATTTGTCTCGCGGAGAAAGTACTTTTATGGTTGAGATGATAGAAACATCCTCTATTCTAAATAACCTGAGCGACAGAAGTTTGGTCATTATGGACGAAATAGGCCGTGGCACTAGTACGTATGATGGTGTAAGTATAGCTTGGAGCATTGCGGAATATTTGCATAATCACGCCAAATTTAAGCCATGGACGCTATTTGCGACACATTACCACGAATTAAATCAACTTACGGAGGATTTCAAACGCATAAAGAACTTTAATGTTTCGGTAAAGGAACTGAACGGGAAGGTGGTGTTTTTGAGAAAACTAAAAGAGGGCGGAAGCGAACATAGTTTTGGTATACATGTGGCCCAAATAGCCGGAATGCCACAAACGGTGGTTTTGCGGGCCAATGAAATCCTGCATCATTTGGAAAAAGATCATATCAAAGAAAACAATAAGGAGAAAATCAAAGAAGCTCCAAAAAACAATTTCCAATTGAGTTTCTTCGACCCAGTGGATACGATAGGAGAGGAAATAAAAACAAAAATCAACGAACTGGATGTAAACACCATGTCGCCAATCGAGGCTTTGTTGAAATTGAATGAGTTAAAACGGATGCTTTCTAAGTAGGGTTTTAAAAAATATTTAGGTTGATTTTTATGGAAAAAAGTTTAGAAAGATAATTCGAAAAGGCTTTAAAAATATCTAAAAGAAACTTTAAATATTACTTTGAAATAAACCAGCGATTTAGGAAAAAAGTATCAATAACCTCCCTGTAGCTAAATGGAAACCAATAACAAATACCCTAATAAACCAATAACAAATACCCTAATATACCAATAACAAATACACTATTTTACCAATAACAAATACACTAATAAACCAAATAACCTCCCTTACTTGTCCTCTAAAGAATCATATTCTGTTTCTTCGTAATCATTGAAATCGAAATCTTCAGGACTTAAAAGGTTTTCGGAGTAGTCCATTTTTGTAGAGCTTTCTGAGATAATCTCGAACTTTGGATTGTTTTGTAGCGTGGCTTTGAAGCCGTATATTCTTTTATTCATGCTACAAATTTCGATATTTAATATTATCTGAATATGTTGCAAATATTATGAAATTGTTAATTCAAAACCTGGTTGTAACACTCAAATTTAACCCCTGGTACTCGGGAATTATCTGACAAATGCCTCCGACACAAAAGAGCCCTTCTCTAACTTTTCCATAACTTAGACCAATGCTTTTTGAGCCAAGATTTAAATTACTGCCCATATGGTAATAATTATGGCTTCTTGAATAATTGTATTCATCCGAAAAATACACAGAAACTTTTGATTTTATTCTTAAATCCAACAAAGCCATTGCCCAAGAACCTTTGTCTTGTTGGGTGTGTAAATGTTGGGCTTGTGTATTGATGCTGAGGTTTTTATTGATTTTAAATGACCAATCAGCTACTACCGTTTGGAATTTGATGATTTCATTGAAACCGCCCAAAACTATGCCTTTATTAAAATGAGCGTAATTTGCTAATAGATTCAATTTGCTGTTTTCTGAAAGTTCTTTTTCAAACTCAACAACGGCTTCTCGGTACAGTTTTTTATCATAGCTATTTTCCAAAGACAGATTTTTTGGCTGATCATAAGCTGCTAAATTTATTGTTATACTACTGCCCGAATTCAAATATTTGGAGACTTCAATTTGCCCACCGATTTCACCCAAAACTTGGGATGCGGAAGGATATAAGGTTAGGAGTCTGTAAGTATGGATTTTTGTAAAGTTAGGAATATAATTGACGATCGCCGTATTTTGCGTTTGGCCTCGTTCTGACCTAAAGTCCATGTTTTTTGTGCGTTTTATTTGAGCTAAATAAGAGGTATTGCCTTTTATCCATTCTGTGTTCCATATTATCGCTGAGCCGATTTCGGTGCTGTATCTGTTGATAATTGCGGCATCTGAGCTTTTTATTGCGGATTCTATTTGACTTTTGAAATTTCCTTTTTGCACTTCAGCTCTTGCCGAGCTGGCAAATACATTTTGCTTTATAGCTTCATTGGTGCCAAGATAAGCTTCATTTTTCCAAATTTGACTTAATCCAATACTTAAGGTAGTTTTTGATATTTTGATTTTGTTTTCAAAATCTATCCCAGTCAGCCATCCTGCTGCATGTCTAAATCCAATCCGCTGTTTGCCTGATATTATTTTGATTTTTACATTTTTCAATCGAAAATTTCCCCATATTCCGTCCAAAGAATTGTCCATGCCTAAGGCCCTTTGTTCTTGGGTTTTAAATATCAAACCATTGCCAAATTGCTCATAATGATTGCCAAGGCCGAGGCTAAAGTTTTTTGATTGGTACCTAACAAACTTGTTGGCTAATCCCCAGCCTTTTAG
This sequence comes from Lacihabitans sp. LS3-19, assembly GCF_024343575.1. GTDB lineage: Bacteria > Bacteroidota > Bacteroidia > Cytophagales > Spirosomataceae > Leadbetterella. The sequence continues at coordinate 15,351 of NZ_RJUA01000010.1, read as the reverse complement.
TTCATTAGGCATTCCAACTAAAGCTGGCCAGTAACTTTCTAATCTGAAACCAGCTTGGAATCTTTGGTAGGCGAAATTTAAGTCTAAGTAATTCTGACTAGCTATTTTTGGATAATATACAAATGGGTTAATATCAGGATTATAAACAATATTGGTGCTTTTGAAATCCCCCCAAAGTGCTACCTTATTTTGTGTACTGTCTTTTTCATTTGCAAAAGCAGTAAGGCTTAAAAATAGCAATATTTGTGAGAAATAGATTTTCATTTGATTCTTTCAAAATATTTGTCTTCATCTCCTTTGGTAAAAGAATTTGATTCAAAAATCAAGGTTTTATTTGTATCATAAACGAAGGTGTGCGGAAGAATTCTTACACCCATCTTACGCATTTGCTCTTGGTTAGTATCAAAAAAGCTTAAGGTAGTCCAGCTTTTTTGTTTGGCCAGAGTTTTAGCTTTCAATATAGACCGGCTATCGTCAGTGCTGATTATTACGAAGTTTATTTCTATTTTTTTGCTGATTATTTCTGATCGCAAAGCTGATAATTCTTGTATACAAGGCTTACACCAGCTGGCCCAAAAAGCGATTATTGTAGGAAAGTTCGAGTTGATTTTTTCAAATAGCTCAATTTCATTTTGGTTTTCGTCTAAAAGAAAAGTGTTCTGCAAGTTTTTTTGAGCAATACTCGAAAAAGCCGCAGAAATAGCGATAGCTAATAGGAAAACTTTTGGTTTCATTTTCAAAAAAGATGAATTGAGAATAGAATTCCCAAAAACCAGTCCAAAGCTTAGTTTTTAATGAAGGTTTTTGATTTTAAGTAATTTTCACCAGAAAATTTCAAGATGTATTGACCAGCAGGAAGCTTAGAAATATTGTGTTTTTTTGTATTTATTTCCAGAGAATTTATCAATTGACCTTTTGAATTTAATAATTCTATTGAGCTAACCTCCTTTGGGATTTCTTTAATTTCTATCGTTTCCATTCCAGGGTTTGGGTAGATCATTATTTCATTTTCAGATGTATTGGTGATGGACGTAACTTCACCCAAATCCAATAATTCTTTCATGATAAAATTATCGGGGTCAAACTGAATATCTTTTACGGTTTCAGGTATATTTTCAAAAGTGAAAGTTTTGGTTTGTTCGTCCACAAAGCGTGTTTCCAATAGCTCTTTTCCAGAATTCAAAACAATTTTGAACTGAACGGGCATTTTGAAAAACGAAGGGTTGCTGCTAAGTTTTTCCTGACTTATTTCCACACCAACAGATTGATCACCCAATTGTTTGTAGGAGAAAGTATATTTTGGATAGTTTACGCCATATATCCATTCATCAAAGAAATATTTTAAGTCGGTACTTGTATTTTTTTCAAGGAATTTCCTGAAATCATCAATGGAAGCAGCTCCGTAGGCATATTCAGAGTTTTGAAAATCCTTGAGGCTTTTAAAAAATGCTTCATCGCCCAATACACCTCTGAGCATGTGCAATACCACGGCACCTTTTCCGTAAGTCAGGGCGTAGTCAAAAATCAAGTTTTCGTTGGTTGGATCAGAAATAAAAATAGGTTCTGTAGTTTTTTTTGCTCGAGCCATGTGGTCTAAAATAGGCGTATAATAAGCCGCACGTCCATTTTTATGTTCCTCATACAAGGCTTCTGAATAGGAGGCGAAGGCTTCGTTCATAAAAATATCTGCCCAAGTCTTGCAGGTTATTTTGTCGCCAAACCACTGATGGGCCAACTCATGCGAAATCAAATCTACCGAAAATCCTCCCATGGAGCTTACGGTCTGATGTTCCATGCCCCCACCAAAATTGCACATGGCATGTCCATATTTTTCGTCTATAAAAGGGTATTCTCCAAAAGTGTCCGAAAAAAACTGGAGCATAGCCGTGGTTTCGTCCAATAGTTTTTTTACGTTAGTCGTAAGTGTTTCAGGATAGATATAATGGCTGACAGGCATTGTTTTTCCATTGTATACAAAACTGTTTTCGTACAATTGATAGTTAGAACAAGCTATCGAAATCAGATAATGGGATATCGGGTGGCTGTTTTTCCACTGGTAAGTTTTGGTATTGTTTTGGTTATTGATAAGACCTTTTTGGACACCATTAGACACCGAAACAAAAGATGAGGGTAGCGTAATCCAAACCTCAGAGCTATCGATTTTGTCTGAGGGGTCATCCTTACAAGGCCACCAATCAGGTCCGCCATAAGATTCACTCAAAGTCCAAACCACAGGTGATTTGGCTGCCCCGTGAGTGGAAACACTAAAACTCCCAAAAGTAGAAGTGCGGGGATTGCCTTTGTAAAATATTTCCAGGCTTAAAATCTCGTCTTTTTTTAGGGTATTTTTAAATGTAATATTTACTTGTTTAGATGTTTGGCTAAATGTCAATTTATTTTTATTCCATATCACAGAATCCACTTTCATGGGACTGTTGAGGTCAAAGCTGCAGGTTGAGATATCAGTCAAGGCTTTTAAAGTCGTAAACACACTGCCATTTAAAAATTTGTTGGTATAGTCAATGTTAAGTTTTAGTAAATGATACTTTATGTCAATATTTTGGTCGCCAGGGTAGGCGAATCGAGCATTTTCTTTGTTGTAGATAAAAGCCTTTTTTTTTGCTAATGAGCAAGCTTCCCCATTTAATGTTTGAGATTTGGCGGAAATGGTAAAAAGGAGAATTAAAGCAAAATATTTCAAAAGCCTATTTGTTTTATAATACGAAAATAGGTCATTTTTTAAATACCTTTTAAAATAAGCATTTAAAATCTAATAAATAGGAAGACAAATGCTTTAAAATAGGCCAAAACAATAAAAAAAGAATCAATCTTCAAATTCCGAATAAATCTTCAAAAGTTCTGTGACTTTGTTGATTCCAAGTTTATTATAAATGTTTTTGCGGTGAGCTTCAATGGTATGGAAACTGATACCCAATCTATTGGCCATATCTTTGGAAGAAAAGCCATCTTTTATCAAAGTAATAACCTCTAACTCACGTCCACTTAAATTATATTTTCTTTGAATTTTAGATTGATGATTGTTATTACCGAAAGTTCCAATGCCAGGGTCATAAAAGCTACCATCTTTGTAAACAATTTTAATTGCAGCAATAAGCAATTCCTTTGGAGAGGATTTCAAAACATATCCTGAAGCACCATTTTTGTTGGCATATTCCAAATAGATTTGTTCGTTACTATTAGCAAGCATTATGATTTTGCTACTTGGATTCTGTTTATGAGTAGCATATAAAAAATCCCAAATGTTTTTTCCCATTCCATTTGCGTCGAGTAATATGACATCTGGGGCAAAAGATTTGATGTTTTCTGCTATGGAAGTATCTGTTATAGTATAACCTTCTACATCTTGCTCTTCCGTATTAAGAAGCATTTTTAAGGCATCTATATATAAGGTTTGATTACTTAAGATTAAAACTTTTATTGTTATTGGGCTACTCATTATTTAGTAGATTTAATGGCTTTTAAGTTTACCGATAATTTTATTTAACGGTTACTTTTTTAAAGATAAACACAAATTTTTAAAATTTAAAATTTATTTATTATTCGGTAAGTTTTACTTTTTGTCTCAATAAAGTTAAAATAAATTCCAGAATAATTTATGTTAATTGTTTTCAGGTATAAAAATCTGTATTTATACCTGAAAATATTTATTAAGTAGTATTAAAAAGTTATTAAAATACCAGTATTATGGAATTGTAGTACCAAATGAAACATTGGAATTTTGTATTATTCAAATACCGAATAAACTATGGAATATTACTACTTAAAAAAAAATGACGCCGTTGAAATTAGTCAATTGGTTTTATTGGAGGCCATTGAAAATTATACTTTGTTCCATCTGAATGATGGATCCAAACTTATTTCCTCTTCTACGCTTAAACGTCATCAAGAAAATCTTTGCAATAGTAAATTCTTAAGAGTTAATAGGTCAATGCTTATTAACTCTCAATTCATTGTTAATACCATTCTAAAAAAAGATACTCATTTTATTCGCCTTCAAAATGGAAAGGAGATTAGAGTATCTAGGAGAAGGGTTGACACAATAGTAGATATAGCATCTTAATTAAACCTCTGTTATTTAAATACAATTATTATTAAAACCTTAAAAATCCCTCAGTTATGAGATCAAATTTTACATTTATCTTTTCAAATACTAGCAAGATTAAGCTTAATTTTTTTATGCTTATATTATCGCTTATATCATTTTTTCCTGAATCCATTTTTGGACAAGTTGTTTACCAGTATGTTGACGATGTAAATGGAATCCCTTTTAGCGTTAATGCCAATGCGACTGGTTCCAACTTATTAAGAGGAGCTGGGCTTTTGTCAACTGGAGTTTCATGTACAAGTGCTAACCAAGGATTTGGTTCAACCGATTGGTACAATTCAACAGCAGCTAATATTTCTACTGCTAATGCAAATGGAGAATTTGTATATTTAACTATTACACCAAAAGCTGGTTATAGATTAAATCTTACAGGTTTTAAGGCTAGCTTAAGATCTCCTAATGGACCAACTTCAATTCGTTATTCTTATACAATAGGAAGCGGTTCTTATGTCGAAAACGGGAGTAGTTTAACCCCAGGAACAAGTTCTTCATGCACAAACTCAGGTATAGAAAGATCTTGGACTTTTTCTAGTTCCGTTATAACTACAGAAACTGTAACTTTTAAGATTTATGGTTTTAACTCTCCTTCTTCTGCAGGTGAAATGCAATTAAGAAATATTGAAGTAGCAGGAACGATTGAATGCAATCCTGCCTTGGTTGCTTCTATTACTCCTTCTTTACCTTCTATATGCGAAAATGATCAAATTACATTAAATGGCCTAGTTTCAGGAGGAAGTATACCTAGCTATACCCATTTATGGGAAATCGTTTCTGGAGGTTCGGGTACCGGTAGTTTGTCTTCGCCTGGCACTAATTCTTCAAACATTTTTACAGGTTTATCTGCAGGTTCAGTTAATGTTAGATATAAAGCTTCCTACGGATCGGCTCCTTCATGTGAGGTGATTTCTCCAAATGAAGTGGTAACAGTAAATGGAATTCCAACAATTTCATTAACTGGAACTTTAGAAAACTGTATTGGAAGTACTTCGGAAAATATTGAATATTCTGCTACTACCCACTCACCTGATAAATATAGTTTGAATTTCAACCCGAGTGCTGAATCTGAAGGTTATTCGGATGCATTGAATATGACTTTAGGAGCATCTCCAATTATTGTCTCTATTCCAGCTTCTGCAACACCTTCTACTTATTTTGCAACTCTTGTTGTTGAGAATGGTACGACAGGATGTCAAAGTCCTGTTTATAATTTGGATTTTATACAACATGCATTACCTGTTGTTTCAGTTTCTGGCTCAAATGAGGTTTGCCTAGATTCCGACATTACACTAGTTGGGAATTCAATTCCTGCAAAGGTTTCTGATTCATGGGATACATCATCTCCTGGTATTGCAAGTGTTGGTATTGATGGTTTTATAATTGGTTTAGGCGTGGGTAATACTGATATTACTTATACTGTTACAGATATCAATGGATGTATAAATACATCTGATATTCATAATGTTGTGGTTAATGCTTTACCAGTAGGTACTCTAATGTTTACAGAATCATCAGGTTCAATAGCAGATGATGGCGAGGTTTGTTCTGGTGGGGAGGTAGATTTTACAGCAACTCTGGGTTTTGATAATTATAACTTTAAGTTAGATGGGTCCTCTGTACAAAACGGGTCCTCAAATACTTACAGCACGACTTTTACCTCTTCCGGTGTAATAACAGTAGAAGTAACTGATGGTAACTCTTGCTCATCTACCTTTATTGGTGCCAATATTACAGTTGGCACTTGCAATGTAACTAATGTCAATACTTCGAAAAACTTTGTAACTATTCAAGCGGCAATTGATGATGCTGGAACATTGGCAGGCCATACAATTGCATTAGCAGCTAGTAATTTTAACGAGCAGGTGATTGTAAATAAAGAACTTATTATAAAATCAGCCACTGCTACTAAAGCAATAATTGATTTTACAGGAACAGTCACTGGAAAACCAACAATTTTCGATATTTCTGCTAACAATGTTACTGTTGAAAATATAAATTTCAAAGTAGATTTATCAAAACTTAGAAGTGCGGTTGTAGCAAGCGGAGCTGGAATTGATAACATTACAGTTAAGGATAATTTAATAGAACCTTATGGAACTCCTGCTGGCTCTTACGGAGAAAGAAACGCTGTAAGTGTCAACTATGGAGCTTACAGAGTGGCAACGGGTGGGGTTAATACTGTAACTTTTTCAGGTAATACTGTTACAGCTGGAACCTACCCTACAATGTTCCGTTCAGGTATTTCGGTTGATGAAGTTGGAGGTACATTCTCAGGTAATACATTGGCAACAATCAACCATGATATTTTAGTTAGGTTTGGAAGTAATGGAGATATTACGATTGATGATAATGATATTAATGGTGGTGGTATTGAACTGACAGAACAAAATGTAGGAGCAGGAACACTCAGCATCACAAACAATACACTTGATGCCACATGGGCAAATAATTTGGCACCTTACTCGCCACTTATAAGGTTGAAAAATAATTATACCTTTAGACCAACTACGGTAAGCGGTAATGCCTTCTCCAATCATCTTTGGGGATTAAGTTTGGAAAACTATAATACAGTAACGGTTGATAATAATATTTTTACTCCTCTTGCTAATTCAACTACTTATCGCCATATAACGGTTGATACCAAGGAATTGAGTAGCTCGTCAAGTGGTTTTTACCAGCCGAATGTAAGTGCTACAATTACAAAAAATACTTTTAATGGTTCTGGTACAATTGGTGGTATTGCTTTAAGTTTTGCTAATCAAGACAATGATAGCCCAATCTTTGGTGCATTTGTATTAGGAACCAATGGTTCTGAAAATAATTTTAATGCTGGTATTCAATCCTATATTAAACTTGAAAACATAACAGGAACAGTTAGTCCAAATGCAACAACAGCTGTACCTTGGAATCAAAACTTAGATGCTCAATTCAATGTTTTTGACGGACAAACAGGTGCTACTGCCAGCCTTACCGAAAATTTCGCAATAGAAGATAAAATATTCCATAAAATTGACAATAATGTTTTAGGTTTTGTTTTAGTTAAAGCCAATAATGATTTTGTAACTTCAAATAGTGGATCGATTCAGCAAGGAATAAATGTTGCCTCTTCTGGGTTTGAGGTAAACGTTGGTCCTGGTACATTTACTGAAAATGTTACTGTTAATAAATTTGTAAAAATCAAAGGTTCGGGTAATACCACAATTGTTCAAGGTGTTGGTAATACAGGCGATTTATTTACTTACCCAGCAACATCTTCGGGTACTGATGCCATGAATAGGGCTTCAATTGAATCAATGAAACTAACGAATGCTCAAAGAGGTATATACACCAATGAATCTGCAAATTTCTTGAGAATAAAAGAGGTGAATTTTGATGCATTAACTAGTTACGGTTTGCAAATCAATAATACTGCAGGAAGTACAGATGATTGGTTAATTGATAATAGTGTTTTTAACGCCACTACTGGGCCAGGTTTACAAATAGGTACTGCTGCAAAAGTTGAGAAGTTGGCTATTCAGAATTCTACCTTTACAAATAATACCTCTGGTGCTATTTATGTAGGCCAAAATTCTGCAGGTACGGGTATTTTTAATGATGTTACGATTACTGGGTCGACATTTTCTAATAATGGTGCTACAAATAACCAAGCAGCTTTGTATATTGAAAAATTGTCGAATGCTACTATTTCAGAAAATACTTTTACAGATAATGGTATTTCGACTAATCCGCGTTCCATTATATTAAATCTTAAATATGATGATTATTCTGATTTAGAAATTTTAGATAATATAATGAATGAAACAAGAGCAGGAACCATGGTTAATGGCTACGGTTTATTTCTTGCTGGACGCAACGACGCTTCCTATAGTTCTAATCCTGCCTCTGTTTCAAATGTTACTATATCCGGAAATGAAATATCAAGTTTCCAAAATGGAATTGGCTTAGAAAATAACGTTGATTGGAATTCGACAACTGTTAATAATAACAGTGTTGCAAATTCCAATACTTCTATATATGGAGTTGGAGCGGGAACTGGTAAAACTTTGGAAGTTCACAATAATTCTTTTATAAATTCAGGTACTTATAGTGTGGCAAATGGTGTGGCATCAAGTACAATTAATGCAGATTGTAACTGGTTTGGAAGTACTGCTTTAACCGCAATTCAATCCAAAATAGTAGGAAATGTAACTCTTGATACTTGGTTGGTTAATGGCACTGACGATGCTCCTGCTACTTCTGGTTTTCAACCCGTTGCAGGTTCTTGTACAGGATCTCCGATAATTATCGCATCAACTACCCCTGACCCAATAACCTGTGGTGAAACTACTGGAGGAATAAACATCGTGTTTTCGGGGGGGACGGCACCCTATGACATTAGTTGGAGTGGTGTAGCTTCAGGTTCTGCTACTGGTATTAGTTCAGGTTATGATGCAACCGGTTTAATTGCTGGCTCTTATACTCTTGTAGTAACTGATGCCAACGGGTCTACTGCTTCTGCAGATGATATTGTGTTGAATTTGCCCGTTTCTAATACTAGTGCTTCAACTTTCTTTGCAACCATTCAGGAGGCTATAGATGCCGCTTCCTCTGGTAATATCATTGAAGTTTGTGATGGTACCTATACCGAAGATATTTTAGTCAATAAGCCGATAACACTTAAAAGTGTAAATGGAAGTGCTCTTACCACTATTGCTGCTGCTTCAGCGAATTACACTATAAATGTGACTGCAGACGATGTTACAATTGATGGTTTTACTATATCTAATCAGGATAAGGCATTCGGAATTTATTCTAACAATAATAGTGGCTTAGTTGTTAAAAACAACCATATTACCAATGTAGGAGGAGCTTCTTTAGTATCAGTAAATGTGTATGGTATAGCAGTAGAAGCAAGTGCCAATTCTATAAATGATGTCCAAATAACAGGAAATACCATAGATGATATCAATGGTGGAATAAAAGGGTCTATTGGAGGTGTCGCTGTCGGTTTTTCCACAGGTGATTTTGATGTATCAAATCTTTTAATTGATAATAATATTATTAGTAATATAGACGCAAGCACTTTAGCTTGGCCTGACGGTAGAGGGGCATATGGTATTCAAATAAATCTTGGATCTAGTGCTGGGGGAACAGGTACTGTTATTGGAGCCATGATATCAAATAATGACATTTCAGATTTAGAAGGTTTATGGGCAACAGGTATTGGGCTTGAAGGTGATACTCCAGGTGCAATTGTTTCCCATAACGATATATCCGATATTACTGATCATAAAGGACCATCAAATCCTGATGCATCAGGTATTAAAATTGAAGACAATGATGGAGCAGCCACAGTAGTTATCAATAATAATAATTTTTCAAACATCGGAAGCGGTACTTCAAATGATGGGTTTGGTGTAAATAATTTTACTACTACAATCGTAAACGCGAATAACAACTATTGGGGTGCAACGGATGGTCCATCTGTAGTTGGAATTGGAGCTGGTGTGAAGGTTACCTCTTATGTTACATTTTGTCCTTATTTAAATGATGTTGATGGTGTCGGGGTATCAGTTGGTTGTCCAGTCAAAAATGTTGATACAGATAAAACTTTTGTAACTATTCAATCGGCCATTGATGATGCTGGTACTGATAATGGAGACGTAATTGAAGTATCAAGCGGTACTTATGATGAGCAGGTTATGGTTAATAAGGAATTAACTTTGAATGGAGTTGGAGCATCTAAACCTATTGTCAATTTTACCGGTACGGCACTAGGAAAGAACAGCTTGTTTGATGTTTCTTCGGATAATGTTACCATAAATAATATTCAATTTGATGTAGATCTTACCAAGCTAAGTAGTGCGATTGTAGTATCAGGTGCAGGGATTGATAATATTGCGATTACCAATAATCAAATTAACCCAATTGGAACAAGTGCAGCAGCTTCAACTGGAAGTTATGGACTTAGAAATGCTATAAGTATAAACTATGCTGCTTATAGAGTTGCCACTGGTGGAGTAAATAATATAACTGTTACTGGTAACACTGTAACAGCAACAAATGACGATGGATTTGGAATTAGTAGACTGTTTCGATCGGCAGTTTCGGTTGATGAAGGAGGTGGTACCTATACTGGAAATGATTTTACCTCAATAAATCAGGATATTATGGTTCGTTTTAATAGCAATGGGCCAATTTTAATTGATAATAATACTTTTAGAGGTGGAGGAGTGCAAACGAATTCACATAATGCAGGAGGTGGACAGGTAGATATTACTAATAATACTTTTGATTCTCCATTTGCTAATACATATACAAGTTCATTAAGATTACAGTATAATAATCAGGATAAGCAAACAAATGTTACAGGAAATACATTCAACAATCACAATTGGGGAATTAGCCTTGAGAATTATAAAAATGTACATATCAGCGACAATATATTTACTCCGTTAACCAATTCTACGACTTTCAGGCATATAACTGTTAATACAAAAGTCTTAGCTTCGGATAATCTACCAATAAGTCAAACAACAATTGATGCTGATATTTCAAAAAATACTTTTAATGGTTCAGGTATATCGGGCGGAACTGGTATTGCATTTTATAATCATGATAATACTGCCGCCAGTTTTGGTACATTTACTATAGGTACATCTGGAAATGAAAATGAGTTTAATTCGGGAATTTCTAATTTTATTTATTTAGGTGACCAAGTAGGGAATTCTGATGTAATAGGTTTCCCTGAATATGCCGGGGCAAGTGCGAAAGTTACGCCTGCAGTATGTTGGTCCAATGATCTTGATGTAAAAAATAATAAATTCGATGTAGGTGCAGGATTACAATTACCATCTGCTATGAATTTAACTCAAAGAACTACCTTAGAATCTAAATTAACACATAAGCCTGATCTTGCTTGCCTTGGTGAAATTCAGTACTTCTTGCCCGTTCACAACACTACTCAAGATACTTATTTCGCTAATATTCAGCCAGCTGTAGATGCTGCAGTTGCAAATGACGTAATTGAATTAGCAGAGTGGACATTTAATGAAAGGGTGGTGATTGATAAATCGCTAACGCTTCAAGGTACTAATACCGATAAAACATTAACAGTCATTGATGGATCGGGTTTGGGAAATGGGGACGGAATTCAAATTGCCTCTGGTATAACAAACGTAATACTTAAGAATTTTACACTTCATAATTTTGCTGGTGTAAACGGAAACTCAGATGCTGCAATTTATGCAATAGGTCAAAACAATGGACTAACAGTAGATAATGTGAAAATTTCTTCGGCCACACTTTCGGGTGGTTCAGGAATTTATGCAAATGGACCAATAAATGGATTTACAGTAACAAATTCAGATATTTCAGACAGGGGTAATTCTGCCCGTGGTATAGTAATCTGGAATGGTTTTAAGGAAAATATTACAATCACAGGAAATACCCTAAATAATAATATTTGTTGTGGAATTGAGTTGCAGGATGGCACTGCCTCGGCAGTTAATATTTCCAACAACTTAATAAATATAGGCTCAGGTGACAATGCATTAGGCATTAATGGCTTAAGAACCAACACTGGAAGTAATCATATCGAAGGAAACACTATAACAGGTGGAGGTAGATTTGGTATAGAAATTAAAAATCCGTGGGATAATGATAATGGTTCTAATACGACTACTGTTTCTAATAATACAGTTACACTTTCAAATGAAAATACGGATATCAGAGATAGGGCTGGTATAGCAGTCTTTAGAAGAGGAGTGCTTTCTTCAAATCCGGATAGTCATCCAGATGCTCCCAATGGTGTAATAATATCTTTAAATGCAATTGAAAATTATAAACAAACCAATGCAACTTCAAGCTCAACAGGTTTTGGTATTGTGATTGAAGGTGAAAATCACACTGTAACTGGAAATTTATTGACAAATAATGATGTAGGTATTCAACAGCAAGCAGGACATACCCCATTTACTTCTGATAATATTGGTGATGGAGACCAAACTAACATAGCTGATTTGTATTTTGGCAGAGGAAACTCTCCAGTATTGTGTAATAACACTCTATCCAGCAATAGTCATTTTGGCAATGGAGTAGACGAAAGGATTGTAATTGGTGGCGGCTTAGGAACTATTGCTACTGAAGTTACACCTACTGTTGATGATGTTACAGATATAGTAGTTTGTAACGGTGACGCCATTTCAACGATAGTATTTTCGGGAAATAATATTCCAGGAGTGGTCTACAACTGGACAAATTCTAATGCTGCTATAGGTTTTACAACTTCTGGATCTGGTGATATAGTAGGATATACTTCCTCTAATACAACTAGTTTAGCAATTACAGCCATAATTACAGTAACTCCAATTGTTAACGGATGTGAGGGTACTCCGCAAGATTTTACAATTACAATAAATCCTACCCCATCTGTTGATGTAGTTGGAAACCAAGTTTTATGTGCTGGAGAAACAACTACTGCAATCTCATTTTCTGGAAGTGGGACTAGTTATACTTGGGTAAATGATAATGATGCAATTGGATTGGCATTGTCGGGAACAGGTGATATCGTTGGTTTTACAGCCACAAATACCACTGGCGTTCCCCAAATAGCTTATGTCACTGTTACTCCAAACTTTACTGGAAGCTCACTGTCATGTGCCGGAGTGTCAAAAAGTTTTTCAATTTCGGTAACTGATAATTCTACTGCTGAATTGATATGCCAAGATGATGTAGAATTAGACAATGACGTAAGTTTGTGTACGGCAGTATATAATTTTGATCTTCCTAAGGCATATGATCCTGTGTTTTTTGATGGATGTGAAAATGTTAATTGGCAAACAACTAATTTGGGTTGGAGTAATTATAATTCACAATTAACAAGAGAACTTTCAGGATTGTTAATTTCTTCAGATGGTGTTTCTCATGGCTTAATTGACAATACGGTATTGCCTGCTTCACCTGATGATTATACTGGTGCTTTTTCAAGACTTGGTGGATATAGTTCAACTTTTGGAAATGGATTTAGAAATCGAGTAGATGTATATATTGATCTAGACGATCCTGCTGTTTCAGCGAACACCTATGGATGGGATGTGTCTTCAGCCGTAAGTACCCAGTCAAATTCTCACAGACGTGATTTTGTTTTTCATACATCATCTAATGCAACTGGAAATGTTTTGATTGGTGGTAGTAATGGAACCAACTTTACCCGTAGAAACGATTTGGCGTCAATAAATAATTATGAAATTACTGCCTCTGGATGGTACACTTTTGAGTGGATGTTTGTAGACAAAGGAGATGGTACATTAAAAGCTGATATGAGTGTGTTGGATAATAGCGGAACTAAACTTTGGACAGAAACTCGCAATGACCCTTCAGATATAATTGCCACCCAAATTGGTGGTAGTAGATACATGTGGTTTACATTTATTGAAGCGGATAATTTAAGAATTGATAATGTTGAGAAAGCAAATATTTTAAATACTTCTTCTGACATTGCAAGTGGATTTGCCTTTCCAGTAGGAACTACTACAGTTACAGTGACTTCTGAAGCAGATGCATGTGGTGCTCAGGCAGTTTGCACTTTTGATGTAATAGTCAAAGATGTAGATGCTCCTTTATTTACTAACTGCCCTACAGATGTTGTAATTTGTGCCGATGATGCCGAGTATTCTTGGACGCATGTGACTTTAACAGATCAGTGTTCATTAACTGGTGGATTGGAAGAATTAACTTATACGCTCACTGGAGTTACTTCAGCTGGACCTGTTACAGTAACATCTTTTGTCGGTGGTACAATGGGAACGGAAACCTTTAATGAGGGAATAACTACCGTTACTTATTCTGGAAAGGATGCTGCTGGAAATTTAGTATCGAATGTTTGTAGCTTTACAGTAACTGTCAATCCTGTTGCAATAGTTGATCCAGGAACTTATGCTCCGATTTGTCAGGGCACTTCTGTTACTTTAGGCGGTTCATTCTCAGGGGCGGCAAGTTCTGCCACATGGTCTGATGGTACTACAGGAGGAACGTTCTCTCCGAGCAATACTGATTTAAATGCTATTTATACACCACCTGCTAACTTTTCTGGTGCCGTAACTTTGACTTTAACTTCGGATGATCCAATCGGGCCTTGTAATGAAGTAAGTTCCGATGTTGAATTGATAGTGAATCCTCTACCTACTGTTTATAATGTTGCTGGAGGAGGGGTTTATTGTGTTGGAACTACTCCACCACCAATCACATTAAGTGGAACCCAAATTGGTGTAAACTATACTTTAAAAACGAATAGTTATCCATTTTTCTTTGGACCTACGATTTCAGGGACAGGAGGGGCAATAAGTTTTGTTTCGCCATCTAATTCAGGTGAATATTTTATTGAAGCACTTAATACTACAACCAATTGTTCTGTTTTGATGAATGGTACATCGATAATAGGTGTTGGTGTTCCACCAGTTGCTAATGTTATTAATAAAATTGATCCTCTGTGTAATGGATTTGAAACAGGAAGTTTTAATGTTAATGTCAGCCAAGGGTTTGCACCTTTTACTTATGCTCTAAATGAAGGGTCCTTTGTAAGTAGTAATAGTTTTACGGAATTAGGAGCTGGATTGTATACCATAACAATAAAAGATGGAAATGGATGTACTTCTACAGTAAATACTACTATAATTGATCCTTCTCCGATTGTTCTAGTAGTTAACGACCCTGCAGCTGTATGCTCACCAAGTACTATTGATTTAACTGCTCCATCAGTAACAACGGGGTCAAGTTCTGGTTTGACTTTTGAATATTTTACTGACACTGAGGCTACAATTTTATTGACATCTCCTGACGCAGTAACTACTACCGACACTTATTATATTGTAAGCTCTAATGCAAATGGGTGTTCTGATACAGCATCTGTAAATGTCATCATAAATACTCCAACAACCAGTGAGACCACAGAGTCAGCTTGTGGAAGTTTTGACTGGAATGGAACAACCTATACAGCGTCGGGTACATATACATTTACAACAACGAATGCAGCAGGCTGTGATAGTGTAGCCACTTTGTTATTGACCATAAAAGAAGCAACAACCAGCGAGACCACAGAGTCAGCTTGTGGAAGTTTTGACTGGAATGGAACAACCTATACAGCGTCGGGTACATATACATTTACAACAACGAATGCAGCAGGCTGTGATAGTGTAGCCACTTTGTTATTGACCATAAAAGAAGCAACAACCAGCGAGACCACAGAGTCA
>NZ_RJUA01000009.1 GCF_024343575.1 Lacihabitans sp. LS3-19 | reverse complement strand
AAATATTTAAGCCTTTTATCTTTTACCATTAATTTTTGAATACTTTTAAAGTTCGCAAAATTAATTATTTGCTCAATAGAATTCTGGACTTAGTGAATATTAATATTATTTAGTCTATATTTTTTTTATAACATCTCAAGAAATACAATTCTTTATAAATGAAGAAAAACAAAAATCGCATTATTGAAAACATCGAAATACTTGATTTTGCGGCTGAAGGCAAGTGTATTGTCAAAAACGATGGGGAAGTAATATTCGTAGAAGGGAGCAATGTTTGTCCTGGTGACGAAGTGAAAATGGTGGTTTCGAAATCAAAAAAGAAATTTTCGGAAGGTCGAATATTAGCAATAAATAAATTCTCAAAAGACAGAATTGAGCCATTTTGTAGTCATTTTGGTGTTTGTGGTGGATGTAAATGGCAACACATACCTTACGAAAAACAACTCGAGCAAAAGCAAAAACAAGTTTTTGATCAATTAACAAGGATCGGAAAAGTAGAAATTGGAGAAATTATTCCGATACTTGGCTCTGAAAAAACTACTTTTTATAGAAATAAACTTGAATACACTTTCTCCAACTCTAGGTGGCTTACTAATGAAGAAGTAAACTCAGGTAAAAAAATATCGAAAGATGCCTTGGGATTTCATATTCCTAAAAGATTCGAAAAAGTATTGCCTGTGAACAAGTGCTATTTACAAGGAGATCCATCAAACGCTATTCGTGATTTTTTTAGAGATTATGCACATGACAGCGGTTTACCTTTTTATGACCATGTAGCTCATCAAGGATTCTTTAGAAACGTGATGATACGCACGGCCTCTACGGGAGAGATAATGGTGGTACTTCAAGTAGCAGATGAGGATACATCTAAAATTGAAGAAGTTTTAAATGCATTGGTTGAAAAGTTCCCGAATATAACTTCCTTAAATTATTTCATAAATAAAAAAAGAAACGATTCTTATTTCGACCTTGAACCAGTAAATTTTTATGGTTTACCATATATTACAGAAGAAATGGAAGGTTTGAAGTTTAGAATAGGCGTTAAATCTTTTTACCAGACCAATTCAGAGCAAGCATACAATCTTTATAAAATTGTAAGAGATTTTGCACAAATATCGGAAGATGATTTGGTTTATGACCTATATACAGGCACTGGAACAATTGCAAATTTTGTGGCTAAAAAAGCCAATAGAGTAGTAGGCATTGAATATATCGAAGCTGCTGTTGATGATGCTAGAATTAATTCCGAATTAAATGGTATTGAAAATACCTCGTTTTTTGCTGGTGATATGGCTAAAATATTTACAGATGAATTTATATCCCAAAACGGTAAACCTGATATTGTAATTGCAGATCCTCCAAGAGCAGGAATGGATAAACCCGTTTGCGAATTATTGCTGCGTATAGCCCCCAAAAGGATTGTTTATGTTAGTTGTAACCCAGGCACACAAGCTCGTGATTTGGCTATTTTATCTGAAAAATATGAAGTAGAAAAAATTAACCCAGTGGATATGTTTCCGCATACTTTCCATGTAGAAAACGTCGCAAGTTTAATTTTAAAGTCTTAATTTTAGGCAAAAAACTAAAATATGAGAATCTCAATAATAGATGCGGGAAATTTCAAATTAGACGGTGGAGCTATGTTTGGGGTAGTTCCTAAAACTATTTGGCAAAAAATGGTTCCCGCTGACGAAAACAACCTTTGCAGTTGGAAAATGAGATGCCTCCTTGTAGAAGTTGACAATCGTCTGATACTAATTGATACAGGAATGGGGGATAAGCAAGCCGAAAAATGGCAAGGATTCTACTTTCGACATGGTGAAGGAAATCTTATAAATTCTATTAGAAATACTGGCTATCATGAAAACCAGGTTACAGATGTCATCCTTTCGCACTTGCATTTTGATCACTGCGGAGGAGCGGTTTCATGGAATTCGGCAAAAGATGGTTACCAACTAACATTTCCAAACGCTAAATATTGGACTCATAGCCAACATTGGGATTGGGCTATAAATCCCAACCCTAGAGAAAAAGCTACATTCCTTAAAGAAAACCTTGAGCCAATATTTCAAAGCGGTCATTTATCGTTTTTAGATAAATTAGAAAACTCCTTTCATCCTGACTTTGAATTTTTATACGCAAATGGCCATACTGAAAAAATGATAATGCCAATTATCAATAAAAATGGTCAGAAATTGATTTTTGCGGCAGACACTATACCTTCATTTGCACATATCCACGTACCTTACTGCATGTCTTATGATATTCGACCGTTAGTGACTATGGAAGAAAAAGGACTTTTACTCGAAAAAATTGTCTCTGAAAACATTATCTTGCTTTTTGATCATGATGTTGTCAATGAGGCAGCCATACTTGAAAAAACCGAAAGGGGATTCAAACCCAAAGAAATTGGGAATTTGACTAATTTCCTTTAACAGATTACATTAAGAAATTGAATTGAAATATTTGTCTCTTTTAATTACTCAAGAAAGTTGAAATTAGACAAAAACTCAGCTTCAAATCAATTTAACCCTTTCAAGTTCAATTTTTATCTTTAAAACTTAAAGAATATGCTTAAATTGGCATTAAATTGGATAATTATTAAAAAAAACTTTCGTTAGAACAATCTATAGAACCTAAAATATTGTTTTCAAAAAAATACATATTCCTTCTTTTTGTCGCTTTACTTTCTTCTTGTTCACAATACAAGAATGGACCCCTTAGTAAGTCTTGGCATAATACCAATGCAAAATACAATGCATTGTTGATAGCCCGAGAAGATTATAAAATTGCCAATGAAATAATCATTGAAAATGACAAAGAAAACTATGAAGAAGTCCTTCCTATTTTCAGAAGAATAGATTCAACGCAATTAGATACAGCTAAACTATACTTAATTGACGCTATAAAAAAGTCTTCAATTATCGCAGAAAGACATTCAAATAGTAAGCATTTAGACGAAGCATATTTGCTTTTAGGTAAAGCCAGATTAAAAAAACAAGAAATTTTCAATGCTCTTGAAACTTTTAAATACGTAAATACCACTTCAAAATCCGCAAATGCCAAAACAGAAGCAATGATTTGGTTAATGCGTACATATATCGAAAACGACGACCTCGCTAGTGCCAATCAAGTATCAGATTTACTAAAAACACAAAAATTAAATTCAGCAAATAAAGCTTTATTTTTAAGTACCAAAGCCTATTTCCACCAAAGACAAAACGAGTCAGCTTTAGCAGTGGTTTTTCTTGATGAGGCTTTGAAAACAATGAAACGAGGAAACGAGAAAGCTAGACTACATTTTATAGTTGCACAACTTTACGAACAATTAAATCAGGTGGTTCTTGCCAGAAAAAACTATAATTATGTTTTAAAAAACAAACCGGACTATAACTTGGAGTTTAATGCAAAACTTGGGCTTTTGTCTACACAATCTTTAGCTAAAAATACCGCTCTTACTTATGAGAAAATGCTTGAGGACAGGAAAAATCAAGATTTAAAGAGTAAGATTTATTACAAAATGGGAGATACTGAGAATCGAAAGAGCAATTTCCCTTTAGCCATTGAATACTTTAATAAAGCTGTCGCCTATTCTGTAGACAATCCAATCGAAAAAGCATTCACCTACAAAGCATTAGGTGATTTGTATTTTGAAAAACTTTTGGATTATGAATCTGCAGGAATATATTACGACAGTACACTTATTACGCTACCAAAAAGCGAAGTAGACAAAACAAATCTAGGACAAAAAGCTTTGTTTCTCAATGATTTTATACGATATAAAAGAGCTTATGACCTCGAGGATAGCCTGCAAAAATTGGCCTCTATGAATCCTGCGGAGTTAGATTTTAAGCTAGAACAAATGATACTTGAGAAAAAAAATCAACAAAAAAAAGAATTAGAGAAAACAGAGCAAAATAGTGTTTTAAAGACTTCAAACGTTGGAAACCTACCTAAGGATATGAAAAGGTGGATTCTGTATGACCCTGTTGAATCTATAAAAGCAAGAAATGAATTCGTGAGATTATGGGGCAACAGGACTTTAGAGGACAATTGGAGGAGAGGTGAAAAAACAATGGGATCTTTCAGCATCAAAATTGAAAAAGAAACTATTGATTCAGCCTCTATTGCCAAATCAGCAAAAGAAGCAGCTGCACTTTTAGATGAAAAAGTAGCCCTTGAAAAAAAAGAGTTAGATCAAGAGAAAAAGGAGCTTTTAAGAAAAATACCAACTAGCAATATGCAAAAAATGGCTTCAAAAAGGAAACAAGAGGAAGCCCTTTTTCAAATAGCCAAAATTTACAAACTCAAGTTTAACGACGAAGAAAAGGCAAAAGAAAATTTCAATTTGCTTTTGCAGAAATTCCCAAAGTCAGTTTATGAACCCGAAGCTTTGTATTATTTGGCCATAATGAACAATCAAGGTAATGAGTTTGAAACAAAATTATTAAAAGACTACCCTTTATCTTCTTTTGCTCGACAATTGAAAAAAGGCTCTGTAAAATTGAGCAAAGACAAAGAATCTGAAGCTCAAAATTTCTATGCCAAGGCGTTTCAATTGTATGATTCTGAAAGTTTTGATCTGGCCTTAACAAAAATAGATGAAGGATTGAATGAATATGTAGGAAGCCAAATTGAAGATAAAATGGCCATGTTAAGAATAATGATTCTCAAAAAAGGAAGCAATAAAGATCAATATATTATATCTTTAAATGATTTTTTAAGAAGCTATCCAAGTTCTGATTTGATTTTGAAAGCTAAAGAACTGTTAGCAGTTTTAAAATAAGACTATATGGCAAATGAAAAACCCCCTTTTTTTAAATCTTGGAGTACTGTATATTTGATATTAACAGGTTTTCTTGCTGCCCAAATTGCATTCTATTATTTCCTAACTAAATTTTTTCTATGACCTATATTGATTGGATATTTCTTGGTCTAACCTTAGGTTCTATCATATTTTATGGAATTTACAAAAACAGAAAAGACACCAATATTGACGGCTATTTACTAGGAAACCAGTCGCTTCCATGGTACCATGTCGGATTTTCACTTATGGCCACTCAGGCCAGTGCCATCACTTTTTTATCAGCCCCGGGCCAAGGATTCACAGATGGGATGCGTTTTATCCAGTTTTACTTTGGCTTGCCTTTAGCAATGATTGTATTGAGCGTTACTTTTATTCCTATTTTTCATCGACTAAAAGTTTATACAGCCTACGAATATCTCGAAAATAGATTTGACGCAAGAGTAAGAATTTTCACAGCCATTTTATTTTTATTGAGTAGGGGACTTGCCACTGGAATTTCCATCTATGCACCTTCTATTATTCTTTCCACTATTTTTGGCTGGGATATTACGATAACAAATATCATAATGGGTGGCATTGTGCTAATTTACACCGTAATTGGTGGCACAAAAGCAATTTCTTACACACATTTACAACAAATGATCTTTGTAACATTTGCTTTGTTTTTTGCTGGATATTTGGTTGTAAAAATGCTTCCAGATGACGTAAACACTTTTGATGCCATTCAAATAGCTGGAAAAACAGGCAGAATGAATGTAATTGACTTAAATTTTAATGTAAATGAACGTTACAATCTTTGGTCTGGACTTATAGGTGGTTTTTTTCTTCAATTGTCTTATTTCGGAACCGACCAATCTCAAGTTGGTCGATATTTAACTGGTAAATCCATTAAAGAAAGTCGATTGGGCTTAATTATGAATGGTTTTATAAAGATTCCTATGCAATTCGGGATTTTATTAATCGGGGTTTTAGTTTTTGTTTTTTACCTTTTTAATGACGCTCCATTATTTTATAACCAAGTAGAGGTTAACAAAATAGAAAAAAGTCCATACGCTGCGGAATACAAAACGCTTGATGTTCAAAATGAGGCCTTAGTGACTGAGCAAAAAAACACAGTTATTAATCTTAAAAATGCCTTTAAAACCGATAATACGGCAGAAATAGAGAAAGAATCAAAAAGACTTAATGAAATTGTGAAAGACAAAAAAGTCTTGAAAGAAAAAGTTTCAGGACTCATTAAGAAAAGCAACCCAACTGGCGACCCTAATGATGTTAACTATATCTTTCTAAGGTTTATAATGGATCATCTTCCGCATGGCTTTATAGGCCTCTTGGTAGCCATTATTTTTTCTGCATCCATGGGTTCTGTGGCGTCGGCTTATAACTCACTTGCAGCCACCAGCCTTGTAGATGTAATCTACAAAACTAAATACAAACCAAAAGGACAAGCTCTTGAGTTACGATATTCTAAAATCTTAACTATTTTTTGGGGAATATTTTGTATCGTAGTGGCTTCATTTGCTCAAAAGCTTGGAAATAGTATGATAGAGCTTGTAAATATCTTAGGTTCATGGTTTTATGGAATTATTTTAGGTATTTTTATTGTCGCCTTTTATTTCAAAAGTATTAAAGCTAAACCTATCTTTTTTGCAGCTATTTTGGCCCAAATATTAATAATTCTTATTTGGAAGTCCGAAATTGTTGCGTTTTTATGGTTAAACCCAATCGGGGTTTTATTGGTATTATCATTTAGTTGGATTTTACAAAAACTAAAAATTTAAAATTATGGGTGTTCCTAAGAAAATATTAATTATAGAAGATGATCTTCGAATAGCTCAGAATATCAGTAAAGGTCTTATAGAAAAAGGTTTCGAAACTGAAATAGCTTTTGATGGAAAAATTGGTTTGAAATTAGCCCTTCATAACGACTTCGATTTGATTTTATTGGATTTAAACCTTCCAGGCTTAAATGGTTATGAAGTATGTTCGGAAGTAAGAAAAAAGAAGCCATCTATACCTATTATAATGCTTACGGCTCTTGGTGAAACAGAAGACAAGATTGAGGGGTTTGAGAAAGGAGCAGATGATTACTTAGTAAAACCATTCGATTTTAGAGAGCTTCTGGCTAGAATCAATGTATTTATTAAAAGAAACATAAATTCGGATTATGAGAAAATAAACACGCTAAAAATTGCCAACTTAGAACTAGACCCGGACTCAAAAATAGTAATGAGAGATGGTCAGAATATTGAGTTAACACCGAAAGAGTTTTCACTTTTAGAATATCTCATAAAAAATAAGGGAAAGGTTGTTTCCAAAGCCGATATTGCAGAAAATCTATGGGATCATAATAGCCAACAAAGCCTAAACGTTATTGAAGTATATATTAATTTCCTTCGTAAAAAAGTAGACAAGGAGTTTACGCCAAAATTAATACATACCAAAACTGGTATGGGTTACATTCTAAAAGAAGATGTTTAGATGAAAATTAGAACTAAAATAGCATTTCAATTTACAATTATTGTTGCCCTTATTTTGGTTGTATTTTCAATTGCATTGTATTATTTACTTGAAGGCTACACAAAAGACGAATTCAATAATTACCTGAAAGATAGGGCACAAACTACAGCGAAACTTTTAATCAAGGAAAAAAACGTTGATAATAGACTATTAAAAGTTATCGATAGAAATAGTTTATCTAGCCTCTATGCGGCCGAAGTACTGGTTTTCAATGATGAAAATAAGGTTACCTACAGTAATATAGATTCCGTAAATACTTTTCCTTATAGTCCAGAAATCTTAGAAAAAATCAGGAAATACAAATACCATGAAGCCGATTACAAAAATAAAAAGGTAGTTGGGTTAATGTATACGGACGATGACCTGAAGAAAGATTATTTAATTCTAGCTCAAGCAGAAGATACCTACGGTGAACAGAAGCTACAACGAATAAAAGACGCTATGTCCATAGGTCTAATTTCCTCTATACTATTAACGGTGATCTTGGGTTTTGTTTTTGCAGGACAATCCTTAAAACCGATTTCTCAAATTAATCAGGAAGTATCCAAAATCACTGCAAAAGATTTAACCAAAAAACTAAGTACAGGCAACAATAAAGATGAGATAGCCCAGTTAGCTAGGAATTTTAATGAAATGCTCTCAAGGATTGAAAAGTCATTCGAATTACAAAAAAGCTTTGTAAGTAATGCATCTCACGAACTAAGAACTCCATTGGCAGCTATTAAATCTGAAATCCAGGTAAGCTTAGAAAAAGACAGAAGCACTGAAGAATACAAAGAAATACTAAAATCATTAAATATTGATAATCAAAGACTTATACAATTAACGAATGGCCTTTTACAATTGGCTAAATCCGAAAAAGGAGACAAATCATTACTTATGACTGCCCTCCGAATCGATGAAATACTTTTCGAAGTACAGGACGAATTGCTCCATCAGCATCAAAAATATAGAATTTCTATTGATTTTGAAGAAATACCTGAAGATGATAAATTTGTCACAATAATGGGAAATAGATCATTGTTAAAAACACTTTTCAACAACCTATTTGACAATGCATGTAAGTACTCAGAGGACAATACTGCAATTGTAAATATAAAATTCAATAGCTCCAACTGTATTGTAAATGTGGCCGACAAAGGAATTGGAATATCAAAAGAAGACCATGAAAAGATATTTGAGCCATTTTTTAGGACCAAAAATGCTTCAAACTATAAAGGACATGGAATTGGATTATCTATTTGTAAAAGAATCGTGGATATTCACGAAGGGAGAATAATCTTGAAAAGTGAAGTGGAAAAAGGAAGTAATTTTAATGTTATACTACCTCATCTATAAAAATACGAATCTTTAAAATAGTAGCGGGAAGGGGAATCGAACCCCTGACCTCCGGGTTATGAATCCGACGCTCTAACCATCTGAGCTACCCCGCCGTTGAATCGAGGTGCAAAAGTAGAAAACTTTACAAAACAAACAAACCTTTTTTCAAAACTTATTTTAAAAAATAAAACTTTCTAGATTTTTCTTGGATTACTAGAGCAAAAACTTTAAATCGAATAAAAAAGACGTTCTATATGACCAAATTTAAATTTACCCAAGAATACCCGTTCAAAACTTCACCCAAAGTTTTATTTAATTACATAAGTACTCCAGGAGGATTGCAGCAATGGTTTGCCGAAAAAGTAACCATGGACAGTAACCACTTGTACCATTTCACATGGGACGAAGAAGAGCATGTTGCTGAATTAACATCTTCGAGGCTCAACAAATCCACTAGATTTGAGTTTGTAGGAGTTGATGAAGGCAACTATATGGAGTTCAAGTTAGTAATGAGTGAAATTGACAATTCGGTTTTTCTAAAAATAACCGACTACTCTGACAATGCCGATGAGGAAGATTTGGAGTCTGTTTGGAAAGGTTTTATAGCTGACTTAAAAGAGATAGTTGGAGGATAAATCTTAATAAAGCTTAATTATTTTGATTTGGAGCAAAAGATATCGAATTTTGCATTGCAATCTGCTCCTATGAAAAAAATAGACAAATTATTTATTAAAGCTTATCTCGGACCTTTTATATTAACTACAGTGATTGTAGTTTTTATATTTTTGATGAGGTTTTTGATGATGTACTTTAATGAATTTATAGGAAAAGACCTTGGATTACCAGTTTTTGCGAAGTTATTCATGTTTTTTTCATTGATTACTGTTCCCACAGCTTTGCCTTTGGCCACACTATTAGCAACATTAATGTGCTTCGGCAATCTTGGTGAACATACTGAACTTACCGCTATGAAGTCTGCCGGAATACCACTTTCAAGACTCATAGTTCCTACATTTATGATGTCCCTATTGGTAGGTATAGGTTCTTTTTTTTACAATAATTATGTAAATCCATGGGCAAACTTAAAGGGATATTCCTTACTATGGGATGTCAAAACCACTAAAATGACTTTGAATATTCAAGAGGGTATATTCTATAAAGAAATTCCAGGTTACAGAATAAAGGTTCAAGAAAAGCTTGCTGATGGTAAAACCATGAAAAATGTGATTGTTTACGACCACACTTCAAACAACGGCAATAAAAACATCACAATTGCAGATTCTGGTAAAATGTATACAATGTACAATGACAACTATTTAATTTTCGAATTGTTTAATGGTCGGAACTACATTGAGCATCAAAACAGTTTCAATACCTATGATGAGACGCAATTCACTAAAAATTTCTTCAAGAAAAATAAAATCGTATTCTCACTAGAAAGTTTCGGTATAAAAAGAACCAGTGAGGATCAATTCAGATATCATGAATACATGAAAAACATTGCAGAATTGACGCAAAAAATTGATTCTTCAAAGATAGAAATTGGAAAAAGTATAAATGCTCAAACAGAGCAAATCAAAGCTCAGAATTCTTATTTATTCAAAAAATATAAGGGTATAGATAGTACGAACATTGTCAAAATAAAGCCCGGACTTTGGATACAGAAAAAAATAGAAGAAGCAAAAATTGGAAATAGAGGTGCTGAAATGGAAGAATATGCACTGTCTCATATTCAAAATCTGAAATCTCAGGTGGAAACAGACATGAATATTATTACTAACAAAAATAAAGACATTTGGCGATCAGATGTGGAGCGTTGGCATAAATTAACCATGGCATTTTCTTGTTTGGTATTTTTCTTGATTGGTGCCTCTTTAGGTTCTATCATAAAAAAAGGAGGATTTGGCATGCCAGTTCTAATTTCAATAAGCTTTTTTATTTTCTATTATGTTCTAATGCAGTTGGGTGACAAATACGCGAAAGAAGGATTAATTCCAGTTATAGTAGGTGTTTGGTTACCTAATTTCATTTTACTTTTGATCGGTTTATTCCTTGTAAAAAAAGCATCAAACGATGCCCGCTTGTTTGAGAATGATACATATTTTGCTGTTATTAATAAAACTGCAGTCATTTTTAACAAAATATTTAACAAACAAAAACTAGAACAAACTGTAAAATAATTGAATATTTGATACTTAAATAATTCTAAAAAGTATTACCTTTGCATTTGTTTTTATTATTCATTAATTAATCTAGGTTAAAATCTATGTATTTAACTCCGGAAAAGAAAGAAGAGATTTTCGAATCGAAAGGTCTTCTAAGAAAAGCATCTGATACTGGCTCAGCCGAATCACAGATCGCATTATTTACTTATAGAATTGCTCACCTTACCGAGCATTTAAAAGTTCACAAGCACGATTTCTCAACTCGTTCTGGACTTTTAAAGTTAGTTGGTAAGCGTCGTAGATTGTTGGATTATCTTCAAAAGATAGAAATCAATCGTTACAGAGCTATCATTGCTGAATTAGGCATTCGTAAATAAAAATTCGGGAATCTATTTTTTAGGTTCCCATTTTTTTCGTTTTATCAAGTTTTATTATCCCCGCGGAATAAAGGATTAAATAGTTGTATCGAAAGCGGAAATACAACACAAAACTAAATTAGATGTTTAACGTTTTCTCGCAAACCATCCAAATGCCGGATGGACAAACAATTACGCTAGAAACAGGAAAATTAGCTCGTCAAGCAGATGGCTCAATAGTACTAAGAAGCGGCAATTTAATGATGTTGGCAACAGTTTGTGCCAATAAAGAACACAAAGAAGGTACAGACTTTCTTCCACTTTCAGTTGATTATCAAGAAAAATTTGCTTCATCAGGAAAAATACCTGGAAGCTTCCAAAGAAGAGAAGGCAAACTTTCAGACAACGAAGTCTTAATCTCAAGACTTATAGATAGAGCCTTAAGGCCTATTTTCCCCGAAGATTTTCATGCTGAAGTTCAGGTAATGGTTACATTACACTCTTCAGATAGTAATATACAACCTGACGCTCTTGCAGCTCTTGCTGCTTCTGCAGCCATTATGGTTTCAGATATTCCTTTCAACGGACCTATTTCAGAAGTTAGAGTTTGTAAAATTAATGGCGAATACAAAGTAAACCCTCCGATAGCTGAAATCGAAATTGCTGACCTTGACTTAATTGTTGCAGGTCCTGCAGATAGTATTTTGATGGTTGAAGGTGAAGGAAATGAGGTGTCAGAGATTGAAATGGTAGAAGCCATGAAAGTCGCTCATGATGCTATTAAAATTCAAGTTGCTGCTCAAAAAGAGTTAGAAGCTAAAGTTGGAAACACCACTAAAAGAGAATATTGTCATGAAACACATGATGAAGACCTTAAGAAAAAAATGTACGACAAACTTTTTGATAAAGTTTACAGCGTATGTACAGCTGGTGGTGGCAAAAACGATAGGAGTGAAGGTTTCTCAAAATTATTAACAGAATTTAAAGAATCACTTCCAGAAGACGAAAGAAGCAACCCATTATTTAAAGTTTATTTTGGAGATATTACATATGATGCATCTCGCAAAATGGTATTGGACGAGGGTAAACGATTAGATGGTCGTCAATTAACTGAAATCAGGCCAATTGTATGTGAAGTAGATTATTTGCCTTCAGCCCATGGTTCAGCTTTGTTTACAAGAGGAGAAACTCAATCTTTGTCAACTACAACTTTAGGAACAAAATTGGATGAGCAAATTGTTGATCAGCCAATGACCAAAGGTTATTCAAGATTCTATTTACATTATAATTTCCCTGGTTTTTCTACTGGAGAAGTTAGACCAAACCGTGGAGTAGGTAGAAGGGAAGTGGGTCATGGAAACCTTGCTCAAAGATCTTTGAAAAGAGTATTGCCTGCAGATGACGAAAACCCTTATACAATCAGAGTGGTAAGTGATATTTTGGAGTCTAATGGTTCTTCATCTATGGCTACAGTTTGTGCTGGATGCCTTTCATTAATGGATGCGGGTGTAAAAATTAAAGCTCCAGTTTCAGGCATAGCAATGGGTCTAATTACTGACTTAGAGTCAGGTAAATGGGCGGTTTTATCTGATATTCTTGGAGATGAAGATCATTTAGGTGATATGGACTTTAAAGTTACAGGTACTTCTAAAGGTATTGTAGCTTGCCAAATGGATATTAAAATTGGTGGTTTATCTTTCGATATAATTGAAAAAGCTCTTAATCAAGCCAAAGATGGTCGTTTACATATTTTAGGTAAAATGACAGAGGTTATCAATAAGCCAAATGAAGACCTTAAACCACATGCTCCACGTGCACATACTATCATTATCGAAAGAGAATTGATTGGTGCTGTGATAGGACCAGGCGGTAAAGTTGTACAAGAGATACAAAGAGAGTCTGGTGCTACAGTAAATATTGAAGAAAAAGACAACAAAGGATATATTTCGATTTTTGCAACAAACGGCGAAAGCATGAATGCTGCAAGAAAAAGAATTGAAGGTATCGTAAAAATGCCTGAAGTTGGAGAAGTTTACGAATCAACTGTAAAATCTATTCAGCCTTTTGGTGCTTTTTGTGAATTCTTACCAGGAAAAGAAGGCTTGCTTCATATTTCTGAAATTAGTTGGGATAGACTTCCAAGCATGGACGGCGTATTAAAAGAAGGCGATCAATTGCAAGTGAAACTTACCGAAGTTGACAAAAAGACTGGTAAATATAGACTTTCAAGGAAAATCTTACTTCCAAGACCTCCAAGAGAAGAAAAACCGAAAACTGAACAATAATAAAGAATTGTTTGTTGTTACTTGTAGTCAGGAAACAACGTCTAAGATTAGACTATCATTTAAAATATAATTTTATTTCAGAAAATGAGACAGCTTAAAATAAGTAAACAAATCACCAACAGAGAGAGTCAATCTCTTGATAAATATCTTCAGGAAATCGGTAAAGTAGACCTTTTAACTCCCGATGAAGAGGTTATCTTAGCTCAGAAAATCAGAGATGGAGATCAGCTATCTTTGGAGAGATTGACAAAAGCAAACTTGAGATTTGTGGTATCTGTAGCAAAACAATACCAAAACCAAGGACTTTCTTTGGGTGATCTAATAAACGAAGGAAATTTGGGTTTGATAAAAGCTGCTCAAAGATTTGACGAGACAAGAGGATTTAAATTTATATCTTATGCAGTTTGGTGGATTCGTCAAAGTATCCTTCAAGCTTTGGCTGAACAATCAAGAATTGTAAGATTGCCTTTGAACAGAGTTGGTTCATTAAACAAAATCTCTAAGACTTTCTCAGAACTTGAGCAAAAGTTTGAAAGAGAACCATCCCCTGAGGAATTGGCTGAAGTTCTTGAAATTTCTGCAAATGAAGTTGTGGATACTATGAAAATCTCAGGTAGACACGTATCGGTGGATGCTCCGTTTGTTCAAGGTGAAGAAAACAGCCTTTTGGATGTATTAGAAAATGATACTGAAATAAGACCAGATCAAGAATTGATGAATGATTCCTTAAGACGTGAAGTCTTGAGAGCATTGTCAACACTTACACAAAGAGAAGCGGAAGTCATTATGTTCTACTTTGGATTGAATGGCGAACAAGCAATGACACTAGAGGAAATAGGTGAGAAGTTTAACCTTACTAGAGAAAGAGTTAGACAAATAAAAGAAAAGGCTATAAGACGCCTCAGACAAACCTCCAGAAGTAAAGCTTTGAAAGCATATTTAGGATAATAAATGAAAGAGGTTCAAATTGAACCTCTTTTTTTTGATAAAACTTCAAACTAAGATTTGCTGATTGCAAAGATTTGAACCAAATTTGTGATTATTTTTAAAGATGGCAAAAAAAATCGGATTATATAGTTTAACCAAAAAATGTGGTAAAACCATTTCCACAGCTTTTTTAGCTGAAAGTTTTGCAACGTTAGGAACCAATGTATTAGTTTTAGACCTAAATTCTGATAAAAATTTTGAGGTTTTATTAGGCTTTGAACATCCTGAAAACTTAAAAAGCGATATAAAAACGGTTAAGATTTCACAATCCAGTTGGAAATATTTAAAAATTAACGAAAATACAGCAAACCTTGACTCTGAATTTGAAAATTTTGACCAAGAATATGATTACATTTTTGTTGATTTCCCGTCTTATGACTCAAGTTTTAATTCTGATATCTTAAAAAAACTAAATTCTATAATAATCCCAGTTGAATGTGAGTATTATGGAATAGATGAGTTAGACAAAACTATAGAAAAAATAATTGAAATTGAAAATCTAAAAATTGAAGGAATCCTTTTAACGAAATTCAATAAAGACAATCAATTGATGCCAAAATTTATTGAATTTATAAGAGAAAACTTTGAAGGAATGGTATTAGAAACTATCATAGCAAGAAATTATTATTTAGGGCTTCCTAAATTCACTATTGAAAATTTAAACCATTTTATTCCTAATATTGGATATGCAGATTACTTAAAATTAGCCAACGAATTAAAAAAATGATAAATAAAAAAAGAATGGGTTTGGGACGTGGCTTGGGTGCACTTTTACCTGAAAAACAAGCTGAGGAGCAAATAGAAAACAATGTTGATGCTTATGAAATTGCAATTGATAATATTGAGACCAATCCATTTCAGCCTAGGTCAAATTTTGATTCCACTTCGTTAAATGAATTAAAAGAGTCTATCCAAGTCCAAGGAATTATTCAACCAATTACAGTTCGCAAAATAGCCAATGGTTACCAACTTATATCTGGCGAAAGGAGATTACAAGCATCTAAGTTAGCTGGTTTATCCAAAATACCTGCTTATGTACGAGAGGCCACCGAGCAACAAATGCTCGAAATGGGCCTTATTGAGAATATCCAAAGGGAAAACTTAAACCCAATGGAAGTTGCAATTGCCTATCAAAGACTTTTGCAAGAATGCAATATTAAGCAAGAAGAACTAGGCTCAAGAGTTGGTAAAGATAGATCAACTGTGAATAATTACTTAAGGTTATTAAATCTACCTACAATTATTCAAACTGGATTAGCTGAGAAAAAACTTAGTATGGGACACGCTCGTGCACTTTTAGGTATTGAAGATGAAAATATACTTTTAAAAACTTACCAGGAGATTGTAAACAAAGAGCTTTCAGTAAGAAAAGTAGAAGAATTGGTAAGAGCTTTAAATGCAGATTTAAAACCGAAAACTAATTCAAGTCCAAAATCTCAAAGTAACCCAAAAGTGGTTTTGGAAGAATTACAAATTAAACTTTCTCAATTATTTAGTCGAAAAGTGGCCGTTTTAGCTGATTCAAAATCAAAAGGTGAAATCAAGATTCCGTTTGCTTCCAAAGAAGAATTGGATGAAATTTTAGAAAAACTAAAAAAATAAACCTCATTTTGACTAATCGAATTCTCACATATTTTTCATTTTTCCTTTTTGGATTAATTCATTCAGTTTTTGGACAGAATGACAGCTTGCGTATGGAAAACATAAAACAGAATCTGTCAAAACTCGATAGTGCAACAAAAAAAAGTACGCCGTTTGATACAACAAGAGGAGCAAAGCTTAAGTCATTTGGAAAAAATTCAAAATTTACATTTAGAAAAACTTTTGGGATTGACAGCCTTAAACCAAATGAAGTACCCAAAATAGCTTTTGTGAGATCAATGATTTTGCCAGGCTGGGGACAAATGACAAATAAAAATTATTTAAAATTACCGCTAATTTATGGCTCGGCTGGAGTTGGCGTATACTTTATTTCATTCAACAACAATCTTTATCATAAATACAAGGATTATGTAGTCGAAATGCAGCTTCAAGGCCTTACAGAAAGAGAAATTGATGGAGGAGGACCCTATTCTATAACGCTTATCACCACAGCTGCAAATCAATATAGAAGATATAAACAATTGAGCTTTGTAGGACTTGGCTTAGGTTGGTTACTTTTCGCAATAGAAGCAAACGTTTCCGCACATTTAAAAACTTTCGATGTATCTAATGATATTTCATTTAAAATATCGCCCAGTCTATTAAATACATCTTTGAACAACAATCAAGCTTTAGGAATAAAATTGGCTTTAAATTTTTAGAAAGTAATGAAAATTGCACTTTTAGGATACGGAAAAATGGGAAAAGCTATTGAGAAAATAGCTACAGAAAGAGGCCACGAAGTGGTTTTCAAAATCGATTTGAATAATATTCAAGATAGAGAAAATATAAATCCTACGAATGTAGATGTAGTTATAGAATTTAGTTCACCACATTCTGCTTATTCAAATCTTGAATATTGTATGAAAAACGGGTTAAAAACCGTTTGTGGCACCACAGGTTGGTTAGATTATAGAAAAGAAATTGAGCAGTTATGTTCTTTAAACTCTGCAGCTTTTTTTTATGCGAGCAATTATAGCATTGGTGTCAATTTATTTTTTAAACTCAATGAAATGCTTGCCAAATTAATGGCTCCGCAAAGTCAGTATGAAATATTTACAAGTGAAATACACCACACAGAAAAACTTGATGCTCCAAGTGGAACAGCTATTACGGTAGCTGAAGGCATAATGGAAAACAATTCTAATAAAACCAAATGGGTAAATAATCAAATCCCCGATAAACAAGAAATCGGAATTTGGTCTTCAAGAGAGGGAAAAGTACCTGGTACGCACACTGTAAAGTATATTTCAGAAATAGACGAAATTGAAATTAAACATATTGCATATACTAGAATGGGTTTTGCTTTGGGTGCAGTAATCGCAGCAGAATGGCTTCAGGATAAAGTTGGGGTATATAACATGAAAGACCTTTTGAATTAAATGAAAAGAGCCAGATTTGATCTGGCTCTTTTATTTTTATAAATGCATCCACTTTGAATATTTCTTTATAGCTAATGGATCATCAGATTTCCTTGATCTAATTGAAACCCTTTGAGTAGGGTTTTCTCTTAGTGGAATATTATATTCTTTTATCACCCCACTTCTTTTAACTTCAACTTTAATAGTCTTGCCAACTTCCTTGTTTTTTGTAAAATCTTCAATTTCATAAAAAGTCTTCCCATCCACTTTTAATATTTCGTCATTTACATTTATTCCGAAATCATAAGCTCCAGAACCTCTGTCTACACGAGTAACAATCTTATTCCTAACCGTTATGCCAACCCATGGAGTATTAGGCGTAGAAGGCTCAATTGTTATATCAGCATCTACATTATTAAAGTATTGGGCATAGTCAAGTGTCTGGGTACCGTAAATTTTGTTTTCAAACAGCTCGCTAAGGTCTTTTCCAGCTATTTGCTCACAAGCTGATTTAAATTCTGCATCTGAGAATCCAACATTTGAAGCTAAATATTTTTCTTTGTACAATAACCTCAAAACATCATCTAAGGACTTTTCACCTTTGGTTTCACCAATAATTATCATATTTAAAACATTTGCTAAAACCCCACCTTTAGTATAATAGGAAACAGTAGAATTATTAGAATTTTCGTTTGGTCTATAATATTTAATCCATGCATCCCAGGAAGATTCGGTAACCGACTGCACTTTATTTCCAAAGCTATTTTCTATACTCGCTATTCCGTAGGCTATTTGACTAAACATTTTAGTTTCATCTATTAGACCAGCTCTCCTAAGGATATCATTCTGATAAAAAGAAGTAAACCCTTCAGACACCCAAAGCATATTTGTGTAGTTTTCGTTTTCATAATCAAACGGCCCCAAAGCTACTGGTCTCAGTCTTTTTACATTCCATAAATGAAAATATTCATGGGCAATCAAACCGAGAAACCCAATGTATCTATCTCTGCTGTCATATGCTTGTGGGCTAGTTTGGCAAGTTGTGGAATTTAAATGTTCCAATCCACCACCTATCCCAGGCAAATGGTGGACTATAAAAAGGTAGTTTTTACAAGGATGAGGTCCACCAATTACACTTGCACTAGCTTCAACCACTTTTTTATAATCTGCTACCAATTCTTTTTTATCATAATTCAACTTTTGTAATGAATAATTGGCAATAGTATGCTTAACACCCATTGTCTCAAATTCAATAATATCTTGATTTCCTATCTCGATAGGACTATCAACCAAAGTATCAAAGTCTTCAACTTCAAATGTATTCTTAGCAATCTCAGGTAATGCAACAGAAACTTTTTCAAAAGTCTCGTGAGGAATTACTTTAAGAATGCTTTTTGTTTTCATCAATTGCGGAACAAACATAAATACACAAGCTCCATTTGCATATCCATGCGAGTCGTCTAAATGTGAAGTCCTTACCGTTAATTCATAAGCATAAACACGATAGTTTACTTCTATATGTTGGTTGCCTTTTGTAAAAACTCTCCAAGTATTTTTTGAGACCTTTTGTAATTCTAATGCACCATTTTCAGATTTTGCTGAAAAACCTTCGACGTTTTTAGCATATTCTCTAATTAAGTATGACCCTGGTGTCCAAGCAGCCATTTTAAAATCTACATAATTCTCTGAGATTTCTTTTGTTTGATTAAGATCAAGTTTCATTTTCACCTCAAAATAGTGCGTTGTAGGCTGAGGCATGCTTAGTTCATAAGATAATACTTGGTTTTCCATTTGTCTTTTTACATTCGCTACAGTACAAGAATTGAATCCAAGAATCAATAATAAGAGTAAAATAGCCCGATTTGTTGATTTCATCTTTAAAAAGTTTTGATTTTATGCAAATCTACAATTTTTAATTTTTTTAGACGTTTTGTTCGAAAAAAAAGTATTAATAAGTGATTTAGAAGTGGTTTTGTGATAAAAAAAGCGAACTATTTCCTAAATTTGAAAAATTTTACTAGTAAAATCCCTTATGAAAATCAAATTCCTGATAATATTCTTCTGTTTTACAGCTCGATTTCTTACAGCCCAAAATACTCTTAGCTACACGCAACTAGAAGCTCATTATAATAATGGTGTAGAGCTTTTCGAAAAAAAAGCTTACGCTGCGGCTAGAAAAGAGTTTCATTCCTATGTAGGGCTTTCAGAAAAATCACTAAATCCAAATAAATTTAATATCGCAAACGCCGAATATTATTCAGCATTGGCTTCCTTATACTCTCAAGCCAAAGATGCAGACATAGAAGTGGAGAGATTTGTCGTTAAAAATAGTGAACATCCAAAAGCTAAATTGATTTTCAATGATTTAGCCAAGAGTTTTTATGATAAAGGTGATTATGACGGAGCCATTAAATATTTTGAAAAAGCCCTAGAAAATAGACAAGATAATCTAGATACTTATGAGATTAGATATCAGTTAGCACTAGCTTATTATCAAAAAAAGGATTTTAAAAACGCTTTAAAAGAATTTGATTATGTAAAAGGAACAGTTGCTCCTAATGCTCTCAATGCTGCTTATTATGCTGCTGTTATTAATTTCCAGAACGAAAACTATGACCTTGCCTTAATAGATTTAAGGCGTGTAGAAAATGTAAATCCATACAAAATGGAAGTTCCAAACTGGATTGGACAGATTCTTTACAGACAAAAAAAATATGAGGAATTACTTGACTATACGGAACCTATTATTGCAAATCCCAATGGTAGAAAAATAGATGAATTGTGCTTGTTAACTGCTGAAGTACATTTTTTCAACAATAGTTTTGAAAAAGCCGCGGCGTACTATGAAAAATTTAAGGGATTTAGAAGAGGTACCACAGATGACCAAGTAACTTTCCGTCATGCTTTTAGTTTATACAAGACTGAGAACTATGAAAAATCAGCAGTTCTCTTCAAAACTTTAGCATCTAACAATACCGAACTTGGACAACAATCCGCATACTATCTTGGAATAGCATCTTTAAGATCTGGAGATTTAAATTCAGCTATGGCAGCTTTTGATGCTGCGAAAAAACAAGGCTTTGACAAAGCGATTCAAGAAGAAGCAACTTACAATTACATTAAGGTTTTGGTAGAAAAAGGAAATAATCAGCAAGCAATCACTGATTTACAAAATTATATCAAAACATATCCTGACGGAAAATATATTGACGAAACCAATGAGTTATTAAGCGAGATACTTTTTGAAACTAACAATTACATATCAGCCATAACTTATATAGAGGGCCTCACTCGTAAAACTACTAAAATAGAAGAAGCTTATCAAAAACTTTGTTTCAGCCAAGGTGTTTTGGATTTTAACCTTGAAAAGTTTGAAAATGCAATTAAATATTTTGATAAATCGTTGTCAAAGCCTTTAAATTCTAACCTTGCCTTACAAGCAAAGTTTTGGAAAGCAGAATCCAGTTATCAGCTTGAAAAACCTGGAACAGAAGATTTATATCGCGAACTCCTCAATTCTTCAGACAAAAATTTAAGATTAAAAAGTTTATATAGTTTGGGATATTTATTTTACAATCAGAAAGACTACAAAAAAGCACTTAATTTTTTCGAAGAATTCAGAACCAAAGCTAAAGGAGATGCATCCTTGTCGCAGAATTATGAAGATGCATTAGTACGTATAGCAGATTGTAATTTAGCCAATAAAGACTATAGCCTAGCCCTAAAAAATTATGATTTAGCATATCAAACCAATAAAACAGATAAAGACTATGCTCTCTATCAAAAAGGTTTAACTTTAAAGTTTTTAGGAAAAGAAGGTGAATCGAAAGATATTTTTGAAAAGTTCACCAAAACTTATAGTTCTTCGAGACTTATTGATGACGCATTATTCCAAAATGCTGTTCTAGAAATGGATAAAAGTAATTATGCTTCAGCAGTTTCCATTTTCACTGACTTATTACGTAAAAAACCTAATAGTATTTTAGTTCCTCAAGTTTTGTTAAAAAGAGCTTTATCCTTCTCAAATCTTCAAAACCACGACAAAGCAATAGGAGATTATAAAATAATTTTAAATAAATTCGGAAAAACGGAATATGCGGAAGAAGCTTTATTAGGAATTCGGGAATCTTTGAACTCATCTAATAGGAGCGAAGACTTTTTTGAAATAGCTGAGCAATATAAAGTAAATAATCCAGGTGGCAATTCTGTCCAAAGTCTACAATTTGACTCTGCGAAAGACCTATATTATGCTGAAAAATATGAAAAAGCAATTCAATCTTTCAAAAGCTTCTTGAAAAGTTATCCGACTAGCACCAATGCTAGCGAGGCAAATTATTTGATAGCTGAATCTTATTTTTTATTAAATAATAAGACAGAAGCATTAAAATATTATCATGAGATAGTTTTGAGTAATCAAGTAGAATATTTAACAAAATCAGCGATGAGGTCTGCTGTAATATACTATGATCAACAAAATTTTGACGATGCCATTCAAAATTATCTTCAAGCTGCTAGTTCTACTTCAAACCAAAGAGATGTAGTTTTAGCCCAAGAAGGATTAATAAAATCATATTATTTTAAAGGAAATTATGATAAAACACTTGAATACGCGGATAAAATAATTACTGAAGGTGGAAATACAGTCCTAGGAGCTACTAACAGGGCAACTTTATACAAAGGAAAAGCTTTAATGCAGAAAAAAGAATACAAACAGGCTACAACAGAGTTTGAATCAGTAATAAGTATGGCCAAAGATGTTTCTGGAGCAGAAGCAAAATATTTCATTGGAGATATGCTTTATAAACAAAAACAATATGATGCTTCTATAAAATCTCTCCAGGAGCTATCAAATGACTTT
Organism: Lacihabitans sp. LS3-19; assembly: GCF_024343575.1. GTDB lineage: Bacteria > Bacteroidota > Bacteroidia > Cytophagales > Spirosomataceae > Leadbetterella. The sequence continues at coordinate 104,163 of NZ_RJUA01000009.1, read as the reverse complement.
TCAGAATTTGTATACTGGTATGAAAAAGCCTTTTTATTAATTGCAGATAATTATGCTGGAAAAAATGACACTTTTATGGCAAAAGCCACGCTGAATTCTATTATCGAAAATTCTGACAACAAAGAGACTATTGAAATCGCAAAACAAAAATTAAATTTATTGGGTAAATGAGAGTAAGAAACTTAAGTTTTATAATTATACTTTTCTTCTGTTATAATGGTGCAACTGCTCAAAAGCCAGTTGTGAACGAAGAAATCAACATTACGAAAGAACGTGAAGTAGTTTTGCCAAAAGCAAATAGAATTATAGATAAAATCCCTCCAGTGGAAAATGAAAAAAAAGAAAAGAAAATGACTTATTCTTTTTTCGATAGAAAACCGACGGCAGTGGAAGAGACTAAATTCGTACCTAACGTGGTTTCTCCAATAACCAAAAAATCTACTAGCCAAGACAACACTGGATATAAAAACTACTTTAAAGTAGGTATGGGAAACTTTGGTAGAATTTACGCCGAAACATACATAAACTCTAACCAAGACAGAAAATTTGTTTATGGAATCTCTGGTTTACATAATTCAACTAAAAGAGGACCTATTGGGGCAGAGAATTCAGCCACGAGTTTAAGCAAAATAGGTGTAGATGGCAAATATCACCAAAATAATTACGAGTTAAAACTCGATATGGGTTATGAAAACAGAGGTTATTATTTCTATGGGTATGACACAGTTGCAAACCGGGACTATACGCAACAGGATTTAAAACAAAGATTGAATTTTTTCAATTTCGCTGCAACTCTTGAAAATACAAATCCGAAACCCAAAGTTGATTACTCTTTAACTACAGGAATTAAAAATCTTTCGGATAATTATTCAGCTAATGAACTTGATTGGGGCACTAAATTCAAATCGCATTTTCCGCTAATTGAAGATAAAGTTACGGCCACACTTTCTGCAGAAGCTTATATTACCGAGCGTTCTGATTTAATTTTTCAAACAAAAAATGTTAGAAAAAGAAATCTATATAGAGTAGAACCAGGATTCAAATTTGATTTTGGTAAAATCTCCGCAAAAATAGGTTTCAAAGCCGTAAATGAATATGAGCAAATTGAAAAAATAAATAATACCAAAGGATTCCCAACAGCATCCATTACATACAAAACACCTTCTTTGACATACTTCTTTGTAGGATTTGATGGTGACATAATAAGAAACACCTTACATTCATTCATTAACGAGAATCCGTTTTTAGCTCAAGCTGTAGACATAAAAAATACCAATAAAAACCAAGAATACTACATAGGAAGTAGAGCAGAACTATATAATGGCCTAAGTTATAACTTGAAGATTTCATATGGTAAATACCAAAATCTATATTATTTTAATAAAGGTGAGGAAAATAGTTATGAAACACCATCTGGTTCTTTTATAAATGTGACTAAATTCCAAGTGGAATATGAAGAGGCATCAACTGATTTCGCTAATATTTCAGCTGAATTTGGCTATTCTAACTTTGAACATTGGAAATCAAACTTGAAACTGGATTATAACTATTATGAAACAGTAAATTTCACGAAACCATATCATAGACCAGCATTTACAAGCAGATGGGGAAACACTTTCTTACTTTCAGATAAATTGGTTTCATCTTTTGATATTTATTACTTAGCTGGAATTTACGCCAGAGACCTTGATTTAGGTGAGCCCGTAAAATTGAAGGATATTGTAGATTTAAATGCTGAAATGACTTATTTATTTAGTAAACAATTCTCAGCATTTGTAAAACTTAATAATATTGTAGGTCAAAATTATCAAAGATATTACAATTATCCGCAAATGGGGCTTAACTTTGTTGCTGGTATCAACGTTGCTTTATAATTAATCCTAATAAATGTTTAATATTCAAAAAGAAATAGAACAAGTCATACAAAATCAAGACTTTATCGTTTTGCCTAATATTGGTGCGTTTATTTCTGAATATTCAAAACCTTACTTTGATGGGAATCAAGAAATTGTGCTTCCCATCAAGAAATTAGAATTCAACGAAGTAATTGATAAAGATTTAGATGGTAAATTAATAGAATTGATTCGCCAAAACTCAAAACTACCTGAAGATTTAATAAAAAGTGAGTACACTGACTTTTTGAAAAAATTCAGAGCGGAAATTGTTCTTAATAAAAAATTTAATTGGGATGGAATAGGGATTTTTTATAGAGATGAAGAAAACAAAATAGTTTTTTTCCCAGAAACTATCGAACAAAAAATTGAGATTGGCAAACTTACAGAAGAGCCAAAAAAGCTTTTCCAAATACAGGAAAGAGTAAGTTTTCATGATATTGAAGAACAAGAAGAACTTGAAATATTCGAAAAGAAAAGGACTTATTCAAAAATTTTCCTTTATTTAATACCTTTGTTTTTGCTATCTTCGATTTTAGCTTATTCAATCTTCATTAAACCTTCTCAAAAAAAGTCAGAGAAAAAAAATATGGTTGAAGAAATAGATTCTTTGGCTAATCTTCAAGTTAAAGTACTTAATGATACTTCATTATCATCACAAAAACTTGTAATTTCTCAAGAAAAGAAGAATGAAAAGTTAATTGAAGATAAGAAAACACAAAAAATAAAGGACAATAAAAGCTATGTAGTTAGCATTGGAGTTTTCAGCAAAAAGGAAAACGTAGATAATCTAGCTTCGTATTTAGCAGAAAATGGATTTCCAGCAAGAGTAAGACCATTAGGAAAAAAGTATAAAGTATATGTAGTTGCTAGCTCTGAAGCTCAAGCCTTAGAGTATGTAGATAAAATTGAACAATTAACGGAATTAAAACCCGTTTATGAAAATAATAACTAAAGTTTATTTTGGAAACAATACAAAATTTAGAAAAAGATAATCATCAATCAAAGGCTATTGGTATTAGCTTAACGCTATATGCAATTATTTTAGCTTCATTGTATCTTATAAAAATAGTTTATGAACCTAAAGTTGAAATCATAGAAATGGGGGTTGACCTCAACTATGGCGTTGACTTAGTAGGTTCTGGAGATATTCAAACTACTAATAAGGCCAATAGCTCTAAAAATAATTATGATGTAAAACCAGAGGCTAGCAAAAGTGTTACTAAACCAACTCCAGTTAAATCAACTCCACCGAAACCAGTTGCAGCAGCTGTAAAAACACCGCCAGCCCCATCGAACGTATTGACTTCTGACGAAGATTCAAAAGTAACGGTAAAAAAACCGACTGAAACAACTAAACCAGTTTCAAAGCCAAGTACAGAGGTAAAAACGACTTCAAAAGCACCAACGCCAGTTACAGCTCCTCCTACACCTCAAAGAACTGTAGATAATGGCTCAATATTCAAGAAACCAACTGGATCTTCAGGCTCAAATGGGACAACAGGTACCAAATCTGGAGTTGGAGGAAATAACAATGGAGACGGAAAAGCAGGTGAGGTCGGGGATAAAGGTGACCCCAGAGGAACTTTAGACGGCAAAAGTCTTTATGGAAATCCAGGAAAAGGTGGAGGTAGTGGTGCCTCAGTGAGCATATCAGGTTGGAAAAATAGAGGCCCTTTGAATATAACCAAAGATAATTCAAGTGAAACTGGAAGAATTGTTTTCAAAGTAGTAATTGACGAAACAGGAGATATAATCAGTATCAATGTTGCGGAAACTTCGGTAAGTCCTTCAGTGACGAATTACTATAAAGGCCAAATAACTAAAAAACTAAAAGCCAATTTGATTCCTGTAGGAACTCCAAACTCTAGAAATCCAGGAACAATAACTATAAATATAACGAGAGGGGCTTAAAAAGACCATGACATACGATGAAACTATTGAATACTTGTATGCAAAGCTGCCAGTGTTTCAAAAAATAGGATTAAAAGCCCTAAAACCTAAACTTACCAATATTATTGCTTTATGCGAAGCACTTGGTAATCCCCAAGATAATTTCAAAAGTATCCATGTTGCTGGCACCAATGGCAAGGGTAGTACTTCTCACATGCTAGCATCTATTTTAATAGAAAAGGGCTTAAAAGTAGGTCTTTATACCTCACCTCATCTTAAAGATTATAGAGAGCGATTTAGAATTAATGGAGAAATGGCTCCAAAATCTTATATTATTGAATTCATCGAGAATTACTCAGAATTAATTAAAAAAATAAAACCTTCATTTTTTGAAGTATCAGTAGCAATAGCCTTCAAATTTTTCAGTGATGAAAAAGTTGACATTGCAGTAATTGAGGTTGGGTTAGGAGGGAGGTTTGACTCTACTAATATAATTAGCAATTTACTTTTCTCACTTATTACTAATATTGGTTATGACCACATGGACATACTTGGAGATACACTTGAAAAAATAGCATTTGAAAAAGCGGGCATAATAAAAAAAGGCATTCCGGTAATTGTATCTGAATATTCGGTTGATACCTACAAGGTTTTTGAAGATGAAGCAAAAAAAAATAATTCTGAAATTAAATTTGCTTCTAAAAACTTTGATATTTTCCAAGAATCTTCTGATTTACAAACACTTAATCTTGATATTAGAAATATATATTCCCAAGAAATTTTCAAATTATCCTCTGGTTTAGTAGGTCAATACCAAAAAAATAATATTATTGGGGTACTTGAAGCATACACTTTATTAAATAAACTAGGATATAATTTAAGCAAAGAGCATTTAATAAATGGAATTAAAAACGTAATAGTTAACACCTCTTTAAAGGGTAGATGGCAAATCCTGCAAAATAATCCATTAGTAATTTGCGATACCGGTCATAACGAGCATGCATTAAAAATCACATTAAATAAACTTTTTGCTAATCAAAATTCAAAAATTCATTTAATTTTGGGCTTTGTAAAAGATAAAGATTTAGAAAAAGTTTTCAGTTTACTCCCATTAAATGCAAATTATTATTTCTGTGATTTTGATTCTTTTAGAGCTTTAAAAGCCTCCGAACTCCAAAAAGAAGCACTAAAATACAATTTTGAATCAAAAATATATAACAATGTAAATCAGGCGTTAGAGCAGGTGTTATCAAATTATGCTAAGTCTGAGGATATAGTATTTATTGGAGGTAGTACTTATTTAGTTGCCGAATTAAACAATATTTAAAGTGTCGAGAAAAAAATTACCAAGGTTCGAGCATAATATTATAGCTTCAAATGTAATCGAGAGAGGAAAAGAACTTTATACAACCATTAAAGGAAAATGGAAAGAAATCTACTTTAAAAATGACAATCCTATAACGCTAGAATTGGCGTGCGGGAAAGGAGAATATACTGTTGGATTGAGTAAGCAATTCCCTGAAACTAATTTTATAGGAGTAGATATAAAAGGGGATAGAATAGCTAGAGGAAGTAAAAAGGCTATAGATTTAGGCCTGACAAATGTGGCCTTTCTAAGAACTGGAATTCAATATTTAGATGAATTTTTTGAGCCTAATGAAGTTGATGAAATATGGCTCGTTCACCCAGACCCTCAGCCAAGAGACAAAGAAGAAAAAAGAAGGCTTACAAATCAAAAGTTTTTAGATATATATAAGATTTACTTAAAAAGCGAAGGAATTTTCCATTTAAAGACTGATAGTTCATTTTTATTTGAATATTCTTTGGATTTAATAATGAAAGATCCTGAATTCGAAATAATAGATTATACCAATGATTTATACAATTCTGACTTAAAGGAAGGTCATTATGATATTGTTACATATTACGAAAAACTTTTTAACGAAAAAGGTTCTTCAATAAATTATCTGAAAGCAAAACTTATAAAAAAAGCCTCTTAAAAGAGGCTTTTTTTATAACTACAATTTTTACGGAAATTACTTAATTAATCCAGCAAAATAATGTACTGTACGTACTAACTGAGAAACATATGACATTTCATTGTCATACCAGCTAACTACTCTTACCAATTGAGAATCGCCAACTGTTGATACTTTTGTTTGGGTTGCATCAAATAATGATCCAAATCTAATTCCGATAATATCACTACTTACAATTTCATCTTCTGTATATCCAAAACTGTCGTTTGAAGCTTTTTTCATTGCTGCATTAATTTCAGCTACTGTGGTTTTCTTACCAATAATTGCTGTTAGTTCAGTCAATGAACCTGTTAGTGTAGGCACACGTTGAGCAGAACCGTCCAGTTTGCCTTTTAATGAAGGCAATACTAAACCAATTGCTTTTGCAGCACCAGTACTGTTAGGAACAATGTTTTGAGCTGCAGCTCTTCCCCTTCTTAAGTCACCTTTTGCGTGAGGAGAGTCCTGAGTATTTTGGTCATTTGTATAAGCATGAACTGTAGTCATTAAACCATTTACAATTTCAAATTCATTCTCTAATACTTGAGCCATAGGAGCAAGACAGTTAGTAGTGCAAGATGCACCGCTAATTATTGTCTCAGAACCATCTAATATATCGTGGTTTACATTGAAAACAACTGTTTTTAAATCACCAGTTGCTGGAGCAGATATTACAACTTTTTTCGCACCTGCCTTAATATGAGCTGAAGCAGATTCAGCACTAGTAAAGAAACCTGTACATTCCAAAACTACGTCTACATCATGATCACCCCATGGAATCAATGATGGATCTCTTTGTGCATAAACATTAATAGTGTCACCATTTACAATTATTGCACTGTCTGTAGCCTCAACAGTTTGGTCAAAACGACCTTGAGCAGTATCATATTTTAATAAATGTGCTAATGTCTTAGGACTAGTTAGGTCATTAATTGCTACAACGTCAATTCCTTCCATATTGTAAATTTGACGATAAACCAATTTTCCAATACGTCCAAACCCATTAATTGCTACTTTGATGTCTTTCATTCGTTATTATTTTTTTGAGTAAAAAAAAAGATGTGCAAAATTATAAATAATATAAACGATTACCAATGTCAATTAAAATAATTTCAATAAATGTTATTGTATAAAAGAAAATTTGCTATAAAAATCACTTAAAGTACAATTGCTAATCTCTCTTGAAGATATACTAATCTTGATAGTAAAATTTATTCTCTTTCTGTTCAATTTACTAATACCTTCCTTTTATATTTGCAATTCAATTCGGCCAAAAACAGAATATTATTTGGCTTTGTAAATTAAAATTCTAAAGTTTCGATTTTAACTGATTTTAAGCAGTTTTACTGGCTATAAATCAAAAGAATAGATTTATTTTAATTGAGTTATACTATATTTATTTTTTCTTTAAATTATACAAATGCAAGAATTAGAAAAGTTGATTTTGTCTGCTTGGGACAATAGGGAATTATTAAAAGACTCCAAAGTAGTAGATGCCATTAATGAAGTGGTTAAATTAGTAAACGATGGAAAACTGAGAGTTGCTAATTTAAATAGCGAAAACAAATGGATTACTAACGAATGGATTAAGAAGGCTATAATATTGTATTTCCCTTTAAGGCAAATGGAAGTTCAAGAAGTTGGAATTTTTGAATTTCATGATAAAATGCAATTAAAAAATAATTATAAAGAACTAGGCGTTCGAGTTGTACCTCCTGCAGTAGCAAGATATGGAGCATATATTGCTCCAGGAACAATTCTTATGCCAAGTTATGTCAATATCGGGGCTTATGTTGATAGTGGTACTATGGTCGATACATGGGCAACAGTGGGAAGTTGTGCTCAAATAGGTAAAGATGTTCATCTAAGCGGGGGAGTCGGCATAGGTGGTGTTTTAGAGCCTGCACAAGCATCTCCAGTTATTATTGAGGATGGAGCTTTTATTGGATCAAGGTGTATAGTGGTTGAAGGTGCACATATAGCTAAACGAGCTGTGTTAGGTGCTGGGGTAACAATAACTGGAAGTTCTAAAATTATAGATGTAACAGGGCCTGAGCCTGTTCAGTATATTGGCTATGTACCGGAAAATTCAGTTGTAATACCTGGAACAATAAATAAAGACTTTCCAGCAGGTACATATGGTGTCCCAGTTGCATTAATAATAGGTAAAAGAAAAGCTAGTACAGACTTAAAAACATCTTTAAATGAGGCTTTACGAGAAAATAATGTAACTGTCTAAAAACAAGAATTTTGTTATATTAAAAAGGCTTTCAAATAATTTTGGAAGCCTTTTTAATTGCTGGAAAAAAGATTTTTTTTATTTGAAGGCAAACTGCTATGCTATTCTGTTGGTTTTCTGTATGAACAAAAAAATGAAAAAGGGCATTCAAATAATATTGAAGCCCTTTTAAATTGTCTAATTGAAATGGATTTGATTGCAATGTTGTTATAAGAAAGCATATAAGTCAGTACAAATGTAAACTGAAAGTTTTATTACTTCCAAATTCTTTTTAATATTTTTTTTATTCTAAATTCCCAATCCTAGAATAGTTATATTAGTCTAATAATCAATCTGTTACTATTTACATATGTAAATTTTAATTCGTTTGCAAATGTAAATTTTAATGATTACATTTGTAAACTAGTTTAAAGAATTGTTAATTTACGCCTGTTACATTTGTGAACAATAACTTAAAAGATAAGATAGAAAGCCTAATAATAGGCCTTGGACTCACCTCAACGCGTTTTGCAGATTATATTGGGGTAAATAGACCAATCATTAGCCATATACTTTCTGGGAGAAATAAACCAAGTTTAGAGATTATTCAGAAGATTGTCTCAAAATTCCCAGAATTGGGCTACAATTGGATATCTGATGATGAGTCTATCGATATGGAAATAGTGGACCAAATCGTTAAAAATAAGGACTTTAATGCCTTATTTTCTAGCTTTTATTCCTCACGAGAATCGAATGAAAATAAATTACTTGATAATGATGCAGAAATATCAAATTCTCAGGCTTCTAAGAGTGGTCAAAAAACAATTCAAAAGATTTTAGTTTTTTACACTGACAATACATTTAGCCAATTTGATCCATATAATATTTAGAATTCCAAGATAATATTTTTCTTATATTTAACCCGATTAAATCTTAACAGCTCACATGGAAATTACTTATCAAAGAAATGCAAGTACTTTTTCCATTTACTCATTTATCTCAAGTTAGACTTTCTCAAATATTGTTTTTTTTCAATTCTATTTTATATTTCCTATTTTCATTTTTTATTGAAAACTCAAGATAATAAGAAATTTTATATTTGTTATATAATTTATATTATGTTAAATAGATTCATTAAAAAATAGGCCACTATTTCAAGTGGCCTATTTTTTAGTTTTTACATTGGCCTAATATTCTATCCAAGTTTTTTAAATTCTCGATAACTAAATCATCATCTGGCTTTAAAGACTTACACTTATCAAAATATGGTTTAGCAGTATTAAACTGTGAACAAGCTTTCATTTCAATTTCCTTTCCAGAAGCTTGGTAAGTTTTCATATCCATAGCATCAACTAGTCTTTTGGTTTCTACAGCCTCATTAAAGTACATAACGGCCATATTAAAATTAGCATCATAGTTGTCAGCGTCAAGAGCTAAAGTCTTTTTATAAATTTCAAAGGCCTTAGATTTGTATTCTTGAAAACTTGCTTGATAGCTCGGAAGTTTAGCTAGAAGGTCAGCATTTACTTTATTTCCTTTCTTTTCTGCAATTTGATTATTCAAACCTACTATTCCCTCTTCAATTTCAGTTTTTGTACTAGTTACCTCAGCAATTCTTTTCTTAGTTGCTGCTGCTGTTTTAGGTTCTTTTTTCAATTTCGCAGTTAAAGAAGCTATTTCACCTTCGTATATCGGCAATTTATCCTTTTCGATTGCCAATTTTTTCTCTAAATCGTCTGTATTTGACTTCGCTAATTGCTCTTTAATTTTCTGAGCCTCAATATTAGCGTCTTGTGCTTTACTGTCATACAAAAGGCCAAGATTGGTTAAATTCAAGGCATTATTTGGTTCTGCTGCCACCATTTTCTCTAGATCTCCAATTGCACCATCGATATTGTTTGAAGATATATAAGTATTGATAATCTCATTTTTCAGATCTTTATCAGCCGGATGTACCTCTGCTCCTTTTTTTAATACTTCTATAGCCGCAGGGAAGTTTTTCTCAATTTTGTAAATTTGAGCTAAACTATAATATACAGCTGGATCTTTTCCTCCATTAGCAAAATAATTCTTAAAACTTGCTATGGCTCCTACATTATCGCCTAGGCCTTGAGCAACTATTCCAGCATAAAGTGCTGCAGTAGAATCTTTTGAATTAATTTTTGAGCCTTGATTAAAGAATTTACCAGCCATTTCCATGTTTTTGGAATTGTAATAGGCTGCTCCTTGCTGTATAAAAGCATTTCCAAGCTTACTGTCAGCTAATGCTTCCTCAATTGCTTTAGATTTCTTTCCACCTGCAGCGTTTTCGACTTCTAATGCTTTTTGAAAAGTGTCATAAGCTTTTTGAGCAGCCATTGAATCCGATCCACATCTTGAAGCTAAATCTTGATAAGCCTCAGCTAATTTAACCCATGTAGCACTTTTAACAGCTTGTTTCGGGTTATTTGTATTTTTAATGCTTTTCTCTATGGCATCAACATATCCTTTACATTCAAGTTCCTTCAAAGGATCTTGAGCAATTGAATTGAAGGAAATCAATCCAACAAATGAGGCTAAAATAAGTTTTTTCATTTTTAAATATCGAGTTTTGTTTATCTTTAGACTATTAAATACTATTAGGTTTATTTTATTTTAATACGTTAACAATTCATTATTATTCTTCTGACGTTTCAGTCTCATCCGTTTCAGGAGACTCACCAGATGCTGTAGGCTCAATAGATGTTGGTAATTCTCCATCTACAACCACAATAGCTTCACCTTCTACAATCTCTTCTTCATCTTCTTCCCGAACTATTCTTGATACAGATGCAATACCATCTTTGTCACTTAATTTTATAAGTTTTACACCTTGCGTGTTTCTACCCATAATTCTTAAATCAGCAACGTGCATTCTAATTGCAATTCCCCTATTGGTTATTATCATCAAATCGTCTTCGTCAGTAACTTCTTTGATAGATACTAAATTTCCAACTTTTTCAGTAATATTAAGGGTTTTCACACCTTTTGCTCCTCTTGAAGTTATTCTGTAATCATCAATATCAGAGCGTTTACCATAACCTTTTTCAGAAACTACCAACAGTTGAGCGTCTTCTCTACCAACACAAATCATTCCGATTACGTGGTCGTTTTCAGCCAAAGAGATACCTCTTACACCTGTAGCTCCCCTACCCATTGGTCTGATACCAGCTTCACTAAACCTAACTGCTTTACCACCACCAGCGGCAATGATAATATAATCACTACCATTTGTTAAAGCCACATCTATTAATGTATCTCCTTCATTGATATTGATTGCAATTATACCATTTTGTCTTGGTCTAGAGTAGAGCTCTAATAATGTTTTCTTAACTGTACCTTTTCTGGTACACATTACGATATAATTATTTTTGATATAATCTTCATCCGTAAGCGTTTTGACATTCAATACCGCTTTGACTTTGTCATCAGATTCTATATTGATCAAATTTTGAATAGCTCTTCCTTTTGATGTTTTATTACCTTCTGGCGTCTCAAATACCCTTAGCCAATATAGTTTTCCTTTTTCAGTAAAGAACAAAAGATAGTTATGATTGGTAGCGGCAAAAAGGTGCTCTGTGTAGTCTTCATCTTTGGTCTTGACGCCTCTGGATCCTGTACCTCCTCTACTTTGTGTTTTATATTCAGCAAGATTGGTCCTCTTAATATATCCTTGATTCGAAATCGTAACGAGCATTTCGTCATCAGGAATCATATCTTCGATATTAAATTCTGCTCCAACCATTTCAATTTTTGATCTCCTGGCATCGCCATATCTCGATTTAAGATCTTGCAGGTCAGTTTTTATGATTTCCTTTTTCTTTTCTTCAGAAGCCAATATTGAATTCAATTCATCTATTAATTCTTTTATCTGCTTGTACTCTTCCGTAATTTTATCTCTTTCAAGTCCTGTTAACCTTTGCAATCTCATGTCAAGAATTGCTCTGGCCTGAATTTCCGAAAGATTAAAATTAGACATTAAACCTGCTCTTGCTTCATCAGGGTCTTTGGAACCTCTAATCAATGCAATTACTTGATCTAGATGATCTAAAGCTATTAACAAACCTTCTAAAATATGAGCTCTTTTTTCGGCTTCTTTCAAGTCATATTGGGTACGGCGAGTGATAACCTCCATACGATGCTCCACATAGTATTTTATTAAATCTTTAAGATTTAATGTAACTGGTCGGCCTTTTACAAGAGCAACATTGTTAATACTAAAAGAAGACTGTAATTGAGTAAATTTATAAAGATTATTGAGTACAACATTTGGAACAGCATCTCTTTTTAGATCATAAACTATTCTAAGTCCTTCTCTATCAGACTCGTCTCTAAGGTCTGATATACCTTCAATTTTTTTCTCATTGATCAATTGAGCAGTTTTTTCAATCATATTGGCTTTATTAACCATATATGGAATTTCAGAAACTACTATTTGCTCTTTTCCTGTTTTCGATACTTCAAAATTGGCAACAGAACGAATCACTATTCTTCCTCTACCATTTTCAAATGCAGATTTAACACCTGAATATCCATAAATAATTCCTCCAGTTGGAAAATCGGGAGCTTTGATAAACTGCATTAAACCTTCAATATCAATTTCAGGATTTTCAATATATGCAGCAATACCATCACAAACCTCATTCAAATTATGAGGAGCCATGTTTGTGGCCATACCAACTGCTATTCCAGAAGTACCATTTAGCAATAAATTCGGAATTCTAGCCGGTAAAACTGAAGGCTCAGACAATGAATCATCAAAGTTGGGTTGAAAATCAACAGTTTCTTTGTTGATATCAGAAAGCATTTCTTCGGCAATTCTTTTCAATCTAGCCTCGGTATAACGCATTGCAGCAGGTGAATCTCCATCTATTGACCCAAAGTTTCCTTGACCATCAACCAAAGGATATCTCAATGACCATTCTTGTGCCATCCTTACCATAGTGTCATAAACTGACGAGTCACCATGAGGATGATATTTACCCAAAACCTCTCCTACTATACGAGCTGATTTTTTATATGCTCTATTGTGATAAACACCTAATTCAGACATTCCAAAAAGGACTCTTCTATGCACTGGCTTGAATCCATCTCTTACGTCTGGTAATGCCCTTGAAACAATAACTGACATTGAATAGTCAATGTAAGCACCTCTCATTTCATCCTCTATATTAATCGGGATTATGGTACCGTGATTATGTGTACCTAAGTCTTGATCTTCGCTTTCTTCTGCCATAAATTCGGGTGAAGGATTCTATTAAAATTTAGTAAATTATATTATATTAATTTCCCCAAAAATACAAAATTCTTGTTTTATTTCCAATCATTTTTTTAATAAATCGGGTCTACGCTGGGTAGTTTTTTCGACTGACTTTTCAAACCGCCATTCGTTGATTAAACGCTCATTTCCAGAGGTCAAAATTTCAGGCACTTTATAGCCTTCAAAGTCAGAAGGTCTAGTATATACTGGGGGAGCCAGAAGATTATCTTGGAAAGAATCCGTAAGAGCAGAGGTCTCATCATTTAAAACTCCTGGAATCAACCTTACTATTGCATCAGTTAAAACAGCAGCAGCGATTTCTCCACCTGAAAGCACGTAGTCTCCAATAGAAATCTCCATGGTTACAAACATTTCACGAACCCTTTCGTCAATTCCTTTGTAATGCCCGCAAATAAGTAGTAAGCTTTGAGATAACGAAAGCGTGTTGGCCGTTTTTTGATTTAAGGTTTTACCATCAGGAGTCAAATAAATAATCTGGTCGTAAGTGATTTTTTCTTGAAGCGTCCTAATCAAACTCGCCAATGGCTCTACCATAAGAACCATACCTGCCCCACCACCATATTGATAGTCATCGATTTGGCGGTAATTTCCTATTCCACAATCTCTTAAATCATGCGTATAAATTTCTACAAGCTTATTCTCTTTGGCATTTTTTACAATAGATTGGGAAAAAAAGCCATCTATCAAGCCTGGTTGACAAGAAATAATATCAATCCTCATCTTTTTTTGGTGTTAAATAAATATCCAAAAGCCCATCCGGAATTTTAACTGAAATAGTTTTTTCAATATGATTAACAGCTATTAAGAAATCATCGACAATAGGTATTAAAACCTCAACTCCGTCAATATCAACCGCGAACAAATCTTGACCTGTACTTTCATAAATTGCAAGTATCGGCCCAATGTTTTGTTTAGAACCTGTATCTCGAATTTGATATCCCACCACTTCATGGTAATAAAACTGCGTACCTTTAAGCTTAGGCAAGGCGGTAATTGGCAAATATGCCTCAGCGTTAATAATATTATCGGTTGCCTCAATAGAATCTATTTCTTCAAACTTAACTATTGATTTTTTACCTCTGACTTGTATCTGCTGGATAATAAAAGGCACTAATTGGCCTTTAATTTCAAGGAATAGTGCCTCTAGATTGGAATAATACTCAGGTACATCCACATCTAACCAAATATTAACCTCGCCTTTTAACCCATGAGGTTTTGTGATTTTTCCGAGTGAAAAACAATCAGATTTTTGCATATTTTAAACTAAAAAAAATCCCCGCCTTACAGCGAGGATTTATGTAATGTACTTTACAAAGTATTATTCAGCAGCTGGAGTTTCCTCAGCAGCTGGAGCTTCTTCTACAGAGGGAGCTTCCTCAGTTGCAGCCTCAACAACTTCTTCCGTAGTTTCTTCAACCACTTCAGGAGCTGGATTTGAAGCAGCTATCAATGCTTCTTCCGCTTTTTTAATTGCAGCAGCTTTGTCTTCTTTTTTCTTACGCTCAGCCTCAAAAGCAGCAGATTTACTAGCTTCTTTAGAAGAATTCAATTTAGAGATTTTCACAGCTCTTGCTTCTTCTTTGGCACTTACCCAAGCAGCGAATTTTTCGTCAGCTTGCTCTTGTGTTATGGCTCCTTTTTCAACACCAATTTGAAGGTGTTTTTTCATCATTACGCCGTTAACACTTAAAATTTTTCTTGTAGTGTCAGTTGGCTGTGCTCCTACTTGTAACCAATACAAAGCTCTATCACTTTTCAAAGATAGAATTGCTGGAGTAGCGTGAGGATTGTACTGACCAATTTTCTCGATAAATTTACCATCACGTGGTGATCGAGCATCTGCAACAACGATGTCATAAATAGGCATTTTTTTACGACCTCTTCTTGCTAATCTGATTTTAACTGCCATTTGCTTGTTATTTTATTTGTGGGAACCCGTCCCTGTTTTAAATTTGGAGTGCAAAATTAGTAATTATTTTTTAAAATAAAAAATGAAATAAGCTAATAAGCCGAATTCTGTTCTATCCTATCATTTATCTAGTGTTTTGATCGCTCAAAACCTTTATCAACCTACCCTCCGACTTGAGCGAGCAACTCTTTAATGTCGGTTTATTTGGTCTTTCAACTCATGAGGTTTACCTCTGCGTTTTGCTTCACAACAAAACCGGTGGTCTCTTACACCCCCTTTTCACCCTTACCGAGCTCTCGCTAGGCGGTATTTTCTGTGGCACTAGCTGTGAAGACAAGTCTCCCCTACCCGTTAGGTAGCATGATGCTCTATGTTGTTCGGACTTTCCTCCAAATCCTAAAATCTGGCGATAGGTCAGCTTATTTCGGTCGCAATTTACTAAATTAAAGTCCTTTCACAAGCAACTCTACCTTAGCTTTGGCTATAACTGTAGCAATAATACCATTTTCTGAAACTTTTACTTGATCTGGAACAACCGAAAATATCTCACCTTTCATTTTTATACCTTTTGATATTTCAGAATTAATAGTACTCAATACACTTTGTTTTCCAAATTCAATAATCTCTGAAACTGGCAATCCAAACTCATTTTCGATTTTTTTCTCAAGCGTACCCTCCAATAACCATGCACCGGCTTTGTGTAAAATATTTTTTGTTTTTATGTCCAGCTCTGTCTGGGTCAAAACAATCATTTTTTTCTCTGGATCATAAACAGGAAACCCTTTAAGAAATATCTGACCTTTAAAACTTCCTTTGGTCGTAGTTATCAATGATAAATAATCTCCGTCAGCTTTAATTTCAATATCTGTAATTTCAATTTTGTACTTCCCATTTTTAAACTCGAATTTTTCACCTAAAAACATTGATTTACTTATTCTGGTAGCCTCTGAATATGAAATTTGATTAAAAAGTTGAATTTCGAAAACTTCAGAAATCGTTGGAATAGACTTTAAAGAAGGTATATTTTGAATTTGTTTTGGTGAATATAATGGAGTACCAACTAAAGTCTCAACGAACAATTTTATGCCAATAGTTGATTTTAGACTCTTGCCAGATGCCTTTAAAGGGGTGATATAAACATCTACTGGCTCCAATTTTACCCAAGTATTATATTCTTCCGAAGCCAAAAAAGGTTTTTGAGAAGTATTCCACGCATCAAGAACATAGGGTTTTAATGAGTAATTGTCCTTAATGGTTTGATCTATTTGGGATGCAAATGAAGCTAAATTATTGGTAATTAATTTTCCAATTATTGGCCCAAGCGGTATTTCAACATATCCTGTTTTTAGAACAGGCTTTGTAATCCAATCAAAGCCTAGTCCATTAGTAATAGTTTGAATTGAGTAATCAGGAGTAATTCCAAACTTTGAAGAAAATTTTAGCTTTATCTCAAATACTGTGGCAGGTGATTGTGAAATCCCAAGAATACTAATCCTTTTTTGAGCCCAAACTTTTAAAGGAACCTCATATGTGATAATGTCATTTATAGCACTGGTAAAAACCAAATTCCCATTTCTCCAAACTTTTGCTTTAAGTTCATCTTGGTTATTATCATCAAAACTATTGTCTTCAAAAATCAGATTCGGCATTCCCGTATTTATCTTATTTTGAAGATCTTCAATAGAAATTTCTAGCGGAATACTGACTATAGATGGTTTTTTTTCGAACACTAACGGCATTGAAGGTGCGTTCGAATTTGATATTTCTACTTGGCAAAAACCAGCCTTCACAGTAAAAATAAGATAGATTAATGGGAAAAATTTCAAAATTTAGCGTTTTTTTCTTACAAAAATACACAACGAAATTTTAAGATTTAAATTTGATTCTATTAACTCTCATTATATTACATGGACTATCTTTATTCATTTAAAGTAAAATTCATCATTGAAAAACCGAATTCAATAAAGGTAAAAAAAACGACACCTTTTAATCATAATTTCTTGATTTTAAGACCTTAAGAAATTGTAAATCTTGTAAAATTTCGTAAAAAAAGTTATTTTTACCTATAAATAGAAAAGGTATGATTTTACTCTTGATTTATATCAATTAGTGCATTTTTTTATTTTTTTGGTACAGAGATTGAAATACATTTTTCAAAACATAAGACTAATTATTAATGAAAAAAATCTTTAAAGAACTCAATCAAATAAATACGACTTTTGAATACGGTAGAAGCTTGGGAATAGTAAGAGCAGTAGCAAAAAATGAATCTTACGATGGAAAGCTTCTAAACCTTGGAGGAAAAGAAACGGTATTTTTTGGTAACTGTAGCTATATGGGCTTGGATCAACACCCCGAAATTAAGGAAGCTGCAAAAGAAGCCATTGACACTTTTGGAATGTATTTTTCATCTTCAAGGACATTTGTTGGCCTCGAGCTATTCGAACAAATGGAAGCCAAACTTGAAGAGATGTTTGAAAAGCCGGTCAATGTTACTACATCTACTACTTTTGCACACATTTCAAATTTACCTATTTTAATAGGCAGAAAAGATGCAATAATATTGGACAATTACGTACACAGTAGCATGCAAACAGCGGTAAACCTAATGAGAAACTTAGGTGATCATGTAGAATTATTAAGACATAATAGATTAGACCTCTTAGAAGAAAGAATAAAATATCTATCTGCAAAATATGAGAATATTTGGTACATGATTGACGGGATCTACTCCATGATGGGTGATGGAGCACCTATGAAAGAGCTAGAATACTTAATGAATAAATATGAACAATTTTATGTTTATGCTGATGATGCTCATGGAACTAGTTGGACAGGAAAAAATGGTGTTGGCTATGTTTTAAACGAAATCCCAATGCACCCCAAACTTTATATTGGCATGTCTATGTCTAAGGGATTCGGTACTGGAGGTGGGTTAATGGTATATCCTGATAGAGAATCAAAAGAATTGGTAAAAAACTTAGGAAAGACAATGATATTTTCTGGCCCGCCTCACCCAGCAGCAGCAGCAGCAGCAATAAAATCAGCAGAAATTCACATGAGACCAGAGTTTGCTGATCTTCAATTAGAACTTAAACAAAAGATAGAATACTTTTGGAAAAAGGCGAACCAATTAAATCTACCGCTAAGTGGTAATTTTAAGACCCCTATATTTTTTATTGGCACAGGAACAACTGAAAATACAGCCTTTACCACCAAAAGCCTATTAGATGAAGGTTTTTTTGTTTCAGCATGTACTTTTCCGAGCGTTCCTATAAATAAAACAGGTATTAGAATTACACTCTCCAAATATATCACACTCAAAGATATAGACAATTTGCTTGAAATGGTCAATCAGATTTTTAATCAGTTGGAGAATATTGGCAAATTGGATAGAGAAAATATCAAAAAAAGGTTTGTGGACAAAACTATTCAAGAATTACATTTGGTGTGATATTAATATCCACCAAAGTATTTTCTTAAAGCCCACTCTATCGAAGCAATTAATACTATTAAAAAAAGAATCCAACGAAAATTAATAAAATCTTTGAGCTCCTCAATACTCACAACTTTATTTATTAAACCTTTAGTTTCTAGACTTTTACGCAATTCTATTATATTCTTATAAGACACATAATCTCCATTATTCTCGTTTGAAAGTGTCTTTAACAAACCAAAATCTGCTACAGCATTTTCTGTTTCATTGTCTATTTGACTAACAATAAACTGACCTGTTGTATTTTCGGTTTTTCCTAAAATGGCTGAAGAGGCAGAGTATGAATAAATACCAGCTGGTAAATTCGAAAGTTCAAATCTTGAAGATTCTTTTGAAATTTTGAAATCGTATACTTTCTCTAAACCCTTTTCGTCTTTGATTTTCAAACTCACATTTTGATCGTATATTCTTTCAAAAAGATTATTGTAGGCTTCTGCTTCAAAACCAATTTTCTGATCTATATTAAATATTTCTAAAACGGGATAGACTCTAAGTTTACTTTTGTCTTCTTTAATCGATAATAGTTGTAAAGTCTTAACTAAAAGGTCATCTATTACATTTTGATTATCGTTCATAGCAAATTCCTCCAATCGCCATTCCCATAAACCTTCGCCTACAAAAACAGCCCTCTTAACGTCCCCACTAAGGTTTAAAGCCAGCAGAGGTCTGCCCGTGTTAATATTTCCAATGTTTTGAGACATCAAAACTTCTGCACCAGGAAAAAGCTTGTACTCACCAAATGGTACAGAAACGGGAGGTAGTTTTTCAATTAAATCTATCGAATTGTCCGATAAAGTGAACCTTTGAAAAGCACTATTCAATTTCGCGGTAGTTTTGTCAAATTTATTAAGCTGAGAGTTTATCCCAATCACGTTTTGCATTCCATTAAAAGTAGGAATATTTGTTTTGCTACCTACTATGAAAAAAGCAGGCTTTTTCTTGGCTAAAAGAGTACTAACTATACCTGTAGAACTACCATAAGCATCAGGTACTTGGTGCAAAATCAAAATATCGAATGGATCTTTGCCTATTAAGGCAGGTTCAGTAGATTGCAAAATCTGAATTTGTAGCTCAAACAAATCATTTTTTTCAATTATTGACTTTAATGCTTTGATATCAGGATGAGGAGCATATGCAAGCAAAAGGATTTTTTCTTTACCATTTACAACATCCACAACAAAATCTTTAATGTTATTCTTTGTCGAATACTCACCTTCAACCGGTTTTACCTCAGCAATAAACCTTTGTTTTCCTACTTTGTCTGCTGGTAATTCGAATGAAATTGATTGAAAATCATCATTTTTGTTGATATTGATATTCTTTTGAGCTAAAACAGCACCTGAACTATTTTTTACAGTTATTGTAGAAGATTTTCCTGAAAGCAAATATGAAGATACGTCGACATTTACAGTAAAGTCATTGCCCAAATATGCCAACTTATTAGCAGCTATTCCAGAAATATAGATATCTTTTTTGATAGTTGTATCACCAATTCCAACAGTGTGAACATTGAAAGGATATTTTTGAAAAGAAGGAGAAACTCCTTCATTTATTATTCCATCTGACACCACAATAACATCGCTCAAATTCTGACCTTCATAATTATTTTTCAAATCACTTAAAGCTGATGATAAGTTCGTTTTATTCAAATTAAACTTTGTCTCTTTTAAGTTTTCAACTTTCTCTTCATTTAGCAATTTGATTTCCAAGTCAAAACCTTTATCAAAAATGTCATTTTTCAGAGCAGAAATGCCATCTAAAAGTTCATCTAAGGCACTTTTACCAGCAAATGTCATTGATTTAGAATTGTCTAAAACCAAAACCACTTTGGGTTTAATAATAGAATTATTAAAAGTTTTGATTAAAGGATTAACAAGTAAATAAGAAATCAAAAAAGCCAATACACCTCTTAATATTGAAAGGATAATTTTAGGGTTTCTTTTAAAAATAGGACTCCTGAAATAGGTAAATAAAGCATAGCCAACTCCCAATCCCAAACAAATAAAAACATACCAAAAAGGGGTTTGAGAGACTATTTCTGATTTCATTCCTTAATTAAATTCTTGTTTAACAAAAAGTTTTGAAGATTTTTACATTAACATACCTCCATCTACCACCAATACTTGTCCAGTAATATATGAAGATGCATCAGAGGCTAAAAATAAACAAGCATTTGCAATATCATCTCCTTGTCCGGCTCTTTTTAATGGAATTGACTTAGTCCATTCCTTCAATTGCTCTTCGTTTAGTTCGCCAGTCATTTCAGTTTCAATAAAACCAGGTGCAATTGCGTTGCTTCTAATATTTCTTGAGCCTAATTCTTTTGCGATTGATTTTGTAAAACCTATGATTCCAGCTTTAGAAGCAGAATAATTGGCTTGGCCAGCGTTTCCCATTAATCCAACCACTGAAGTAATGTTAATTATAGAGCCCGATTTAGCTCTCATCATGGGCTTTGTGGCAGCTTTGGTAAGATTAAATACAGATTTCAAGTTAATCCTTAATACATCATCCCACTGTTCTTCTGACATTCTCATCAAAAGCGTATCTCGTGTTACACCAGCATTATTTATCAAGACATCCAAACTACCAAAATCAGCAACTACATCAGTAATCAATTGGTCAGCTGCAGTATAGTCTGAAGCATCAGATCTATAACCTTTTACTTTTGTGCCATATTGTGACAATTCCGTTTCCAGTGCTTGTCCTTTTTCAATAGACGATAAATATGTAAAAGCAACATTTGCCCCATTTTTTGCAAAAACTTCAGCTATAGCTTTACCTATTCCTCTTGAAGCACCTGTAATTAAAACAGTTTTATTATCAACTTTCATTTTTAGTTTTTTTTGTATTAATACCTTCAACAATCATTACTATCTCACCTTTTACGGATCGAGTTGCAAAAATAGCAAGAATTTCTGATAAAGTTCCTCTAACTGTTTCTTCATGTAACTTAGAAATTTCTCTACTTACAGAAGCTGTTCGGTGTCCTCCAAAATATTCAATGAAATTTTCCAAAGTTTTAATCAATCTATGAGGAGACTCGTAAAATACCATGGTTCGTTTCTCCTCTTTTAGTTCACTCAATTTGGTTTGACGCCCTTTTTTTACAGGCAGAAAGCCTTCGAAAACAAAACTATCCGTTGGAAAACCCGAGACAACAAGGGCAGGAATTAAGGCTGTAGCACCAGGAAGGCATATAACTTCGATCTCATTTTGAACACATGCCCTTACCAACAAAAAACCTGGATCTGAAATTCCAGGTGTTCCAGCATCAGAAATCAAGGCGATTCTTTTGCCTGATTTCATAATATCAATGATTTTATGAACCGTTTTATGTTCATTAAAAATATGATAACTCTGAAGTGGTTTTGAAATTTCATAATGCTTGAGCAAAACTCCAGAAGTTCGGGTATCTTCAGCAAGAATCAAATCTGCACTTTTCAGCTCCTCTAAAGCTCTGAGGGTGATATCTTTAAGATTTCCGATGGGTGTAGGCACTAAAACAAGAGACATATTTCCTAAAATAGCTTATGTTAAAAAAAATAAATAAAAAAAACACTAATTTTTTTTCAATTGGCTCAAAATTAGATAATTATGTATATAACCATTAAAAATTAATCATATGATACTTCTAATTTCGACTCTTATTGTTCTACTATTTATCACAATTTTTTCAAACCTGAAAGATAATAAGCATAATACTTTTCCAAAAGAGTATCTCGAAGCCATGAGAAATAGACCCAGATCAACAAATTATTGATTTACAGACACTTATACACATTACTAAATTTTTCGATTATGAAAAATATTGAAATGCTTTTAAGATAGGCAAATAAGCAGCATTTTAGGATTTTTTCGTCTCAAAATGCTAGTTTTGGATTGTTTATCAAAAAAACACTTAATAAACATATCAACAGTTTGATAATCAATATTTTAGTATTTTTAATTAAAATAAGGTCAAAAAAAAACCCAACAAAACGTTGGGTTTTCAGCAGAGAGAGAGGGATTCGAACCCCCGGACCTTTAACAGTCAACGGTTTTCAAGACCGCCGCATTCGACCACTCTGCCATCTCTCTATTTGGTCGTTCTCTTAATTCGGATGCAAAGATACTAGTTTTTTCTAGCTGGACAAATGCGTAATTGATTTTTTTTCTACAAAAATTAATAGAAAAACTGGAAGTCTTTTATTTTCAATCTATTCTAAAAAAAAAAATCATCAAAAATATTTTCAATATTTTCCATTATTGGCCCTAAATCCTGTTTTTTGATCAAGGTTACCTCTGGCAAACATTTATAAACTCGCAATAAGTACATGCGTTTATATCTTCGGTTTGCTTAAATGCGATTTCCGTATTTTTTAAATCTTCAAAGATTTCTGTAAGCATATTTTCAGTTGCTTCAATTATTTGGCTTGGTAAAAGGTCGTCTTTTTTTAAAACTAAATCTGATTTTAAATTTCTTAAAGAATAAATCATTAACTCTAAAGCATTTAACTCAATTTTGGTTTTATATTCTTTTTCCAATATTTCTAAATTCGAGTAAATAAGGTAAAAATATAAAATCAATTGTCTCAACTTACCTTTCTTCGGATTTAAAAGCAGATCAATTAGTTCTTGCTTTTCCGTTCCTATTTCAGAATTTTCTACTTTTCCAGTTTTATAATCGACAACCTTCATTCCCGACGAATGCCACTCTATTTTATCTATAAAACCTTTAATTTTTATTGACGTCTCACCTACTTTATAGGATGCTAAGAGTTCTTTTTCTAAAGCTAAAATCTGAAAAGTATCCACAAACTCTTCTATTCTTTTCTTAAAATAGGCATCAATGATTTTGGAAACCACCGATACTAAAATCACATTTAAACCATTTTCAAAATCATGCTCCAAACGATATTCATTTAAAGCTTTACCAATCTCAGGTAAAACAGATTTTCTTTGCTGTTCTAAAACACCCTTATCTACTACCTTTGCATTATTTATAATAGGCTTATCTAGGTTTTCTAAAACTTTATGTACTATAGTTCCAAAAACATCGGTACCAATATGCTGCTTTACCTCATCGTCATTCCTGATTTTTTCAAGATATTTCCAATAAAACTTTAATGAACATTGAAAAAAGTCATTTATTGAACTAGCACTCAAATTCTTATTTTCAAAAAATGTGTCCACCAGAGCAATAATTTTCTCATCCTTGGTAATTATTATTTCTTTTTCATGTATTTCTATATCAGTATTAAGAAATTCTATTGAAGGGTAATTTACCTTTATATTAGCATTCAAGGGAGCCAACTCTTCCTCTATTTGTCTTATAAACCTACTTTTTTCTTTGTTTCCAAGGTTTTCAGAAGCACTAATAAGGTATATAAAATTAATTTTTTCTGCTCTTTGCATCAATCTAAAAAAATGATAGGCCATGATAGCATCATTATCAGAGTATAAAGGCAAATCAAAGAATTTAGAAGCATCAAATGGGAAAAATGAATTTGTTTTCTTTGCAGATGGCAAATTCCCTTCATTAAAAGAAAGAATAGTTACATTTTCAAAATCCAAACAACGGGTTTCCAGCATACTCATTATTTGCAATGCTGTGTCAGAATCACCTTCAAAAGGAACCCTTTCATTTTTAATAAGTTCATTAATTAAAACTTTAAAAGACTTTAAATTAATTTCAAAATCTTCTTTTACCTTTTCTTTAATGATATTCAATTTTGACTTGAGAGCATTTGCGAAAACAAATTCAATATCTGGAAATATAGAATTTTCTGACACAAAAAACCTTTCCAAAACATCCTCAATAGCACCAATACAAGCTTTTACACCTTCATTGGAAAAAAACACATTAATCACTTCTGATTGATAACCATTATGGCTAAACCATTCTTTCTCAAAAAAAGTCTTTTTACTTTTATTAACTTTTTTTACTAAATCTTCAAATGCAGCTTCGCCTAAATCTTCAATCAGAAAATGTTTAAAAACTGAATTATTGAATATTTTTCGAAGTGTATAATTAGGTAATTTGCTTATATCTGCAGAATTCTGATACTGAAAACTTTCAATTATAAGATTTATAACTTCCGAAAAAATACTATTATTAATTGGTAAGCCAATCGAAATATTAAACGGTACATCTAATGATGGAATGTTCAAAACCAAAGGTAAAAACTGATTTTCGTCTAAAACCACCACCACATGTCTCTGTCCTTTTGCTTTGTTTATTAGATTATTAACTAACTTAACCTGTAAACTTTCATTATTTAATTCAAAAATATTTATTTTCTTTTCACAAGTTTTTAGCAAATCATTTTGAAAATTCCATTCTCCATATTTACCAGTTTTTTTATAAGCTCTAAGTTTTTTCCCAGCCTTATTTTGGGAATTCATATAATAATCGTCAGTATCCCAAATACATTCCGCTTTTTTAGCTTTTACTAAATTTTCAATTATCACTCCTTCTGCCCTACTCAATGCATTTAAACCAACAAAATAAAATTTCTTTATTTGTTTCTGAAGTATCCAATCGGGGTTTTCAGCTACTTTTCGATAAACCATCCCACGATAACACTTTTTATTCTCGGCCAAAATCGCTGAAAGTCTGTCGTAAACGACTGAAATTTTATCAAAAAAACTAAAATAATTTTGAGCAGTTGGCGTAAATGCGAAGTCCTGATCTAGCTCCCAGCGACTAATAGCCTCTGCTTCACTCATATATTTAAATAACAAATGAGGGTTTTCAACTAAAGAAAAATCTACATTTTCGAAATCTTTCAAAAGGGTTGGCACCCAAGTCATGAATTTCTCGAAACTTTGGTTGGGGTCGACAGATTTTAAAATATTGAAAATCTCAAAATACAGATCTACATTGTCTAAGGTTTGAAGTCCTGAAGTATCTAAAATAAAATCATCAACAGAGTCAATTTTCGGAGCAAAAAAAGGCAGTTCCGAAAAATTAGATAATGCTTTTTTAAAGAAAAAAACCGCTCTCCTACTCGGTAGGATTACTTGAACTTGCTGTAGTTCATTTAAAGGATGCTTTTCAAAAATTGTTTGAGCTGCTAAATCTAAAAAAGCTTGCATTAATAGAATTTTTATGCAATAATAAGCTTATTCTACTTCATTTAAAGCTTCTTTGTAAACTTTTAAAGCTCTTTCTCGGGCAAATTTATGATCTACAATAGGCTTAGGATAGTTAAAACTTAGAAATTCAGGCACCCATTTTTTTATATATTTCAGTTCTTTATCAAATTTAGAAGTCTGTGACTCGGGATTGAAAATTCTAAAGTAAGGAACAGCATCGCAACCACTACTAGAGGCCCATTGCCAACCACCATTATTGGCCGAAAAGTCAAAATCATTAAGTTTTTCTGCAAAATAAGCCTCCCCCCAACGCCAATCTATCAACAAATGTTTACATAAAAAACTGGCTACTACCATTCTGACTCTGTTGTGCATAAAACCAGTTTGGTTCAATTCTCGCATCCCAGCATCTACTAACCAATAGCCAGTTTTTCCTTCACACCAAGCTTTAAATTCAGTTTCATTATTTCGCCAGGGAATTTTATCATATTGTTTTTTAAAAGCCTTTCCTTCATTTATTTGAGGAAAATTTGACAAAATATTCATATAAAAATCTCGCCAAATCAATTCATTTAACCATGTATCGCTAAACTGTTGGGCATATTTTACGCATTTCCGAATACTAATAGTGCCGAATCTAAAATGAATACTTAAATGACTTGTCCCAACAATTGCGGGAAAATCTCTATTCTCTTTATAATTTATTAATATTGATTTAGAGAGCTTTGGTTTTTCATAATTTATATCCGTTTTTTTAAAACCAATATCTGATAGAGCCCATTTTTTTTCTAAAGAAAATTTACAAAAATTCCCAAAATAAGATTCTGTAGGATATGGTTTAGTATAAAAATCATTTAACTTTTCTTTCCATTTACGCATAAATGGAGAAAAAACAGTATATGGAGTTCCAGTTGCGGAAAGTACTTCTTGTTTTTCAAAAATACATTGATCTTTAAAACTTCTAAAATCGATGTTTTTTACCTTGCAGATTTCTTTAATTTCAAAATCCCTTTCTAATGCATATTTTTCATAGTCATGATTACAAAAAACTGACTTAACTTGGTAGTTGGATAACAAGTCAGCCCAAACAGCTTCAGGCTTTCCATGTAGAATCAAAAGATCAGAGCCTAAGTCTTGCAGTTGTATTTTTAAATCTTGTAAAACCTGAAAAATAAAATCTACTCTCCTATCAGATGTATTTTGAAGTTTTTCTAAAATATTCTCATCAAAAATAAATATTGGCAAAACCGGTACTCCCGATTTAAGAGCGTGGTATAGGCCCGCATTGTCATCCAATCTTAAATCTCTCCTAAACCAAAATATAGCTACTTCTTTATTCATAATTATTAATAATTGAATTAACTTTGGACTCATTAATAATGTTTAAATAAATAACAAAATCATGAGATTACGTACCATCCTTCTCTTTTGTTTTTTAGGGTTTGTGGCAAAAGCCCAAGAAACCCAAACTGCAGATCAAATAATTGACAAATACCTTGAAGTAACTAAAATAAAAGGTAATTCGTCATCCATTACTGATATGGTCATGAATTCTACGGCCGAGTCGCCAAGAGGGGTTGCTGAAACAGAAGTTAAATACCAGTTTCCTTTTAAGTTTAAGATGAGCATGTTTTCAAATGGTATGGAGCTAATGTCTACCATTTATGATGGCGAAAAATTAGCAAGAACAAGCACTTGGGGAAACAATGGCAAACAAGAACCTAAAACAGGAAATGCAGCCAAGGCTGAGGCACAAAAAAGCAATCCTTTTTTTGAGTTAGAATATAAAAACAATGGTTTCTCGGCGACACTTCTTCCTTCAGAAACATTTAATGAAATAGCCTACAATGTTATAGAATTCAAGGATCCAGAAGGAAAAACCTGGAAAGACTATTATAACCCATCGACTGGCTTAAAAGACAAGACTTGGTCCAAAATGGAGTCACCTAGAGGTGTATTTGAAACCACTGTTAATTATGAGAACTACAAGTCTTTCAAAGGAAGTGAGATCTTGTTTCCAAGTGTAAAAAAACAGAGTACTCAAATGGGTGAGGTTTCAAGTGAATTGCAATCAGTAAAAATAAATAAAGGATTAAAAGCAAAGGATTTCGAAATAAAATGATATTTGATAATACCCTAAAAATAGGGATTTTAGGAGGTGGACAATTAGGAAAAATGCTAATTCAAACTGCCCTGGACTTAGACTTAGATATAAACGTACTTGATAATGACGCGAATTGTTCTTGCAGTCAAATTGCAAATAGATTTGTGAAAGGGGATATTGCGGATTTTGACTCAGTTTACGCTTTTGGCAAAGACCTGGATGTAATAACTATCGAAATCGAAAATGTGAACATTAAGGCTTTAAAAAAATTACAAGATGAAGGCAAGAAAGTTTTTCCTCAGCCTCAAGTGGTTGAAATCATAAAAGACAAATGCACACAAAAGAAGTTTTTTAAAGCAAACAATATTCCTACATCAGAATTTATTTTGGTTGATAACTTAGCACAAATCTATCAAAATAAAGACTTCCTACCTGCTGTAAACAAAATAGGCGTTGGCGGGTATGATGGTAGAGGAGTGCAAACCATAAAATCTGAGAAAGATATAGAAAAAGGTTTTGATGCACCTGGAATTCTGGAGAAATTTGTGGATTTTGAGAAAGAGCTAGCTGTGATTGTTGCAAGAAATACAGATGGAGATGTAGAAACTTTTCCTGTAGTCGAAATGGTTTTCCATCCAGTGGCCAATCTCGTAGAATACCTTTTCTCCCCTGCCGCTATCTCTGATGATATCGCTGAAAAAGCGAAACAAATTGCTATAAAAACCATTAAAGCCTTTGATATGGTGGGATTATTAGCAGTTGAAATGTTTCTTACAAAAAATGGAGAAATATTGGTAAATGAAGTAGCTCCTAGACCACATAATAGTGGACATCATACCCAAAAAGCAAATTTAGTTTCACAATACGACCAACATTGGAGAGCAATCTTGGGACTTCCTTTAGGAGATACAAAAGCAATCTCTACAGCTGCTATGGTAAACATTTTAGGAGCGGAAGGACATGAAGGAGATGCAAAAGTGGAAGGTTTGGAGGTCATATTAAAAGAAGATAATATTTTTCCATTTTTCTATGGAAAGAAAAAAACAAAACCATTTCGCAAGATGGGACATGTTAGTATTTTGGCTGCTGATTTTGAAAAATTGAAAGAAAAGGTGACCTTTGTTCAGGAAAATTTAAGAGTGATTTCAAAATAAAGCATATGGTAGGAATTATTATGGGTAGCATTTCTGATTTAAAAGTTATGCAAGGTGCAGTAGACATTCTGAAAAAATTCGATGTTCAGTATGAAATAGAAATTGTTTCTGCACATAGAACACCCCAGAAAATGGTAGAATATGCTTCAAATGCTGACAATAGAGGTATAAAAGCCATAATTGCAGGTGCAGGAGGTGCGGCACACTTGCCTGGAATGGTGGCATCTTGTACAATTTTACCCGTCATAGGCGTCCCTGTGAAATCAAGCAATTCTATTGATGGTTGGGACTCAATTTTGTCAATTCTCCAAATGCCAAATGGGGTCCCAGTGGCCACAGTAGCTCTCAATGCATCCATGAATGCAGGACTTCTTGCGATTCAAATAATAAGTGGATTTGATACAGATATAAAAAAGAAACTTTATGCTTATAAAGAAGAATTGAAAGAAAAAGTAAGTGATATGAATTTAGAATTAAATAGTGCAAAATAATGGAATTTGAAGAAAGAAACCCAAAACCCGAAACTCCCAGCAACAGCTTACCAATGGTTGTTTTGTTTGTCTTAGTAGGCATCATTTGTTTATTACTTTATGCAGGTTGGCATTTAATGTCTGACGATGCCTCCAAGGCATCAGATATAAAAGAACAACCTATGGTTGTAGCAAAAAACGAAGATTCATTAGTAGTAGACGAAGATATTATCCCAGAGGCGGTGGCGGTAGAAACTGAAACCAAAACGGAAGAAGTAGCTATAGAAAAGGTAGCAGAAGCTACAAAAGAGAAAACTTCAGTAAAACCTATAAATGTCTCTGGAGAGAAACTTTCATATACAGTTAAAGAAGGAGAAACATTTTTTGGTATTGCAAATAGATTTAATGTTTCGGCTACAACGCTTCAAAAATTAAACCCTGCTGTTTCACCTAGCGGAATTAAAGTTGGGGTTACTAAAATAATTATTCCGATTCAAGGTTACCATATTGTTGGACCTGGAGATATTCTAAAAGTAGTAGCAAAAAAATACGATATTAGCGTTGATGCTTTAATGTCAGCTAACAATAAATCAAAAAACTATGCTGAAAGAGGTGAAAAATTAGTAATACCCAAAAAAGTAAAAGAATAAAATTTAAGTTTCATAAAAAAAGCCTGATTGAGTCAGGCTTTTTTTATGCTTTAACCAAAATATCCAACTATTTTTCCATCAGGTATAAGATACTTGTAACAATTATAGCTATAGTTAATAGAATATTCATCCATCTTTTAGGCTTTTCTGACTTGTGATTTAATACCAAAATCATACATAATAAAGCCAAACTCATAAATATTACTTTAAATATTTTTTGAATACTTGGACTTGGAATTTGATAGGACATAAATAGTGCTATCAAAATATTCAAGGCGACTCCGATTTTAAGGTATCTCAACCTTTCTTCAGCTTTAAATTTCATTATTAATA
Source organism: Lacihabitans sp. LS3-19 (assembly GCF_024343575.1). Taxonomy (GTDB): domain Bacteria; phylum Bacteroidota; class Bacteroidia; order Cytophagales; family Spirosomataceae; genus Leadbetterella. Next base: position 73,647 of record NZ_RJUA01000009.1, on the reverse strand, counting down.
TTATTATTTTCAGTACTTTCTTCTTCTATTAAATTTTTAGCAAATTCATCATCTAAAGGTTTTAAATCCAAAAATCTCTTTTGGAATATTAAAATAGCAGCAACACCGCAAAAAATACAAGCATCTGCAAAATTAAAAATCGGTGTCAAATGATACGTTCCACCAATTTTGGGCACCCATTCTGGCCAAACTCCGTCAAGAAAGTTAAAATAAAACATGTCTATTACTTCCCCATGAAACCAAGGTGTTGAGGCATCACTGGTAGAATTTCCAGGCAATAAAACCCCATAAAAAATACTATCCACAAGGTTGCCAATTGCTCCTGCTAATATAGCCGCAATAGCCCAAAGAAGCCCATTCTCAGGAGTTTTCTTAGCTTGGTGATTAAGATACCAAGCTATAGCCACCATGGCTATAAGTCTGAATGTGGTCAAAATCAATTTCCCATAATTACCTCCTAACTCCATACCAAATGCCATTCCTGGATTTGTTACGTAGTGTAGTTTCAAAATATTAGGAATCAAGTCAATATTACCGAAGTGCTGCGGCAAAACCACAAAATGCATCCAAAGTTTAATAACTTGATCAACAATTATTAATAAGATGGTAAATAGAAAGTACTTATATGAAAATTTCATGCTTGATTTCTTCTTTTCAATTCTTTTTTTAATAACAAAAACTCACGACTACTTTGGCCAGCAATCGAGGTATTTTCTTCTGCTCTTCTAGTTAAATATGGCATAACAGATTCTATCGGCCCATATGGAACATATTTGGCAACATTATAGCCTTTTTTTGATAAATTGTATGAAATATTGTCACTCATACCCAAAAGTTGGGCAAAATAAACACGTGAATCTTCAACATCCAAACCTTTTCTTTCTATTAAATCTATTCCAAGCTTACAACTGTCCTCATTATGCGTACCTGAACAAAGACTTACAGTATCAATATTTTCAATACAAACCCTCAATGCTGCATTAAAATGTTGGTCCGTAATAGCTTTAGTTTCATTAATTGGATCCTTATAATTAAATTCTTCAGCTCTTTTGCGTTCTTTTTCCATGTAGGCTCCTCTAACTAACTTTGCCCCAATGCCAAATCCGCCTATTTTAGCTATTTGAATATGATTTTCTAAAATACTCAAGGCTTTATTTCTATATAATTGATAAGTGTTATAAATCAAAACCTTACCATCTAAATTATACTTTCGCATCATTTCTAAGACCAACTCATCGATTATATTTTGTATCCAGGTTTCCTCTGCATCCACAAACAATCTTACCTCATTTTTCGCCGCAGTCTCACAAATTTCGCTAAATCTCTTTTTAAAATTCTCAAAAAAAGATTTTTCTTCAGAGTTTAATTCAATTTTTCCATCTTGAACTTTTGTCAGTAACTCACGTGATCCTATTCCTGTAATCTTAAATACCGAAAAAGGGATCTCATTTCTATGGTTTTTTGCAAAATGTATTGATTCCAAAATTTCCTTCTGAGTTTTGTCAAAACTCCCCTCGTCATCTTCACCCTCAACAGAATAATCTAATATTGTTCCGATTGAAAAATTATTTAGGCTTGCAATTGTATTTTTACAATCTTCGATAGTTTCACCGCCACAAAAAAGTTCAAAAATCGTCTCTTTTATTAATTTTTTTACGGGCAAACCCAATTTTAAACTTAAATTAATAAAAAAAGTACCTATCTTTACGAGCCAATTTTGGTTCATTAATGCAAAAATGGCGTAGTTCTTTTTAAGTTTAATTGTACTTTGATTTTCAAATGCAACTTTAGTATCTGCAAAATCAATATTCGAACCTTTCATTTTATGATGATTGTTTGTCAATGAGACCGCAAAGATACCTATTAGGATTTAAAATTTTAATGTTTAGGGATAATACAATTGGCCGCAAGCCAAATTTTTTAATTAATTACAGATGAAAGCAAATTTAGATGTTTTACCTCTTGATAGTTGGGTAAATACAGGAGGAAAACCCCTCATAATAGCAGGCCCTTGTAGTGCCGAAACTGAGGAGCAAGTGTTGGAAACAGCAAGAGGCATTGCCAATAATGGTTTTGCTCACATTTTGAGAGCTGGCGTTTGGAAGCCAAGAACAAGACCTGGCAGTTTTGAAGGAAAAGGTGAAGAGGCTTTACCTTGGTTACAAAAAGCTAAAGCTGAAACAGGACTTTTGACAGCTGTTGAAGTTGCAACTCCTCAACACGTTGAATTGGCTCTTAAATATGGTGTAGACGTCCTTTGGATAGGTGCAAGAACCACAGTGAATCCTTTTAATGTTCAAGACCTTGCAGATTCTCTTAAAGGAGTTGATGTACCAGTTTTGATAAAAAACCCAGTAAACCCTGATTTGGCTTTATGGTTAGGTGCTTTCGAAAGAATCGCTGGTGCTGGTATTAAAAAAATGGGTGCCATTCATAGAGGATTCTCAAACGCTCAAGAAACTAAATATAGAAACTCTCCAATGTGGCAGATTGCGGTAGAATTTAAGACATTCTTCCCTCAAATCCCGATGATTGGTGACCCTAGCCACATGGCTGGTAAGAGAGCATTATTAGCTGAACTTACGCAAAGAGCTATGGATTTAAACTATGACGGTTTAATAATCGAATCTCATAGAAATCCTGACGAAGCTTGGTCTGATGCTTCTCAGCAATTAACTCCTGATGCTTTGGCAGATATGTTAAAGGGAATCGAGTTCAGAAAAGCAACTTATGGAAGTGACTTCCAAAGTGAATTAGACAGACTTAGAGAAAGACTTGACAACCTTGACAGAGAGCTTCTTGAAGTTTTAGCTAGCAGAATGTCAGTAGTGGAACAATTAGGAGAATATAAAAGAGATAATAACGTAGCAGTGTTGCAACTGAATCGTTGGAAACAAGTTCACGAATCTAGAGCAGATTGGGCGAAAAGCCTAAATCTTTATCCAGAAGTTGTGGAGGAGTTGTTCAAACTCATTCACATGGAGTCGATTCGGAAACAAACCGAAGTGATGAACCAACAAAATGCATGATAATAAAAGCCTTCTTCGGAAGGCTTTTTTTTTAATCTTTATTATTTTTGTTGAAATATTAAAATAGAAATGCAGAAAGAGTTAGATTTTTACGAAAAAAACTTCAAAGGTTTATTTGAGCATGATTTGCTTTTAGAGATGCAAAAATATGGTAGCTATCTAGAATTAGAACCTGGAAATTATCTAATGCGTGCAGGAGGTTACATAAGATCAGTTCCAATTATATTAGAAGGTACCATCAAAATTATGCGTGAAGATAAAGAAGGTAAAGAAATGCTACTTTATTATTTGTCGGGAATGGATAGTTGTGCCATGTCTTTGACCTGTTGCTTGTCTTCTAAGATATCTGACATTTCTGCATATGCTGAAGAAAAAACTAAAATGATATCATTTCCTTTCGAAAAGGTAGAAGAATGGATGTGTAAATACAATAGTTGGAAACAATTTGTGTTCCAAACTTACCAAAAACGATTCGATAGCCTTCTAGAAACTATTGATTGCATAGCTTTCAATAAACTTGACCAAAGATTAATGTCTCTTATCAAGAAAAAAATAAAAGTTACTGGTGGAAGTAAAATCCTTTATACAACGCACGAAGAGTTAGCAACTGAACTGGCTACCTCAAGAGAAGTCGTCTCTCGACTTCTCAAACAATTAGAAAAAATAGGAAAACTTAAACTTTCTAGAAATAAAATAGAACTTTTTTAGATTAAAATATCTATAAAATTTATAAAAATAATCCAAAGTAACATTTATCACTTTTTTGTACAGTTAAAATCTCGATTTTGCATCAGTAAAATTCAAAATCCTAATAATCGTCATATTTATATTGAGAGAATATGCGGAATTTTGAATGCATAAATGAAGATTTTTTTTATAACTAAAAAACTGTATCAACATGAAAGTAGAACAAATGTACACCGGATGCCTTGCTGAAGCGGCATACTACATAGAATCCAATGGCGAAGTAGCTATTGTAGATCCATTAAGAGAACCACAACCGTATATTGACAAAGCAAATGCAGAAGGTGCTAAAATCAAATATATTTTAGAAACCCATTTTCACGCAGATTTCGTTTCTGGCCATTTAGAATTGGCCAATAAAACTGGTGCCACAATTGTTTTTGGACCAACAGCACAACCAAGTTATGCAGCACATATCGCCAAAGACGATGAAATCTTGGAGTTAGGCAATATAAAAATCAAAGTATTACATACACCTGGACATACCATGGAATCGAGCTGTTTTCTAATTATTGATGAAAATGGAAAAGAAAATAGCGTAATCACAGGTGACACGTTGTTTATTGGAGATGTTGGCCGTCCCGACTTAGCTGTAAAAGGCAATATCACGCAAGATGTTTTAGCGGGATATTTATTTGATAGTATTCATAATAAACTATTGATTCTTCCAGATGAAACCATAATTTACCCAGGCCATGGAGCAGGTTCTGCTTGTGGTAAAAACATGAGTACAGAAACAATTGACACATTGGGAAATCAAAAGAAAACCAACTATGCTTTGCAAACCAAAAGCCGTGAGGAATTTGTAAACAAAGTTTTAACTGGTCTAGTAAGTCCACCTCAATATTTCCCTAAAAATGCAGTTTTAAACAAAACTGGCTACGGAAGTTTGGATGAGGTTTATAAAAATGGTATGAAGGCTTTAAATGTAATTGAATTCAATATCGCTGCTGAAGAAACTCACGCCTTAATATTAGACATAAGAGTACCTCAAACATTCGCTAAAGGATATATTCCTAATTCAATGAATGTTGGTCTTGACGGAAGTTTTGCAAGTTGGGTGGGCACGCTAATAGTAGATTTAAACCAAGCGATTCTATTAGTGGGCGATGAATCTAAAATTGAAGAAGCTATAACAAGACTTTCCCGAGTAGGTTATGATCATACTTTAGGCTATTTATCAGGAGGAATTGAAGCTTGGAAACAAGCAAATATGCCTTTAGAAACTGTAAATTCAATATCTGCGGATGAATTTGTTCAGATATTTGATAAAAATCCAGAAATAAATGTTTTGGATGTAAGAAAGAAAAGCGAATACGATTCAGAGCATATTATTGGAGCCGAAAACTTCCCTTTAGATTTTGTAAATCGCAATTTATCTGAGTTAGATAACTCCAAAACTTATTATTTACATTGCCAAAGTGGTTACAGATCAATGGTAATGAGTTCAATTTTGAAATCAAAGGGATACAATAACCTTATAGAAATAGCAGGTGGATTCAAAGCTCTAAAAGCTACCAACAAACTGAAAATCACAGATTACGTTTGTCCTTCTACTATGCTGTAACCGAAAACGAGAATAAATTAAAAGGAGCCAGAAATGGTTCCTTTTTTGTTTTGGGTGACATTAGTCACTATTTATTCAAATAAAAGGCAACACCTTTGTAGCCTAATGGAATCGAATCGCTTTAAGCTTTTTTTTGTGTTGGTATTTTTGAGCATAAGAACTTTTGCTCAAAACACCTCAAAACCTGACTCTACCTCCAATTTTCCTTCAATAAAATCATTTTTTAAAAAGGGAAATTTGGAGGGAAGAAGTCGGATGTATTATATGCACACAGATAATGCAAAACCTTATGAAGATTATACAGGCTTGGCTATAGGCAATGGCTTGAGATATACTACGCCGACTTTCAAAGGCCTTTCTGGGAGTTTTGGAGGATATTACATCATCAATATGAATGGCACACAAAACCTAGGAATAGATTCTTTAACACAAACGCCCAGCAGATACGAATTAGGATTGTTTGATATTGAAAATCCAAAAAACCAAAACCTTGTTCGCTTGGAAAATCTATATATTCGATACAAAAAAGGAATTTTAGACACTAAATATGGGCAGTTTACCCCAAAATACGCTTTCTTAAACGGACAAGATGGAAGAATGTCTCCCACTATGGTAAGGGGCCTAAACATTGGAATAAATCCTAACAAAAATTTAACATTAGAGTTAAACTGGATAAATAAAATCTCTCCGAGGTCAACTATTAGATGGTATTCAGTATCTGAATCAATGGCACTATATCCAATGGGAAGGAATGAAAATGGCAAAAAAAGTCAATATTCAGAGTATTTAAATACTAAAAGTCTTTATCTTCTTACTTTGAACTATAAAATACAGAACAAATTAAGCTTTAAAACTGAGCAATATATATTACCTCAAGAATTTAGTTTAAACCTGACTCAAATTGAATTCAATTCAGAAAAATGGCAATTTGGCAATATTCTAATTTTCCAGAATGTCCTTAAATCAAATGCTGAAACAATAGAAAAGTATATAAATTCAAATAGTTTTGTTCAAAGTTTCAGAATCCAAAGAAATTTTTCCAAAAGTTTTTTTGCAAACATCAACTTCACAAATATTAGTAAATCTGGCAGATTTCTTTTTCCGAGAGAATGGGGAAAAGAGCCGTTTTACACATTTATGCCAAGAGAAAGAAACGAAGGAACAGGCGACACAAAAGCTTTAAACTTTAATCTGAATTACAAAACTTTCAAAAAAATTGAATTAAACGGTTCGTATGGCAGGTTTTATTTAAACTCTGACCCTTTTTATAATAAATATACTATGCCTTCTTATTCACAAACGAATCTATATGTGAAGAAAAATTTCAACAAAGCTTTTGATGGATTTTCAGCAGAAATACTATATGTTAGAAAATCTCCCCTAGACAAATCGCTTTCAGACCCAAAACAAATAGTCAACAAAGTAAATTTGAACCTTTTAAATGTGATTTTCAATTTCGCATTTTAATTTCTATCTAATAAAAAAATTTCGTTTTAAACTTTAACATTGTTTCAAAAATGCGGAAATGATTGAAATAATAAAAAATGGAGCCTAAAAAATTATTATTTTTGTAAAAATTTGATGAATAGAAATAATGGATAACGAGTTTTTGCCAAAAATCGGAATAACGATAGGAGATATAAATGGAATTGGACCTGAAGTACTATTAAAAGCCTTGGGTACCCAAAGAATAAATAAAATTTGCATTCCGATAATTTACGGCTCAGGCAAGCACCTGAGTAAATACAAACAATCAGTGGATATGAATCACTGGCAATATGTTACCATAAGTGAGCCCAAATTTGCCAACATAAAAAATGCGAACTTAATAAATTGCCTAAAAGGCGAATATTTTGAAGTAGAGTACGGCAAAATGGATCCTAAAGCAGGCCAATTGGCCTTTGAGTCTTTAAAAAGAGCAACAGAAGATTTAAAAAAAGGTGAAATTGATGGCCTAGTAACAGCACCAATTTCCAAAGAAAATATACAAAGTGAAACTTTTAAGTTTCCTGGACATACGGAATATCTTGCCAAAGAATTTGAAAAAAAACAAGTTTTGATGTTTATGATCAGCGAAGACATCAGAATTGGAGTGGTTACTGGACATATTCCCATAGAACAGGTAAAAAAGACTTTAACCAAGGAATTAATTACTTCCAAGCTCAAAATAATGATTGATTCCTTAAAAATTGATTTTGGCATTAGCAAACCAAAAATTGCCGTATTGGGTCTGAACCCTCATGCAGGTGAAAATGGTTTGTTAGGTGATGAAGAAATAAATATCATAAATCCAGTTATTGAAGAATTCAAAAAAACTGGAAATATTGTGATGGGCCCTTTCCCTACTGACGGTTTTTTTGCTACAGGTAATTTCAAGAAGTTCGATGGCATATTGGCCATGTATCACGACCAAGGCCTTACGCCATTCAAAATGTTGGCATTTGACTCTGGCGTTAACTTCACAGCGGGCATAATGGGTATCAGAACTTCTCCAGATCATGGTACTGGATTTGATATAGCGGGAAAAAATTTGGCAGATCCTGGCTCAATGCTTCATGCAATTTATGCAGCGGTAGATATCGCAAAAAAAAGAAAGGAATATATTGAGCTTGAAACTAATGCTTTAAAACACCAAAAAATTGATATTGAAAGCCTTCGAAAAGAAAAAAATTAAGTTGGCAATTCTAAAAACTCGATTGGCCCTTTAATTGATTCCATATTAACTTTTAAAAACTGCATATAAATAGAGGTAGTCTGAATATTGCTATGGCCTAATATTTTTTGCAAAATATGGATATCAAGACCCATTTCAAGGCAATGAACTGCATAACTGTGTCTTAAGGTATTCAATGTTGCATGTTTATCTAAACCTGCTTCATTTATAGCTTTTTGAAAAAACAATTGGATATTTCTGGCTGAATAGTAGCCTTCTCCTCCAGAACCTGGAAAAAATACTTTTTTAGGCTGATTTTTTGAAATATATTTTTCAATATGCCAATTCAAATTTGGAGAAAGTCTAAGAATTCGATTCTTTTTAGGGTCTTTATGTCTAATTGTGATGGTATTATTAACAGTGTCCAAATCTGTTGTTTCAAGATTTATTATTTCGTTGACTTTCAAACCGTTATTGTAAACTAACATCAGCAAAAGCTTATGCTTAATATTTTTAACTGATTTAAACAATTGAAAAAGCTCTTCTTTTGATAAGATATCAATAGCAAGCTCTTCTTTTATTTTACCAGTAGATTTTAAATTTAATTTTTTACTAAAAATAACTTCATAAAAAAGCTTTATTGCTTTACCAGACTGTATAGAGTCATACTTTGAGTTCTTATTATTAGAAAGCCCTAGCAGATAGTTTGATATAAGTTCGTCTGTTATTTTGCTCTGAGGATAGTCTCTAAAGTGATTGTAAAACACGAAAATAGCATTTCTATAGGCCGCTATTGTAGCTGAATTATATTTTCCTTTTTTAAGATGCTCGGTAAATCGTTCAATTAGATGTGTCACAACTTAGAATAAAAATTAAAATGGTTTACTTTTGGAGGTCAAATTTACATTTTTTCTTTGATGTTTTGCAAAAACTTCGCTTTTTATGTTACTAATTTTTGTAAGTCTTTATTTGTTTATAACAGTATTAATAGGATGGTTTTCGTCCAAATTAGTTAAAAACTCACAAGATTTTGTGTTGGCAGGTAGAAAAATGCCCACATTCGTTGTCGCTTCGGGACTGTTTGCCACATGGTTTGGTTCGGAAACAGTAATGGGTGCCTCATCTGAATTTTTAGACAAAGGACTTTTAGGTGTAATTGAAGACCCATTTGGTGCAGCACTTTGCTTACTGTTAATTGGTTTATTTTATGCTAAACCACTTTACAAACTTAAACTCTATACTTTTAGTGATTATTTTAGACAGCGATTTGGAGGAAAGGTAGAATTTATTTCCGCACTTTTTATGATACCATCCTATTTTAGTTGGATTGCCGCACAATTAATTGCATTAGCTATAATCATCCAAAGTATATCTGGAATTCCTTTCATTTGGGGTGTAATGATTTGTGCCTCTATTGTATTATTCTACACTTTTTTGGGAGGAATGTGGTCAATTTCCATTACCGATACAATTCAAACTGTAATAATAATCGGAGGTTTAATATATTTAGCTTATTATTTTTATGATAACGATAATTCTTTACAATTAACCCGAAACCATCTTCCCGAAGATTTTTTCAGGTTTACACCTAAAGATAAAAATACCAACTCATGGCTTTTATATTTTTCTGCATGGATTACAATTGGTTGGGGCTCAATTCCTCAGCAGGATGTTTTTCAAAGAGTACTTTCAGCGAAATCAGAAAAAGCAGCCGTAAATGGAAGTATTATATCTTCAATAATGTACTTAAGTGTAGCTTTTCTACCACTTTCAGTAGTATATTTTGGTTCAATCAGCCATCCTGAATTATTGACTGATGACAATCAAATGTTTATACCCAAACTCGTTTTAGCACATTCCAACCTTTTCGTTCAAATATTGTTTTTCGGTGCCCTTATTTCAGCTATTTTAAGTACTTGCAGTGCTGCTGTACTAGCTCCAGCTACCGTTGTTGCCGAAAACATATTAAAGCCATATATGGGTGATAAAATCAATGATAAAGACTTATTAAAAATAATGCGGAATTCTACTGTTGTAATTACTATGGTGGCTGTTGGAATGACTTTTATCAAAACCAATATTTATGAACTGGTTGGAGAGGCTTCAGCTTTAAGTTTGGTTGCATTATTTGTTCCATTAACAGCAGGTTTATATTGGAAAAAAGCTAATAAAACTGGGGCTTCATTATCAATGATTTTAGGAACAACTGCTTGGTTAATAGCACTTAACTTTCATTTACAATTAGGTCCGCCAGCTGTTTTCGGGCTTTTAATAAGTATTCTTGGAATGGTTGGAGGTAGTTTATTTTCAAAAACCTAATCCATTTGCTACATGCCAGGCCCCGGTCCAAGCGGCTTGAAAGTTAAAACCACCTGTAACTGCATCAATATTTAACACTTCTCCCGCAAAAAACAAGTTCTGATATTTTTTTGAGGAAAAAGTATTGGGTTCTATTTCATCTAAATCAATTCCACCTGCTGTTACAAACTCTTCTTTAAAAGTACTCTTTCCTTTTACTTCGTAAACATCTGCCAATAAATTTTCCGCAAGTATTTGAAAGTGCTTCTTGCCCGTTTCCGCCCATTTTTGGTGTTCAGTAATATTAGATTTTTCACAGATATATTTCCAAAATCTAGCCGTTAGATTAAATAATGGATTCGAGATAACACTTTTCTTCGCTTGTTTTTCAAGATTTTCCCTAAATGAATTTATTATAATTTCTTTTGTAAAATCTGGAATCCAATTCACCCTGATTTTAAAGTCATATTCTACCAAACTTAAATCTCGTGCTGCCCAAGCCGATAATTTTAGAATTGCTGGACCAGACAAACCCCAATGTGTAATGATCATTGGACCTGATTGTTTAAAGGGCATTTTAACAATTTCAACTTCAACATTTTGAAAGCTCAAACCTTGCATTTGATTTAGTTTTTCATTTTTTATATTAAAAGAAAACAATGAAGGTGCTTGCTCAATTATTTTAAAATTTAACATGTCAAGAATTTCCCATATCCTTTTATCACTTCCTGTTGCTATCATTAATTTATCTGCCTTAAATTGAGCCCCAGAGGCAGTTGATACTGCCCAATAGTTTCTTTCTTGAACTATATCCGTTACTTTTTCCGAAGTAAACAGAGGAATTCCTTTTGCTTCATATTGAAGACAATCTATAATACTTTGAGAGGTATTACTCTCAGGAAATACCCTCCCATCCTTTTCGATTTTGAGCCTTATTCCCCTTTTTTCAAACCAATTATATGTTTCTTTTGAGCCAAATTTTGTAAAAGGTTCTAGCAAAAACTCATTGCCTCTGGGGTAATTTTTTACTAGTTCAGACGGCTCAAAAATTGAATTTGTGACATTACATCTACCACCACCAGACACCTTTACTTTTTGTAATACATCTCTATTTTTTTCAATTATTCCAATTTTCAAATTCGGAAACCTTTCTTTCGCATTTACAGCAGCAAAATATCCAGCAGCTCCACCTCCTATCACTAAAAAATCAAATTCTTGCATTATTTACCAGTCACATATTTCGTTTGTAAAGCCATCCTCTCTTCTCGAAGCGAGATAATTAAATTTTCGATTCCAGGAACAGTTTTTCCATATTCAAATGTCACCTTTTTAGAATCACCTTTTTCATTTATGATTTCAATCCATTCTGAGCCACCATCAGCACAGTCGGGACAGCCGTAGATATCTTTTAAACCCCAAAATTTATTTAAGTCTAAAACATTGTTAATTGAAGATATTTTTGTGGAAGCGATAGCGTCATTATAGTTGTAATCTTTGGTTGAGACTCCATTTTCTTCAAAAACTCTCTCTTTAACTATAAATTCTACCTTGTTTCCAGAAATAACCATTTCGGAATAACATTTTCCAATACAAAATCCGAAATTTTGCCCATTTTTAATAGTGATTTTTGAAATAATCGTGTTTTCCGAAGAGACTGGCTCCACAAAATCACAAGAAAAAAGCAATAAACATAAACTCAATAATACTGTCATCTTTTTCATTTTTTTGCCTTTTTATTTTAAATACTTCATTTTCAGACATTTCATAAAATCAAAAAATAAGTATTGAAAAATACCTAATTTTTAATGAAAATCTTCTGATTTTTGTATTTAAGAGTAAAATTAAACTTAAAAAGTTGGAATGACGGCAGTTCAAATTCAATATATATCCGAAAACCTAAAATTAAGGGCCTCTCAGATAAAAAATACTATAAAATTGTTAGAGGATGGTGCCACTGTGCCATTCATTGCGAGATATAGAAAGGAAGTAACGGAAAACCTTGATGAGGTTGAAATTTTAGATATCAAAAAACTTTTTGAAAAACTAATTGAGGCTGACAAAAGAAGAGAGGCAATCCTTAAATCAATTGAAGAACAAGGAAAACTTACTCCTGAACTTATTTTAAAATTAAAAAATGCTCTTTTCACCAATGAATTAGAGGATATTTATTTGCCCTACAAACAAAAAAAGAAAACAAGAGCAACCGTCGCAATTGAAAATGGACTAGAGCCATTGGCGAAAGTGATTTTCAGCCAGAAAGAAAGAAACATTGAGGCTTTGGCTGGAAAATACATAAATGAAAAAGTAAAATCAGTGGCAGAAGCCCTTTCGGGTGCTCGAGATATTATGGCCGAATGGATCAACGAAGATATAATAGCTCGAAATAAAATTAGATTGATCTTTGAAAAATCTGGTATATTGACTTCAAAACTCAAAAAAGGCAAAGAAAAAGAAGGAGAAAAATACACAGATTATTTCGACTATTCTGAAACCGCCAAAACAATACCGTCTCATAGGTATTTAGCAATAAAAAGAGGAGAAGACGAAGGTTTTTTGAAAGTCAGCATTGATGTAGAAACAGATTATGCCATTGATATCCTCGAAAGAGTTTATTTACAAGGCTTACCAGAACCAAAAATCCAAGTTGGATTGGCCATTGAAGATTCTTTAAAGAGACTACTTTTGCCAAGTCTTGAGAAAGAATATGATAATAAATTAAAAGAAAAAGCGGATTTGGCTGCAATTCAGATATTTACTGGAAATTTAAGGCAATTGTTACTCTCAGCTCCTTTGGGCCAAAAAAGAGTGTTATCGATTGATCCAGGTATAAGGACAGGCTGCAAAACAGTAGTTCTAAACGAAATGGGAGACCTTTTGGCCGACTTGATACTTTTTCCTCAAACAAAACAACAAGAATCTGCTGCTATACTTAGGAGTTTATTAGAAAAACACAAAATAGAAGCCATAGCTATAGGAAATGGAACCGCAAGTAGAGAAACCGAACAATTTATAAAAAGTACACTCGCCTCATTACCTGAGTTTAAAAATGTAATGGTAGTTGTGGTTTCAGAACAAGGAGCATCTATTTATTCGGCCTCAGACATAGCTCGTGAAGAATTCCCCAACAAAGATTTGACTGTTAGAGGTGCTGTTTCTATAGGCAGAAGATTGATGGATCCTTTGGCTGAATTGGTAAAACTTGACCCTAAATCGATTGGAGTTGGGCAATATCAACACGATGTTGATCAAAAACAGTTAAAAGAATCATTGGACGTTGTGGTGGAATCTTGTGTTAACCTCGTTGGAGTAGAACTAAACACCGCATCTAAAAGCCTGTTGAGTTATGTTTCTGGAATTGGACCATCTATAGCTCAAAATATAATAGAATACAGACAAAAGAATGGTAAATTTAAAGCTAGAAAAGAGCTTAAATTAGTTCCGAGACTTGGAGACAAAGCCTTTGAGCAAGCCGCGGGTTTTTTAAGAATTCATGGTGCAGAAAATCCACTTGATAACTCAGCTGTACACCCAGAAAGTTATCATATTGTCGAAAGAATGGCAAAAAATCTCAATACCAATTTGAAAAAACTGGTGGCAGACGAAAATCTTCAACAATCGATAGACCCCAAAGCCTACGTAAGTCCAGAAATTGGCCTTTTAACCTTAAACGACATACTAAAAGAACTTAAAAAGCCAGGAAGAGATCCAAGAGAGCAATTAGAAAGTTTTGAATTTGGTAATGTTTCAGACATAAAAGATTTAACAACTAACATGGTCTTGCCTGGCATCGTAACCAATATTACGGCATTCGGCTGTTTTGTGGATATTGGCGTTCATCAAGATGGTCTGGTACATTTATCAAATATGGCCAACAGATTTATCAAAGACCCAAATGAAGTGGTGAAAGTTCATCAGAAAGTGAGCGTGAAAGTAATAGAGGTAGATATTCAAAGAAAAAGGATTGCCTTGAGTATGAAAGATGCTTAATTTTCTTCAAATAAATCTCCTAAGCCTTCTCTGATAACTATAATATTTGTGCTGTCCGTGGCGTCAACTACGGTCGAGGGTATTATTCCACACCAGCCTGCGTCAATAATCATATCGACTTTATATTGATTTTGTTCATTTAATAGCTCTATATCATTTGGATATTCTACAATATCATCAATATCGTCCTTTACAGAAGTTGTGATAATGGGATGTCCCAATTTCTGAATAATCAAATTAGGCACCTTATGATCTGGAACTCGTATTCCGATAGTTTTTCTATTGGTTTGTAAAATTCGAGGCAAATCTCCAGTAGAAGGTAAAATAAATGTAAAAGGGCCAGGTAAGACCCTTTTCATGAGCCTAAAAGCCTCATTTGACACTTTGGCGTAAGTAGAAATATCTCTCAAATCACTGCAAACAATCGAAAATTTATTCTGATTAGGCTTAATATGCTTCAATTTGCAAAGCCTTTCTACAGCTTTAACATTGCTTGAGTCGCAGCCCATAGAATACACAGTATCAGTAGGGTAAATGATCAAGCCTCCATTTTTGAGACATGCCACTACCCTATCTATTATCCTGTCGTCGGGATTATCTGGAAATATTTCTACTAATTCTGCCGCCACTTATTTTTTCTTCTTTTTTGATGAACTTGTTACTGTTTCAGGATTTTTCAATGCTGGATAGTCAAATACTAAATTACAGAATGTTTTTACGCCTAAAGTAAAACCCGACTCGTCTAAATAAAAGTCTGGCGTATGATGAGGGGCAACCTCGCTTCTATTTTTGGATGGATCCATTCCACCCAAAAAGAAAAATAAGCCAGGAACTTTTTCTTGAAAATAACTAAAATCTTCAGCACCCATAGCAGTTGGCACTTCTTTCAAGTTTTTTTCTCCTGCGGAAGCCATCAAAGTAGGCACCATCATTTTGGTAAGTTCGACATCATTTATAGTTACAGGGTACCCATTTACAATATTAACGTCCACTTCGCAACCAGCCGATTCTCCAATTCCTTTGGCGATAGCCTTGATTCTTTTATGTACCAAAACTCTTTGCTCCCTGCCCAAAGTTCGGATAGTACCAATCATTTTAACATCTTCAGGAATGATATTGTGGCGTATTCCACCATGTATTGCACCTACCGTAACTACTGCTGGAGCTTCTGTTAGATTTACACTCCTTGACAAAATAGTTTGAAGACCCGTAACAATCTGAGCTGAGGTTACAATTGGATCTATTCCTTCCCATGGATAAGCTCCATGCGTTTGTTTTCCTTTAACAGTAATATTCAACTCGTCTACAGCGGCCATAGTCGGGCCTGCTTTATAAGCTATCATTCCAGCTGGAGTCTGAGAGTTTATGTGCAATCCAAACGCAACATCCACTTTTGGGTTTTCAAGACATCCAGCTTTTATCATACCGTCTGCTCCAAATGGTATATCTTTTTCTGATACCCCTTCTTCTGCTGGTTGAAAAACAAACTTTACAGTTCCAGCAATTTCATTTTTCATACTTGCCAAAACCTCGGCAGTTCCCATTAGGATAGCCACATGACTATCATGGCCACATGCATGCATTACGCCCGTATTTTGGTCATTATAATTTACAGTAACAGTAGATTTAAATGGCACATTTACTCTTTCTGTCACAGGCAATCCATCCATATCAGCTCTCAAAAGCATAACAGGACCGGGTTTTCCTCCTTTCAAAACACCAACCACCCCAGTTACCGCGACATTTTCAGTGACTTCAATGCCCAGCGACCTCAAATGGTCTGCTACAATTTTCGCCGTTCTAAATTCTTGATTTCCCAATTCGGGATGTTCATGAAAATCTCTTCTCCAAGCAATCACCTTACTTTCCATTGCTTTAGATTTCTGTGCGATTGTTTCCTTGATATCGTTTTGAGCAAAACTTTGGGTTAAAAACGCCGTAAAAATTAAAATTAGGTTTAGGTTTTTTTTCATATTTATAGTTTGTTAAAAATTTCAAAAACTGCTTCAGGCCTATCAGTAGCCAATATATCTACACCTTGATTAATATAATCCAAATATAATTCATTTCCTCTAACTGCCGCCTTTTTATCTAAGTTTCCTAAAACCCCTAAAATACATTTTATCCCTTTTTGGTGTAAAAAATCAATTAATTCCTTTTTAGGTTCTCTTGTACCAATAAATGCTACCATATTTTTATCTGGAATACCCAAATTGTGTAATCTTTCATAATCTGCGACCTGCATTATACTGACTGAGATTAAAAGATTATGGTCTAAATCATATACTTCTTTGGCTTCATTAGCATTGTAGGTTATTATCAAAGCATAGTTTTCTGCTTTTAATTTTTTGATTGCCTCGACAACTTTCTTAAAAGGGGTAGTTTTTTTTACATCTAATGTAAAAATCACTTTGCCTTTTCCCCAAATCAAAACATCTTCTAAAGTTGGAATTTTAAAGTCAGTAATATTTCCAAAATTATCTTTTAGCTTAAGATTTTTTATCTTTTCAAAAGAATTTTCGACCACTAAGCCATTTCCAGTGGATGTTCTATCTAATGTTTTATCGTGCATCATCACCATAACCGAATCCGAAGTCATTTCTATGTCACACTCTATCAAACAAGGCATTTTGGAAGAAATATAGCTGAAAGACGCTATGCAATTCTCTGGAAATCCCTTTAATTCGCCACCACCTCTATGTACAGAAACCATAGGTTTTGTACCAACTTTATATTCAAAATAATCAAAAATAGAGTTTGGGACAGATATAAAGTTTTGAGGTACTTGCGTGTTTTTACAAGAAACAAGTACAACAATTGAAAAAATATAGAGGAAAGGTCTTTTAAAAAACATTAATCTAGCAAATAATATATTTCTCAAATCTAAAGAGAATTACTGAATTTTGGTTAAAAACAAAGATTGAAAACCAAGAATTTTAGGAAAATTTATATTCTTCTTGAATATTTTTGAATATTTTTTTTAGAATAAGAAAATATTTCTTATTTTTGCACTCCAAAAAAATGGAAAATTAGAATTAAAGCAAAATATTTCAATGGCAAATCATAAGTCAGCATTAAAGAGAATTAGATCAAACGAAGCGAAACGTTTGAGAAATCGTTATCAACATAAAACAACTAGAACTGCAATTAGAAAATTGAGAGGTTCTAAAGATGTAACTGAGGCATCAGAATTGTTGAAAACTGTTTCATCAATGGTTGATAAATTGGCTCGTAAGAATGTAATTCACAAAAATAAGGCAGCAAACTTAAAGTCATCTTTGACTAAGCATGTAAATGCACTTGCAGCTTAATTAGAAAAAAATATTATTTCTAAGGTCGACTTTCAAAAGTCGACCTTTTTTTTTATGTTTATTTTTTAAAAATAAAAATACACATGCCATACGCAATAAAATCAGGCATTAAAGCTTGGGCAGAAGACGATCAACCGCGAGAAAAACTATTACTAAAGGGCAAAAATGCATTATCTGACGCAGAACTAATTGCTATACTAATTGGAATGGGTACCCGAGAAATGTCTGCTGTAGAACTATCAAAAAAAATCTTACAATCAGTTGAAAACAACTTAAACCAACTAGCCAAAATGAGTATACCCGAACTCATGAAGTTTAAAGGAATAGGTGAAGCCAAAGCTATTTCTATAGTTGCAGCAATGGAACTGGCAAGAAGACGAAAAGACGCAGACCACCTAAAAAAGACGAAGATATTAGGCTCTAGAGATGCATATATACATTTAAAACCATATTTATTGGATTTAAATCATGAGCAATTCTGGATGGTTTGTTTAAACCGAAACTTGGAAATAATCTCGACAATTCAGATAAGTTCTGGTGGAGTAACGGGTACTATAGCAGATCCAAAATTAATTTTCAAATATGCAATTGAACAGCTGGCAAGTGCAATAATAATTACTCACAACCATCCTTCAGGCAATAAAAACCCTAGCCAAGCGGATATAGATTTAACCAAAAAAATAAATGAGGTGTCAAGAATTCTAGAAATTACATTATCCGATCACTTAATTTTCACAAATGATGGTTATTTTAGTTTTGCAGATGAAAATATGATGATATGATTAATATAAAAGAAATAGATAAGGCAGAATTGGAAGAGCTTTTAAAAAAGGATGCTTTAATTGTAGATATAAGAGAAAAAGAGGAGTTTATTGATTTTAATATTGGCGGAATTAACATCCCAGCACATGAAATCACTACCAGAATAGCTGAAATAGAAAGTTTTGAAGATTTAATTATTGTCTGCTCAAACGGAACAAGAAGCAGTATAATGGCAAGGGTAATACATAAAAAAATCCCTTCCGCAAATATTTTTCATTTGACCGAAGGGATTTTCTAAGAATTTTTATCCTTACTTCTTTCCTATACCATTATAGTTCCTGTCGTTTTTAACCAACCATTTGCCAACTAAAAAAGCTCCAGATAGCAATAAAACGAAAAACAAAATAGGCAACCAAGTGGGAAACTGATATCCAAACATAATTATTTCTTTTTTTTGACAAATTTAGGATAAAATTCATTTAGAATTATTAAAAATTAGCAAAATTATTAAAGTAGGCTGCCTATTGAAAAATAAAGCAGCACGAATACAATAATCCAAGAAAGCATTTTAAAAATAATATGGTGTCGAAATGTATTAAATATAGGTAATTTCTGTATGCCCAATAAAACAATGAGAAGTCCCAAAGGCAAAATAAAACCATTTATATAACCTGCTAATAATAAAAGGCTTACAGGCTTTCCAAATATTAAATTCACGCCCGCGGAAATCAAAATAAAAACCAAAGCAATTATTTTAGTATTTTTCCCTAACCAAGGATGAAAGTCTTTTAAAAACGAAATGGAGGTGTAGGTCGCTCCTATTACTGAAGTTATTGAAGCCGCCCAAATAATTATTCCAAATATTCTTTTTCCGTAATCTCCAAATGTGTTTTCAAAAACCGAAGCAGTAGGATTATCTGGATTCAAAGTTATTCCTGTCAACAAAACAGACAAAGTCCCAATGAATAATAAATACCTAAGAAAACCGGTGAAAATAATCCCAAATGTAGCACTTCTAGTTACATCTTTTTGATTTTCCTTTCCAACTCTACCAGCATCAATTAACCTTTGTGCACCTGCAAAAGTTATATAACCACCTACCGTACCACCAACGAGGGTAATCGTAGATTTCATATCAAATTTTTCGGGCCAAAAACTAAATTTTATTAATTTGACGTAATCAATATGAGCAAATATTATCATATAAATAATTAAAAAAAGCATCAAAAATGCTAAAACCTTAACTGCAATATCTAACCTTTTTAGGCTATTATCTGAATAAAAAAGGAAAGCAATAATGAAGAATGAAGCCACAACTCCCAAGTTATTAGAAAAACCTAACAAAGCATTTAGACCCATTCCTGTACCGGCAAAATTTCCAATATTAAAAACAAGACCGCCAAAAACTACAGCTATTGCCAATACATTGCCTAATCCTGGTAAAAGCATATTTCCAATACTTTGAGCTTTAAGATTTGAAAAGGTCAAAGCTCTCCAAATTGTGATCTGAGCAATTACATCTATGATAATGGATAATAAAATAATAAAGGCAAAATTATAAAATAGTTTTTCTGCAAAAACAGTAGTTTGTGTCAAAAAACCTGGCCCTATGGCAGATGTTGCCATAATAAAGGCCGCAGCCATTAAGTCTCCTCTTTTTTTTCTCAAAATTTTTCTAATAATCAAATTATCATCAAATAAAAGGATATTATTTTTAATTAAAAAATCATAGAATTCTAGTTTCTTAATATCTTAATTTTGTCTATTCAATTGATGTACTTATCCATTATATAAAAGTATATTGAGAATAATTGGCAAAATTGTATAAAAATTAATTTTAAGTAAACACATATGCGTCCTCTTCTTATAGCAGCGGGTATAATTTTAGCGTTGATTTTGGGAAAAATATTCCTTTTCAACGGCAGCTCTGACCCAAAAAACGATTCATCCAATAGCAAAAAATCAGTTGGTGGTGCCCCTGGAAAAAGCGGCCCTTCAAAGCCTTTGGCGGTAAGCACACTAGTGGTAGGCCTTTCTAATTCCGAGCGGGTTGTATTCTCTTCAGGTACAACTGTAGCCAATGAGGAAGTTGAAGTAAAAAGTGAAATCTCCGGAAAAATTGTAAAATTAAATATCCCTGAAGGATCAGTTGTGAGTAAAGGATATCTAATCGCTAAAATTAAAGACGATGATATTTTGGCACAATTAAAAAAGATTGATCTTGAAGAAAAACTTGCTCTTCAAATTGAAGCTAGGCAAAAGAAACTATTGGATATAAATGCCATAAGCAGAGAAGAATTTGAGATTTCTCAAAATAAAGTACTTACGCTAAATGCTGATAAAGAACTTTTAAAGGTTCAGTTAGCAAAAACGGAGATTAGAGCTCCTTTTTCAGGAAAAGTTGGTTTGAAAAACATATCGTTGGGTGCCTACGTTACACCCTCTAATGTTATCACAACAATTGTTCAGTTTAACCCTATTAAACTAGACTTCACAATACCTGAAAAATATATTAATGAAGTAAAATTGGGCAAAAACATCAAGTTTCAGACGGACGGATCGAATTCTGACTATTTCGCCAAAGTAATTGCAATAGATCCGAAAGTAGACGAAACACTAAGAACTTTAAAAGTGAGAGCTATTTCACAAAACCCTGGAAGTCAATTAATTCCTGGAATGTTTATTAAGGTTTATTTAAATTTGAGCAACTCACAATCAATAATGATTCCTACCGAAACTGTTATACCTGTTACTGACGGAAAAGTGGTATACATAAAAAGAAACGGAATTGTTGAACAAGTTAAAATAGAAACAGGTTTAAGAGATGCAAGTAAACTTCAAGTTTTGAGTGGACTAAACATAGGTGATTCATTAATTACTAGCGGATTAATGACTTTGAAAGTAGGTTCACCAGTATTTACTAAAAAATAAAATAAATATGTCAATATCAACCCTTTCTATCAAAAGACCCGTATTGGCCATTGTAATGAACCTCCTAATATTATTATTTGGGTTCATTGGTTTTCAATATCTAGGTGTGAGAGAGTACCCTTCAATAGACCCTCCTATTGTAAATGTTGGGACAAATTACCCAGGGGCAAATGCCGATATCATTGAGTCCCAAATCACTGAACCTCTCGAAAAAGCACTTAATAGTGTTGAAGGAATTCGTTCGGTAAGTTCTAGCTCAAACAATGGCTCCTCTAACATCACTATTGAGTTTAATCTTGATGTGGATATGGAAAAAGCCACCAATGATGTTAGAGATAAAGTATCTCAAGCCGTAAGGATTCTACCAAAAGACTTAGACGGGCTGCCAACAGTAAGGAAAGCAGATGCGAATGCGGAAACTATATTGTCACTTTCGCTACAAAGCAGTACCAGAAATATTCTAGATGTAAGCGATTTTGCTGAAAATGTAATCTCTCCAAGACTCGAAACCATCGAAGGCGTAAGTGAGATAAGAATCTGGGGACAGAAACGCTACGCTATGCGTATTTGGATGGACCCGAACAAAATGGCCTCGATGGGAATTACCACCCAGGACATAAAACTTGCTTTAGACAGAGAGAATGTTGAGCTTCCATCCGGTAAACTACAAGGAAACAATACCGAACTTGTTGTTAAAACCATCGGTAGATTCACCAATGAGGAGGATTTCAATAACATGATTGTAAAAAATATTAATGAAAACATTGTAAAACTTAGAGATGTAGGGTATGCTGAAATCGGAGCTGAAAACCTCGAAACAACGCTTAGGTGGAATGGAGTACCAATGTGCGGTATTGCTGTTCAGCCACAGCCAGGTTCAAATTATCTGGACATTGCAAAAGAAGTTTACAAAAGAAAAGCTGAAATAGAAAAAACTTTACCGCCTGATATAAAATTAGGTACAATCTTAGACTACACAGTTTTTGTTAAGAATTCAGTAGAAGAAGTTGCAGAAACACTATTGATAGCTATTGTATTGGTGGTTATCATTATCTTCTTGTTCTTCAGAGATTGGATTGTTGCCGTTAGGCCTTTAATAGATATACCTGTTTCTTTAGTCGGTACATTTTTTATAATGTATGTTTTTGGATTTTCTATTAATGTACTGACGCTTTTAGCGATAGTTTTAGCCACAGGGTTGGTTGTGGATGACGGTATAGTAGTTACTGAAAATATCTTTAAAAAGATAGAAGAAGGCATGAATCCAATAGAAGCATCGGTAAAAGGAGCTAATGAGATATTCTTTGCCGTTATTTCAACTTCAGTTACACTTGCTGCGGTATTTCTTCCGGTAATATTCATGGAGGGATTTGTTGGTAAACTATTCAGAGAATTTGGTATTGTACTTTCTAGTGCGGTTTTAATTTCTGCATTTGTGTCCCTTACATTGACTCCGATGCTAAATGCCTACTTAAATAGAAAAGTAGCCAAGAAATCCAAATTCTATATGGCAACCGAACCTTTTTTTGAAGGGATGGAAAATGCCTACAGGAACAGTTTATCGAACTTTTTAACCAAGAAATGGCTAGTAATGCCAATCATGGTAATCATTTTTGGATTAGTTTACTTTTTTTGGGGGCAACTAAAATCAGAACTCGCACCATTAGATGATAGAAGTAATCTTCAAATCTCTTATTCTGGCCCTGAAGGTTCTTCATATGAATATATGGATAATTATATCATAAAAGCTTCTACATTAATTGCGGATTCAATACCTGAAGTTTCAGGAGTAATGTCTGTAACTGCTCCTTCTTTTTCAGGGTCTGGGGCTTCAAATACAGGTTTTGGAAGAATAACTTTAAAAGACCCTAAATCAAGAAAAAAGACTCAGTCGGAAGTTGCTAATTCAATGACAAACTTGTTAAAAAAACTACCAGATGCGAGATCATTTGTGAATGAGCAACAAACTATAGCTGTAAACAAAAGAGGTGGATTACCAGTAAGTTATGTAATTCAAGCTCCAGATTTTGCAAAACTTCGAGAATATTTGCCAAAATTCATGGATGAAGTTGCAAAAAATCAGGTGTTTACGATGTCTGATGTAAACTTGAAATTCAGCAAACCGGAATTGTCTATTAAAATTGATAGAGAAAAAGCAAAAAGTTTAGGAGTAGCTGTTGCCGATGTAGCTCAAACAATGCAATTGGCCTTCGCTGGTCAAAGATTTAGTTATTTCACAATGAATGGAAGACAGTATCAAGTGATTGGACAATATGACCGCCAAGACAGAAATGAGCCTTTGGATTTAAAAAGTATGTTTGTCAAAAACAATAGAGGTGAGTTAATTCAATTGGACAATATCGTTACTGCTGAAGAAAATAGTAGTCCACCTCAACTGTACCACTATGACAGATATTTAAGTGCAACGGTTTCAGCTGGACTAGCTCCCGGAAAAACTATTGCTGACGGAATCAAAGCTATGGATGAAATAAGGGATAAACTGAATGACGAAAAAATCAGAACGGCTCTTTCAGGTTCTTCAAGAGATTTTGCAGAGAGTTCTTCAAATACTTTATTTTCATTTGGCTTGGCTTTAATTTTGGTGTTTTTAATACTTGCAGCACAGTTTGAAAGTTTTGTGGATCCTTTGATTATCATGTTTACTGTACCTTTGGCTATTGCGGGAGCAGTATTGTCTCTATGGCTATTTGACCAGACAATAAACATTTTTAGTCAAATAGGTATGATTATGCTAATAGGTTTGGTTACAAAAAATGGAATTCTTATTGTGGAGTTTGCTAATCAATTAAGAGAAAAAGGATATGAGAAAGGCAAAGCAGCAATAGAGGCCGCAACACTTCGCCTTAGGCCAATCTTAATGACAACCTTGGCGACTACTTTTGGTGCTTTACCTATTGCATTGGCATTGGGATCGGCAGGCTCAAGTAGAAGATCTATGGGTATTGTGGTAATTGGTGGATTATTAATGTCTTTAATTTTGACCTTATTTATTATTCCAACAATGTATATTTATTTAAGCAAAAAGAAAAACTTCGAGAGAATGAAAGCTATTGACGAAATGGCTGAAGCATAATAAAGTTTATGAAAAGAATATTAGTATCAATTATTACGATTTTAGTCGTAAATTTTTCGGCAAATTCACAAGGATTATTAAAATTAGTTGACGCTCAAAATTATGCTTTAGAGCATAATTTTGGAGTCAAAATCTCAGAAAAACAAGTAGAACTGTCACTTAACCAAATTTTTAAGGCAAACGCAGGTATGGTGCCATTGATTGATTGGAACACAAGTTTTAATAGCTCCTTCAACCAGGTAAATCAAAATTTCGTTGATGGAAGAGTTATAAATAGATTTGGTAGATCAATTTCCCCACTTACTAACCTTACGCTTACATATACGCTATATGATGGCAGAAGAATGCAATCTGTTTTTGAAAGATTGAAAAGCCAAGGACAGCAATCTAAAGTACAACAACAATTGGTTGTTCAGAACACATTGAGTAATGTAATGCAGATATATTACAATATTCAACGTCTTCAAAGTACTACAGAGTATTTAAATGAAATCATTAAATATTACGAAGAGAGGCTAAAAATCACGGAGGAAAGATGGCAAATAGGTAGAGGCTCAAAATTAGATTACCTTCAATCAAAAGCGGATTTAAGTACTCAGGTTACCAATTTAACGAATACTTTAAATCAGCTTAAAAATGCAAAAATTAGCTTAAACGGAGTATTAGGAAGAGATTCAAAAGTAGATTTTGAAGTAGAAAAAGAAGACGTTCTGAGTCCTAATTTTGATTTGAATTTCCTTATAGATCAAGCGAAAAGCCAAAATCCTGAATTTTTGAACCTAAAAAAATCAGAAGAAATAAATTTATTAAGTCAAAAAGAAGCGTCATCTTTCAAAAAACCTAGAATTAACCTCAATAGCTCATTCGGATATAGTTTCAGTTCAAACAATGCAGGACTGATTACTTCTAATCAAAACTTGGGCTTAAACGCTGGTGTTACAGCTACTTGGAGAATCTTCGATGGACAGTTTATCAATAGGAATATTCAATCATCTAAAATCAATGGAGAAATCATTCAGGCCCAAAAGGATGACTTGCTGAATCGATTGGAAAATGATCTAACTTCAGCTTATTTTCAATACGAAACTGATAAAAAAATCGTAGAATTAGAAAAGGAAAACAAAGAAGTGGCAGCTGAAAACCTTGAAATTTCACTTGAAAAATTCAAACTGGGGGCATCTACCATTTTAGAGATTAACGATGCACAGACGAGGTATAATACAGTTTTAAACCGTTTAGTGAGTGCACAATACAATGTCAAAATTTCTCAATTAGATTTATTAACCATTAGTGGTCAAATATTGAGATAAAGTATATATTTCTTTAGCAAACTCTATAGCCTGAGGAGTATCACTATGAATGCAGATAGTATCAGCATTTAATGAGATAAAATGACCATCTAAAGTGGAAATTTTATCTCTTTTTATTAAGGCCTGTGCTTGGGCTTTTACTTTTTCAATATCATTTAAAACAGAACCCACTAATTTTCTAGAGGACAAACTTCCATCGGCCATATAAGCTCTATCAGCAAACACTTCTTCGCTAGTATTTAGACCTATTTTTTTTGCTTCAGAAATGCTTTTACTTCCAGACAAACCAAACAAAAATAAGTTTGGATTTATTTCAAAAACAGCTTCTGCAATAGCCTTAGCGTAATCTTCTCTTTTTCCAGACATATTGTAAAGTGCTCCGTGTGGTTTTACATGGGTCAATATTTCGCCTTCTAATAAAGCAATTTTATTAAGAATTCTGATTTGCTTTTTCACCATTTCTTTAATTTCTTCAAAACCTAAATACATCTCATTTCTTCCAAAATTCTTTATATCATCAAATCCAGGATGAGCTCCAATTTTAAGTTTATGTTTTTTTGCGTTTTTTATAGTTTCATGCATAATATACTCACTACCTGCATGGAAGCCGCAAGCTATATTGATTGATGAAACATAAGACATTAGTGCCTCATCATGACCAGATTCTAAGAAATCAAGAGATTCCCCCATATCACAATTGATATCAATTTGCATTTTCTGAAAACTTTAAAGCCTTTTTAATTATTTCTAAAGAAACACTCGATTGCTTTTTTATTTCTAAAGCATGCTCAATACTTACTTTTTCAAATTTAATAGTTTTATTTGGTCCTAATTGACTCAAAAAAGAAAGGTCATTTTCTATTACAAAGCCTAATTTCGGATAGCCACCAGTCACTTGAGCATCAGCCATTAGTACAATAATTTGGCCATTGGGTAGCAATTGCATGGTTCCTTTCGAAACTGCGGATGATATTTGTTCTTTCTTTTCAACAAGATCTAAAGCTTGCCCTTTTAGTCGGTATCCCATACGATTAGATTGTAATCCAACTTCAAAATCAGTATTCGTCAAAATAAATTTCGCCTTTTCTGTTAAATTCTCAAATTCAAAATCTGAAACAAACCGAATCCGAGGATTTTGGAAATCATAATCAAAAGAAACACCCGATTTGAATTTTAAAATCGAATAATTTGGAGAATGTTTTAACTTAATATTTTCTGGCAAAAGGTTAATTTTCATTTGAAAATTTGTCGAGCTAGAACCTAACCAAGACACTACATCAAAACCACCCATTACTCCAAAGTATACTCTCTCTCCTACTCTTTTCCTATTAAAAGTGAGAACGTCACCGACTTGCGATTGGTAAATTTTATTTCTACTTAGTACTTTTCTATTCAAATAAGCCTCAAAATCACCTCCAGAAACAGCAAAAGTGCAAATTTCCTCAAACAATATTACTGGTCCAGGAAAGTGAATCTCTAAACATGCTTCATTAGGATCATTTCTAAGCAATGCATTTAAAACCTTAAAACTTAAAACATCCAAAACTCCACCAACGCTAACTCCAATAGATTGAAAATTTTGCCTTCCAAAGTCCTGAACACTTGTTAATATGCCTTTTTTTATAAATTTCATGCTATATGGCTATAAATTTAATTCGATCTCCTAATTTGAAATAACTTAGTTTATTAGGATCAGGATTAAATAATTCTAAATCAGTGTGCCCAATAATTTGCCAACCGCCAGGACTTTCATTTGGATATATTCCAGTTTGAAAACCCGCAATCCCTACACTTCCTTTTTTGACTTTCAACCTTGGTTCTTTTTTTCTTGGAACAAATAAACGATCATCCATTCCTAATAAATATGGAAATCCAGGAAGAAAACCTATCATTGCAACTGTGTATATTCGATCAGTATGAATTTTAATAATTTGAGATTCCGAAAGCTTAGTAAACTCCGAAATAAATGACAAATCTTCACCTTTATATTTTACGTTTACTTGCTTTACTTCGGTTTCATTAAAATTATCATTTTCTAAAACCATGAATTCTTTACCCGATAGCCAAGATTCGAAAAAGGTTTTCAAAGAATTATGAGCAGTATAAAAAGAGTCTAAAACGTAAATTGTAAGAGAATTATAGGCAGAAACTGACTCAGAAAACCATTCCCAATTTTGAGTTTTAACGATTTTTTTCAAAGCCAAAACTTTCTCAAAACTTTCAATATTGATATTTCCTCCGAATGATATCGTGATTGCTTTTTCGCTGAGAAGAAACGTTTTGAAATTCATTTATTTTGAAGTATTAACTTTCCAAATTTAATACTAGATTTTTATAAAGTTAATTCCTTGAAATTAATTGTACAATATAACTCTTTTTGAAAAACTCTTTTTGCCTTGCTTAATTTCTACAATTACTTCATTAGAAAATATTTTCCCTAACAATTCTACCCTTTTATCAATATTTAATGCTTTATTCTCAACACTTTCATAATAAAATTCCTTTCCGCTCAAGTCAAACAGCCTTAGTTCGAAATCTGATGGATTTTCTAAACTAATTTGAAGGTTAAAAACTCCAGAACTTGGATTTGGAAAGACATTTACTTTATTAAGACTTATTTCATTTTCCAAGCCAGTGGGAGCACTTAAATCAAATTGGCAAAGGAAAATCTCATATCCAGTTAAGATAATCTCTTTTTGCCATCCATTGTATTCAATTAATACCTTAACTTCTTCCGTTTCTGATTTGGCATTTGGATTATGTGCAGCAACTAGTAAGTTATTTCCATTCAAAACGCCTCTCCAAATTGGTTTCTTACTTTCATTGTAATCTCTCGCAGTTATGGTTTTAATTATTTTATAATCACCATCAAAAATATTTTTAAATTTTGAAAGCCGATATAAACCTTTTGTAAAGTATTCATAATTAGCCAAATCCTCCGTTTCAACAAAAGGATCCTCCCAAAACCAAATGCCTTTAGCACCACCCACCAATGGAAATATTGCCATTGCCTCTGCCATCCATGGTTGAATGTTTTTCCCTAAAACACCCTGATTAAAACTATATTTTCGCCATACAAAAAGCATCAAATCTTTATTTGTCCAAGCTTGATTTGCTTCAATTTGGAATAATAGATAAGATAAATATTCACCTGCAAACGGATGTGGATAATCGTAATAGAAATATGCCGAAGGAGTAATGAAGTTTTGTGCTTCGTACATAGTCCCTCCAACTTTCTGATTATCAAAATCATAGGAAATGTAATTCAGAACCGATTTATCAGTTTTCCAAGTCTCCCAAGATTTCCCTTGAATATTAATAAAAGTATTCAATATAGGTGCATCAGAATAAGAGCTAATATTTGGAATCGACTGATTATTAACAACATAATTTGCTGCTTTTCCATATAATCCTTGTAAATCCTTTTTGTATTTTTCGATAAACTGCTGGTCAGTAAGCAATTTCAGATCTTGTGGAGTATAGGAGGCATTTTTAATTAAAAGAATAGAATCCTCAGATTTAATTTGTTTTTCTATATCAAAAACTAAAATATCTGATTCGATTTTATTTAATCCGCCAGTTTCTTTAATAATTCTTTCCCTTTCTTGCGTCCAACTATTTTCTAAAACCAACATATCATTCCCAAATGGAGACTTGTACAAATCCCAAGGTTGTTTTGGAGTAGAATTTGCGACATTATAATAAATAAATGCACGCTTTTCTTTGGGAATTTTCGTTAGTTCATTGGGATTGGCAATATGGCTAAATCCTCTTTTCAAAATCAAGTCAGAGTTGGCATATTTGGAGGTTCCTCCGTAAACAATTTTAAATGGCAAGGAGAATTCTGGAAATTGGCTCCAGTTTATACCCTGGCCAACTTTTGAAGCTGAAAATTGAAAATCTAAGGTTTGAGAACAGTCTTGGGAAAAAACAAAAAAAGGCGAAGCAAAAGAAATAAAGATAATAAATACCTTACGCTTAAATCCTATAAATTTCTTTCCTAAATTTGCACTCATTACCATCTGTTTTGTTACAAAAATAAATTAAAAAAAATGAAAAACTTGGTATTAATTCTTTTAGTTGGTATTACTTTTCTATCATGTAAAGATAAACCTGTGGTACCTGTGGATAATTCAGCTTCAGGTATATTATCAGCAAATGGCTGGCAATTAAGTAGATATACAGATACATCTGGCAAAACTCTGAGTAATTCTTCATTAAATATTTCGGCTGTAGCACTATATCAGCTAATATTTGAATTTAGAACCGACAAAGAAACAAGGGCATTGGATAAAACGACTAAAAATATAGTAAATAGAGGCACTTGGGATTTGCTATCTGGAGAGACACTTTTAGATATAGATATTTCAGGATTTAAAGGACAGTTTAAAATTGTATCAATTTCTCAAGGAAAACTTACATTACAAGCAAGTACAGGGAATTTCCTTTCTGGAGTTGGTGCAGAAATAAACATGGAATTTATTCCCAATTCACTGTAATTAAAGTTTTTGAAAAAATATTCGTTTTAAATTAGCCCAAATTAAGAATTGAAAACCACTGTTTTATGAGTTTAAATACAGACCATATAAAATTAATTTTTGGATTAAAACTGAAACAGTTACGTCAAGAAAAAGGCTTTTCTCTTCAAGATTTATCTAACATTTCGAAACTTTCAATGTCTTACATCAATGAGATAGAGAAAGGCAAAAAATACCCAAAAGCTGATAAAATATCTGCATTAGCAGAAGCACTGGATATTGATTACGACAGTTTGGTTTCTTTAAAATTAAACAAAAAGCTAGAACCTATTTCTAAATTACTGAAATCTAACTTTTTAACAGAAATACCTTTCGATTTTTTTGGAATTGACCCTGCGAATCTCTTGGAGATGTTGTCTGACGCTCCTATCAAACTCAGTGCATTTATTAATACAATAATAAAAATAGCTCGTAGCTACAGCATGAGTGTTGAGCAGTTTTATTTTGCGGTATTGAGATCTTATCAAGAAATGCACAATAACTATTTCCCAGATTTAGAGGAAATTGCGAAAGATTTTTTGAAAAAAAATAGTGTTTCTGATGAAAAAGTAATTGATGAGTTCTATTTATCAAACTTACTTTTAGACCAATATGGCATTTCGATTGAATATTTTGACGAAAAAGACCATCCTACTTTAGCTACTATACGGTCAGTATTTATTCCGAAGAGCAAAAAATTGATGATCAATAAAAGGATTTCATCTGACCAAAGAGCCTTTACTTTGGCAAGGGAAGTTGGTTTTCTATTTATGAACATTAAAACTCGTCCAATGACCTCATCGTGGATAAAAGTTAATTCATTCGAGGAGGTTTTTAATAATTTTCAAGCTTCCTATTTTGCTGGAGCAATCCTGATAAAAAAAGAACCATTAGTAAAGAGTTTAACTGAGATATTTAAAAGCGATAAATTTTCTAGCAAAAAACTAAACGAAATAATTCAAAAATATCAAACCACGCCAGAAACTCTTCTTCATAGAATTTTCAGTATTTTACCTGATTCTTTTGGAATTGACAAATTGTTTTTCCTAAGATTTGAAGCACCAATTGGCACAAAAGACTACAGTTTAACCAAAGAATTACATCTTTATAAACAACATGACCCTCAAGAAAGCAAAAATGAGAACTATTGTAGAAGATGGATCTCAATTAAAATTTTAGACGAATTATCTTCTTTGCAAAAGAAAGATAAAAATCAACAACTCATAGATACTCAAATATCCAATTATCAAGATGCTGGAAATCAATATTTTGTAATATCTATAGCAAGACCTTTGAATATTTTAGAAAATACCAATGTAAGCGTAAGCTTGGGTTTCGAAATATCAGACGAGGCATCCAAAAAAATCGGTTTTTTAAATGACTCGAAGGTTACAGTCCAAAATGTAAATCAAACTTGCGAAAAGTGTTCTATTTTTGATTGCAAAGAGCGTGTGGCTGCCCCTACAATATTACAAGAACGGAGGCATATAAAATCTATGACAGAGGCAATTGCAAAATTGAGCTAAGCTTATAATTCCTCTGCTTCTACCAATTTTACTTCTGGCACCATGGATGTCAAAAGACGCTCAATACCCGATTTTAGGGTAATTGTGGCAGAAGGACAACCACTACACGAACCCTGAAGAAATACTTTTACCAAGCCAGACTCTTCGTCAAAAGAAGAAAAGTTAATTGCTCCTCCGTCAGACTCTACTGCTGGACGAACATATTGATCCAATGTGGCTTTTATTTTAGCTACTACCTCAGTGTCGTTAGGGTCAACAATTAAGGTATTTGAATCAATAGTTTTCTGAGCAAAAACAGGATGACTTTCGTCAAAATATATTTTTATGAATTTCTTAAGATCAAACAATACCTCCTCCCATTCTGTTTCTGCATCCTTGGTAATTGTAAGGAAATTTGAAGAGATAAAAACACGGTTTACAAAATGAAATTGAAAAATATCAGCAGCTAGTGGAGAAGCTTTGGATTCTTCTCTGGCTGAAGCCATATCAGGATAGTCGAATGATAATCCTTCAGGAACTATTTCATAATTTAAAACGAATTTCATCGAGTTGGGATTAGGGCTCAACTCCGTATATATCATTGTATTTCTCTTCAGCATGTTATTATTTTAATACAGTGTTAACACAAAAAAAAAACTATAAGTTTGGGCAAAGGGCAAAAAAAAAGAGGCTAGGCCTCTTTTTAATTTCTTTTTCGAAAATTAAGCTTCTACCGCAGCAGGAAGCACGTGAACGAAAGACTTACCTTCACGACCTTTTTTGAAAGTCACGATACCATCTTTCAACGCAAAAAGCGTATGATCACGACCCAAGCCTACATTTTGACCAGGATTGTGTTTTGTTCCACGTTGACGAACGATGATATTACCTGCAATTGCATCTTGACCACCGAATAATTTTACGCCTAAACGCTTACTTTCTGATTCACGACCGTTTTTCGAACTACCAACACCTTTCTTATGTGCCATCGTCTATTAATGTTTTAAAATTATAAATAATTAAGCAGCAATTATCTCGTCAATTTGAATCTTAGTCAAAGCTTGACGATGTCCATTTTGCTTTTGATAACCTTTACGTCTTTTTTTCTTGAAAACAATTACTTTTTCTCCTTTCAAATGTTCAAGGATTGTGCATTTTACCTGTGCACCAGTTACAGTCGGGGCTCCTATTGAAACCGCACCATCATTATCGACAAGTAAAACCTTGTCAAAAACAAGCTCAGCGTTCGTTTCTCCCGCCAAACGGTGGGTATAAATGAAACGACCCTTTTCAACTTTAAACTGCTGGCCTGCTATCTCTACGATTGCGTACATCTTAGCTAAATTTAAATGATTATAAAAAATTGGAGTGCAAAATTAAGATTATTTCCTGATTTATCCAAACCAATATTAAATATTAATGCGTTTTATCAAGTAAATTTCTTCTACAGTATCATTTTTATTCAAAAAAGACATATTAAACAAAAACTTTTTCTACGATTTGATGAAAATTTCTACAAACAACTTCAGTTTCAAATCTTTCAGAAACGAGTTTTTTGCCATTTTTTGCCATCTCCTTTGCTAAATTTTCATTGTCTAAAATTTCTATGATTGCCTTGGCTACTGAATTCGGATTTAATTCTATAATTATTCCTGATTTTGTTTCAGAAATATCATTAGAAAGACCGGTTTCTGTGGAAGCTACAATCGGCAATTCATACACCAATGCTTCTAAAACAGCAATAGAAAAGCCCTCAGAATAACTTGGTAGTGCAAAAACTTTTGAATTTAACAATAAATCTATTTTGGCCTGACCATTGACCGGGCCTAATATTTTAACTGAATTCTCCATTTTATTATCAGAAATATAACCTTCTACAAAACCTTTCATACCGAAATCCGGCCCAGCAATTAACAATTTCGCATCAGGAATTTTCTCTAAAACCAATTTAAATGCAGGCAATAACAAATCTAATCCTTTCTTTTTATGAAGTCTGCTCAAAAACAATACATCATTTCCTGTTTTATTTTCTGGGACCTTGAGATCTGGAACTTCAATTCCATTCGGAATTATATAAACATTTGGTGTTTTTTTGCCTAGATATTCTTCTATTTCGCGTTCCTCTCCTACATGCAAAACATGGATCATTTTTACTTTTTCAAGAAATCTCTTTTGAAAACCAACTGAAAAAAGACCTCTTTTAATCTTATTTCCAATAAATGTATAAGGATGTGCACAACCATGTACCGTAACAATGCTTTTTTGATGTAAGCCTAATAAATGAGCAGCTAAAAGGGTAAAATTCCACAATCCATGATGATGAATTATATCTACTGTTTGGCTTTTTGTCTTTAAAAACTCCCATAAATCAGGCGAGAAAAGTGGAAGAAATCTAGTGAAGAAATTGCCTTTTATCTGAACAATATTTACACCTTCAATATTTTTGTATCTTACATGCCCATCAATATCCAACGACATAATGGTAGCTTCATGTCCATTCTCGATTTGATATTTCGCCAAATCATAAACAACCTTTGACGCCCCACCGTTTTCCCAACTATAAGAAAGAATATGTAAAAAATGCATATTTTATTTCCTTTGATGAATATTTTCGAATCCCATAAATATCCTTTTTGCAACATTTTCAACTTTGAAATCTTTGATAATTTCTTTAGAAACACTGCCTAGCTCTATATTGGAATTTTCATTTTTTACAATTTCTGACATCGCATCAAATAATTCAGTTTCATTTCCTGATTTAAATATAAACCCATTACCTTTTACCAAATCGTCTTTGCAACCGCATTTATCTGAAACAATTACACTCAATCCGCAAATCATTGCCTCATTTACTACCAATCCCCATGGCTCCGAAATACTAGGTAAAACTAAACAATTAGCTCTTGTTAAATATTTTGGAACAGTTTGCCAATCCACACCTTTAAACATAAAAATATCATCAGGTTGCTGATTTTTTAAAAGAATTAAATTTTTCTCTTCACCACCACTTCCTAAAACTATTAAGCCCCAATCTTTTGCTTGTGAAACCTCCCTTTTTAGCCTTTGAAAACCACTTATTAAAATATCAAGATTTTTCTCGGGAATTAACCTGCCAACAAAAATAAAATTGTGAGATGTAACTATCTCATTTTCAAGAAAATTATTGGTTTCATTAAAAATCTCCAAAATGGATACATCGTCAACTACTGCCGCTTTTTCTTCTATAATTTGCTCCTGTTTGACCCCATATTTAAACAAATATTCTTTGGAGGAAGCCCCAAAAACGATAAATCCTTTTGCCATTTTAAAGAGCATTTTCTTTATCGAATCTTTCAAAAATGAACCTTGCTGATCTTGAGAAGTAGATTCATTAGAGATTACAATTTTCTTACTAAGCAAAAAGGCGTACAAAATAGAGAACGTCATCGCTAAATCTCCTCCAAACCCTGTAATATTAACTATATCAGGGTTATAAGACCTAATATATTTAAGAACGGCAAAAACCTTTTTGTAACTAGGAATATTCTCGATGTAATCATCAAATAATAAATGATAATCGTAATCATATTTTTTTAAAGGCCCTTCCATGTTTTTTCTCGACAACTCATTCCTTGCAATTTGCAAAACACGAATATCATCATTCTTCGACTTTTGTTTTTGAAGTTCTTCAAACAAAATCGATTTATAATGCGTCCAGAGTATATTATGAATGATTAAGACCCTCATAAACAGAAATAATCTCCGCAAATATATGCAGGGATAAAAAAATTATTTTTTGATAAATTTAAATATCAACATATATGTTCCTAAGCGAGTATAGTCAATTACCAATGCCGCCGTAAAATTGGCAATGAAATAGTATATAAAGAAATAGGCTAAAAACTCTGTTCCAAAACTCTTCGGGTTTTTTATTTCACCGAGACATAGTTTGGCCATATAAAAAAACATGATACTGTAAAAAACAAACACTATGAGGCCGAAAGAATCAAAAACCTCAATATAAGGAACATCGACGTAAAGATGTTTGAATCCATTTCCAAAAAGAATATACCTCACTTTTCCTTCCGTAAAATTTTCTTCCGCATTTTCAAAAACAGTGGTCAACAAATGAATCCTCATGTTGGCCGACTCATCAGAGTTACTCGGCTTACGTTTTTTATTATCCGGATTTGTGAAACTTTTCACAATATTATTTACCCTAAATGTCAAATAATTGGTGATTGGGGTAATAAACTCCTCATTATTTTTAATCTCAACAATTCCCTTACCTATACCCAAAACCAAAGCCAACAACACGTACCACTTAAATAAGAAAAATTTAGCGGTAGAAACTACACTAGAAAAATTAAAATTAAAATAAGTAAAAAGAGAAATAAAAAGAAAAGCTGCCATAAACCCAAGCATAGTCTGAGTTAGAAACAGGACTACTATAAAAAGGAGAATTGAAACAGTAGGATAAAGGATTCCTAAATTTATCTTTTTTTGATATTTAAGGGCAATTACACAGGCAATTAAGCCATAAAAAGCACCTCTAGCATTGATATGTGGATTACCGCCTTTGGCTCCGTCTTCTTCAAAAGAAATAGAAGCCCTCTGCCCTATTTGATATAGTGGATTTGTAAACGTGTAGTATAATAATGAAGCAGCACCAATTAATGAAATAAATATAATAGCATGAATAAAAAATTTACTTAACGAAACCTGCCGCATAAAATTAATCGACACAAAAAGGGTAAATAAAAGGATATAGTTGAAGGTTTCCGTCAATCCTTGCACTGCAGTAAATCTATCTCTTAATATGAAATAAACAAACGTAATGATAAGAAACCAGCCTATCATAAACATTCCAGGTTTATTGGGGCTTTCAAAATACTTTAAATCTTTAAAAAGTAAGGTTAAAGCTAAGGGGCCGAAAAGTAAGGCAATAGAGAAATAAGTATTAGCAGGAGCTAGACGCAAACCATCTCTTAAAAAGAAAATAAAGGGCAAGCCTGCAATAAATATTGCCAATGCCATAGCCTCTCTATGTTCCAAAAACTTCCTTAACAGATACTTCATTCAAAAAATTTTCACAAAAGTACAATGAAATCCCAAGTTTTTATTGGTTTTTCATACAAAAATAACCTAGTATAACCCAGTTTTTTGTGAATTTGGAAATAAAAAAGCCTTGGACATTTTCATATCCAAGGCCAATAAAAAATATATTCTTTTTATTGAATTTTTGCCAAATGGCCTTCATATATCTTCCTAAACTTCTCAGATAATGGTTTGTCATACTGTTCTGCAGCAGAATATAACATTTGTATAACTCTCATATCAGACTGTATTATTGACTGAATATTTCCATCACCCCATTGTCTGTTTCCAGCAGATTTATTCTTTTCAATAAAATATTTCAATTCATCATCTGCTCTATTAACCATAACTTCGGCTACTTTTCTAGCTTTATCTGGTTTGCCTATTTCGTAATAGAATATTGGATAATTTGCTACCAATTGATCATAAGGAATCGTATTGTCTGGCATAATTTCTAAAGATTTGTCTAGGAATTTCTCAGCTTCATCCTTTTTGCCTTCTCTTACCAACTGGTCTACCAAACGTAAAAATGCAAACCTGGCTGTTACCATTGGTACTTTTAGATAAGTTTCAGAGTCATAATAAACATTAGGATTATTAAGATTTCTCCAATACATTTTATTAACCAACCTATCTTTCATTATGTCAGAGTTTACGAAACCATCTTTGGCACCCGGAACTCTAAATGGCATCAATCTATACGCATAACCTTCTAATTGGCAGAATTCTTTTAAATTCATATACGAACTTGGAGAAAGCGTTCCTGAGAAATAAATAGGTCTTTTCCAGTTATTTTGAGCAATAATATCTAACACCAAAAGGTCGTTTTTCAAAATATCCTTTTCTCCAAAATTCCACTCTACTTTATCTTTCACCAATGCTTTGTATTTTTCAGGCACAAAGCTTTGACCAGCTATTTCTTCAGCATTTTGCTCTAAATAGAAATTCGGTGATGGCAAAACATTAATCATTTCACCCGAACTAACTTGCATTTGAATAGCAGGATCGTTGTTTTTGACCAAATTCAAGAATTCTTTAAGATTAATACCTGCCTGAATTTGCGGATTTGGATTTTTAACAAAAGGAATTTGGTCGTTTATACCTTTATTATAATTCTCAGTATTCATAGAAATAGGCAAAGGTTGCGATTCATAGGTACTTCTTTTCATTTGATCGATATACCAATCTGTACCTAATAAACTCAAATTGCAAACCCTTACGTCTGTCCTGAAACCCTCCACTTCCTGCACATACCATAAAGGGAAAGTATCGTTATCTCCACCTGTAAATAATATGGCATTTTTTTCACAAGAATTCAATAAGTTCTTTGCAAAATCTATTTGATGGTATCTATCGGATCTGTCATGGCCTGGCCAAGCCGAATTCGCCATTATTACCGGCACTGTTAAACTTAAAAAAGTAGCGACTCCAGCTTTCGCAGAATTGTTTTTGATAAATTTTAGAACCCACTCAGCAATCGCCATAACACCTATACCTATCCAAATTGCGAAGAAATAGAATGATCCAACATAAATATAGTCTCTTTCACGAGGTTCTACAGGAGGTGAATTTAAATAAATAACCAAACCCAAACCTGTAAAGAAAAACAACAAAAACATTACGATGGCATCTTTATCACGTTTAAAATACATGAACAAAAAGCCAAGTATTCCTAATATCAAAGGAAGTCCGTAGTAATTTGTTCTGCCTTTGTTATTCGCATACGATTTAGGTAAATCACTTTTAGTTTCAAATATGTTTGTGCCAGCTACATCAGATACATCTGAGGCTCTACCCCAGAAATTCCAAATAAAATAACGCCAATACATGTGCCCAAACTGATGATTAAACATGAACTTGAGATTATCTGCCAATCCAGGTCTTTGACCTTCAGCAAGATTCAGTTTGCTTCGATAAAGGTTAATGTGATTTGGGTCTTGGCTCCAAACTCTTGGCAAAAGCATTTTACCTTTGCTGTCCCAAACATATTCTGGATTATAATCGTAAACTTCGTATTTATCTTTTCCAACTTTATAATTCGGCTCACCTCTCTTAATCTCAGTCAATTGAGCAGTGTATATTGGACCGTAAAGTAAAGGTCTAGAACCGTATTGCTCTCTTTTCAAATAATAGGTAAAATTCAATACATCACTAGGATTGTTCTCATTGATAGGCGGATTATAATTAGAACGAATCAAGGCAATAGTGTATGTTGAATACCCTATCAATACAAAAGCAAATGATAAAAGGATTGTATTCGCAATAGCCTTCCCTTGTTTTTGCGTATAATGAATACCATAAGCTAAAGCTGCTATAAGAACAATAATGAAGAAAATCATACCAGATGCAAACGGCATTCCGAATGAATTGACGAACAATTTATCAAAAGAAAAACTTAGAGTTGGTAAACCAGTAATCAAGCCAACCATTATAATTCCTAAAACAACTAATCCAATTAAAAATGAAATAAAACCACCTTTAAAATTAGGATTTTGGTTCTTTTTAAAATAATACAACAAAGCCAAAGCTGGAATAGTAACCAAGTTTAGAAGGTGAACTCCAATTGAAAGGCCAACTAAATAAGCAATAAAAAGAAGCCATTTGTTTTGCTGCCTTGGATCTTCAATTAACTCCCATCTGAATGCTGCCCAAACAACTATTGCAGTAAAAAATGATGACATTCCATAAACTTCTGCTTCAACTGCCGAAAACCAGAAAGATTCCGAGAAATTATATACCAATGAACCTACTAATGAGGCACCTAATACCAAAATAGTACTAGCAGTGTCAATATTTTCTGCAGTTTTACCCACTAATTTTCTAGCAACTAGCGAGATTGTCCAAAACATGAATAAGATAGTAAATGCACTTGCAAGTACAGAAACCATGTTTATCATTAATGCAACCTTAGTAACATCCGATCCTGCAAATAAGGAGGCAATTCGGCCAATTAGAAGGAAAAATGGAGCACCCGCAGGGTGAGGAACTTGCAATTTATAAGCACAAGCTATAAACTCTCCGCAATCCCAGAAACTTGCCGTTGGCTCCACTGTAAGTGTGAAGGTAATAAGGGAAATGACAAAAACCAGCCAACCTCCGATATCATTTAATTTTTTAAAACTCATAAGTGATTAATATTCAGTTTATTATTATTTATATTAGGACGTTTATTTTAATAATTTTCAAAATAACAAAATTCAAGCCAATAAAAGGCAATCAAAATTTATAAATAAAGTTAAATTTCAAGTTGAGTACCAATATTGATATTTTTTTCGATGATTTCAGTTATGTGTTTAAAATCCAAATCGTTGCCGACAAAATCCATTTGGTTTACATCTATTTCCAAAAGTTTACCATGATTGTATTCTTTGGTAAATCCTTCATAAAGGCTATTTAAACTGATAAGGTACTGAGGGTCTATATTTTGTTCGTAGTCTCGATTCCTTTTTTTGATTTGGGAAACCAGTTTATTTACATCTGCTTTTAAATAAATCATTAAGTCAGGCGGGGAAATAGCCTTCATAATAGTATTAAACAAACTTTTATAGGTTTCATAGTCCGTTTGATTCATGTGACCACTTTCATATAGATTTTGAGCAAAAATATATGCATCCTCATAAATTGTTCGATCCTGAATTATCGTCTTTTCTTCTTGATTTTTGATTTTTAAGACTTGTTCAAACCGGGAATTAAGAAAAAATATTTGAAGGTGAAAAGACCATTTTGGCATGTCTCCATAAAATGGGGCTAAATATGGATTCCCGTCTACAGCTTCATAATATACTTCCCAACCATAATGCTTGGCTAATTTTTCTGCTAAAGTGGTTTTTCCGGCACCAATATTTCCGGTGATTGCTATATGCATTAAGTATTATAGATTTGAGCACAAAAATAATAAAAAATAAGAATTTTTTAACCTAAAACAGCAAGTTTCCGTATAAATTTCAAGTGATTTTATTTGAGTTTAGGATTTCAAAAACCTAAAAAACAATTACCTTTGGTTTTTAAAGAAAAACAAACTAAATCAAAAATTAGAAATTAAAACTAAAAAACTTCGATGGCAAAACCATTAATTCTCGTTACAAACGACGACGGCATCACTTCAAAAGGTATAAAAGTATTGATAGAAGAAATGTCTAAAATTGGAGAAGTGTACGTAATGGCTCCCGATAGCCCTAATTCGGGTATGGGACATGCTATTACTGTAGATTCTACTTTACATATAAAAAAGTCTCCTATTTTTGGAGAAATTGAATCTTTTGAATGTTCAGGCACACCTGCTGATTGCGTTAAAATGGCCAAACATGAGTTTTTGAAAGGACGAAAAATTGACCTTTTGGTAAGTGGAATAAATCATGGATTAAATTCCTCTATTTCTGTAATTTATTCTGGCACAATGTCGGCTGCTATTGAAGGTGCTATTGAAGGTATTCCTTCTGTGGGCTTTTCTTTGGATGATTTCAGATACGATGCTGACTTTGAACATACTAGGCCTTATTTAAAACAAATAGCTGAGTTTGTTTTGAAAAACGGTGTTCCTAAAGGGACAGCTTTAAACGTAAACTTTCCTAAAAACTCAGATGTAAAAATAAAGGGAATAAAGCTTTGTAGACAAACCAACGGCTATTGGCAGGAAGAGTTTGATGCTAGAAAAGACCCACATGGAAGACCTTACTATTGGATGGGTGGACATTTTGTAAATAGAGAGCCCGAGTCAAATGATAACGACATTTGGGCCTTGGAAAATAATTATATTTCTGTTGTACCTTGTCATTATGACCTAACAAGTTATGCTGCTTTAGAAGAACTGTCTAAAACAGATATTGAAAGTTAGGATTAAATTCCTTTCAATCTGGCTACTTTCAAAATACCAGCAACTGAAATCGAATCAGTTATTTTATCCTGCATCACCATTTCAATAGCCTCCGTAAGGCTTACTTTCTTTATTTGCAGATCTTCTGTTTCTTCTGGATTAGATGGCCCAGGAGTTAGATTTTCAGCCAAATATATGTAGCCAACTTCATTGCAGACTGAGTTAGAAGTATGGATTTTTGAAACTAAAGTCCATTTTTCTGCAAAAAAACCTGTTTCTTCTATTAATTCTCTTTTAGCTGCTTCTAAAACATCTTCACCCATTGGGCAGCCACCTTCAGGAATTTCCCATGAATATTCTTCTAAAGGAAATCTAAATTGACCAACCAAATAAGTAAAACCCTGAGCATCAACAGGCACCACTCCTACCGCTATATTTTTAAAGTTTACTTGTCCATAAATTCCTTTTCCGCCAGATGGATTTATAACATCATGATGCTGTACCTCAATCCAAGGGTTTTCGTACGGAACTGTAGTTTTTAGCTTTTTCCAGTTATTTTTTTCGTTTGCCATAGCCCCAAAATTAAAGTAAATACTTAAGTTTAGGAAAAATTAAAGAAAATGATTGAAGGATTTTTTACGAATAAAAAAAATGCCATTGGCCTTTCTTTTGTTTTGGCTGTTTTTATTATGTCTTTGAAATTCTACGCATACTTTCTGACTAATTCCAAAGCAATTTTAACAGATGCAGCAGAATCAATTGTTAATATTATTGCGACAGCTTTCGCTATGTATTCTTTATTTTTAGCAGAAAAGCCCAAAGATCATGATCACCCGTATGGCCATGGAAAAATTGAATTTTTCTCTTCCGGATTGGAAGGTTTTCTGATTATACTTGCAGGAGTTTTTACTTTAATACCTGCTTTGAATACTTTAATCCAGGGAAATGCAGAAATTCAAAATATTTCGAATGGTATAATAATTACCGTAGCTGTTGTACTATTAAATGGTCTTTTAGGCTATGTTTTGATTAAATATGGCAAGAAACTAAATTCTATAATCTTAGAAGCAGATGGTAAACATTTGCTGCTCGATGCCATTAGTAGCGTAGTTTTAGTTTCTGGATTAATCTTGGTTCAATTTACTGGCATTCAAATCATTGACCCAATTATAGCAATATTTTTGGCTATTTATATTTTCTACAATGGTATACAAATATTGAGAAAGGCTGTTAGTGGCTTGATGGATGAGACAGACTTTGACCTTTTGAATAAGTTGATAAAAATCATTAATGAAAACAGGAAAAATGAATGGGTCGATGTCCATAATTTCAGAGTAAAAAAATATGGAGCAGACATACATATAGATAGCCATATTACTTTACCTTTTTACTTAAGTTTAAAAGAATCCCATGACGAAGTAAGTCATTTTGAAGAAATAATCAGAAAAAACACGCATCATAATCTGGAAGTTTTTGTACACTCAGACCCTTGTATGCCGGAGTGTTGTGCGTATTGTAGAATGAAAGACTGCAACAAAAGAACCTCGGAATTTAAACGTGAGATAATTTGGAACGCTGAAACGCTTGTTACTAATCAAAAACACTTTGATTATTGAATTTTAATCCTTTTTTGCAAAAAAATATCACCTCCCGAATTAACCGAAAGGTGACACTTTATATGAGAATTTTAAGCAGCCTCTGTATGTAGCACAAATTCATCCATACCTGCCAAAGTTATTTCTTTATCGAATAAAGAAAACTCCATTTCCTTTTCAGAAAGATTTTTGACAATAATGCCCTCTCTATTAATACCGATTTCAACTAAATTGTCTTTCAAACCCACTCTAAAAGATAGTGACTCCCAGTTTTTAGGTAATATTGGGTTTAAATGTAATTTGGTATTTTTTACACGCATACCACCAAATCCTTTGACTACCGACATCCAAGTTCCTGCCATAGAGGTAATATGAAGACCATCTTCGGTGTCATTGTTATAATCATCCAAGTCCAATCTCGATGTACGAACATACATCTCATACGCTTTTTCAATTTTACCTAGTTTAGATGCTAATACTGTATGAACACATGGCGAAAGTGATGATTCATGAACAGTCATTGGCTCATAAAAGTCAAAATTCCTTAAATGAGTTTCTTGATCAAAATCATCTTCGAAAAAGAATAAACCTTGTAAAACGTCGGCTTGTTTTATAAAACAAGATCGTAAAATCCTATCCCACGACCAATTTTGATTGATTGGCCTATGCTGCCTTATTCTTTCTACAGATAATAGTTCTTTATCTAGAAAACCGTCTTGTTGCAAAAACACTTCCCTATTTTCATCATAAGGTAAATGCATATTTCCAATTATTTCATTCCATCTTTCGGTTTCTTCTGCTTCTTCAAAGTTAAGATTACCGACAATCCTTCGGTAGTCTTCTTGCTCAGCTTTTACTAAAGCAATAGCTTCAAGCGTATATTTTAGTGTCCAAACAGCAATATAGTTGGTA
The DNA here is from genome assembly GCF_024343575.1 of Lacihabitans sp. LS3-19. Classification (GTDB taxonomy): domain Bacteria; phylum Bacteroidota; class Bacteroidia; order Cytophagales; family Spirosomataceae; genus Leadbetterella. The sequence continues at coordinate 29,543 of NZ_RJUA01000009.1, read as the reverse complement.
TACCAGTTATTGTTTACGTTATTCTCGTATTCATTCGGACCAGTTACTCCTAGCATCACATACTTTTTCAGATTTTCTGAAAAAGTAATTCTTTGAGACCAGAATCTTGAGATCGAAATCAAAACTTCTAAGCCAAATTGATTTAAATACGATGCATCTCCAGTATAGTTTATGTAGTCGTAGATTGCATAAGCTATTGCACCATTTCTATGAATTTCTTCAAAAGTTATCTCCCATTCGTTGTGGCATTCCTCGCCATTCATAGTTACCATGGGATATAAAGCAGCACCTTTCGAAAAGCCTAATTTTTGACCATTCAATATAGCTTTTTGAAGATGATTGTGTCTGTAAACCAAAAGATTACGAGCAACAGAAAAGTCTACTGCTGAAAGGTAAAAAGGAATACAATAAGCTTCAGTGTCCCAATAAGTTACGCCGCCGTATTTCTCACCAGTAAAACCTTTTGGGCCGATATTTAGTCTTGCATCTTGACCAGTGTAGGTTTGCAATAAATGGAATATGTTGAATCTAATACCTTGTTGAGCAGATTCATCTCCTTCAATTTTTATATCACAATTTTCCCATTTAGCTTTCCAAGCTGCTCTTTGAAGCGGAAGCATCTGTAAATCAGCAACATTTGTTAATGATTTTTCACATTCAGCCAACAAATAATCTGGAAAGAAGTTGGTAGAGTTATGAACTGCTACCTTTTTAACAATGCGAATTGTTTGAGATTTTTGAGCAAAAACAGAAAAAGTTAAACCAATATATTTTTCGCTTTGAACAGTTTCAAAATCTACTTCCCTTGCATGACCACCTAAACAAATGCTTAGGTCCATTCCAACTGCTAAATCAAATCTATCAACACCAAATTTGTTTTCTTTAGTTTTAACTTGAAGAAAAGCTCTTTTACCTTCTGATTTTTTTGAGATTTCTTCCCAAAAGTGTTCATCATAATTGGCATCTCTATTTTGAACATTTCCATCCAAATATGGAGTGATTTTTATCAAACCATCAAAGTTTACCGGAGTAACCTCATAGTCCACATGTCCAATTTCATCATGGGTAATACTACAGAATCTTATGCTTTCAATTCTTATCTCTTTGCCATTTTGTAATCTTAACTTGCAAAAACGCATTAAATGGCCATGCTGCATGTGCAATTCCCTATAAAAATCCAGAATTTCACACTTGCCCAAGTCTACAATTTCGCCATCAATCTCAATATCAATCCCGATCCAATTAACCGAGTTTATTACTTTTGCAAAGTAATCTGGATAACCGTTTTTCCACCATCCGACTCTGGTTTTGTCAGGAAACCAAACACCAGCTACGTAATTTCCTTGCAAAGTTTTGCCAGTGTATCTTTCTTCAAAATTACCCCTGTGCCCCATTTTTCCGTTTCCGAGACTCATTAGGCTTTCGGTAATTTCATTATATTCTGCATGAAATCCACTTTCAATCACTCTCCACTCATCATGCTTAATGTAATTCTTCATTTTTTCTAAAAATTAGTTTAGTCTCATTAAAATATCATTCGGACTCAATTCATGCAAACCCGCAATTACAAAATCAGCGTTGCATAGTACTTCTTTTTTTCCAATACCTACTGCAAACATATTTGCGGCTTTAGCAGCTTGCACTCCAGCAAATGCATCCTCAAACACAATACATTCTTCATTTTCAACGTCCAAAGCCTGGGCTCCTTTCAAAAACACCTCTGGATCAGGTTTACTTTTATTTACATGGTTACCATCAACCAATTTATCAAAAAGAGGTAAGATGCCAGTTTTCTCCAAAATTAAACTCGCGTTTTTACTTGCAGAGCCCAAAGCTATTTTTATACCCAAAGCTCTCGATTCTTCTAGGAAATTTTTAACACCTGGCAATATGTCATTTTCAGTCATTTTATTAACCAATTCCAAATACCAATCGTTTTTGATTTTAGCATATTTTTCTTTTTCTTCTTGACTTAAAATAACCTTACCATGCTTTAAGATAGCCTCTAAAGAATCCATTCTACTGATACCTTTCAAGGTTTCATTAAATTCCTCATCAATGTCAAAACCTAAAGTATTACATAATTTTCTCCAAGCCTTGTAATGAAAAACAGCCGTATCAACTATCACGCCATCCAAATCAAATAAAAACGCTCTTATTTTCATCTAAAAATTTTAATTTATCTCTAAAACCATCACCCCTTTCGCATCAATCTTCACTGTCGAAATATCTTTAAACTCCACGCCACTAATTATTTCTTTAGCAGATTTAGCTCCTTTAAGCATCTCCTGAAATCTAACGGTATCTAAACTTTTTTCTGTTTTATTAGTATTGGCTATTACCATTACTTTTTGGTTTTCAGTATACCTAAAATACACATAGACACCTTCCTCTGGGACAAACTGCATAAAATTTCCTTTCGAAATTGCTTCAGAATTTTTGCGATAATTTGCCAACTTTTTTACAAAATCAAATGCCTCATTTTCTTTCTCAGTCCTACCGTTTGCTTTAAACTTATTGACTTTATCATCTGCCCAGCCACCAGGAAAATCTCGCCTTACTTCTGCATCCGAAGGATCTTTAAAGTTTTTCATCAATATTTCGGTTCCATAATAAAAATGGGGAATTCCTCTCAAGGTCAACAACCAAGTAATACCCATTTTATATTTATCAAAATCCTCACCCACAACTGAGAAAAAGCGGTGATGATCATGATTTTCTAAAAAATTGACATTTTTAGTAGCATCTGCATAAGCTAAATCCTGAGCTAAAACTGTATACAATCTACTTACACCTTCATTCCATCCAAAATCATGATTTAAAGCTTCAAAAATCCCTTCTTCAACAACAAAATCTAATGCACCGGGTAAATTGCTTTTAAAAGGAATATTGAAATTGTTTTTAGTAAAATATGCCTGGCTAATCACTGTTCCCACTGCTGATTCCCCAAATATATGGATATTTGGATATTCATCTAATAGAGCTTGATTGCAATTATTCATAAAATCCAAATCATTATAAATATAGGTATCAATTCTCCATGCATCGATATTAAAAGTTTCGACTGACCAAAGTGCATGTTGTATCAGAAAATTGGCGACAAATGGATTATTTTGATTTAAATCAGGCAGAAAAGAAGTAAACCAACCGTTTCTTACAATTTTGGTATCTAAAGTTGATGCATGAATATCAAACAAAGGTTGGTCTTTATATGTAGTATTGGTGTATTTGTCCCATTGATTTAGCCAATCTTTTGAGGGCATATCTTTTAAAAACCAATGATTTATTCCAACATGGTTATAAACAGCATCTTGAATTATTTTAATTCCTTTTGCATGAGCCTCTTTTGAAAGAATTTTATAGGCTTCATTCCCTCCCAATCTCTTGTCAACATTGTAATGATCTGTGAACCCATAGCCATGATATGCACTCCTCATAACACCGCCTTCATCTGTTAGGGGTTGATTATTTTCAATTACGGGTGTCATCCAAATACCCGTAACACCAAGTTCTTTAAGATAATCTAAATGATTGGTAACACCCTGCAAATCGCCACCATGACGCAAAAAAGGATTGTTTCTATCATGATTTGGGTCTGCCATATCCGCAAATTTATCATTTGAAGGTTCACCATTTGAGAATCTATCAGGCATCAATAAATAAACAAAATCAGATTGATCAAGACCTAGGGGCTGTGCAGTTTTTTGTAACAATTCATAATTTATTGTTGTGCCATTGTATTCAAACTTCACCGTACCTGCTTTTGCTTTTTTAGATATTTCTAAGTCAACAAAAAGGTAATTAGGGTTTTCTACTGTATGTATTTCTCTTAATTTAACTCCTTTATAAGGTTTCAACTTAAACAACTCAGCTTTAAGGCCTTTGCCATTTATCATCAGTTGAAGATTTGGATTTTTCATCCCAACAAACCAGTTTGTAGGATTTATTCTTGATACTTCTGTACTTTGGGCATCAACTATTAAAACAAAAAACTGTAGTATTATTCCAAGATAATACATTTTTGTAGTTTTGAAATTCATGAGGTTAAAAGTATATTTTTTGCAAAATAAAGCATAATGGGTGTTTTTTCATAAAAAAAACCTATTTACCTTTGAAATTATACTTTAACCTGAAATGAAATTATTTCTTACTTTTTCATTTGTTTTTATTTTTATTATGAGTTTTTCACAAAGTCAAAAGAAAACTTCTGACAAGATTGCTGTTTATCAAATTTTCACTCGATTATTTGCCAACCAAAATGTCACAAATAAATTTAATGGTACTTTGGAAGAAAACGGTACCACTAAATTTAAGGATATTAATAAAAATGCTTTAAAATCTATTAAAGATTTAGGCATTTCGCATGTTTGGTATACTGGAGTCATAGAACATGCGACCATGACGGACTTTAGTAAATTTGGAATCCCTAATGACCATCCGCAAATAGTAAAAGGAATTGCTGGTTCACCGTACGCCATCAAAGATTATTATGACGTCAATCCATATTTGGCGGAAGATGTAAATAATAGAATGTCTGAATTTGAAGACTTGGTAAAAAGAACACACGATTTGGATCTTAAAGTAATCATCGATTTCGTACCTAATCATGTATCAAGAGAATACAAGTCTGATGTAAAGCCAAAAGGAATAAAAGACTTTGGAGAAACAGATGATAATTCACTGCGATTTAGTGCAAATAACAATTTCTACTATTTACCGAATCAGCATTTCGAGATTCCAGAAGGTGTAAATCCTCCCATAAAGTTTGACAAAAAATATGAAGAATACCCTGCCAAAGCAACAGGAAATGATGTTTTTTCTGCAAAACCAAGCATAAACGATTGGTTTGAAACCATAAAACTAAATTACGGCATTGATTATCTAAACGGAAAATCGAAACATTTTGACCCAGTGCCTGATACTTGGCTAAAAATGAGAGACATTTTAGCCTTTTGGACTAAAAAAGGCATTGATGGTTTCAGATGTGACATGGCAGAAATGGTACCTGCGGAGTTTTGGGGCTGGGTGATTCCTGAAATCAAAAAAATAAACCCTGAGGTAATTTTCATCGCTGAAATTTATAACCCAAATGAATACCACAATTACTTATTCAATGGAAAATTTGATTATTTATATGATAAAGTAGGCCTTTATGACGCTTTACGCAGGTTAATAGAAGGACATGGAAATGCTCAAGATATTACCCAAGTTTGGCAAAAAGAATCTGGAGAGTTTTCTAACAGAATGCTCAGATTTTTAGAAAACCATGATGAGCAGCGGATTGCGTCGAATGAATTTGGAAAAACTCCAGAGTCGGCCAAAGGTGCTATGATGCTTTCAAGTACACTACATACTGGTCCTATTATGGTTTATTATGGGCAAGAATTGGGTGTGAAACCTACGCAGGCGGAAGGTTTCCAGGGCAATGATGGTAGAACTACAATCTTTGATTATTGGGGAGTGACCGAATTGCAAAACTGGATAAATGGTGGAAAATTTAATACGAGCAAATTACCAAAAGAACAAAAGGAGCTCCGTGACTTTTACAAAAACACTTTGCATTTTGCTCAAGAAAATAAAGCCATATCCAAAGGGCAATTTCATGATTTGCAGTATCTAAATACACGACAAGAAGGATATAATCCTCATCAGGTTTACTCCTATTTAAGGCATACTGATAATCAAGTGTTGCTTTTCGTCTTTAATTTTGATTTAAATAGAAACCATGCTTTTGACATTAAACTTCCTCAAAATATTTTAGAAAAGGAGTTAGGTATTGAAAAAGACTCAAAAGTTATGGTTAAAGAGGCTTTTGATGGAAAAAAGAAATCTAAGCACAATATCTCAGATTTGACCTCTCCTGAAAGTTCAAAAAATGCTATGCATTTAAATTTAGAACCTAATACCTTTAAAATATACGAAATAACAAAACCTTAAATAAAATGGCATCATCTGGATCAATTTCAAACAAATCAAACACAAAAAAACCTAACCTTTCTACATCCGCTATCTGGAATATGAGCTTGGGTTTTCTTGGAATACAAATGGGTTTTGCCCTTCAAAATGGAAACGCTAGCCGGATTTTATTGAATTTTGGTGCGGATGTTCATCAACTTTCATGGTTTTGGGTTGTGGCTCCTTTGACTGGAATGATTGTTCAGCCAATTATTGGAAAGATGAGTGACAATACATGGACAAGCCTTGGAAGGAGAAGGCCATTTTTCCTAGTAGGAGCTATATTGGCAGCTATTGGTTTGCTATTGATGCCAAATGCTGGAAGTTTTACTAAATATTTGCCGGCACTTTGGGTTGGGGCAGGTTTCTTAATGATAATGGATGCCTCCTTTAATGTTGCTATGGAGCCTTTTAGAGCTTTGGTGGCTGATAAATTGAATTCTTCACAAAGAACAAAAGGTTATGCAATCCAAACAGCTTTAATAGGAATAGGTGCTGTTGTTGGTTCTTGGCTACCTTATGTATTGACCAATTGGTTTGGCTTCAATGAAATAACTCCTGAAGGCACGGTTCCTTCGAATGTGATTTGGTCCTTTGTAATCGGAGCACTTTTTTTGCTTGCAACCATTATCTGGACCATCAGCACCACTCCTGAATATACACCTCAGGAATTGAAAAGTTTTGAGGACGATGAGGAGGAAGTTCATGAAGAATCAACAAATATACTGGCAGATATTTTGGCAATGCCAAAAACTATGAAACAGCTTGGAGTAGTTCAGTTTTTTTCATGGTTTGGACTTTTTAGTATGTGGGTTTATACTACCTCAGCAGTAGCTCAGCACATTTACGGTCTGCCAACAGAAGACCATTCATCTGCGATGTTCAACAAAGCGGGCGATTGGGTAGGAATTATTTTCGGGGTCTATAACGGTGTTAGTGCCATATATGCTTTTATTTTACCAAGCATTGCCAAAAAAATTGGAAGAAAAAGAACGCATGCTTTCTCCTTGATTTGTGGAGCTTTAGGGTTAATTTCCATCTATTTTGCACCAAACGAAAACTTCCTTTTGTTTTCTATGATCGGTGTAGGAATAGCTTGGGGAAGTATTTTAGCGATGCCTTATGCTATTTTAGGTGGAGCACTTCCAGCAAAAAAAATCGGTGTTTATATGGGTATATTTAACCTTTTCATTACGATTCCCCAAATTTTGAATGCTATATTAGGCGGAATATTTGTAAAGTATTTTTTCAATGACAAAGCTATTTATGCTTTAATATTAGGTGGCGTTTGCTTCTTAATTGCTGCCATTAGTGTTAATTTTGTGGAAGATAAAGATGAAGTAGTAGCTATATGACCAAAACTCAGAAAAACTTAATAGGGATTTTATTTTCGGTATTATTATTTGCCATTCTTGTATTTCGAACTGATCTATTAAATGTTCAAAACAGACCTGGCATAAGTGATTTTTTAGCAAATTATGTTGGAACATGGGGAATTAGCGTTGCTTTTATGCTTTTCGCTTACTTTTTAGGCAAAACTTTAAATCTCAAATGGTGGATATTCATACTAGTTTTACTTATCATAGAAATCACTTATATTTTTGTGTTAAATTATGGACCTAAAACACTTCCTGAGAGCGTAAAATTGACCAAAACTTTTACTCATTTCAAAAAAGTAGCTTTAGCCAACAGGCCATTGATTCAGTTTGATTCCAGTTGTGCAAGGTTTGATTCTGTGTTATTTTATACTTTAAAACCAGGAAAATCCTCATTTGGAAGCTTTGAATTTAATAACACCTACAATGTAAACTCAAAAGGATTTAGAGACACTGAAGAAGACCTACATCATCCAGAAGTAATATTTTTGGGAGACTCTTTCACCATGGGTTGGGGAATAGACCAAGATAAAACTTTTGCCTCAGTATTTGAACAAAAGTCAGGTTTTAAATGCCTCAACACAGGAATATCATCCTATGGAACTGCCAGAGAGTCATTTAATTTAGGAAAAACTGATGTTGATTCTTTAAAATTAATGGTAATACAGTACCACGATACAGATTTAGAAGAAAATAGTTTTTGGATAAAAAATAAACGTTTGGGATCTAAAACTCAGGCTGACTTTGATTTTCAAGTAAAAAACAATGAAAAAATAAAAAAATACTATCTTTTTAAATATTTGAAAGATGGAATAATAACTTTATTAACACCTAATCCAAGACAAGACCCTAATAAAAGTGAAAAAGTTTTGGTTGGAGAATATGAAAAATATCCAGAATTTCTAGAGGATTTTTACAAAATATGTTCTCAAATGAGAGAAAAATACCAAGGACCGATAATTTTCACTTTCACAGGAAGTTTTTATACAGAAACAGCTATAGTGGACGAATTTAAAGCCTATGCTGAAAAAAATAAAATTGACAACATATATTTTGTAAACCTTGGACCAAAACTAAACACAGATCATTATTTTTATCTTGATGATCATCTAAACCAAAAAGGTCATCAAGTGGTAGCGGATGAGCTTTTGAAGAGTTGGAACGAGGTTAAAAATCAAAATTGATTATTCTTAAGCTTTAATAACACCTTTTGATATTTGGGGTTGGAAAAAATAGCTTCTGCAGCTAATTTGTTTCCTTTTTCGTTCCAGTGTCCGTCGCAAGAAATAAACAAATCTTCTACCCTCCCTTTATAATTCACAAAGGAAGGTAATAAATCAATGACGTTAACACCTTGAACCCCATACCTTTGCTCTATAAAAGGAGTAAATTTATTTGTTTTAGTAACATTGAATTTCTTTATATCCCTTAGGTCAGGCATTAAAACAAAAACAATTTCTTTCCCTTTTGAAGTTTCAACTATGCTATCCATGCTTTTAAGAAAATCGTTGGCTAAAGGCGTACCAAAAAGTGGTTCTACGTACATACTTCCAAAGATTGATGACTGGTTTTTGATGGCCAACTTCCTCGACAAATCATATATAAGGCTTATTAAATTAGAACTGGTTTCAAGCTCCAGTTTTATTTTTTTGAAAAAACTAGCAGAACTATAAAGCGAATCCCGAGTGGTTCTTAGGACTTCAGGATGTTCTATTGCATAAAAAGACTCTATAGAGTTTTGATAGCTACTTATTGTATACTTTGTTGTTCCATTTTCTCCCCAATATGCTCTAAAGTTTGGAACATTTAAAAATCCTCCATTCAGTGAATTTTCAAAAGAATCGAAGTCATTTCCAGCAAAAATTCCAACAATTACTGCCTCATGTTCAAACTTGGGCTTAACCAAATTGTTATAAATTTGAAAATAAGCCATAGGATTTGCACCCATTATTGCAAAATTCAAATGAGCAATTCCAGATTTTTCCTCTAGAATATTTGAAAGTCTTTCCTCTACATTTAACAATACACCTTCTGTAAAAGAATCTCCCAAAAATACAATTCTGTTTTTACCCAAACTATCACGTTCCTCATCCCTTGCACCTACGCTATTTGAACTATAAGTAATTGGCATCTGATCACTACATCTTTTTACAACTTGAGTATTATTTTCTTGCCTCCATCTACCAAAAAAATCGTTAGTGTCGCCGTAAAGTCTGGTTTTATCGGTAGGCACTGGCTTGTACTTTGGATTATCATAAAATAAAATATAAGACGCACCTTTGCCGTATTCGTTTTTTATACGAAAATAAACGAGTGAGCATATTTCTAAAAAAAGAAGAAAAAAGAAGGCAAAAATTAGATTTAAACTAATGGTCTTAACTATAGGTGTTTTGCTTTTTGAAGAATAAAGTAAGCCTAAACAAATCGATTGAAGTAGTAGAATTCTGATAAAAAAACGATGAAAATAAAGGTCTTTAATAATTCCATCATTTCCTCCGAAAATAAAATCGTAAAAAAAACACAGAAAATAAAACAGAATACTAAAAGCGAAAAGAGTTTTTGCTTTTAAAAATTTTCGGAACATTTTGGTTATGGGTTTATAATGTGATTTAGAGTATAAAAATCTGTTTTATGTTGTAATTTTCTTTCAGCTATTTGAACAACAAAGTAACAAAATTGCTTTCATAAAACCCTAACCGTAAAATAAATTATAGAACTATTATAATTTTTAGAAGAAAATCTTTGATTTGAATCTTAAAAAAGGTTTTTCAATAATATAATAAGAGAATAAAGCAATTAAGCTTAAAAAGACGATATTTTGGGGATATTTACCAATCCAAAAATCAGAACCTGAAATAAAAATTTGTTGCCACAGATAAAGACTATAAGATAACAAACCTATATAGTTTAATACTTTAGTATTTAGGACCTTAAACAAGATTTTTTGAGGTCCGAAAACAACATACATCATAAAAAAAGCGATAGCAAAGTTAGCTATTGTACCGTAACTAACACCTAAAGGTATAAATATTGCCTCTAAATGAAACTTACTTGCCCACGAAGGAAATAGTCTAATTGTAAGCAAAATAAAACTAGAGATATAAAGTGTTAAGCTCCATTTATATTTAATAAAATCGAGTATTTGTGTTCTATATAAAGCAAATACTACACCCGTAGAAATAGAGTCAATTCGTGTAAAAATATTTTGCTCATCTATCCAGTCTAATTGGTAAAAATGGTCAATTACTCTGAGAAATGGGACTATGATAATTAGAAATATTGCGAACTCTTTCCTAAATGATTTTCCATAAACAAATACCAAAGGCCAAAATAAATAAAAGTGCTCTTCTACGCTTAAAGACCAACTATGAGCAGTGTACCAATCAAAACTCACCCAAATGAAGTTTTTAGTATAAGTTAAAGCAGTAATCCATGAAAGTAAAGTCAAATGAATGTAACCAAGGTTTTGCAAAACAAAATACACTAATAGAAGAAAATAATACGCCGGAAATATCCTTAACACCCTTCTAGCAAAGAAATTCTTAAAAGATACTGTTCCAGTATTAGCTTCTTCATTGAGCATGATAGAAGTAATCAAAAAACCCGAGATAACGAAGAAAACATTTACGCCAAATTGACCATCCTGTAAGATATCAATTACAGGTTTTGTCCATTGATATTTTTTGAGAATTGGTAGGAAGATCTGTTCTTTTAAAGATAAATGATGCAGAATTACTAAAATTATACTGATTGCCCTTAAACCATTGATGCTAGGGAATTTTTCTTTTTTAAGACTCATCCAATTTTAAGTATTACCATATTTATTATGTTTTTTATTAATAACATTAAGCTTTCATAAAAAACCTTTGCAAATATACGGATAGTAGGAAAACATACCTATTCTAAAAAAACTATTCTTCAAATGGAATGAAGTATCTTCTTAATTATTATTTTAACACACTCGACTTATATTTTGCAAAATTCTTATTTCTAAACTCTTCTGAATAGAAAAGAAAAATAACTGGACTATATTCTAAAAATAGAAATAATGGACTTTCTTCAACTTCTAAAAACCTATACGCAGCATAACTTAAAATAACCGTTAACGACCAAACCCAAATTGAATATCTGTTTACAAAAACACCTAAAAAAATCAAGGATGTTAAATACCAAGGATGAACTGTTGTAGCCAAAAAGAAATATAACATCAATAAAAAAAAGGCATTTTTTAACAATTCAGGTTTTCTTAACGCTCGATACAAGGCTACTAAAACAATGATAATGGGAGATATTTTCCCTAAAACACCTATAGCGTTATAACCTAAAACCCAATACCCTATTTTTCGGAAGAAATAATAAATACTTGCATTAAACTCAAATTTTGTAAACCAAAGACCTACGGTTTGAGAGTAATTATCAAGAAATCCTTTATCTATAAAAGGTAAAAAGGCTAAAATTATAGTAACTGCAATTACAGCATACAAAATAGCGGTTTCTTTAAATTTTTCCCTTTTGAAGAAAAAAGGCAAAAACATTAAAGGTATAAGTTTAATTAAAATTGCCGACCCAATAAAAACTCCAGCAATAATTAATCGACCTTTTAAATAATAATATAAACCTACACAAAAGAAAAACATCATAACGCCTTCAAAATGCAAGTTGCCTGTGAGCTCAACTATAATGAGAGGATTCAAAAAATAAAAATGAATATTGTTTTTTGGCAAATTCAATTTTTCTAAAACCTTTCGACCGAAATAGTAAATCCCAATATCAGCCAAAAATATTATTAGTCTTAAAACAATAATATTACCTAGAATAGATTTTGGACTAAGAAAGGAAGATAATAAAAATAAAACTTGGTTAAAAGGAGGATAATTGCTGTGGTTATTGGCACTTAAAGAGCCCATTTGTTCAATCAAATACTTACTTTGATATAAACTAAACTGAGGCAATTTTATTAGCTCGATAGGAGTTTGTAAAAATGGATTTAAGCCTTGGAGCAAGAGCCTTCCGTCCCAAATAAACCGAATATAGTCTTGAGACAAATTTGGAATGGTTAGTAGTAAAATTACGCGAAAGAAAAGTCCAATTTGAAATTTGAATTGAAAATCAGATCTATATAAAACCAGAAATCCAGCAAATACAAATAGATAAACAGAAAATAGCAAACCAAATTCTTCTCTTTTAAGGAAATATCCTAAAAACGCATATGCAAAAGCCGAAACGGCAATCAGAAGTCCGTATTGGATATTTTTATTCATTCAAGGTGTAGATTATTATTATGAAATAACCTAAAGCCAAAAGAAAATGAAAAGGAATAATGGCAAAGTTTTGAAGCAAAATGCCTAAAACTATGCCACCAACAAAATACAAGAACAAGAAACATTCAACAAAGAAACCCCAACCAAGGTTTTTGGACAGATATTGATTGTTTTTCCAAGAGTCATTATTTTGAGTAATATTGAATTTCGGTGTTCTAATAAATGCTGATTTCTTGCCAAAATAACCTTCTAAAACTGCAACGGAATTATGAAAACTTAAACCCAAAATAACAGGAAAAAAGAGAAGAAATTGAAATACAAATTTTGGAAAATCGCTGAAGGTTTTACCTTGTGTTTTTCTAAAAGTAGTATAAAAAACTATTGCTAAAATGACCGAAGTATATTTTAACAAACTACCTGCATTTAATAAAAAATCAACTGGAGTTTTATACACAAACAACAAAGGAACACTAAGTAATGATAAAATAAATACCCATAAAAAGACCGAACTATTCAACAAGTGTGAAATACCATGAATTTTATGATTTAACAGTATCGTTTTGCTTTTTAATACTTTGGAACCGAATTTACGAAAGTTTTCAGCACCGCCTTTGTTCCATCTAAACTGTTGTGACCTCACGGCACTCATAACTACTGGGAGTTCTGAAGGTGAAGGTATATTCTCTAAATAAACAAATTCCCAGTTTCGCATTTGAGCTCTGTAACTTAGATCCAAATCTTCTGTAAGCGTATCGCCTTCCCAATTTCCAGCATCTATAATACACGCCTTCCTCCAGATACCAGCAGTGCCATTGAAGTTGATAAAATGCTGTGCTTGGTTTCTACCAACTTGTTCGATTGTAAAGTGATGATCCAAGGCCATTCCTTGAATTTTGGAAAGCAAATTATAGTTTCTATTTAAATGAAACCATCGGGTTTGAACAACACCAATTTCAGGTTTTGTGAAAAAATGAATTGTTTCATTTAGCCAGTCTTTCTCGGGCAAAAAGTCTGCATCAAAAATAGCAATAAACTCACCTTTTGCTGTTACTAAACCGTTTTTCAAAGCTCCTGCCTTAAAATTCTTTCGATCTGTTCTGTGAATGAGTTTAATATCGATACCTTGAAGTGCTAATTTTTCAACAAATTCCCTGTTAGAAGCTAAACTTTCGTCTGTCGAATCATCTAAAACTTGAATCTCAAGTTTGGGATATTGGATTTGTGAAACACATTCTAAAAGTCTTTCAGCTACGTATTTTTCGTTAAAAATAGGTAACTGAATTGTTACTATGGGTAAATCTTTTTCACTAAAATAATCCTGAGGTACTTTTTCTTTCTTTTTTAAATAAGAAACAAAAAGCATCCACTGCGAAAAACTATATAAAAATATCAAAATAGCCGAGAAGCTATACAAAAACACAACAATAATCGATAAAATTTCTCCTATCATTTAAAGCTATATTTAAAAATCCAACCTAATATTTTGAAACCTGCCATTATAGTTCCTTTAATAGTTCCAGAAACTTTGCTCACGCCAATTCTTTTCCTATATCTAACCGGAATTTCTACATACTTTAACTTGCTTTTTAAGGCTTTTAACTGCATTTCTACGGTCCAACCATAAGTTTTGTCTTCCATATTTAACTCCACAAGTTTTTGATACTTAATAGCCCGAAAAGGACCTAAATCTGTAAAATTTGCACCAAAAAATATTTTCATTAAAAAAGTGGCCAACCAATTTCCGACAACTTGCTGTGGTGTCATTGATTGTGGCAGCCTTAATTTTTTAACCCTTGCTCCTATTACCAAATCTACATTTTTTAAAATAATTGGCTCAACTAATTTTAGGAGTTCTTCAGGATAATCAGAATAGTCACCATCTAAAAAAACTACAATATCAGTATCGGGTGCAGTGTCTGCAATATGCTTCATTCCTAGTAAGCAAGCATAACCGTATCCTTTTTGATTTTCTTTTAATACTGTGGCTCCATGCTTTTTTGCTACTTCTTCGGTATTATCTGAGGAATTATTACTTACTACTATCACTTCGTCCACAATATGAGGTATTTCATCAATTACCTTTCCAATGGAATCTTCCTCGTTATAAGCTGGAATTATTACTTTGATTTTTGGAGGCATATATTATTTTTCTAGTACAAAAATACCTTTGAAAAAGGTGATTTTCAAGTTTATTAAAAAATGATTAAACAATGAGTTTTTAATTTTTTTTAAAAATATGCGTTTTATAAGCCTAAAGATGTAATTTAGCTGACAAAATAACCTTTTATGAAAAGAAGAAACTTAATTAAATCTTTAGGTTTGGGTCTGATTGGTGCAAGCCACTTCCCAGCTTGGGCTAACAATTGGTCAGATAAAGATTTAGATTTCAACAATATAGAACCATCCGGAGTCCTTAGCAAATTCGTTGATGTTACAATTCCTGAAACAAACTCACCAGGTGCAAAAAGCATTGGGGCACATTTATATATACAAAGAATACTGAATGACTGCTATCCAACAAATTTTCAAAAAGAAATAAATGAGACTGCAGCAAATATAAATAAAGCAGCAAATACAAGATTTGGCAAATCTTTTGAAAATCTCCAGAATAATGAAGCCTTAGACATTATAAAAAGTAATGCAACAGATACTAAAAATATAAATTTCTTAAAAAACCTTACGATTAGAGCCTACACCAGCTCAGAATATTATCTTACTACTCATAAAAACTACCAAATGGCACCAGGATTTTTCCATGGTTGTGTCGAAATTTAATTTAGAATATGTCAAATTTCAATATAGATTCGAAAAAGAAAAGGACTTTTGATGCCATAGTAATAGGTTCGGGTATCAGCGGAGGATGGGCAGCAAAAGAACTGTGCGAAAAAGGCTTAAAAACCTTGGTTTTGGAAAGGGGAAGGTCGGTAAACCATGGTGAATACCCAACCACAATGATGGAGCCATGGGAGTTTGACCACCTTGGACAAATCACCAAAGAAATGAAAGACGCAAACCCCATTGCAAGCAAATGTTATGCTTTTCAGGAAGACGCCGCTCATTTTTTCGTAAAAGACAAAGAGCACCCTTATATTCAAGAATTGCCTTTCGACTGGATTCGGGGCTACCAAACTGGTGGTAAATCTCTTATGTGGGCACGCGGAACCCAAAGATGGAGCAAATATGACTTTGAAGGACCAGAACGTGATGGATTTGACGTGCACTGGCCAATTGGATATGAGGATTTGGCTCCTTGGTACAGCCATGTTGAGATTTTCGCTGGGATAAGCGGCAATAAGGACGGATTGGAGCAATTGCCCGATGGAGAATTTTTAAGACCTCATGAGCAAAGCTGTGTTGAAAAACATTTTACTGACCAAATGCAGAAACATTACAATGGAAGCAGGCCAGTAATTATTGGCAGATGTGCCCATTTAACTGACCCACAACCTATTCATTATCAACAAGGAAGAGCAAAGTGCCAACAGCGGGATTTATGCCAAAGAGGTTGTCCTTATGGTGGATATTTCAGCAGCAATGCCTCTACCCTGCCTTGGGCAAAAATGACGGGTAACTTGACTATGCGGAACAATTCGGTTGCCCATTCGATTATTTATGATGAGAAAAAACAAAAGGCTATTGGCGTAAAAGTAATCGATACTATCACAAAAGAAGAAATAAACTATTTCGCAAAGATTATTTTTGTAAACGGAGCCACTGTAAATACCAATATTGTCCTTCTTAATTCAAAATCGGCCCGTTTTCCGAATGGACTGGGGAACGATAATGGTCTTTTAGGTAAATATATACATTTCCATAATTTTGAAACTGGCATCTCTGCCGAATATGAGGGGTATTTAGATAAAAAAACAGAAGGAATTCGACCAAACGGAAGCTATATACCAAGGTTTAGAAATGTAAAAAAACAAGAGACAGATTTTTTAAGGGGCTATGCAGCAGGCTTTAGTGCAAGCAGAATGGAAGTAACCAATCGCGAAGGTTGGGGAGAAGAATTAAAAAACAATTTGTTTGAGAAGAAATATGGCAATTGGCGTGTAGGCTCGCATTTTATGGGTGAAACAATCCCTAAGATTAGCAATTATGTAAAATTGGATGAAACCCAAACCGATGATTGGGGAGTACCTTTGGTAAGAATCAATGTGGCCATGGATGACAATGACCGCAAAATGGCACAAGATTTTAAAGAGCAATTGACCGAAATGTATACATTGGCAGGTTTTACAAATATCAAAACCAGAGAAAGAAACGCATGGAATCCAGGGCTAGATATTCATGAAATGGGCGGCGTAATAATGGGCAAAGATCCTAAAAACTCATTATTAAACGAATGGAATCAATTGCATCATTGTAAAAACGTTTTTGTAACAGACGGAGCATGTATGACCAGTAGCTCAACTCAAAACCCTTCTCTAACATTTATGGCATTGACCGCAAGAGCCGCCAACCATGCTGTGGAGGAGTTTAGGAAGGGGAATTTGTAGGAGGAAAAGTTTGTTTGAAAATAAAATTGACACATAATTAAAACAAACTTTTTTTTAAAATGATTATAGCAAGAAAACATACAGGAGTTCTTATATCAAGCATAAAAGAGAACATTTCAGAAAAAACAAAAGAAAAAATTTCCAAAAGAATGGGCTTGGCAGCACAAATTGATAACGCTCTTCAAAAAAGAGGTTTTACCAATCAAGAGTTTGCCTTTATGATGGGTAAAAAACCTTCTGAAATCAGTCGATGGCTAAGCGGCACGCACAATTTTACGACAGAAACACTATGGGAAATTGAAAGAGTGCTTAATATTCAAAACTTACAAGTTCAAAACCTTATGAGGTCTCAGAAACGAATTTGAAAGAATACATAGTTAGTGAAGTTGAAAAAGGCTTTTGAGAAATATTCCAAAAAGTAAGCTCATAAAAAATATTTTATAGCCATTTATCAGTATTCACGGAAGTGTGTAAAACTGCTAAAATATGAATCTCTAAACTTTTACTGTCAACAAAGTAATGAATCATGTAAGGAAACTTTTTCAGTGAGATTGTTCGAAATTCTTTATATCGAACTTGAAAAGCCTCAGGAATGTCAGAAATTATTTCCAATTTATTCTCAATTTCTTGAAGAATTCTAATTGCCAATTTTTCTGAAAACTTTAAATAATAATCAAAAGCCTCTTCAATATCAATTTCTGCTTTTGGTTCAAGAATTACCTGAAATCTTGCCATTTGATAACAGTCTGGATTTTAGTTCTAGGAAAGAGCTACCGTTGTTGGTATTTTTCAAAAAATCGGCATATCTACTATCCAAAACATCTTTATGCCATTGAGGTATATTATCTTCTTCGTTAAGAATGACATTTGGTATTTGCTTTAATAGATTTACAACAGAATCATAAATCTCGTCAGGAAGTGATATAGTTAAATCTTTCATTTCATTAAATTTGAAAGCCAATTTAGCTCAAATTTTGTATTTTTTGAATTAAATCGGAATATTTCTTCTCAAATCTCCACAGCACCATTTTCCAATTTCAAAACACCTCGTGGGCAAACCGCCGAGCAAACGCCACATCCTACGCATGAGGAACGGACGATGTCTTCGCCTTTCATGGCATAAGACCTAACATCTATGCCCATTTCGCAATAAGTGGAGCAATTCCCACATGATATACACTGCGAACCATTCGTGGTTATTCTGAATCTTGACAACAACTTTTGCTGAAAACCTAAAATAGCCGCCATCGGACAGCCGAATCTGCACCAAACTCTACTGCCCATAATGGGATAAAAACCAACCCCAACTACCCCGCTGAATGCTGCTCCTATAAAAAATCCATACCAAGATCTTAGTGAATATGAATCTATAAAAAACACATTGGTATTTCCGATGGCCATATTGACAATCAAAAACAATGAAATTATTCCTGATGCCCAATAAATACCTTTTCTAGCATCTAAGGCCAATTTTTTGTAGCCAATTTTATTGATATAAAGTGTAAATATGCCAAGAAAACCGATTACACCAAATAAAAACACATTGGGTTGAAGTACCGCTTTTTCATTTATTAAAAAAGAATATATAACAGCGACAGTGGTAATAAAAATAAAAAGTAAAACTGAATGAATCATCCATCGTTCTATTTTCCAAGCTTTATCGGACTTATCAGAAAGGTGACGAAAAGAATCGCCAGCGGTTTCTGCCAATCCACCACAACCACAAACCCACGAACAGTACCATCTTTTCCCAAAAAAATAGGTTAATATGGGTGATATCAAAAACACCATTCCAATTCCGAAAAACAACATAAACATGCCAAGATTTCCACCACCTAAAAGTGCCTTCAAATGCCAGTCTTCAAAGAAATAATAGTTGAGTGGCCACATGTTTTTGATGTCTTTTGCAAAATAATCTAATTCAGGATTTAGTTTTGCTAAAAATTCAGGCAACAAAAATGCAAAACCTAATTGGAAGAACATCACGGAAAGCGTACGTATGATTTCATAGTTGTTATGTCGATACTTCAGGATAAATTTCACCCCAAATCCTAGAATTGCTATGGTATAAAGTGTTCCATAAACAAACCATTGGCTTGCAGCGTGGCCATTCAAAACATAACTCAAAGGATCAAAAAAAGCTATTATTCCAGTGTTTCCTTCTTTATGCAAACCTAAGTATTCTGGATACCAATAGATGACCACATAAAAAGCCGTCAAAACAAAGCCTAATATCCAAGCTATTGTTCCTTTAGAAGAAACGCTCTTAAACCAAACCTCATTGTTTTTTATTCCGGGCATTTCATCTTTGTAGCTTCCAAAAGCATAAACTACTATTCCTGCCAAAATCATGGCCAAAGAAGTGTACAATAAAGCCGCCCCTTCAAATAAATTAAACAAGGATAAAACCAAAATACTTATGCCTCCAAATCCTAAACTTAAACCAATATTTTTGTTCATAAAATTGTCATTAAATTGATTTCAAGAATTCATTTCGAATTTCTTTCTCATATTTTTTATAAAACTCAGGGTCAAAGTTGGCTTTTTCTAAATTTTTCAAGACAAAATCTACAGATTGATTTTGATTTAAGACACTTTCAAAAAACTGATGTCGCATTCTTATTCCAAAAGTATTTATGCCTAAAAACTTCTTTGAAGCCTTTTCAAAAACAATCCTAACAGCTTTGTTCTCTTTTTCCCAATAGAGTTCTACTTGGCTTTCATTTACTTTGGCTGGTACATTTCCATAAGTTTGATATTCGATATCAAAAAACTTGGCGGAATTGAACCAATGCCCAGGATTATATTGAGTTTTTACACCAGAAAGCGATTTTGCTAAGGCTTCACCCATCATTTTTCCGGTATACCAAACTGCTTCAATCGGCCTTCTTCCCAATTGTGGATTTTGGATTTCTGCACAGTCTCCAATTGCAAAAATATTTTGGATATTGGTCTGTAAAAAATCATTCACAAGAATTCCACGGTTAATATTTATGCCTGATTCTTTAATAAAATCAATATTTGGACTCACGCCAACTGTCAAGCCAACAAATTGACAATCAATCATTTCGCCGTGATTGGTAATAAGCCCCTCAACTTCCGAACTTCCTTTTATTTCTTTCAATTCGGTGTTCAATTTCAAATTAATTCCATGCGAAATGATGTGCTTTTCTAGCATTCTGCCTTCTTTTTCCGACATTACTATGTCCCAAAAAGAGCCTTCTCTGACTAAAAATGTAACTTCTTTACCTCTTGATTTCAGCATTTCAGCCAGCTCCACTCCTATCAATCCACCTCCGACTACTACTGCATGCTTTATTTTAGAAGAATAACTTTCTAAATATTCCAGATCAGACTTATGATATAATCCAGAAACACCGTTTAAATCTTGACCAGGCCAGTTGAATTTATTAGGTTTAGATCCGGAAGCAATTACTAAAAAATCGTAGGAAAGCTTTTCACCATTTTCTAAATTCAGGAAATTTTGACTAGCATTTATCGATTTTACTTTTGCTTTTTTTAAAATGATATTTTGATTTTGCCAAAAGGATTTTTCATAAGGTTGCGTATGCTCAAACTTCATGTGGCCCATGAAAACATACATTAGGGCCGTTCTAGAAAAAAAATATTCAGTTTCTTCAGACACCACAACAATTTCACAGTCAGACTTTTTCCTGAGTTCAATTGCCGCAGTTATTCCAGCTATACCGTTGCCAATTATTACAACTTTCATGAATTATTAATTTTAAGCAATGCAAAATACGTATAAATCTAGAATTCGGTTTGTCATCTATGTTACAAATAGACATTATTTTATGTTTAGAATTCTATTATTATTATAAATAATGCTATAATAGCTATTTAATGATATTATAACCAGGTATTAAATTGAAAAGTGAAGCAAATGTCTATATTTGTAAAGCATTAAAAATGTGAAAGTTGCCAATTGAACAATAAATTCCTATTCAGCAACTCTTTATTCATAAATATTCGACTCCTATTCTCTTAAAAAATCTCTTTGTCTAATTCTTTAATTTCGGTATTTCTAAAATCAACATTGCATGAAAAATATACTTTTGGCTGAAGATGATAGGGATGATTCGATGTTTTTTGAAATAGCTTTGAAAGAATTATATATTGATTCGAGTCTGATTGTGGCAATTGATGGTGCTCAATTGATGGATACTTTAGAAAAAACTGTTCCTCCTCCACCTTCGGTTATATTTTTGGATTTAAATATGCCCAAAAAAAGTGGTTTTGAATGTTTGGCTGAAATTCGAAATTCTACTAAATTCAAGGATATACCCGTAATAATTTTCTCTACATCTTCAAGCCCACAAAATATAGAGAAAACTTATGATTTAGGAGCAAATTTCTACATTTGCAAACCTAGGAAATTTGAAAACCTAAAGAAAGCCATATTAAAAATAATATCCCTAGTAGAAAGCCAAACAATCATGCAGCCAAAAAGGAATGAATACTTCCTTAAACTAGCTTAAATGATCAAAAAACCAACGATTAAAACAATTTTTGTAAGTGCTATAATTATCCTTTTGGCATTGACATTTCTGTCATATTTTCGGATAAAAAATCTTAGCGAATCTGCCTCTTGGGTGAATCATACAAAAAATGTAGAGATTACTTTGGAGAAAATTTACATCAACATTTTAGAATTAGAATCTAGTCATAAAGGTTATATTTTATCGAAAGACTCTGTCTATTTGAATTCTTTGGAAATAAGAAACGCAGAACTCGATATAAATCTGGATTTGCTTCAAAATCTAATCAAAGACAATCGAGGACAAGTGAAAAGGCTCTCAGAAATCCGAAATTTGATAGCAAAAAACAGAACTTTCTTTAGGGGACTAACGAAGAAGTCTCAAAGTTCAGATATTTCGCCATTGGTCTGGATAGAGGGTAAAAAGATATTAGATGTCTTGAAAAATAGAATCTTAGAAATGACGCTGGAAGAGGATAAACTTGGAGATAAAAGAATCAGTATTTTCGTTCAGGCATCATTTTTAACGCCTTTTTTTACGTTTATTTTGGTTATAGTTTCTATTTCATCATTAATTGTAGCTTACGTCAAAATAATAAGTGACCTAAAAGCTTCAGAAAAACTCAAAATCAGATTAGAAAATAAATCAAATGATATTGCGGTTTCTAGCGAAAAATTAGCCTTACAAAATATTGAAATAAAAAGACGTGCAGCGGATTTTTTACTCGCCAACTCTGAATTAGCATTTCAAAATGATGAGAAAGAACAAAGAGCAGCTGAATTAAGACTTGCCAATACTGAATTGGCATTTCAAAATGCTGAAAAAGAAAAAAGAGCAGCTGAGCTCAGTG
Organism: Lacihabitans sp. LS3-19; assembly: GCF_024343575.1. Lineage (GTDB taxonomy): Bacteria > Bacteroidota > Bacteroidia > Cytophagales > Spirosomataceae > Leadbetterella. Next base: position 7,103 of record NZ_RJUA01000009.1, on the reverse strand, counting down.
CCGCAAATATTGAGTTGGCTTTTCAAAATGAAGAAAAAGAAAAAAGAGCAGAAGAACTGCGAATTGCAAATACAGAATTGGCTTTTCAAAATGAAGAAAAAGAAAAAAGAGCAGAAGAATTAACTCTGGCCAATAAAGAGCTCGCGTTTCAAAATGAAGAAAAAGAAAATCAAGCGATAGAACTGAAGGCTGCAAATAAAGAATTAGATGCTTTTGTTTATGTTTCTAGTCACGATTTGCAAGAGCCACTTCGTAAAATCCAGATATTCGGAGGACGGATTCTAGAAAAAGAAGCTGAAGTTTTATCAGAAACTGGCAAAGATTATTTTAATAGAATGTTAGATGCCGCCAATAGAATGCAAACATTGATTGAAGACCTTTTGGCTTTTTCGAGATTAAATACTGAAGAAAGAATTTTTGAGGAAACCAATGTTAACCAAATTATTGAAGAAGTTCGAACAGAATTGTGGGAGACCATAGAAGAAAAACAAGCTCAAATAGAAGTTGAGGGCTTTTGTACTTTAAAAATCATTCCATTTCAGTTTAGACAATTGGTTGCTAACCTTATGACCAATTCTTTAAAATTTTCAAAACCTAAAATTGCTCCAATCATAAAAATCAAATTTGAAGATGGAGAAAACCTGCCAATCGTAGAAAGAAATAAAATGCAAAAAAAGAAATTCTGCCATATTTCATTCTCAGACAACGGCATTGGCTTTGAACCTGAATACAAAGACAAAATATTTGAAGTTTTCCAAAGATTACACGGAAAGGAAGTGTATTCAGGCACAGGCATAGGCTTAGCAATTGTTAAAAAAATCGTTGAAAATCACAAAGGTTTTATTTTTGCCAAAGGAGTTTTAGGAGAAGGTTCTCAGTTCGACATATATTTACCCGCATAATTATGACAAATGACCCAATATTAATAATACTGGCTGATGACGACGAAAGCGATCGTCTGATATTCAAGGAAGCAGTTAGTGAACTTAAAATCCAAACAACGATTCAAACTGTAAATGACGGGGTGGAACTGATGGATTTTTTAGAAAAAGCCACACTTCCCTACCCTCACATTCTATTTTTAGATTTGAATATGCCAAGAAAAAATGGTTTGGCTTGTTTAAAAGAAATTAGGGCCAATGTGGCTTTTAACGAAATTTCAATCGCTATTTATTCCACTTCTGCCTCTGAAAAAGACATAGAAGAGACTTTCTTAAATGGAGCCAATGTCTATATCAATAAACCGAATGATTTCAATAAACTTAAAACTTGCTTAGAAAAAGCCTTGATGACTTCATTCCAATACCTAAATCCGCCCTTCAATCGCTCCAATTTTTTAATGAGGATTTAGGAATCGGATTTATTGTTTACAAATCTTTTTTTGAAAACTTACTTACCAACCAGCCTACACCCAAAATTGTTAAAGTACCAAAAGCCACGGTCAGTTTCGGGTCTAAATCAGTATGCATATTTTCAGGCAGATAGCTATTCATAGATAAGAATCCGATAATTAAAACACCAGCAATTACAGCCACAATTGCGGCTTTTTTCTTGGCGGCTTTTACCAAATACCCTAAAAGGAAAATACCTAACATTCCGCCAGCAAATATCCCAGATAGTTTCCACCAAACATCTAAAAGGCTCTTTGCTCCCATCATGGCTATACCAAAAACGATCCCTAGCAGTCCAAAACATACCGTGGCGATTCTTAAAACACGCAATTGCTGCAAATCACTTAGATCTTTTCTGAAATATCTTTGGTAAAAATCCTTTAAAAATACTGTGGCAGAACTATTCATGCTGCTACTCATCGTACTCATGGCCGCCGAAAGTAATGCCGCCATCAATAAGCCCAACAAGCCTGTTGGGATATTATTTTTAATAAAATGTGGCAATACCCTGTCACCATAATCCGCAGGCAACAAAGAATCCAATGGAATGTTTTTCTCAACTGAGACCAATTGTTTTAATCCAGCAATTTGCTCTGGAAAGTGATTATAATAGACAAAAAGAGCCGTCCCGATAAAGAAAAACATAAAAGAAACAGGCAAAAAGAAAATTACACATTGCCAAATACTCATTTGAGCATCTTTGGTACTTTGAGCCGTATGATATCTTTGAATATAATTTTGATCTACACCAAAATTGACCAAATTTATAAAAAACCCATAAATAAAAACCACCCAAAACGAACTCTGAAAAAGATCAAACTTGAAAGTACCCAAACTGAATTTATCTTTTGCAAATCCTTCCTCGATAATCACTTTGGCATCTATAGAATATAAAATTATTCCTAAAATCAACAAAGCCCCCATGGTTTTTAAAACTGCCTGCACCACTTCCGTCCAAATAACGGCCTCCATACCTCCAAAAACGGTATAAACAATCACGCAAACGCCTGAAAACATGATAATCAAAGGAATATCAAAACCTGTAAGGGCATTGATGGCAATAGCGATGGCATAGAAAATTGTTCCCATTCGAGCCAATTGGGTAAGGACAAAACATAGCATTACATAACTCCTGGCCCATGAACCAAAACGTTTTTCTAAATGTGTATATGCACTAATTTCGCCCGTATTTCTATAAAAACTAACAAAATATTTCGAAGAAAAATAAGCTGCAAAAGGCATTGAAATACTAAAAACGAAAGGATTCCAGTTGCTACCGAATGATTTCCCTGGATCGCCCAAAAAAGTAATGGCACTCAAAAAGGTTGCATAAAAGCTCATTCCTATCGCCCAGCATGGAATTTTACTCGATGCAGTGGTGAATTGAGCCGTACTTTTATTTTTTCTAGAAAAATAAAAGCCGATGCCAACCATGGCCAATAAATATAAAACGATTATGCTTATGTCTAAAATGGGCATATATAATTTTTTAAATCAATACAGCAATTTTGAAGATTCGGGCTATTTATTTGAAAATTCATTCTTTGAAAATGTATTTCTATTAATTACAAAAAAGATTCTAATTCACATCCAAAACCACATGCTTAATCTTTTTCCTTTTCCAAGTGTAGGTTATATGTACCTTACCATCAGAAGTTTGAATAACTGCTGGATAGGAAAATTCCATTTTCTTTTCATTTTCCAATATCGCAAATGAATCCCATATTTTACCATCTTTTGAGATGGCCACATTGAGCGGGGAGCGACTTCCTCCCCAATATTCATCTCCTTTACCAACATGGTTATAAACCAACAATTGTCGACCATCTTTAAGCGTAACAGCATCCGTACCTGAATTTGGATTGGGCAATGAAATGGGCTTTAAGGCAGACCAAGTTTTGCCATTATCACTAGAAAATGCCTCTAAAATAAAGCTATTTTTACTTCTGCATAAAATCTGTAATCTACCATCTTTGTTAAACAAAACACTCGGTTGAATGGCCGAAAACTCCTTTCCATCATTTATGGCCTCAGTTTTTGTCCAAGTTTTACCTGCATCTTTGGTTGTTTCAAAATGTACTCTCCAGCCATTGTCTTCCGAACTGGTTGGGCATAATAATGTGCCATCCGAAAGTAAAACTGGCTTGTTTTTTATTGGTCCATAGATCCCATCTGGCAGTTTTTCAGCCGCAGACCAAGTCTTTCCTCCGTCAAAAGACCTTTTCAGCATTCCCCACCAAGTAGAGGGACTTGGACCAACTTTATAAAACAAAATTAATTCAGCACCAGGCATTTGGAATAAAACCGGATTCCATGTTGGATATCTTTTCTTAGGACTTTCTACGCCATTGGCTACTTCTTCAGGTGTTGACCATTTTCCATTTTCCATTCTGCTCACCCAAATACCTACATCAGGGTCTCTCTCAGCTGTGCCTCCAAACCAAGCTGCTACTATTCCATCATTCGTTTCTGCCAATGTAGAGGCATGACAAGAAGGGAATGGGGCGTTTTCGTAGATAAATTCGGAAGAAATAATTGGGGATTGCCCTAAAGCAAGGTTTGCTACTAAAAGTAGAATAAATAGTTTTTTCATTTCTTAAGGTTGAATATTGCCTACAAGTTAGGGATTTTTTCAAAATAATTAAATTTTAGATTCTTGTCTTGAAAAAAATGCTTAATTTTTCGAATCAAACTAAAATAAACGCCAATAATAATATGAGATTCTTTAAAATATTTACGGTCCTCGTTTGCTTTTTTACGATAAACACGAATGCACAAAATGTTGTCTGGCAAGGAGATGATTATTTTATAATTGATTCTGGAGAGATAATAAAATATACTTTACCAGAAAACCAAAAAGCTGTTTTTATTGACAAAAAGACTTTAACGCCTACTGGCTCTGATACGCCTTTGGTTCCAAAAAGCTTCAGTTTTTCGGCTGACCAAAACAAAATTCTTATCTACACCAATTCAAAAAGAGTTTGGAGACAAGAAACCAGAGGCGATTATTGGATACTAGACCTAAAAAGCAAAGCTTTAAGCCAAATTGGAAAAGGAAAACCTAGTTCTTCTTTAATGTTTGCTAAAATATCTCCAGACGGCAAAATGGCCGCTTATGTAAGCGAGAGAAATCTTTACATCGAAGACCTGAAAACACACAAAATAAGCCCATTAACACAAACTAGTGGCAAGATAATAAATGGCACTTTTGATTGGGCTTACGAAGAGGAATTTGACTGTAGAGATGGCTTTAGATGGAGTCCAGACAGCAAAAGCATCGCTTATTGGCAAATTGATGCCAATAAAATCAAAGACTTTTTGATGATAAACAATACCGATGAAATATACGCCAAAAATGTACCTGTCGAATATCCAAAAGTAGGCGAAAGTCCATCCGTGTGTAAGGTTGGTGTAGCCAATATCGCTACAAAAAAAACGACTTGGATGAATGTGCCAGGTGATACACAGCAGCATTATATACCTAGAATGGAATGGGCGAATAATTCTGATGAAGTGATAATCCAACAACTCAACAGAAAGCAAAATGAGAGTAAACTCATGTATTGCAATGCCAAAACAGGTGCCGCCCGAACATTTTATCAAGAAAAAGACGATGCATGGATAGATGTTAGAAATAGCTGGAGTTATGGAAATATCATAGGTTGGGATTGGGTAGAAAATGGCCAATCGTTTATCTGGGTGAGTGAAAAAGACGGATGGAGGCATATCTATAAGGTGGCCAAAGATGGAAAATCGGAGGTGTTGCTGACCGATGGAGATTACGACATTCAAAAAATAATGGCAATGGATACCAAAAACGATTTCATCTATTTTATGGCTTCGCCCCGAAACGCAACACAGTCATATCTTTACAGAGTCAACATTAGCCAACAATCAAAGGCGGAAAAAGTAAGCCAAGGTGAATTGACAGGAACGCACGGATACAAAATTTCGGAAAATGCCAAATATGCCTTTCATAATTTCTCCAATTATTTTACTCCACGAGTTTCCGAAATTATTGCTTTACCTTCAGGAAAACCCACAGATGCCTCAAAATCAATTTTGGCCATGCAAAAACCTCAAGAAAAAGATGTTGAGTTTTTTCAAGTTACCACCGTAGATGGTACTTTGATGGATGGTTTTATCGCTAAACCACATAATTTCGACCCAAAAAAGAAGTACCCAATTGTATTCTATGTGTACTCTGAGCCCGCAGGCACAGTGGTAAACGATGTGTTTGGTGTTGACCAAAACAGGCTTTACAATGGAGATATGGCCGAAGACGGCTATATTTATGCAGCTTTGGATGGTAGAGGAACGCCCGCTCCCAAAGGTCGAGAATGGAGAAAATCCATATACCGAAAAATTGGCATCGTAAACATCCGAGACCAAGCCATGGGAGCTTTGGAGATGTTTAAAAAATATGATTTCATCGACACTTCCCGCGTAGCCATTTGGGGTTGGAGTGGTGGCGGATCGGCTACTTTAAATTGTCTATTCCAATATCCAGAAATTTACAAAACGGGAATTTCTATTGCTGCGGTGGCCAACCAATTAACTTACGACAATATCTATCAAGAAAGATACATGGGAATTCCGCAAGAAAACAGAGAGGACTTTGTGAATGGTTCTCCCTTACATTTTGTCAAAAATTTCAGAGGAAATCTGCTCTACATACACGGAACAGGCGACGATAATGTGCATTACCAAAACGCCGAACTGCTGATAAACGAAATGATAAAATACAACAAGCAGTTCCAGTTTATGCCCTACCCCAACCGAAGTCACGGAATATATGAAGGTGAAGGTACGACTTTACATCTTTCTACGCTCTACACCAAGTATTTGAAGGAGCATTGTGCGGCTGGGGGGAGGTGAGATTCATAAGTGATTTGATAATCTTAAGGTTTTAACTATTATTTCTATTAAGCTTGGAGGATTAAATGCTAGAAAATCAAATTCTAGAGATTAATTTGTCCAGTTTTAATCAATTTTATCTATCTCAAGACTGAATTACAAGAAGACATAACATTGCTGATATTGTTATCTAAAATTATAGCCCTTTGATTCATTATCTCAAATCTTCTTGAAATTTTAGGCTATCACCTTTAAAAGGGAATTTGCCAATAAAATCCCGCGGTTTTAAAGTTTTTTTTTCTTTTTTAAGATTTGTATATACTGCCTCAATTTCTACTTTTTTTCTTGAGTTTGACACCATTTTGAGTTAAGTAATTGATAATAAGGCACAGTATTGTCCAATCGGCTCTCTACAAACCATTATTTTTTTTAAGATTTGTATATACTGCCTCAATTTCTACTTTTTTTCTTGAGTTTGACACCATTTTGAGTTAAGTAATTGATAATAAGGCACAGTATTGTCCAATCGGCTCTCTACAAACCATTATTTTGGTGGATTTTTAGATTTTAAACTTTTCTTGTGTTTGGATTGGTAAGATTGGTTTTAGACCCATTTTATTTAGGATGAGTTTTTCGTTTTCTGATGGCATCGATCTCAAGTAAGATTTTTTCCCATTGTTATCTATCAGACTTACTTGCATTTTGTCTAATGCTTCTCTTAGCAATTTTTCTGTAATCACATTTTTGTCACGATTTATTTTTTGTAGCACGAAGTTTTGAATGGCGAAGGCTATGTAACAAAGGCAAATATGGCCCTCTATTCTTTGGTCTGTCAAATGAAACATTGGTCTGGTT